>CAIYWI010000001.1 GCA_903929885.1 uncultured Phycisphaerales bacterium
CTTTGCGGGCGAGCCCTGGGTGCACGGGGGCGAGCACGCGTGCCGCCCTGGGGGTGCGATTCCACGGTCCAGCCGTTCATTCGGATCGCGCCCAACGAGCGCACCCGCACCACGCTGGCCGACGGGTCCTCCTGGCAGTACGTCTACGACGACCTGGGCGAGGTGAGCTCCGGCAAGCGCTACTCGAGCACCGTGTTGGACCGGGTACATGGGTAACACATCGTTCCGGTCCAACACCCCTCTCCCCTCTCAAACTCACCCCTCTACTCCACGAGCCCGCGGACGACGCCCGACGCCCGATGGCGACGGCTGCGGGTACCATCACCAGCTTCTCATAGCGGCTGGTACTGAAAACGAGGGCACGTCAGATTCTCGAACGCTTACGAGTGGTTTGCGTCCCAGAATCCCAGCGCTCAGCCGCCACCAGGGCTGTCTGGCCTCCCTCTAGTCAAGCGGACTTGACTAGTGGACGATGCTAGTCAAGACTTCTTGACTAGCGGATCCCGCTAGGAAAGGAAAGTTGCCTAGCCATGCCACGCACGACAGGGACATACCGGGTTTCCAGGGTTGGAGGGGCCGGAGGGGAGGACGTCCGGGCATTCGTGCCTGCGCCGCTGCCGCCGGCAGATCCGCCGCTGGTGCTCGATGACTGGCTGTCCGCCCTGCACGCCGAGGCGGTGACGGCCGTCGGCAAACTCGGCGTTGCCGGCGCGATGGTGCCCAGCGCCCAGTGGTTCCTGTACGGCTTTGTCCGCAAGGAGGCGGTCGTCTCGTCGGAGATCGAAGGCACGCAGGCGACCCTTCAGGACGTGGTGACGTTCGAGGCGACCAAGCAAGCCGAGCGCCCAGACGACGTTCGGGATGTCTGCAACTACGTCGACGCGCTGACCTTCGCCCGCAAGGAGGTCGCCGGCGCCAAGGGGCTGCCACTGAGCACACGCCTGCTGTGCGAGGCGCACAAACGCCTGATGCGCGGTGTGCGAGGAGCCGACAAGATGCCCGGCGAGATTCGACGCACGCAGAACTGGATTGGCGGCACGCGCCCGGGGAATTCGCGGTTCGTTCCGCCACCGCCCGAGGTCGTGCCCGAGCTCATGGCCCAGCTCGAGAAGTGGCTTCATTCGGCTGATGCGCTCCCGCCGCTGGTCAAGGCCGGACTGGCACATGTGCAGTTCGAGACGATCCACCCATTTCTCGACGGCAACGGTCGCATCGGCCGTCTGCTCATCACATTGCTTCTCGAGCACTGGGGCTTGCTCAAGAGCCCGATGCTGTACCTCAGCCTCGCGCTCAGGCGGCGTCAGCAGCAGTACTACGCACATCTGACAGCAGTGCGCGACGGCGGCGATTGGGAGGGCTGGACGGCGTTCTACCTCGAGTGCGTCCGCGAGGCGGCCGACGACGGCGTCCGTGCGGCTGGGAGGCTCTTCGCGCTCCTTGGCAAGGATCGGGCTCGCCTGATCGCCCATGACAGCGTCACGGTGCCGGCGATCCGGCTCCTGGATCTACTTCCGTCGAACCCGGTCGTGACGCTGCCGTTGGCCATCGAGTTGCTGGGCGTCAGCAAACCCACGGTCATCAAGGCCATCGAAGCCCTTGAGGAGACGGGGATCCTGAAGGAGACCTCCGGCAAGCGTCGCGACCGTGTCTACGCCTACCAGAAGTACCTGGATGTGCTCACCGGCGAGTGAGCCGGTCTCTGCATCACCCAATCGTGGAGCATGATCATGCCCAAGAAACACCCCGATGCATCGCCCACGACGATCTCGGCTGATGATCGGCCCTCGTCCGAGATCGATGACCTGCCCTGAAAAATCCGAGCCATCGCGAGTGAGAGCCAGCGGGGCAAGAATGCCCCAGAAAGGCTCTCGACATGAAGCGAAAGAGACACACGGCCGAACAGCTTCATCCGGAAGCTGCGTGAGGTGGAGCAGATGGAGGCGGCGGGACAGCCCGTGGCCCAGATCTGCCAGAAGCTGGAGATCAGCGCGGCGACGCTGGCCCGATTGTTCCGTCCCCCCAACGCGCCGGGCGCGAGATCATGGGGGCAAGGGGAGCATTCAATGGCAGCCAAGAACCGACCCCGCGTCCCTCTTTTCGCCGCTTTGGGGCGACCAACCGGTAGCCCAGGGCGCGGCCCGGCTCTGCGGGCGAGCCCTGGGGGCACGGGCGCCGATGTGCGACAGACGACTCCGGGCGTCCGCTCCCGTCGGTGCCGGCCCCTCCCGTGCACCGGGCCCCGCCGCCCAAGGCTCGCCCGCAGAGCCGGGCAGCGCCTTGGGCTACCTGTTGGTTCGCCCGCAGCGGGCGAGGAGGGGCTGGGCGGGCGTGGGGTCGCGAGGAATATCAGCGCGTGTCCGTGGGCTGGCTCGAGCACTCGCTGCGCCCGCGGCTGCGACTGGTGCGTCCTGAGGGGCGAAGGCATTGAGCTCAGGGTGCCTTGAACGGCGTCGCCGACAGTTCGCACCCCGGGTTGCGCGAGGTGAAGTGGCGGACGCCCCATTCGTCGGTGAAGAGGACGAGGGGGCGGCCGCGATCGTCGTAGGCGAGGCGGGCTCCGTCGGGCACGTCGGGCCAGGGGAAGTCGGTGTCGTCGCCGCGGACGGGGGGCTTTTCGCCCGGGCGTCGCCACCACCGGGCGATCGACCAGGGCATGCGCTCGAGGCGCGACTCGGCGTTGTACTCCGACTGAAGTCGGTACTGCACGACCTCGAACTGC
>CAIYWI010000002.1 GCA_903929885.1 uncultured Phycisphaerales bacterium
GGTGACGCCCTCGAAGCCCTCGGAGAAGAGGGTGCTGGGGGTGCCCGCGGCGTCGCCGGTCATCATCAGGTTGTCGATGGCCCACCACCAGTCGTTGCCGGCGTTGGTGAGGGAGAACTCAAGCTTGACGGAGGTCGCGCCCGCGGGGATCTGAAGGGCGGAGGCGTCGAGGAGCACGGTCTCATCGGTGTTGTCGGGGTGGAAGAGGGGGCCTTCGGTGTTGGAGTCCCAGTGCATGACCGTCACGGGCGCTTGCTCGACGCCGCCGACGGTGTAGATCGCGCGGACCTTGGCGGTCTGGTTGTTGGTGCCGTCGCCGTCGTCGAAGGCCTCGGGGCGCCACGAGGAGTCGAAGGTGAAGACCAGGCTGGCGGCATCGACGCTGGAGAGGTCGATGGCGGGGGTGGCCATGAAGGCGTTGAAGAAGCCGCAGTTGCCGACGGGGCCGCCCTTGTCGTCCCATTCGTCGGGATCGGCGATGGCGACGTTGCCGACGCCCTTGGTGAACTGGCTGCGGTTCTGGTCGCCCGCGACGCGGACCCAGAAGGCCTTGTTGGCGAAACTCCAGCCCTCCCACTCGCGGACGCCGGCGGTGGGGCCGCAGGTGGAGCAGGTGGAACCGGGGGAGACGCACGTGTTGGTGCGGCACTCGAAGGTCGACACGCCGCAACCCGTCCACGACCAGCCCGCGGGCGGGTTGTGGGTGAAGGCGGGCGCGTTTCCCGAGCAGGCGGAGGTGACGCGGGGATCGCCCGAGAGCTGGTTGCGCACGGCGCTGTCGAAGTTCTCGCTGTAGAAGACGGTCTGTGCCAGCGAACTGGCGGCGGGGATGGCGAGGCCAGCGACGGCGCTGAGCAGCGACGCGCTACGGAGGAATCGTCCGGCGTTGAGGATCATCACTCTTTCTCCACTGTGCTTGATGACGCGAGCGCGGAGGCATCGACGTTCGATGCGCGGAGCGCAGGCTGAAAGAGTTTACTTGACCGCGAACGGATCGCGGTCGTGGCCGCGTCAAACTCGTTTCAATGCTTGGTTAGGCATTCGCGAAGGCGATTCGCGCATCCTTTGCGCAAGCTTGATTCGACGCTGAACCGGCGTGGGGGGCCGTTCACTATTCTGAATCGTCGCAAAGGACCGCGACGTTCCAAACCTCGCATGGAGCCGACATGATCGTGCACCGACCTCACCACGCCCGCCGCGCCTTCACGCTGATCGAACTGCTGGTCGTCATCGCGGTGATCGCGCTGCTCATCGGCATCCTCCTGCCCGCCCTGGGCAAGGCCCGCGAGTCCGGACGCCAGGTGATCTGCCTCAACAACGGCCGGCAGATCTTCTCCGGCATCTCGCAGTACATCGCCGACTTCAAGGAGTATCACCACGCGAAGCGGCTGAACTACGGCATCCGTTTCGCGAGGATCAATCCGTCCGGCCCGTACGAGTCCGTCAATCTCCGGATGATCCGTCCGTATGTTCCGAACTTCACGTCCGACGGCAACGACACCGACTACGCGTACTGGGGGTCGATTTACGACAGTTACTTCGGCATCTCGATCGATCAGGCGTGGTACACCGCACGGATGCCCTGGGTGTCGATGACCAACCCTCCGTTCCCGGGCTGGAAGATGTGGCGATGCCCTTCGGCGAAGCTGATGGATCCGTATCCCGACGGAACGCAGTTCGACCCCGATCACATGTACCAAAGCTACGGGTTCAACGGCGTCGAGCGGAACCTGCCGGGTACCAACCGTCCCGCCCCCCTCTGGTGGAAGCGGGTCTACGCCCCCGAGTATGGTCGAATGGTGTCGAAGCCCAGTCGCCTGAGCGAGATCATCCAGCCCTCCGCGCTGGTGATGTTCCAGGACGCCTTCGAGCACATGCTTGACGCCAACGGGGACACGCTCAACGACCTTTCGCAGTACAACCCCGACATCGACCAGGGCGATCAGCGGTTCCGAGATTGGCAGAAGGAGTACTTCCGCCACAATCTCGGCTGCAACACGACTTGGGGGGACGGGCACGTTCGCGCAGTGGGCAAGATCGAGTACAACGAGGCCCTCCCCATGTACACGGGCTTCATCAACTGAGCCCCGTTGGCGGCGTGTGGCAGGACCCGTGACCACCGAGGATCATCCGTGAACACCAAGGGCAGTGTCGCTCCGTCCAGGTCGGCCTCGAGCGAGGCATTTTGGGCGACGTGGGCCGTCGTGGCGGCTTTCGGCACCTACTTCTGCATGTACGGCTTTCGCAAGCCGTTCACCGCCGCGAGCTTCGAGGGCGAACCGGTCTTCGGCGCCGACCTCAAGGCCGTGCTGGTGGCCTCGCAGGTGATCGGGTACACGATCTCGAAGTTCGCCGGCATCAAGTACGTGTCGGAACTTCCTGCCGCGAGGCGTGCCTGGGCGATCGTCGCCTTGATCGCCGTGGCCGAACTTTCGCTGGTCCTGTTCGGGCTGCTCCCGCGGTCGTGGAGCATGATCGCCTTGTTCCTCAACGGCCTGCCGCTGGGCATGGTGTTCGGTCTGGTGCTCGGCTTCCTCGAGGGCCGACGACTCACCGAGGCGCTCTCGGCCGGGCTGTGCGCGAGCTTCATTCTTGCGGGGGGCGTGTCGAAGTCGGTGGGGCTTTGGCTCGTGAACAACGGAGTGCCCGATCAGTGGATGCCCGCCGCGGCCGGCGGCATCTTCGCCGTTCCGCTCGGCATCGGCGCGTGGATGCTCAGCCGCATCCCGCCGCCCAGCCACGCCGACCTGGCGGAGCGGAGCGAACGGACCGTGATGAACGGGGAGGACCGCCGCATCCTGCTCAGGCGGCTGGCGCCCGGGTTGGTGCCGCTGGTGCTCATGTTCGTGCTGCTCACCGTGATGCGTGGTCTTCGCGACGACTTCGCCCCGGAGATGTGGCGCGGGCTGGGCGTCGAGGCCGCTCCTCGGGACTTCTCCGTCTCCGAGTTCTGGGTGGGTCTGGGGTGCTTTGCCATGGGCGGGGCCTTCGCGGTGATCCGCGACAATCGCCAGGCCTTCTTCGGCTCGCTCGGCGCGTGCGCCTTCGGGTTCGTGCTGCTCGCGGTCGCTCTCCTGGCCCGCGAATCGATGGACATCGGCCCCATGGCCTTCATGGTGCTCATCGGCCTGGGCATGTACATTCCGTATGTGGTCGTGCACACCACCGTGCTTGAGCGGCTCCTGGCCGTCACCCGCGAACGCGGCAACCTCGCCTTCCTGATGTACATCGCCGACTCCTGCGGCTATCTCGGCTATTCGGCCGTGGTCTTCAGCAAGGGCGCGATCGCAAGGCGGGCCGACTTCCTCGCCTTCTTCACGGTTTTCGCGTGGATCTCGGTCGTCGTCTCCATCGTCTCGCTGGTCGGCGCGTGGATCTACTTCGCTCGCCGCTCCCGCGTCTCGTGCACAACCCCCGCCGTCTCCTGAGCACACCATGCCTATCGATCTCTTCGTCTTCGACATGGCCGGCACGACCGTCGACGACGCGGGCGACCATGTCGCCTCCGCGCTCGTCGCCGTGCTCGAGGGCGCTGGCGTTCGCGTCACGGCCCGCGACGTCGACCCCGTGATGGGCATCCCCAAGCCGTTGGCGATCCGCGAACTCCTCAGGCAGGCCCGGGCCCAATCGCCGGACGCGGCCGAGGTGGCGAGCGTGCACGCCGAGTTCCAGGCCGCCATGGTCGACTTCTATCGGATCGACCCATCGGTTCGCGAGATTCCCGGCGCCACGGCGCTCTTTCGTCGTCTTCGCGACGCGGGCATCCGCGTCGCGCTCGACACCGGCTTTGATCGGGCGATCGTCGACGCCATCATCGAACGTCTCGGCTGGCGCGATGTCGTCGACGACTCGATCGCCAGCGATGAAGTCGAGCACGGACGGCCCGCCCCCGACATGATCCGCGCCCTCATGAAGCGGTCGGGCGTGACCGATCCTGCTTGTGTCGCCAAGCTCGGCGACAGCGTCAGCGACATCGATGAGGGACTCAACGCCGGATGCGGGTTCGTCGGGGCCATTGTCAACGTTCGCACCGAGGCCTTCCTCGCCTCCTCCCCGGCAGTGATGCGGGTGCAGTCGCTCGCAGCGCTGCCCGAGGCGTTGGCCCGCGCAGGGTTCGCGCTCCCCGCTATCGGAATCGCGTGATGCGTCCCGAGATCGCGGCCGCCGTCGAATGTGCTCGCCAGCATGCTGCCGCCAGACGGCCACTCGTCGAATCGCTGCACGCGCTCCCGCAACTGCTCCCTCCCTGCGATCGGTCCGTCCTGCTCGTGATCGATCCCGGTGTCGCCGTCGCGGGCGATGGCGCCGCGAGCCTGCACGCCGCACTAGCCGACCGCAGGGTGAATATCTTCTCCGCCTTCACCGTGACACCCACATCGACGCAGGCCGTCGCAGGGGCCCTCGCGGCCATTGCCTCCGATGCAGGCGTGGTCGTGGCGATGGGTGGTGGTTCTGCGATCGACGTGGCCAAGGCTGCCGCGCTCGGCGCCGCTCACCCCGTCGATCCTGCCGCGGTGATCGAGGGTCACGCTGCTCCGAGGCGAGACGCGATTCCCATGGTGGCCATCCCGACGACGGCGGGCACGGGCAGCGAGGCCACGCACTTCGCGGTGGTCTATGTCGGTGGCGTGAAGCGGTCGCTCGCGCACGCTTCCATCCGGCCCGCGGGCGTCGTGATGGACGCCGAGTTGTCGGCCACGTGCCCGCCGCGGGTCGCTGCGGCGGCGGGACTCGACGCCCTCTGTCAAGCCATGGAGTCGCTCTGGGCGGTGGGAGCGGATGATTGCTCTCGGGCCGATGCACGGTTGGCTGGCCGCATCGCGGCGGCCACGATCGTCGATGCCGTTCGGGGCGACGCGGACTGTCGCCGAGCGATGATGTGGGCGTCCCATCTGGCCGGACATGCGATCGATCTCAGCCGCACGACTGCGCCGCACGCCGCGTCGTACGCGTTGTCGGCGCTTCACCGCGTGCCCCATGGCATCGCGGTCGCGTTGACGATCGGCCACTTCGCGCGGCGGTTGGCGACGATGGACGAGCGGGCGTGCGTGCACCCGGGCGGCATCGAGGCGGTGCGTGCCTTCGTGTTCGAAGCCGCATCGTGGCTGGGCAGCGACGCGGAAGGCGTGGTCGACGCCATGGGGTCGCTGTTGAGGACCCTGGGCGTGCCGGATTCGCTGCGAGCGGCCGGCATTCCGCGAGCGTCCCTTGACGGACTTGCCGCGGCGGCGGATCCGGTCCGGCTCTCGAATCACCCTCAGCGGCTTGACGAGGCGACCATCGCGGCGGTCCTTCGGGCGGCGTGGTGAGGTCGGCGAACTAGGACGCGCAATCAACGCGACAACACATCCATCAGCAGGCTCAGCGAGAGGCCGTCGGCGTGAGGGAGGAAGTGGTCGGCATGCAGGAGTCGCTCGCGGGGAAGCGTGTGGCCCACGGCGATGGCGCGAACGCCCGCCGCCTTCGCGCTGGCCACGCCCTTGTCGGTGTCCTCGACCGTGATGCACCGGTCGGGCCGTGCGCCCAGGCGGGACACGGCGGTCGCGTAGGGCTCGGGATCGGGCTTGCAGCGGGCCACGTCGTCGGCCGAGATGACGAACGACAACGCGTTTCCGAAGCCAAGTCGCTCCACCACGGCGAGGATCTCGTGGCGGCGAGCTCCGGAGCAGATCGCCAGGGGGATTCCCGCCTGCTTGACCTCCTCGATCAGTCGCAGCGTGCCCTTGTACTCGGGCACTTCGCCCCGCGCCATCGCCTCCTGCGCGAAGATCCACTTGTCGCGGGAGACGGCGGCGAACTCCTCGTCGCTGGGCGTGCGCCCGTGCATGGCGCATACCGCGCGGTACGTGTCTCGGTCGGCGAAGCCGACGAGGGAGGAAGCATTCATCTCGGGCGTGAGGGCCATGCCGAGTTTCGCGAAGCCTTGGCGGAGCCCCGCTTCGTGCATGGGTTCGCTGTCAACGATCACGCCATCGAAGTCAAGCAGCACCGCGTCCGGTTTGGTCATCGGTCAACTCCTCGCAGCACAGTACCACGGTCGGGCACCGCCGATCCGAGAGGGCGCATGAAGATTCCGCGAAGCGGCGATCGACCGAACCCGGATCAGTCGCGGCGGTCGTCGCCGGTGCAGTCCCACTCGACGTACGTGCCGTCGTGGCGGAGGGTCTCCTCGACCACGGCCTCCACCTCGTCGAGGGCGGCGTCGGGATCGACCGCCTCGTCCCGTGTCGCGTGCACATGGAAGCCAACCTCGTCGATCGCTTCCCCCTTGGTGACCTTGTACCCGCGGGGTTCGGCCCAAGCCTTGAAAGCGTCGTATCCAGCCGTGTCGGGGAGGAGGATCGTGTGGCGGACCGGGCGCGGCGACGCGAGGTTGGCGCCCTCGTCCTCGAGCGTCCAGATCAGCATCAGGGCGTCCGACGTCGCGACCTCGTACGGGTCGGGCAGCACGCCATCGAACACGGTGTCCCATTCCTCGTCCTCGTAGCACTCGACGCGTTCGGCCTTCGACCCCGTCTTCTTGAGCGCCTCGGCGATGGCGGGTCCTGGAGCCTTGCCCTTGGGGATCCGGAAGTGGAAGGCGTGCATCGAGTCGCACGTGTCGACGGCGATGAACCGTGCGTCGAGTTGCCTCGACAGCGACTTCACCAGCGATTCGGCCACCGCCGTCATGGCATCGTGCTGTTCATCGGTCTCGGGGATCCCCGACTCCGAATCGCCCTTGAGCGGCACGTGCACGACCAGTGCGACAGGCAGGTCCTCATCGGGTTCGAGCAACTCCCAGCCCGGTTCGAGCGAGGTGATTCGCGGGAGGTCGTCGGTCGAACGCGTGAAGGTCTCGAGATCCATGCCGGACTCTACGTCACTGGGCGAGAGCGAGGGCCTTTCCTAGAATCCCTCGCGGAATCTTTCCTACGCCCCCTGATCGGAGCCATCCATGTCCAATCCCGTTATTCTCGCCGCCAAGCGCACCCCCATCGGCAAATTCTTCGGTGGGCTCTCCAAGGTCCCCTCGCCCGTGCTTGGGTCGTACGCCATCAAGGCCGCCCTTGAGGGCGTGCCCGGAGCGGCGGCGATGGTCGACGAATGCATCATGGGTTGCGTGCTCCAGGCGGGCCTGGGCCAGAACCCCGCCCGTCAGGCGGGCCTCAAGGCCGGCTTGCCCGACACGCTCAGCGCAGTCACCGTCAACAAGGTCTGCGGCTCGGGCCTTGAGGCCGTCATGCAGGCCTGTCGCTCCATCAAGGCCGGCGACAACCGCCTCGTCGTCGCCGGCGGCTTCGAGAACATGACCGCCGCCCCGCACTTCGCCCGCGTTCGCGAGGGCGTGAAGTACGGACCGACCACGATGGAAGACGTGATGGCCTATGACGGCCTGCGGTGCGCCTTCGAGTGCTGGGCCATGACCAACGGCGCGGATCACATCGCGAAGAAGTTCGGCATCACCCGAGCCGAGCAGGACCGCTTCAGCGTCCAGAGCCACCAGCGGGCCGCCCACGCGGCCAAGGAAGGGTGGTTCGCCGCCGAGACCGTCGCCCTCACCGGCGAGCAGTGCATGGATAAGCGGAGCCCCGGCGTGGCCGCCGACGAGGGCGTTCGTGCCGACACGTCGATGGACTCGGTGGGCAAGCTCAAGGCGATTCCCGGTCACGAGACCATCACCGCCGCCAACGCCAGCCAGATCAGCGACGGGGCTGCGGCCCTGGTCGTGGCATCGGCCGACGCTGCCTCGAAGCTCGGCGCAGCCCCGGTGGCGAAGGTGCTCGCGTACCACACCAGCGGCGTGGCGCCCAAGGAGATCTTCGCCGCCCCCATCACGGGCGTGCAGGGCGCCCTCGCCAAGGCCGGGCTTGGCGTCAAGGACATCGATCTCTTCGAGATCAACGAGGCTTTCGCCGCACAGGTCCTCTGCAACGTCAAGGAACTCGGGATCGACGAGTCTCGCCTCAACATCTGCGGCGGCGGCATCGCCCTGGGGCACCCCATCGGCGGCAGCGGCGCCCGCGTGCTCACCACGCTCATTCACCAGCTGCGTCGCACGGGCGGGAAGCGGGGCGTCGCAGCCCTGTGCCTGGGCGGCGGCAACAGCGTGGCCATGGTCGTCGAGGTGTGATCGGGTCCGGGGGTGGGCCGTCAGCCCTTGATCTCGGTGCGAACGTCCCAGAGTTCCGGGAAGAGCCGGTCGTCCACGCGGTCGCGGAGATAGGCCACGCCCGCGGTGCCACCGGTGCCTCGCTTGAAGCCGATGACGCGCTCGACGACCTTCATGTGGCGGTGCTTCCAGAGGGAGTATTGCTCGTCGACGTCGACGAGCTTCTCGCACATCTCGTAGAAGTCCCAGTGCTTGGCGGGGTTCTCGTAGATGGTCTTGAAGACCGCGACGACGTCGGCATGGGGCTGGTAGGGCTGGGTGAAGTCCCGCTCGACGGATGCGGCGGGAACGGACATGCCGCGGCGGGCGAGCAGGCGAAGGAACTCGTCGTAGAGGCTGGGAGCCCGGAGGATGGCGTCGAGGCGACCGAAGATGTCGGCGCGATGCTTGAAGAGGGGCATCATCCTCGGGTCCTTGCGTCCGAGCAGGAACTCGATCATGCGGTGCTGGTAGCTCTGCAGCCCGCTGGCCGGACCCAGGACGTGGCGGAACTGCACGTACTCGCTGGGGGTGAGCGTGGCGAGCACGCTCCACTGGCTCAGAAGTTGAGCTTGGATGTGCTTGACGCGGGCGAGGATCTTGAAGGTGGCTTCGAGCTGGTCGAGCCGAGTCAGGCGGACGGCTTCGGTCAACTCGTGAACGACGAGCTTCATCCAGAGTTCGCTGGTCTGGTGCTGGATGATGAAGAGCAACTCATCGTGGTGCTCGGGGGCGCTCAGCGGTCGTTGCGCCGTCAGGAGCTGATCGAGGGCGAGGTACGACGCGTAGTCGAGCTTGTCCTTGAGGTCGGTGACCATGCCGGCGGCGGGCGACGCGGTGGTGGAGGGGTCGGGGTGCGACATGGAGGAGGATCCTGGGGTCACGCGCCGGCCACGCGGGGCGCCGGCTGCTCGATGGGGAGGGTGATGACGAAGTCTGTCCCGCGACCGGGTTCGCTGATGGGTTCGATGCGGCCGAGGTGCGACTCGATGATGCGGCGGGTGGTTGGCAGACCCAAGCCGGTGCCGCCGGCCTTGGTCGTGAAGTAGGGCGTGAAGAGTCGCGACTTCACCTCGGGCGTCATGCCGGGGCCCGTGTCGATGACATGGATGCGCACGCACCGTTCGACGGTTTGACCCATGAGTTTCTCGTCGAAACGTTCGGTGCGCAGGATCAACTCGCGGTGGGTGACGCCCTCGGCGGCCATGGCCTGGATGGCGTTGAGCATGAGGTTGAGAATGGCCTGCTTGAGCAGGCCGACATCCACCGGCGCCGTGAGCGGGCCCGGCGCCAGTTCGGCGCGGAGGCGGATGGACTGCGATTCGGCTTGGGGAAGGAGGAAGTCGGCGAGTTCCTCGACGATCGTGTTCACGTCGTGCGACTGCAGGTCGAGTCGCATCTCGCCGGCGTAGGCGAGGAAATCGGTCAAGATGCCCCTGAGGCGCTCCACTTCGCGACGGAGGGCGGCCAATCGCTTGACCAGACGTCCACGGGCCTCCGGTTCGGCCGGTCGATCGGTCGGCAACTCGTCGAGGGCCTCGGCCAGCAACTGAGCGTTGAGGCCGATGGTCGAGAGCGGATTCTTGATCTCGTGCGCGAGACCTCCCGTCATGGCGCCGATCTCGGCCAGTCGCTCGGCAGCCTTGGCCCGACGTTCAGCCAGCCTGGCGCGAACGATCGAGCGCCGGACCTGCCACCGTGCGGCGACAGCCACTGCCAAGCCGCCGGCAATGGCGCCGAGGGCAAACATGACGAGCGGGGAATCCAACGGGGCAGTATACCCCGCGCCTCCGAGAGGCCCCACATATGGCTGCGGTCAGGCGCGAGGGGTGCGGGAGTAGGTCTTGCGAACACTCTCCGTGACCTCGACCACTTCGAGACGCTCGACCTTGGTGGCCTTCCAGCCCTTGTCACCCTTCACGGCGTCGTACGTGACCGTGCTGCCATCCTTGAGGGCCTTGAAGCCATCGCCGCTGATGACGCTGAAGTGCGTGAAGATGTCTTGGCCGTCGGGTCCGATGATGAACCCGTACCCCTTGCGGGGGTCGAACCAGCGCACCGTCCCCTCGATACCTTCGAGCACACCGTGCCCTTGGTCGCTCATGCGGACCTCCTGGTCCCTCTCTTCCAAACCCGCCACGCTCGTACCGCCCGGATGGCCCTGGTTCGCGGTCGGACGGATGCTGCAAGCCGCCGAAACACACGAACGCGAACGAAGCCCACCCTTCGCTCGCGCTGCGAGGCGCGAGCGGACTGACACTGGAAAGGTTACCAGAACATGCGAGGTTCGGTCAAGGTTTTTTCGCACTCAACGGGAGGAAACCCGCTGAGGAGAGCAGTTGTTCGGAATCCTTCCAATGAACAGGGGCCCGCGAATGCTCGCGGGCCCCGGTCGATGGACGTGATGATCCCCGGATGCGGGGGTGGCTTGCGTCGCGGCGTCAGGCGGGCTGGCCAGAGGGCTTGGGCGCCTGCTCGTCGCGAATGACGGCCTTGCGGCTGAGCTTGATGCGGCCTTGGTCGTCGACGTTGATGACCTTGACCTTGACGACATCGCCGAGCTTGACGACATCGGCGACGCTCTTGACGTAGCCATCGGCAAGTTCGGAGATGTGGCACATGCCGTCGGTCCCCGGGGCGAGTTCGATGAACGCGCCGAAGTCCTTCATGCTCACCACCTTGCCGCTGTAGATCTGGCCGACCTTGACCTCCTCGCACAGCGCCTCGATCTCGGACTTGGCGGCATTGAGCGAGTCGGCGTTGGTCGCCGCGATCTGCACGGTGCCGTCGTCCTCGACGTCGATGGTGACGCCGTAGCGGTCCTGCAGGCCGCGAATCATCTTGCCGCCGGGGCCGATGAGCTTGCCGATCTTCTCGGGATCGATGTTGATGGTGACCAGTCGCGGGGCCAGCGGGCTGATCTCGGCGCGCGGGGCGGCGATGATCTGCTCCATGACCTCGATGATCTCGAGGCGGCCCTGCTTGGCCTGGGCGAAGATCTTCTCGATCTGAGCGAGACTCAGGCCACGGGTCTTGAGATCGAGCTGGATGCCCGTGATGCCCTCGCGGGTGCCGGAGACCTTGAAGTCCATGTCGCCGAAGAAGTCCTCTTCACCGATGATGTCGGTGACGAAGAGTTCGTTCTGGTCGTTGTCGTCGGCGAAGCGGCCCACGGAGATGCCGGCGCAGGTGCCTCGGATGGGCACGCCGGCGTCCATGAGGGCGAGGCAGCCGCCGCAGACGCTGGCCATCGACGAGGAGCCGTTGCTGTCGGTGATGTCGCTGACGAGGCGGATGGTGTAGGGGAAGTCCTCGGGGCTCGGGATGATCGCCAGCAGCGATCGTTCGGCGAGTGCGCCGTGACCGATCTCGCGACGGCCCGGGGAGGTGATTCGCTTCACTTCGCCCGTCGAGAAGGGCGGGAAGTTGTAGTGGAGGGTGAACTTCTTGCTGTACTCGGGCAGGAGGCCGTCGACGATCTGCTCGTCCTTGCCGGTGCCGAGCGTGACGCTGACGAGACTCTGCGTCTCGCCGCGTTGGAAAAGGGCCGAGCCGTGCGTGCGGGCGAAGATGCCCACCGCGCCGCCGATGGGGCGGATCTCGGTGGCTCCGCGGCCGTCGGCGCGGATGCGGTCCTTGACGATCAGGCGGCGGGTGACCTTCTCCTCCAGCCGCTTGAAGGCCTCCTTGGCCTGCGTGCGGTTCTTGAGACTGGTCGCGTAGTCGCCGTAGGTGCCCGCGCTGTTGAGCGGGAAGTGACCGTCGAGCAGGCGGGCGCGGATGGCGTCGACCGCCTCGTTCCGCTCCTTCTTGCCCTTGATCTGACGCGCCTTGACGAGGTCGGCGTCGCAGAGCTGGGCGACCTTCGCGGTGATCTCGGGAGCGGGAAGGTGCAGTTCGCCGGCGACCTTGGGCCTGGCGGCCTTGGCCGCGAACTCGCTGATCAGCGAGAGGACCTTCTTGATCTCGCCGTAGCCGAACTCGAGGCCCTTGTGGACGTCGGCATCGGGGATCTCGGCGGCGCCGACCTCGATCATGTTGAGGCCGTCGGCATGGCCCGCGACGACGATGTCGAGGTCGCTGTAGTCGAGTTGCGAGACGGTCGGGTTGACGACGAACTGGGGGCCGTCGTCGGTGTGGATGCGGGCGACGCGGACCGTGGCGGTGGGGCCCTCGAAGGGGATGTCGCTGATGGCGAGGGCGGCCGAGGCGGCCGTGCCCGCGAGCACGTCGGCGTCGTTCTCGCCGTCGTGGCTCATGACCAACACCTGCACAAGCACCTCGTCCAGGAAGCCGTCGGGGAAGAGCGGCCGGATCGGGCGGTCGATCATCCGCATCGTGAGGATTTCCTTCTCCGACGGAGGACCTTCACGCTTCTTGAAGCCGCCCGGGAACTTGCCCGCCGCGCTGGTCTTCTCGCGATAGTCGACCGTGAGGGGGAAGAAGTCGATGCCTTCACGGGGCTTGGCCCGGACCACCGTCGCGAGCACCGTGGTGCCCGCGTAGTGCGCCATCACCGCGCCGCCGGCCTGCTTGCCGATGACGCCCGTCTCGAGCATCAGCGTGCGACCGCCGATCTCAGCCTGAACCCTGACCACGCTCTCCGCGAGAGAAACCAGTTGTGCCATGTTGTGCTTTCCTTGCCTGCCCTTCGTGATGCCACGGTCCGCGGCCCAGCGCCGGGACCACCGTTGCGAGGAAACCTTTACGCCCGGGTCGAGGAAGCCGCCGCGAAGATCCCGTGCGAGTCGCCTCGCCCGGTCTCTTCCGCCCTCGTCCCCCCTCGGGGATGAAGGTCATCTGCCGCGGCTCCGCCGGCAACCCTCGTCGAAGGGAACGACAAAGGCAAAGGGCAGGTCGCAGTTCACCGTCGGCGGCTGCGTCGTGCCTGGTGCCCTTCTTCGTCCCAGTCGACGAGGGGAGGTTCGTACGTCGACCAATCCAACCGAACAACACCAACCCAAACAAAGCGGCCCGAAGACCTGCGGGTCCTCGGGCCGGATCAAGCGTGATTCACTTGCGGAGGCCGAGCTTCGCGATCAGACCCTGATAGCGGGCCGGATCCGTCCGAGCGAGATACTTCAGCAGTCGGTTGCGGCGGCCGACCTTGCCCAGCAGACCGCGACGCGAGTGGTGGTCCTTGTCGTGCGACTGAAGGTGCTCCGACACGGCGTTGATCTCGGCCGTCAGCATCGCCACCTGGACCTCGATCGATCCGGTGTCCTTGTTGTGGCGCTGGTGCGTCGAGGTGATCTGCAAACGGTGGTCAGCGAGAAGTGCCATGTCGTCCTGAATCCTCTGATGTGCTCTGGTGGGCGGAAAGCATAGGGCTCGACCCCGTCCCGGACAAGCACCCGCCCGCGATCGATCGGTGGGCCATCGCCCTGGCGTTCGATATTCGGACGGTATGTCGTCCCATGGAGGCGGTCATTGGGGCAGGGTCATGCCGCTCATCATGGCGTCGAACCCCGCACCGTGTGCCTTCATGGCCTCGGCGGGCCCGGTCATCTTCACGAACAGCAATCCCTTGGGGAGTTTCACCACCGCGCCGCGGAGCATCCATGCCGGCTTGGCCGGGCCCTCGCCCATGCCCACGAAGTGCCCGGTCGACTCGATGTGGCTCCACTTCACCCCGGACGTCTCACGCTCGCTGATGCTCGACTTGGCGGGTTGCCCCGCCTCGTCGAGGACCTGACGCGTCCAACGGTCAAGATTGGCCTCGACCGTGCCGCCGGCGGTCGAAAAAGCGATGGTCGACACCTTCGCCGGGTCGCCGGAGGCATCGGCCACCTGCACTTCCGCCAGACGCATCTGGTTTGCCGGCGGGACTTGCCGGAACTCTGGCGGCAGCGGGAACCTCACGCCCATGACAGTCAGCACGGTCCCCTGGTCACTGGGCGGCTTGGGCGCCTTTTCGATCGACGCGGCCGTCGGCAGGGGCTCCCCGCCGCCGGTCGCCATCGGTGCGGCGGGGGCCTGAGCGGGGGCCTGAGCGGGGGCCTGAGCGGGGGCCTGAGCGGGGGCCTGAGCGGGGGCCTGAGCGGGGGCGGCGGGCGCAGGGTCTGCCGGGGGCGAGGCGTCGGAACAGCCCGCGTTGATCGCGACCAGAGCGCCAAGGCAGGTGATCGAGACGACACGCAGCGAGGCGACGATTCGAGTCTTCATGACCGACTGTACGAACACGGGATGTTCGTGGTGCGACGACTACCCTCCGATTCATGGCCGACCGCTCGATCATCGGGGGAGTGGACCGCACGCCCGGCAAGGAGGCGTGGTGATCCTGTTCGCAGCCGCGGACCTCATCTGGGCCACCCGCATCAAGGGCGTGGCAGATTCGCTCGAACTGGCTGCGCGTCCGGCTCGCGACATCGCCATGCTCGAGGCGAGACTGGGCGATTGCGACGTGCGCGGCATGATCGTCGACCTCGACAAAGAGGCCGACGCCATCGACCTGATCCGTCGCCTTCGCGATGAACGCGCCACTCCTGCTCAGCGCGGCATCCGCATCGTGGCCTTCGGGCCTCACGTGAGGCGAGACCTGCTGCAACAGGCACGCGATGCCGGGGCCGACGAGGTGCTCACTCGCGGTTCATTCGACCACGGGCTCGATGTCATCTTGCTGAGACTGGCGGGGCGGGCCGACGCATGAGCCGGGCGGGCGAGCGCCGAGATTCCAAGACGTGTCTCGCGTGCGGCCGCCAGATCGAGTGGCGGAAGAAGTGGGAGCGATCGTGGAACGAGGTGCGGTACTGCGGCCAGGCGTGTCGTCGCCGGGGAATCAGGCCCGAGGATGAGCTCCTCGAGGCCGCCATCCTCGAGCATCTCGCGGGGCCGCAAGGGCGTCGAGGCATCGATCCCGAAGTGGTCGGCGCGGCGATGGCGGAAGCCGCGGGGGAGGATGTCGCCCAGTGGCGAGAGCGGTCGAGAAGCGCCGCCCGGCGGCTGGTGGCCAAGGGCATGGCGACGATTCAACAGGGAGGACGGGAGGTTGATCCGTCTGTCGCACGCGGGCCGATGGTCGTGAGGAGGCCCTGAGGCGGGGGCGGCGTTCACTTCCGAGCGGCGATGACGACGCGGCGGCTCATGTCCGAGACCCACGTGCCACCCGGCTCTTCGACCGTCACGGCGAAGGCCGCGACGTCGCGAACCGGGATCAGGGGTTGCACAGGCACTTCGAGTTGACTCTCGCCCGAGGCGTTGAAGACCGCTCCGCTGACGCGTTGGCTCATGCCGCGACGGTCGATGATCCAGAGCTGGTATTGGGTCGAGGCCGGGTCGTTGGCGGGCAGGCCGCGGAATCGCATGACGCCGCGTTGGAGCGACTCGCTCCAGCGAACGTCACCTTCGACGCCCGCGATCTGCGGGGAGTCCCAGGGCGTCCAGGCCACCTCGAGCAGATCGGACGCCTCGCCGAGCGCCACGGGAGTCGCCGCGCCGGTGGAGGGGCGAAGCGTGAGCCATGTCAAGGCGAAGGCCAGACACGCGGCGAGGCCCCACGCGAGCCACGCGGGGGCGGCAGGCCGGGCGGCAACCGGCGAGGGGCCGATCCTCGCCACGATCCCGGATCGTTCCCTGGCGAATCGGCGGCCGGCGTCCCGCAACCGCTTCTCGAGCGGAGCAGGCATCGGCATCCCGTCGACGGGAAGGAGGGCCAGATGCAGCGAAGCAGCGGCAAGGTCGAGCGACGCTCCGCGGCGGAGTTGCTCGAGATCGCCATCGGGCGACTTGCCTTCAAGCTCGGCGAGCTCGGAAGGGTCGAGGCCCTGGGTCGCGTCAAGCGTCAGCAGCTCGAGCGTGCGATCGTCGAAGGAAGGGGCCGCGCTCATGACGCACCCTCCTGCGACGGCGGCGGGGGGGTCGACGCGCCGAGCATCTCGCGAAGCCGCATGAGTCCGCGTCGCGCGTGGGTCTTGACGGTTCCCAGCGGCAGGCCGGTGGCCCGAGAGATGAGTTCGTGCGAGAGTCCTTCGTAGACCGAGAGCCGGAGCACGCGCTGCTGCTCGGCACTGAGCGATTCGAGCGCACGCACGGCGGTGGCCGCCTCCTCGGCGACTTCCGGCCGTGCACCCGGAGTCGGGCCGGACGCTGCGCCGCCGTTGAACTCGGTCAGTTCGGACGAGGCGGGACGGCGCGAGATCCGGCGGCGACGATCGATGAGACGTCGACGCGCGATGATCGCCACGAATGCCGCCTCGGAGGCGATGCCGGGATCGTACTTGTGGCCGTTGTGCCACAACTCGGTGAAGATGTCGTGCACGGCGTCGTCGAGTTCGGATTCGGGGAGTCCCGAACGCCTCGCGAGGGCCCACACGAGGCCGCCGAAGCGGGCGATGCACTCCTGAACGGCGTCCGCGTCGCCGGCACTGACTCGATGGAGAAGAAGTTGTTCAGCCGAAATGGCCATGTCCCCGGGCGATGCACCGCATCGGCACCGGGCCGCCGCGCGGTGCGGCGGGCCTGCAGTGCCCGTGAGGGCATCGTAGATGGCCGCCGCGACCTTCGGCGGGGGCTTGGGGGGCGGCGTCGGGGGCGTCCGGCGGGCGCCCTTGGACGACTGGGCCAGGTCCCGGGACGCTGAAGCGATCGTGCGACAGCTCCGACGCGGTTGACGTCGCGCTGAACGTCTCGACGGCTTGCCAGCGAAGGAGGCCATGGAAGCACCGGACAGGACCGAGAAAGCCGCTCGGCGCCTCGAGAGGCGCCGAGCGACGAAGCAGGAAGCGGACGATCGGTCACTTGCCCGCGGGGGGCAGGATCACGGTGTCGATCACGTGGATGACGCCGTTGGAGGTCTCGATGTCGGCGCCGAGGACCTTGGCGTTCTCGACGAACACGCCGCCGTCCTTGGACTTGGTGGACACCTTCGCGCCCTGGAGCGTCGCGACCGACGCGCCCTTGGCGGCGGCGTCGGAGAAGACGCGGCCCGAGAGGACGTGGAACTTGAGGATCGACTGCAACTGGGCCTTGTTCTCCGACTTGAGCAGCGACTCGACCGTCTCCTTGGGGAGCTTGGCGAAGGCCTCGTCGGTGGGGGCGAAGACGGTGAAGGGGCCCGGGCCCTTGAGCGCACCGACGAGGTCGGCCTTGTCGAGGAGCATGGCGAGGGTCTTGAACTTGCCAGCGGCGACCGCGGTGTCGACGACGTCCTTGTCGGCCGGCAGGATGACGGCGTCGATCACGTGGATGACGCCGTTGCTGCACTTGATGTCGGCCTTGACGACCTTCGCGCCGTCGACGGTGACGGCGCCGTCCTTGGCGACCAGGTCGATCCGCTGGCCGTTCACGGTGGCGGCCGCGCCGGTGGCGACATCCTTCGAGGCGACCTCGCCGGCGACCACGTGATAGGTCAGGATCGAGGCGAGCTTGGCCTTGTTCTCAGGCTTGAGCAGCGTCTCGAGCGTGCCGGCGGGAAGCTTGGCGAAGGCCTCGTCGGTGGGGGCGAACACCGTGAAGGGGCCCTTGCCCTTGAGGGTGTCGACCAGGCCCGCGGCCTGCAGGGCGGCGGCGAGGGTCTTGAAGTTGCCCGCGCCGACGGCGGTTTCCACGATGTCTCCGGCCATCATGCTCGCGGCGGCGGGTTCGGTCTTGGCCTGGCACTGGGCGGTGGCGGTGGACGCGGCGCCGGCGAGCAGGACGAGCGTGCATGCGATCACGGAATCGATCTTCATCGAATGGTTCTCCAAATCTTCACAATGGATGACCCGCCTCCTCACACGCCGCTCCGGGACCTTCCCGGGGCGGTGCGGCGGGGACCGCTCCGTGGCACGCGAATCGATCGCGGGGCGAGGAGCGGCCGTCGCCCTGCTTTCGGGACTTGCCGTCGTCCGGATTCACGACGCGTCGCGAATTCGCCTTGCGGCGAGAGCGGCCGCGTCGGGCACGGGGAAACCTCGGCTCGAGCGTGTCGGCGGCGAGAACGGCTTCGCGCAAGCTTGGCGCGGCGATGACAAGGCGCAAGCACTCCTCGGTCATCATTCACCGTCGGTCGCTCCGGAACGTCGGTGTCGCGTGAACACCGGGTCCTGGCGCAGTCCGGCGTTCCACGCGTGAGTCACATGAATCATCAACGCACATGCATGCACCGCACGTCGTCCTCGCACCGCAGCGGGTTCACCCTGATCGAACTTCTTGTCGTCATCGCGATCATCGCGCTCCTGATCGGCATCCTCCTTCCGTCGCTGGGCAAGGCTCGCGAGGCGGGCCGCAAGGTCAAGTGTGCCGCCGGCCAGCGGTCGGTCGTGCAGGGCGTCTCCGCCTATCTGATCAGCGGGAAGCAGTACTTCCCGGCCCACTATGTGTATGGCGAGTCCGAGTCCGGCCTGGGCTGGCGCACGCAGGATCAACTCACGTCGAATCCCAACCCCAACAACGGCTACGTCCACTGGTCGTACTTCCTCTTCAGCGACGGCGCCGTGAGCGAGGACTCCTTCAAGTGTCCGTCGATGTTCAACGGCGGCGCGCCCGCGACGAATCCCGGCGCCAACCCCAAGGACTGGGAGCTTGATCAGGTGAACGAGCTTGGAGGTCGCGAGGGCGCGGTGACGCCCACCGATCGGCAGGTCAAGCGGATCGCCTTCGGCGGCAATGCGGCGATCTTCCCCCGCAACAAGTTCTTCGACGCGCCGGGCGAGCGGAAGAACCAGTTCGTGAAGGATTCCGACATCCAGTTCGCCAGCAACACCATCCTGGTGACGGAGTACAACCCCAACCGCGGCTACGAGGCCATCAAGGCCTCGAGCGGCGAGAACCTCTTCAAGAGTCACCGGCCTTTCACGCCCTTCGTGGGCCTTTCCTCGGGCATCAACGTGTACGCCGAGCCCCGCAACTTCAGGGCCGAGGGCCGTTTCAAGTACCCGCGCCTGACGGACATCCTGGCGGAGGAGGAGGTGCCGGTGGGCGCCATCGACGAGGCCTCGACCACGACGCTCAACGCCGTCGGTCGTCACCACCCCGGGGCCAAGAGCTCCAAGGGCGGCAGCGCGAACTTCGCGTTCGTGGACGGCCACGTCGAGTCGTCGACCATCGACGCCACCATCGAGAAGCAGCGGTGGGGCGACAAGTTCTGGAGCATCAGCGGCGGCAGCAACGCCGTCGACCCCCGTCAGTGATCGACGGTCGGCGACGTGGCGCCTGCCTCGGGTGGGATCGTGACAGCGATTGGCGGTCGGGCGGGGCCGACGTAGGCCCTGCCCGCGAAGAGCATGGAACTTCCAAGGGAGAGGTCGTCATGAAGAAGCGGAACATCGGAATGTTGGCGATGATCGCCTGTGCGGGCGGTTGCGTCGGAATGGCCTCGGCGCAGACCGGGCTCGTGAACGTCAGCGGCGCGACGCTGCTCGAGAACTACGTGAAGTCGAACGCCTCGACCAACGACTTCATCGACGTCAACGCGGACGGCGTCGCCGGATGGCTGCTGTCGGGGATCCAGCAGTTGGCTCCCGGCGGTCCATCGAACACGTCGCAGACGCTCGCGGTTCAGTACCGCGTGACGGGCTCGGTCAACGGGTTCATCGAGTTGACCCGCTTCGGCGCCGGGTCGTGCGCCACGGGCAACGACACCAATGCCACGGGCATCCTCGGCAACCGCGCGGGCGTCTCCGGCAACGCGTCGTTCGCCTACTTCAACCGGACCCTCTACATCAACGCCACCGGTTCGACCGGCGCGTACAACCAGGGCAATCCCGGCGGCGCGCCCCAGACGGCCGATTCGCTGTATCGCAGCCTCTACGCCAGCCCCAACACCGGCAGCGGCGGATCGATCTGCATCGACGTGTCGCCGCTCGACGTCTCGAGCAGTCTGGCCACCCGCAAGGCCGGCGGCTCGACCGCATGGAATCGCAAGCCCACCGAGGCCGGCTACGGCGGCAACCCGGTCGTCTCGGGCACCCGTCCCTTCGGCACCGCCGGCTTCGGCGGCCTGTCGAGCCTCCTCGCCGACCTCAACGGCCGCAACGTCTTTGATCCGGCGAACCCGCAGGCGGCCGACGCCAACACGATCTTCGACAGCTCGCTCTTCTTCGCTCCCATCGCTCCGGTCACCAACTACGGCACCGGCCTGGATCGCGCCACCGTCTCCGAGTTGCAGCACCTCTTCGCGACCGGCCGGGCCGCCAGCGGCGAGAACTTCGTCGTCGTCACCCGCGACGTCGGGTCGGGCACCCGCAACGCGTTCAACAACTGCATCGGGATGGATCCGTCGTTCGGCGTCGGCGACAACATCGGCGGCCTCTCGACCGCGAGCAACCAGCACCTGCTGGGCAACGAGTACACGCCCACCAACAAGGGCAGCAACGGCGGCGTGGAGTCGGTGATGCGCAACACCCGTCTGGGCGTCGGCTACATCGGCACCGAGCGAGGCGTGACCGGCTCGGGCTCGGGATCGTGGCTGTCCACCAACGCCCTCGAGATCCTCGACGTGATGAACGACATCTACGGCGGGACCCAATACGTCCGTCCGACGACCGCCAACATCGTCGGCAACAACGCCAATGGCTGGGTCATCGGCGGCCAGGCCGTGCTCGCCACCATCGGCGATCCTCGCTCCAACGCCGGGTCGCTGGGCGGCCAAGGCTGGGCCGGCGCGTTCGATCCCTTCACCGACCTCAACTGCAACGGCGTGCGTGACGGCGGCGAGCCCTTCACGGACCTCAACGGCAACGGTTCGTTCGACTCCGTGAACGCCGAGGCCGGCCTGCCCGCCCGCACCACCCCCCCGATGGCCAACCCGTACGCGGCCGCGTACCTCAACAACATCACCCGCAGCATCGCCGCCACCACGTCGGTGCCCGCCGATCCGGGCAACCTCGGCATGCCGGGCGAGTTCGCCGCCAGCCAGTTCCTGCTGCTGGCCGCGCTC
Source organism: uncultured Phycisphaerales bacterium (assembly GCA_903929885.1). Lineage (GTDB taxonomy): Bacteria > Planctomycetota > Phycisphaerae > Phycisphaerales > UBA1924 > UBA2402. The sequence goes on from CAIYWI010000002.1 coordinate 20,988, forward strand.
GACAACCTCCACAGCGAGACCGACTACGTCACGATGGTGCCCAACACCGGCAAGAACAGTTGCGTCGCGACCTACACCCTCGCCAACAACGTCCACAACAACGCCCGGTTCGCGTCCTTCAACGCGGCCGCCGCGGGCCGCGTCCCCGCCCGCAAGACCGGTTCCACCTACAGCGACGGCGTGGCCGGCGGCATCAACTACATCCGTCAGGGAACGGCGGCCGCTCCCAACGTCGCCGTGTCCTACGGCGCGGAACTCGCGATGCGCAACAAGATCGCGGGCGACTTCGACGGCAACGGCGTCCGCTCGGCCGCCGACGTTCCCCAGATGCTCGCGGCCCTCGCCCAGCGCGAGGGCGGCGCTCGCTGGAACGCCCCCGACGGCATCTACGGCGCCAACGCGGGCGAGCAGGCCATCATCGAGGTCCTCGGCGACTTCGATGGCAACGGCAGCTTCGATCGCGCCGACGTCCGCTACTTCGCCGACGGTCTCTTCCTCGTCAACGGTTCGCTGGATCGCGTCGCGGGCTTCACCGCCATCGACAACGGCTTTGGCGGCAACTTCTTCGGCACCGCGCTCGCCACCGGCGTCGCCTACGAGACCGGCGACTCGGCCGGCGACGTGGCCGGTTCGGCCGTCGGCGTTCGCAAGGGCTACGCCCCGACCGGCGCGGACGGCCGTGTCGATGCCCGCGACATCGACTACGTCTTCGCCCAGTTCCGTTCCAACCCCAAGATCCTCGACGGGCAGGCCAACTGGTCCAACCTCGACGAGGCCGTCTACTTCGACCTGTCCGCGGACATGAACGGCGATCTCGCCGTCGATTCGAAGGACATCTGCGTCCTGGTGACGGGCATCCTCGGCACCAGCATCGGTGACGTCAACCTCGACGGCAGCCGCGACGCCGCCGATCTTGCCATCGCCACCACGTACCGCGGCGGCGCAGACCGGGCGGGCGGCTACGCCAACGGCGACGTCGACGGTGACGGCATGGTGACCGACGGCGACCTCGCCATCATCGCCAGCGGCGATTGCGTCTGCTTCTGCCCCGCGGACTACAACCGCGACGGCGGCGTGGACGGCGGCGACATCGAGACCTTCTTCGCCGACTGGGAAGCCGGCTCGGGTTGCGGCGACGTCAATGCCGACGGCGGCATCGACGGCGGCGACATCGAGTCCTTCTTCGTCCTCTGGGAGCAGGGCGGCTGCTGAGCCGTTCGGACGCACTCCGATCCCCGGCATGCTCGCATGCCGAGGTCACACGCAGGCCGCCCCCGGTTCACGCGCCGGGGGCGGCTGTTTTTTTCGCGCACCCCGTCGCTATGCTGGAATCGCATGACGCCCCCGCGCGAGACGACGACGGTTCTGCTCCGCCATGGGTTGCCCGACGGCTCGTGGCACCACGACTGGATGATCGATCCCGGCGACGATCGTCCGCTCATCACGTTCCGCACCAATGCGATGGTCCCCGAGGTCGATCGGTTCGAGGCCGAGCGGCTCGGCGATCACCGGCGGGTCTATCTGTCGTACGAGGGCCCGGTTTCGGGCGGCCGAGGCGAGGTGAGGCGGGTGGCGGCGGGGCCGGCGAGACTGATCGAAGTCGCCGCTCGTTCGCTGATTGTTGATGTCGCGTTCGCAGGGCGTCCGTGGGTGCGTTGGGAGGGGGTCGGTTCCGAGGGGGCCTGGGTATTTCACCGCAGCCGATTTCCGTCGGGGGACTTCCGCCTCGAGGTATGATGGACTCGACGGGCCGAGCACCGCCCGCCTTCGTGCGTTCGTCGGATTCGTGCATGCCGCCCCCGGGGCCGTGCGCACCGGTGGCCTTCCTCGAACAGGAGTCCCGATCCATGCGAAGCCCGATCCCGTTGTCCGCTCCCGACGCCTTCTCCTCGGGCGGTTCCCCGTCGGCGTCACGCCCCGCGGACCTGCCGCCCGAGCCGCCCCCGCCGAAGATCCGCTCCTTCGAGAGCAAGCTGGGCGGGCGGCGCCACGAGGACCAGTGGAGTCGCACCCCCAACGCGCCCGGCACGGGCGCGATCCACGTCAAGACCTTCCACGCCAAGCTCAACGAGGACAGCATGGGGTACCTCGACCAGCAGATCAACGAGTGGCTCGACGCGCACCCGCAGTACGAGGTGAAGTTCGTGACGACCTCGGTGGGCGCGTGGGCGGGCAAGCTCGGCACCGAGCAGCACCTCGTGCTGCAGGTGTGGGTGTGAGGTCCCGCCTCGTCCGGGGATGATTCCCCGATCGGGGCGAAGGGGTCCGCGCTCGGCGGGGCCGGCGGTCATGCCCGTCGCGGATCGGCTCCGATGACGATGACGTGTGCGGAATCATCGGAAACGCCGTGGGCGTCGGTCGCAGGCCGGCCCTTCCTCTCGAGCACTTCATCGAGCTGCGTGAGGCCATGCGCCGACGGGGACCCGACGCGGCGGGCCTGGCCGACATGGGGCACGTGCGACTGGGCCATCGCCGCCTGAGCGTCGTGGCGCCGGGCGAGTCCGGCGCCCAGCCGATGTCGCGGGAAGGCGCGGGCACGCTGGTGTACAACGGCGAGCTCTACAACGACGCCGAACTTCGTCGCGAACTGTCCTCTCGAGGGCACTCGTTCGACTCGGCGAGCGACACGCTCACCGTGCTGCTGGCGCTCAAGCAGTGGGGCGTGGGCGCCTTCAGTCGCCTGCGCGGGATGTACGCGCTCGCGTGGCTCAACCCCTCCGGTTCGACGCTGACGCTCGCCCGCGACCCGCTGGGCATCAAGCCGCTGCACTACACCTTTCTCGAGCGGGAGGGAGGGCTCGAACTGGTGTTCGCCAGCGAGGCGGCGGTCGTGGCGTCGGCCCGGCCGACGGTCCGTCCCGACCTTGTCACCGTCAGTTCCTATCTGACCACGATCCGCACGACCCTGGGTTCACGCACGATGTTCGAGGGCGTCCGCTGCCTCGAACCCGGCGAGGTCATGGAGTGCGACCTGCGCGACGGACGCATCGCCGTTCGACGCGTCGTGGTGCCCATCCCGATCGCGGATCTCTCGAGCGATCCCGCCGATGCGGGCGCTGTGGTGCGGGATTCGGTCCGGCGGCATCTTCGCTCCGATGTCCGAACCTGTTGCCTGCTCAGCGGCGGACTCGACAGTTCGATCATCGCGTCGCTCGCTTCCGAGGAGGCCGGCGCCGATCTGCGAACCTATTGCGCCGGCGCAGGACGGGGCATCGACGTCGACGGCGACCACGCCCATGCGGCCGTCATGGCCGGATGGCTCGGCAGCCGGCACACGGCCGTCGACATCACCGGTGAACTCTTCGTCGAACGCTGGGCCGACATGGTGATCCGTCAGGGCTTGCCCCTGTCGACCCCCAACGAGGTGGCGATCAACGAGGTGGCGAGAGTCCTGCGTGCCGCGGGCGACATCGTGGCGCTCAGCGGCGAGGGCGCCGACGAGCTCTTCGGCGGGTATCTGGGGCCGATGCTCGGCGCATGGCGATTCGAGCAGGAACGCTCCGCCCGCGGCGTTCATCCCGGCATCTTTCAACTCGAGGAGACGGCATGGGTGCCGCCCGCTGCCAAGGACGCATTGCTCCAGCCGCGGGCGATCGAAGCCATCGAGGGCGATGCGCACCTGACGGCGTGGTACCGCGAGGCCTTCGACCGGGTGGCCGGGGAACGCCCCGACCGGTCACCCCTTCAGGCGCACCTGCGATTCATGCGACGCGTGAATCTCGTGGGACTGCTCGGCCGCCTCGATTCGGCGATGATGCTCGAGGGCGTGGAGGGCCGCACCCCGTTCGCCGACGTGTGCGTGGCGTCGTTCGCCGAGGGCCTCGACATGGAGCACAAGTTTCGGCCGGCGGGCGGACGGGCGGGCGTGCTCGACACGAAACTGTGCCTTCGATCGGCGTTCGGGTCGAGGGTGCACCCCTCGGTGACAGGACGAGCCAAGGCGAGTTTCCCGCTGCCGTTCCAGGCGTGGTTGGGCGGCGCACGCGAGACGCTTCTGGGCGTGGAATGGATGCGAGAGGTCTTCACCGAGGCGGCGCTCCACGCCGTCGAGGCCCGTCCGTGCGAGTCGTGGCGCTTCGCCTGGCCGATGATCAACCTCGCCCTCTGGGCGCAGCGATGGTGGGGCGACCCTTCCGCGACCCGAACGGAAATTCTGGCCGGGGAGGCCTTGCCCGCGACGTGAGGCCTATTGTTTGGAGTCATGGAGGGCAGCAATCGTGTCTGCTCTCTTGTGTGTGGCCAGCGCTCGATCTCAAGCCCGAGTTTCGGCAGCGTTTCTGGTTCGATTCAGTTTCGGAAGCTCGGGCAGGGATAGAACGTTTCATGAAGAAGCTCTACGTCGGTAATCTCCCCTTCAGCACGGATGACAACTCGCTCCGCGGTCTCTTCGAGCCGCACGGCGTGGTCACCTCCGCCTCCATCGTCATGGACCGCGACACCGGCCGCTCCCGCGGCTTCGGCTTCGTGGAGATGGCCGATGACGGCGAGGCGACTCGCGCCATCGAGCAGATGAACGGCCAGCAGGTCGACGGCCGCAGCATCGTCGTCAACGAGGCCCGTCCCAAGGAGCCTCGCTCCTTCGGCGGCGGCGGTGGCGGCGGCGGCGGTCGTGGCGGCTTCGGTGGCGGCGGCGGTCGTGGCGGCTTCGGCGGCGGCCGTGGCGGCGATCGCGGCGGCGACCGTGGCGGTCGCGGCGGCTGGTGATCCGGTCGGCCCGCGTGACGCGGGCTGAACATCGCTGATCAGATACACGTCCCCCGGAGGTTCCCTCCGGGGGACGTTCTTTTTGCCCCGCGCTGCGCGTAACCTGCTCCATCCATGGAAGGCTCTCCCCCTGCGTCGCAAGGAGTCGCGGCGTGCCCAGAGCGCGTGACCGAGGCCGCCGCCACCGGCGCGATGGCCTCCGCCGTCCGCATCGTTTCGGGGCTCACGCTGGTGTCGAGGTTCGCGGGGTTGCTTCGCGACGTGGTGATGGTGCGGGTCTTCAGCGACGGCGTGCTGGCCTCGGCCTTTCGTGCCGCGTACATGCTGCCCAACGTGTTTCGACGCCTCTTCGGCGAGGGGGCCTTGTCGGCCGCCTTCCTGCCCGAATACGCGCAGTTGCGGCGCGACGACCCGGCCGTCGCGGGCGAACTGGCGACCTTGACCCTGCGGTTGCTCACGCTCGTGACCGGCGGCATCACGCTGTTGATCGAACTGGTGCTGCTCGCCCTGGTGCTCTTCCTGCCGGGCGAGGCCGAGCATGGCTGGAGGGACACGTCCTTCAAACTGATGATGCTGATGCTCCCGATGATGCCGATGGTGTGCATCACGGCCATCCTGGGTGGGATGCTGCAGTCGCACGGTCGGTTCGGTCCTCCGGCCGCCGCGCCGATCATCCTGAACTTCTTCCAGATCGCCGCGAGTCTGGCGTTCTTCCTCGGCTTGACCACCGATCGACTCGTGTCGGCCTATGCGGTGGGCGGCGCGGCGGTGGCGGCAAGCGTGGTGCAGATCCTTTGGTCGCTCCACGCCCTTCGAGGGCGAGTGGCGTGGGGGCGGGCGGGCGAGTCGGCGCATCGGCACGGACGTCGCGTGCTCGGGCGATTCCTGCCCGCCGTGCTCGGTCTTGGCACGCTGCAACTCAACACCATGATGGACGCGGTGATCGCCATGTGGCCGGTGTGGGTCGGTCCGACGATGTTCGGCGTGGCCGTGACGCTCGACGAGGCGTCCAACGGCATTCTGGGCTACACCCAGCAACTCTACCAGTTTCCCCTGGGCGTGTTCGGCTTGGCGGTCGCCACCGCCGTGTTCCCGCTGCTGAGCCGCGCCAGCGACGATCCGCCCGCCTTCGCCTCCGTGCTGCGACGGGGCTTGCGGCTCAGTTTCTTCATCGGCCTTCCCGCGACGGTGGGGCTCGCCCTGGTGCGGCACGATCTGGTCTTTGTCGTCTTCGGAGGGCCCGGCGGGTTCTCCGAGGAAGGCGTCGAACGCGGCGCGGCGGTCCTGCTGGGTTTCGCTCCCGGCGTCTGGGCCTACTCGCTCAATCACGTGCTGACGCGGGCCTTCTACGCCAGGCACAACACCCGCACGCCGATGCGAGTGGCGGTGTCGATGGTGGCCCTGAATCTGGGCTTGAACCTCGCGCTGATCTGGCCCCTCAGGGAAGCGGGCCTGGCTTGGTCGACGGCGACGAGCGCGGTCGTGCAAACGGTCGTGCTGCTGGCGCTCTGCGGCTCGCGGCTCGGGCTGCGTCCGCTGGATCGCGAGACGATGCTGGCCTTCGCGAAGATCTCCGTGGCGGCGGCCATCATGGCGGCGGCGGTGACGGGCATCATGATGGCGTGGCCCGGCGAGGCGGCGTCGTGGGGAGTTCGAGGCCTCAGACTGGCCGCCTGCGTGGTCGTCGGCGCCGGCGCCTACGCCCTCGCAGCGAGGGTGGTTCGCGCCCCGGAGATGTCGTGGATCCTGCAACGCACGCCGCGCGGCGCCGGAGGCGGGCCCACGCCGATGTCGATGGATTGAACCCGGCGGCTCAGGCCGCGGCTTGGACGCCGGCGTCGACGCGGAGCTTCCACTTGACGCATTCGGCCACCAGCTTCTTGGCGTCGATGGGCTTGGTGAGGTAGCCGTCGCATCCGGCGTCGATGCACTTTTGTCGATCTTCCGCCATGGCGTGTGCGGTCAGTGCGACCACGGGGCGGGCGTAGCCGGCGTTGCGGAGTTCCCGCACGGCCGTGTACCCGTCCATGATGGGCATCTGCATGTCCATCAGCACCAGATCGAAGGGCGTTCCTTCCGCCGCCGCGGCGGTGGCCGCCTCGTACGCCTTCTGGCCGTTGTCCACCGCCGTCACGGTCATGCCCGCCTTGCGCAGGTGGAACGAGATCAAGCGCTGGTTGTCCGGGCCGTCCTCGGCGAGCAGCACTCGGGCCTTGAGTTGCGACCCGCCGCCTGTCGGCGCGATCGATGCGGCGTCGTGAATGGCCTCGTCCGGGGGCTTGATCCACGGTTGGCCGCCCAGCGGGCCGGTGAGGATTCGAACGATGAAGGTGCTGCCCTTGCCCTCCTGGGTCTCGACCTCGATGTCGCCGCCGAGCATGGTGGCAAGACGCTTGGAGATGGCAAGGCCCAGTCCGGTGCCGCCGAAGCGGCGGGCCATCGAGGTGTCGGCCTGGCTGAAGGGGCAGAAGAGTCGATCGAGCACTTCGTCGCTCATGCCGATGCCCGTGTCCGTGACCTTCACGGTCAGCGAGCTGGCGATGTCGGGGTCGGCCTTGTCGGCGATGACCGTCACGGTGACGCCGCCGGCAGCGGTGAACTTGACGGCGTTGCCGATGAGGTTGAGCAGAATCTGACGGAAGCGGGTTGGGTCGGTGCGGATGAGCGAAGGCATCTCGCCCTCGAAATGAACCTTGAGTGAAAGGTCCTTGCCGACGGCGACGGCACGCATGAGCGAGGCCGCGCTGAGGATCAACTCGACGGGCGAGCACTCGACGGACTCGACGGTCATCCTGCCGGCCTCGATCTTCGAGACGTCGAGCAGGTCGTTGATGATGTTGAGCAGGTGCTGCGCGTTGCGGCGGATGGTCGCGACGTGGTCGTTGCGCGACGCCTCGGTCTCGGAGGGGTCGGCGAGGAGATCCGCGAAGCCCAGGATGGCCGTCATCGGCGTGCGGAGTTCGTGGCTCATGTTGGCCAGGAACTGGCTCTTGGCGACGTTGGCCGATTCGGCGGCGGTGCGGGCCTCGCGGAGCGAGTCCTCCGCGAGGATGCGATCGGTCACGTCCTCGATGGTTCCGACGAAGCCGGCGAGCCCCGCATCGTCGCGGACGGGCGCGGCGTGGAGCGAGATCCAGCGTTCGATTCCTTCGAGCCGGAAGCGGCCGCTCAGCGGCTCGCCGGTGCGACCGGACTCGGCCCAGGCCTGCTCGAGCGCTGCGCGGTCCTCGTCGGTCAGCACCGAGGCGACGTCGCTCATCAGTTGCTCGGTCCGGCTCGACGCGAAGATCGTGCGAGCCGAAGCGTTGAGATAGCGACAGGTCCGGTCGAGCGAGGCGACGAAGATTCCAAGCGGGGCGCACTCGGACATGGTGCGGAAGCGCTGCTCCCGCTCGACGACCTCGTGACGAGCATGGTCGAGCGCCTTGAGCGCGTCATCGATGCCCTTGGCGAGCGCGGCGATCTCGTCGACGCCCTGCACTCGGATGGTGTTCTCGAGGTCATCGCCCGGCCTGATGCGACTCAGGTCTTCGACCAGCGCCCTCACCCGGCGAGTCACCGTCCGCTCGATGACATCCGCGATGACCAGCGAGAACAGCAGCATCGTCACGCCCGTGGCGATGATGACGAAGGCGATGGCGGCCTGCCCCTCCCGCATGAGCGTTCGGGGAATCGCCAACTTGAGGCCGATCGGCTCGCCCACGGCGTCCAACAGCGTCGTGGTCGCCATCAGCGTGTCGGGGGCGACCTCGACGATTCGCGGCGGTTCCGACATCGGAATGCTCGCGACGGGGGAGAGCAGCGCCTCCACGTCGGCGATATGGCGGACATCGGCCATGTCGCGGGTGTCGAAGATGCGTGCAAGCACGAAGCCGCCGACGCGACCGCGATCGCCGTCCCGGATCGGAACGGGCCGCGAGGCGACGTGGCAGAACCGGTCGCCGACGGCGAGCAGGCCGATCGAGACGCGGCCCTGGTGGAGTCGCTCCACGACGCCCCTGATGCGCAGCGTTCTGTCGAGTTCGCCCAGCGACACGCCCTTGGCCCCATCCGCCACGACGCCGCCGGCGAGTTCGCCGCGCTCCGAATAGATGAGCATGGCGGTCAGGTTCAGCGACGCCAGCGACTCAGGGTCGGGGAGGTGAAGCGACGGGGCGGCTGCATCGTCGCCGAAGCGTTCGACGTGCTCGGTGGCCATCGCCTCGAGCCGTGCGCCGCCTGCCGCGATGACCGCCTCGGCGCTCGTGACCGACTGCAGGGCCTCGGCTCGCTCTGCGGCCGCGAAGCGGTCGCCGAGGATCGAGCGAGAGGAGATCCACACGACCACCATCATCGCGGCGGCGGCGGCACCGATGGTCAGGATGGCCTTGTACTTCAAGCGCACGAGGAATCTCGACATGCCGCCCTCACGCGCGGAGCGACGGCGTGCTATCGGCACGATCGGCTCGGACCGGTGGCCCGGTGCGGACCCGGGATCGGACCGGGTTGAGATGTGACGACTGTGCGGCCTGCGACCCCCGGCGAGACTCCCACGAATCGTGGACGATCATCCCACCTCTCGGGCGGATATGAGCGACCACGCGAGACGTGTCCCGAGCGGCCCGATCGGAGTCAGTTCATGCCCATCAGGCCCAACGCGGTGGCGGCCATCGCGATGATCGCCTTGACGAGGGATTCGCCGGCGATGAGGCCGGAGGACAGGGGCACGGCGTACTTGTCGGCGTGCCGCCGGTTGATCCGTTCCCAGACGAAGATCACCACGGCGCCCACCATGAAGCCCAGCGCGTTGGCGAAGGGCACGACCCACGAGAGGCCCAGGCCCATGGCCGAGGGGAGGTAGGGGCGAAGCTTCGACGGAGCGAGCCGCTCGACGAGCGGGAGCAGGATGCCGACGGCGGCGCCGATCACGATGGCGAGCTTGGCCGATTCGGGCAGCGTCTCGACGCCCTTGGTGAGCACGCGGGCCACGGCCTCCCATTGACGAGTGGCGGGAGCGGCGAACTTCTCGAGGGCGGCCTTGTCGGGCACCATCAGGAACCAGATGGGCACGATCGCCAGCGTGCCGAAGAAGACCCCGAAAAACTGGGCGAGGAACTGGCGGCGAGGGTTGGCGCCCAGGAGGTAGCCGCTCTTGAGGTCGGTCAGCAGGTCCGCACTGGAACTGGCGCTGTTGGCGGCGATGCCGGCCGAGGCGAGGTTGGGCACGATCTGACCCGGATGGAAGATGGCGAAGGCCAACTGCATGACCTTGCCCATGGCGCCGATGGGCGTGGTGTCGGTTTCACCGGTGGCTCGCGAGGCCACCAGGGAGAGCACGCCGGACATCGCGATGGCGATCAAGCCCGCCCACCAGGAGATGTCGAAGGCCACGATCTGCACGAAGAGCATCGCGAGGGTGATGGGCACCATGCCGACCACCATCCACCCGAAAGGCACCTCGATCGAGCGTTGGCCGGACGGGGAGTCGCCCTCGCCCGTGGCGCCGAGGCCGGTGAAGGCCCGCACGATGGTCTTCCATTGAAGGGCCACCGCCGTGAGACTTGACACCACCATCAATGCCGTGCCGCCCCAGAGCGACCAGGTGGTGATTCGGAACATGCCGCCGCCGCTGACGGCGAGATTGGCGTGGACGTCGGGGTTGATGGTCGAGCGATCGAAGGAGAAGGCGCCCGTCGCGCCCTTCACCCAGCCGCTCCCGGGGGTCTGGACGTCGGCGGCCACCAAGGCGGGCACGACCACGAGGTACAGCAGCAGCGAACCGGCCATCAGCGAAAGGCAGACCCGCATGCGGGTGATGATGCCGGCGGCGATCAGCAGGCCGCTGGACTCGAAGCCCATGGCCTGCATCTTGACCCCGTGGATCTGCATCAGGCCGTCGGCGGGCACCTGCTCTGGCAGGCGGAAGTGGAGGATCTTGTCGAGGAACTTGAGCGTGCCCTCGCCGGTGTTGAGGACGCCCACGACGGCGCCGACCGCCATGCCGCCCACGAGCGCGTAGGCCTTCTGGATCGCCTCGCCTCCTTGGCTGTAAAGGCTTCGCAGCGTCTCGGCCGCCGCCGTGCCCGAAGGGAACCTCAACTGTTCGTGGTTGATCATCTGGCGCTTCAGGGGGATCGCCAGGAAGACGCCCATCAACCCGGTGCAGAGGGTGAACATCGCCACGGCCCAGATCGGCGAGGTCGGAATGGCCCACGACTTGACGTCCGCGGCGGTCTTGCCCTCGGGAATCGCCTCGAGCAGCAGCAGCGCGCCGAACATCGTCGCGATCGTGCTGCCCGTCGAATAGCCGGCCGCGGAGGCGGTCGACTGCATGCAGTTGTTCTCGAGGATCGACATCTGGCTGATGCGACCCCCCGAGAGGGAACGCAGCACGCCCCACGTGACGAAGCTCATGACGCCCGCCGTGATGGCCACGCCGAACGCCCAGCCGATCGCCAGCGTCGTGTACAGGTTGGCCGCGGCCATCAGCATGCCGAGGATGCCCCCGAAGACCACCGCTCGCACCGTCAGCTGGGGAACCTTGTCGCCCTGATACACGTGCTTGTACCAGTGCGCGTCCTTCTGCTCCGGGGTGGCGTCGGCGGGGATCGGCGGGACGCCCGGTCCGAAGGGCGAGGGGGCGTCCTGCTGATCATGCGTGGGGGCGGGGCTGGCAGCCATGCGACGCGTGCTCCTGCTGGGGCAAGGTCCGGGGTTCGAACGCGCCATCACCCTAACACCCGATCAGGGCGCAGGCAAGAAAAATCCGCGTGTTCGGACCCCGATAGGACGGCATTCCCGAGGAGGGGCGGGCTCAGGTCTGGGCGGCCTCGATCATCTCCACCCAGATGTGGAGCACGAGCATGTGAAGTTCCTGGATGCGATCGGACGTCTGGCCCGGGGCGACGATGGCGACGTCGCACAGGTCGCGGAGGCGCCCGCCCCCCTTGCCCAGGAGGCCGATGGTCGTCATCCCCTTGGCCTTCGCCGCCTCGCACGCACGCACGCAGTTGAGCGAGTTGCCCGAGGTCGAGAGCACGATGAGCACGTCGCCCGCGCCTCCCAACGCCTCCACCGAGCGGGAGAACACATGCTCGAACCCGTAGTCGTTGGCGGTGCACGTGAGGTGCCCGGGTTCGGTCAAGGCGATGGCCGGGAGCGGGCGGCGGTCGGCGCGAAAGCGGCCGGTGAGTTCCTCGGCGAAGTGGGCGGCATCGCACAGCGAGCCGCCGTTCCCGCAGATCATCGCCTTGCATCCGCCGTCGTAGCACGCCGTCAGGGCGCCGCCCGCGGCCTCCGCGGCGCGCATGGCCGCGTCATCGGCGACGAAGGTCGCCAGCAACGACTGGGCGTCTGCAAGGGCGTTGCGGAGAATGTCGCCGGCGGTGGGGGGCATGCGGGGTCATTGTTGCCCCGTGACCGGCCCCGGGCGGAGCGGATCAGTTGGTGGGCAGGCCCTTGGCCTCCCAGATGTCGCGGAGTTCGTCGTAGGTGGTCGGTTCCCACACCGAACCGTCGGGCATGTCGATCCGGACGAGTCGCTTGGACGCGTTGAACGTGGCCAGCGATGGCTTGCGGCCTTCGACCATTTCGGTCGCGATCTGCCAGCCCCGCTCGCCGCCGTCGAGCGTCGTCGAGGTCAGGGAGTCCTTGCGGAGCACGACCTTGGTCTCGAGCGAGTTCCAGACGTAAAAGCCGTGCGACACCTCCGTCCCGCTCCGCATGAGCAGGAACGGGAGCATCATCGCCTCGACTTGGCACAGGTACCCGTCGCCCTGGAGGATGGGCTTGTGCGAAGCGGCAGGGATGCCCTTGCCTTCGGTGCGGACGACCATGCTCTGGCCGTTGCGGGCGCCCGTCTCGGTGACCACCTGAGGCGTGGCTCCGGGGGTGGCGCGGTGGGCGTTGGTCACCGTCCAGGTCTCTTCGGTCCGGTCGGGCGACATGAAGTAGATCGAGCACGAGTCCGTGACGGACTTGTCGGCGCCGAGGATTCTCGCGTCCACCTGCACGATGAAGCCCTCGGTGCGATTGCCGCTGGCCTTCACGGTGCCGCCCTGGTTGTCGAGCATGCTCCGCGGGCCGTACATGTACTTGATCCGCCGATAGGCCACCTCGCGGGCGCTCCGCGTCGATCCGTCCTCGCCGGGCACGTATCGCCGCTCCCAGCGGACCGGGAACGCCTCCACCAGTCCGCGGAGCGAGGTCGCGTCGGCCGATTCGACCAGCTTGACGCCCGCGGCGACGGCCGCGGCCCGTTCGGCCTGGATCACCGCGGGGTCCTCGATGACCGTCGTGGCGATGATGCGATCGGCGATGCGACGCGCCTTGGCGAAGGACGTGCGCGTCGTGAGCAGCTCGAAGACGACGAACTGGCCGGGCGAGCAACGCACCACGGAGAAGCCGCGAACCTGCGGCTCCTTGCCCTCGAGCGACGGCAGCTCGATGAACCAGCGGGCCGCCTCGCGCCCGGCGATGGTCAACGTCTCGCCCGGGGTCGGCTCGCGGAGAAGCTTGCCCGACGCCGAGGCCTGGGCGGCGGCGCCGGCATCGATGCCGTAGGCATCGAACAGGGCGCTGAGCGTGGTGTCGGCCACGTGCCCGATGGTCGCGTCGACATCGGTGGTGCGAGGTGTCCGAACCTTGAGCGACCACGTCGTGTCCTTGGGCACGAGCACGATCGCCGAATCTCGACCCGCCGAGTCGGTCTGTGAGAGCACCCCCACGGGGCAGCTGATCGAGAGGCCCACGGTCGGCAACTTCAGCGGCACGTCACCAAACTCGATCGCGTCGTCGCCTTGATTCGTGCCGCCCGGCGATGCGGCGCGCTGCGGCGAGCCGGATTGCGCGGGTGCAGGCGGCGCAAGCAGGGCGAGCGAGGCGATCAGGGCGGGCGTCAGGATTCGAGGAGCGTCCTTGATGAACATGATGCAGAGGTATCGGCGGGGAATGGGGTTGGGGGATCAGCTTTGCGGGCGGCGGGGGCGTGAGCATCCCCGTCTGCGGGCACCATCAGGCCTCGGGGAAGTCGTGGGCGGCCGCGTAGCGACCGGTCTCGAGCCATCGTAGTTGTCGCAGGATGTCGTTGCAGAGGGTGGAGGCGCCGAACCGGAAAAGATCGGCCGCCAGCCACGCGTCCCCCCCGGGGAGGTGGCCCAGGGTCTCCTTCACCATCACGAGGTAGTGGAGGGCTTGCTTGGCGGTGCGGATGCCGCCGGCGGGCTTCATGCCCACGCGGAGCCCCGTGGCGAGGTACCAGTCGCGGATCGCCTCGAGCATCACCAGTGTCACCGGCATCGTCGCCGCGGGTTGCACCTTGCCGGTGCTGGTCTTGATGAAGTCGATCGGACGCAGCCCTTCGACCTGCATGAGCGACGCGCATTCGTCGTCGACGTCGGCCATGGCGCGGATGGCCAGGTCGGAGGCGAGGCGAACGTTGTCCAACGTGTCGAGTTCGCCCGTCTCGAGGATCACCTTCAGGTGGGCCGGATGGCGTCCGTCGCGAAGCGGCTCCATGCAAGCCCGCTTGACCTCGCGGATCTCGGCGGCGACCTCGTCGAGTCGCCCTGCGAGAAAAGCGCCGCGGTTGATCACCATGTCGATCTCGTCGGCGCCGTCGGCGATCGCCAGACGCACGTCGTCGAGGCGCACGGCAAGGGGATACTGCCCGCTCGGGAACCCGGTGGCCACCGACGCCACGTGGACGCCGGTGCCGCGGAGGCACCGGACCGCGATCGACACCATCGAGGGGTAGACGCACACCGCCGCCACGCGAGGCAGCGACGGATGCGACGGATCGGGCATGACCGCCTTGCGGCACAGGCCCTTGACCTTTTCGACCGAATCCTTGCCTTCGAGCGTGGTCAGGTCGAGCATCGAGAGGGCGAGCAGCAGTCCGGAGCGCTTGGACGCGCTCTTGATCGACCGCTTGGTGAACGAAGCCGCCCGCTCGGTCGCCATGACGGCGTCGACGGTCGGGCTCGGGGCTGGAGGACGCATGGAAGCCAATGGTACGCGAGCGGGGGCGTCGGCCGTGAATGGCTCGGAACCCGTCGACCGACCCCCTTACCCTTGGGCATGGCCTTCTTCTCTCGCAAGCCCAAGTCTCCGACGCCCGCCATTCCCGTTCCGTCGCGTCCCGCGTCGGCGCCAAGTCCGACGCCCGGCAACGAGGAGCGGATTCTCGCCCTGGGTGCCGAGATGCTCGAACGGGCGCGCGCCCACAAGTCGGGCCTGCTGTCCGCCAAGTTCTACAACGATGCCCTGATGGAATGGTCCATGAAGGACCAGCAGTTCAAGGTGCAACTCTTCCGCTTCGTCGATTGCTTCCCGATGCTCAAGACTCCCGAGGCGGTTTTCGAGCACCTCGAGGACTATCTCTCCCAGCCCGGCGTGACGGTGCCGGGCGTGATCGCGGCCGCCCTGAAGGCGGGACGACTGCTGCCGGGGACCGCGGCGAGGACGATTTCCTCGCAAATCGAGGCGATGGCCGGGAAGTTCATCGCCGGCGTGGACGCGGCCGGCGCCCTGCCGGGCCTTCGAGCCATGTGGGATCAGGGCGTCGCCTTCAGCGTCGACCTGCTGGGCGAGACGTGCGTGAGCGACGCCGAGGCCGATGAATACGCCCGCAAGTACCTCGATCTCATCAACAATCTCCCCGCGAGCGTGGCCTCGTGGAGGCCCGATCCGCGGCTCGAATCGGATCACATGGGGCCGATTCCGCGCGTCAACGTCTCGAT
Organism: uncultured Phycisphaerales bacterium; assembly: GCA_903929885.1. Classification (GTDB taxonomy): domain Bacteria; phylum Planctomycetota; class Phycisphaerae; order Phycisphaerales; family UBA1924; genus UBA2402. The sequence continues at coordinate 36,410 of CAIYWI010000002.1, forward strand.
CAAGATCTCGGCCCTCTCTGCCCGGTGCGATCCGATCGACGCCGAGGGATCGATGCGCGACCTCATGGGACGACTCGTGCCCATCCTCGAGACCGCGAAGGCCAAGGGAGTCTTCGTCAACTTCGACATGGAGCACCACGCGCTCAAGGACTTCACCATCGCCCTCTTCCAGCGGTGCGTCGAGCGGGTGGGCTTCGAGGGCGGGCTGGCGATGCAGGCGTACCTCAAGAGCGGCGTCGAAGATGCCCGCACGATGATCGACTGGGCTCGGCGCACCGGCCGAGTCGTCACCGTTCGCCTGGTCAAGGGCGCGTACTGGGACGCCGAGACGATCAAGAGCGAGTTGCACGGCTGGCCGAACCCGGTGTGGAACCGCAAGTGGGAGACCGACGCCTGCTTCGAGCGGATGGTCCAGACGTTCCTCGATGCCGCTCCTCGCAAGGGCGTGCAGGGCGGCGGGATCAAGCTCGCCTTGGGATCGCACAACGTTCGCAGCATCGCGGCGGCCCTGGCGGGGCTCGAGGAGCGGGGCCTGCCTCGCGACGCCATCGAACTCCAGATGCTCCACGGCATGGCCGACCAGCTCAAGTTCGCGGCGGGCGAGATGGGGCTTCGCATCCGCGAATACGTGCCGGTGGGCGACATGATCCCGGGCATGGCGTATCTCGTGCGGCGACTGCTCGAGAACACCAGCAACGAGAGTTGGCTCAAGGCGGGCTTCATGGACAAGGCCGATCCTGCGGTGCTGCTGCGAGCCCCGCAGGCCCCGCTGGGGCAGGCGCCGGCGGTCGACCTGGTCGCGGCGGCGCCCGAGCGTCACTCGCTGTCGCCCGCGGAGCGAGGCGTGGGCGACGACCGCGCCTTCGCGAACGAGCCGTTCCGCGACTTCTCCGTCGCGTCGCAGCGGGCCGCCTTCGAGGCCGCCGTGGCGAGGGCCACGGTGCCCCGCATCGCCAACGATCGGACGCCCGAGCAGGCCGCCGCCATGGTGGCGGCGGCCCACGCCGCGTTCAAGTCGTGGCGGGACGTGCCCGTCCGCGAGCGTGCCGCGTGCCTGGTGCGAGCCGCGGCGGTGATGCGGGCGCAGCGCGACGGCCTGAGCGGCGTGCTGATTCGCGAGGCCGGCAAGACGTGGCGAGAGGCCGACGCCGACGTCGCCGAGGCCATCGACTTCTGCGAGTTCTACGCCCGCCAGTCCGTGCGTCTGTTCGAACGGACGCGGCTTGGTCGCTTCATCGGCGAGCTCGACGAGGTGTGGCATCAGCCCCGGGGCGTGGCGGTGGTCATCAGTCCCTGGAACTTCCCGCTGGCCATCTGCTGCGGCATGACCGTCGCGGCCTTGGTCACGGGCAACACGGCGGTGGTCAAGCCCGCGGAGCAGACCCCCGGCATCGCCAAGATCCTGTGCGACATCCTCTGGGAGGCGGGGATCCCGCGCGACGTCCTGCACTTCTGCCCGGCGCCCGGCGAGACCACGGGCGCCGCATTGGTGCGCGACCCTCGAACGGCCATCATCGCCTTCACCGGCTCTCGCGACGTCGGCCTCGACATTCTCACCGCCGCCGCGCCGGGGTCGCCCTTCGTCGATCCGTCGATCCGAGGCACGGCCACGCACGTCAAGCGGGTGGTCTGCGAGATGGGGGGCAAGAACGCCCTGATCGTCGACACCAGCGCGGACTTCGACGAGTCCGTGCTTGCCGTTCGCCAGAGCGCGTTCGGCTTCCAGGGGCAGAAGTGCTCGGCCTGCTCGCGGGTGGTCGTTGTCGATCCGCAGGGGCCGGGCGGACCGGCCATCACTGCATTCACCCGGCGTCTGGTCGAGGCCACGCGGGCCCTGACGGTGGGTGATCCGGTGCGTCCGGGCACCGACATGGGACCCGTGATCGATGCCGAGGCCGCCGCCAAGATCCGCGGGTACGTGGCCAAGGCCCGCGAGGAGGGCAACCGCCTGGAACTGGCCGTCGAGCCCTCGATGGCCGACCCCGCCGTGGCGGCCGAGGCGGCCCGGTTCGTGGGGCCGCACATCTTCTCGGGCGTCAAGCGGGGCGACACCATCGCCCGCGAGGAGATCTTCGGGCCGGTGCTGGCCATCATGCACGCCTCGAGTTTCGAGGAGGCGATCGAGATCGCCAACGACGGCGTCTACAAGCTCACCGGCGGCGTCATGACCCGCAAGCCCGCCCACATCGAGCAGGCCAAGCGGGACTTCCGCGTGGGCAACCTCTACATCAACCGGGGCATCACGGGCGCGTTGGTGGGCCGTCACCCCTTCGGCGGCTTCGGCATGTCCGGCCTGGGCAGCAAGGCGGGGGGCACGGACTACCTCCTGCAGTTCGTCGAGCCGCGTGCGTGCGCCGAGAACACGATGCGTCGCGGCTTTGCGCCCGAACTCTGAGCATCGAGCCAGGACCCAGGCATGTCAACCAGCATCGACGCCGACCACACGGATGTCCTCGAGGCCCTCGCCGCGAAGTTCCCGACCGCCGATCGCGCCGTGAGCGAGGCGGCCGCGCTGCGGGCCAAGCTCACGCTGCCCGCGGGGGTCGTGCACGTCATCAGCGACGTGCACGGCGAGGACGTGAAGCTGCGTCACGTGATCAACAACGCATCGGGGGCGTTGAGGCAACTGGTGGAGCAGACGCTGCGCGGGCGACTGAGCGCCGCCGAGCAGTCGCAGTTTCTCGCGGTGCTCTACTACCCGCGCGAGGCCATCAACGCCTTCAGCCGCGACGTGGTGGCGAGCGGCCGTCGCCTCGAGTGGGTGCAGTCGATGCTGACGCTGCAGTTCGAGATCGTGCGGGCCCTGCGACGGACGTTCCGACGAGATCACTTCGAGCGCCTGCTGCCCGAGCCATTCCGGGAGCTCTTCATCGAACTCGGAAGCGGCCAGCGCCCCGAGTACGTGCGGGAGATGATCGCGGGGCTGGCGAGATTCGACCGCGATTGGGGCGCGGTGCGGGCGGGCGCCCGGCTCATCCGCAACCTCAGTTGCGAGGAGTTGCTGGTGGCGGGCGACCTCGGGGATCGCGGGCCGCGACTCGACCGGGTGATCGACACGCTGATGCGTCAGCCCAAGGTGAGCGTCCTGTGGGGCAATCACGACACGATCTGGATCGGGGCGCACCTCGGCCACGAGCCCTGCATGCTCAACGTGCTCCGCTTCAGCGCGAGGTATCGGCGGGCGGCCCAGCTCGAGGAGGGCTACGGCATCCTGACGACGCCGCTCGAACGGCTGGTGCGAGACGTCTATGGCGACGACCCCGCCGAGCGGTTCATGCCCAAGGGCGAGGGCATGCGCGACGCGAGAACCGTCGCCCGCATGCAGAAGGCCCTGGCCGTGATGCAGTTCAAGGCCGAGGGCCGCATGATCGAGCGCCACCCCGAGTGGAATCTCGATCACCGTCGCCTCCTGCACCGCATCGACAAGGCCAAGGGCGCCGTCGTGATCGACGGCGTCGAGCATCCGCTGCTCGACACGTTCTTCCCGACCATCGATCCCGCCGATCCGTACGCCTACTCGCGCGAGGAGCAGGCATGCATCGACGTCCTGAAGGAGAGCTTCACGCGGTCGATGCGGCTTCGCGAGCACATGGATTGGCTGGTCCGTCGGGGCGGGATGTGGACGCGTCGCGACGACGTGCTCCTGTTCCACGCCTGCGTGCCCGTCGAGGCCGACGGCACGCCTCAGTCGCTGATGGTCGACGGCGTGATGCGATCGGGACGCGACCTGATGGACGCGCTGGGATCGATCGTGCGTCGCGCCATGCGCAAGCGGTGGTTCGGCCTCGACGCGGACGCGGATTGGCTGTGGTACCTCTGGTGCGGCCCGCTCTCGCCCTTGTTCGGCAAGGACAAGATGGCCACCTTCGAGACCGCCCTCGTCGCCGACAAGGCCGCGCACAAGGAGCACAAGAACGCCTACTTCGACCTGATGCACGACGCCGACTTCATCCGACGCCTCGGGCGGCAGTTCGGCATGGGTGACGAGGTGCTGGTGGTCAACGGTCACGTGCCTGTGAAGATCGAGAAGGGCGAGCAGCCCGTCAAGCGCGGCGGCAACGCGATCACGATCGACGGGGCGTTCAGCGAGGCCTACGGCGACCGCGGGTACACGCTCGTGCTCAAGCCCGGGTCCATCGAGTTGGCCGAGCACGCCCCCTTCAAGGGCGTGCAGGCGGCCATCCAGCAGGACGCCGACATCGTCCCGCGGATCACCACGGTCCGCTCGTACGCCGTGCCCAGGACCGTCGGCGACACGAGGGCAGGCGCGAAGATCCGCCGCTCCATCGAGCTGCTTGAGGAGCTTGTGCGGGCCTATCAGGAGGGCGTGATCGCCGAGGCCCGCTGAGTTCGGCCGCTCGCGGGGCCTACCTTTGGGCCGCATGTCGACTTTCATCGAGGAACTCCGCCGCCGCGGCAGGATCGCCCAGGTCACCGACGAGGCCGGGCTCGCTCGCCACCTCGCTTCCGGCCGCGCTGACGAGCGTCGAGCCTACATCGGGTACGACCCCACGGCCGATTCGCTCACCATCGGCAACATGACCACCATCATGCTGCTCGCCCACTTCCAGCGGGCCGGGCACACCCCCGTGGTCGTCGCCGGCGGCGGCACGGGCCTCATCGGCGACCCCAGCGGCAAGTCCGCCGAACGTCAACTGCTCACCCGCGAGAAGGTCGCCGAGAATGTCCGCAGCCAGATGCGGATCTTCGGCACCATCCTCGACTTCTCCCCCGCGGTCTCCAACCGCGCCGTCATCGTCGACAATGCCGATTGGCTCTCGAAGATGAGTTATCTCGACGCCCTCCGCGACGTGGGCAAGCACTTCCGCGTCAACGAGATGATCCAGCGAGACTCGGTGCGGGATCGACTCGAGAACCGCGAGCAGGGCATCAGCTACACCGAGTTCAGCTACATGATCCTGCAGGCGTACGACTTCCTCCACCTTCACCGGTCCATGGGCGTCACGCTCCAGATGGGCGGCAGCGACCAGTGGGGCAACATCGTCGCCGGCACCGACCTCATTCGCAAGGTCGCCGCCTCGACCGGGCAGGTCGATCCGGTCGCCTTCGGGCTCACCACCCCGCTGGTCACCAAGGCCGACGGCACCAAGTTCGGCAAGACCGAGAGCGGCGCGGTGTGGATGACCGCCGACCGCACCTCCCCCTACGCCCTCTACCAGTTCTGGCTCAATGCCGACGACAGTCAGGTCGTCAACTACCTCAACACGTTCACCTTCCTGCCGGTCGAGCGCATCGCCGAACTTGCCGATTCACACGCGAGGAATCCGGGGCAGCGCGATGCGCACCGGGCGTTGGCCGCGGCCGCCACCGAACTGCTCCACGGCCCCACGGAACGTGCCAATGCGGAGTTGGCCAGCAAGGCGCTGTTTTCCGGCGACGTATCCGGGCTTCCCGAGCAGCTCCTCGACGAGGTCTTCGCCAACGTGCCTGGCAACACCTTCGCCAAGTCGCGGCTCGAGGGCGACGGGGTTGCGTTGCTCGACTTCCTCGTCGAGACCGGGTTGGCATCGAGCAAGCGCGAGGCGCGCGAGTTCCTGGCGGGCGGTTCCGTCCTCGTCAATGGTCACAAGGCCGCCGCGGACGCCTCGCTGACGTCGGATCACCTGCTGCACGGCAAGGTCACGGCCATTCGCCGTGGCAAGAAGAACTGGTTCCTGGCCCGCTGGGCCTGACGGCGTTGACGGACGTCAGGCCGGCGTGATGACGCCGCCCGCTCGTTCGTACCTCCGAACGGTCCGGTCCGCCGCGAGCGACCAGGCATCGATGCCGCCCGCGATCGACATCGCCTCGGGCAATCCCAGTTGCCTGAGGGCCAACGAGGCCTTCAGCGAACGTACGCCGTGATGGCAGAGGCACGCCACCATCTGACCGGGGGCAGGCGAGATCTCGTCTGCTCGTCGTTCAATCTCGTCGAGCGGAATCAGCACCGACCCCGGGACGTGGACGTGGTCCCATTCGGGAACGGTCCGAACATCGACGATGAGGATCGACCGCGGATCCGTGTCCAACTTTCGCTTGGCCTCGCGAGCGGTGATCTCGTACGCAGGGCGAAACGGATACCCGCTCGGCAGGCCTTCCGTATCGAACGACGCGCTCATGGCGCCGCTCCGGCCGCCTGCGACAGATCCTCCTCGGCGGGCGGAATCACGCGAAGCGTTTCAGGAGGGGTCCGGACGTACTGCATCGGGGGACGGACCCGCTCGATCCCGGGGCAGTCGTTCCACCACATGTCCCACGTGATCATCCGCACGCCGTCCTTGAGCGCCAGCCACGGGCTCGCCACCACCTCGCCCGCCTGGGCCCACTGGCGACCGGATTCGAGTTCGAGCGAGGTGGCGATCGTCGGCATCTGCCCGCGGGCGCGAGCCGTCTCCTTCACCCACAGGTGCGTCTTGGCGTAGGTCGGCTTCTGGGCCAATCCGTCGGAGGGGACCACCACGTACATCGGAGCCCAGTTTGCGCGGGAAAGCCCCTCGATGGAGGCGCCCGACGGGGCGGGTGGCGGCGCCTCGCCGCGGCCGACGAACTCGGGAAGGGATGCTTCGTTGCCGGTCGCGCCGTTGCCCAAGGTCGGTCGCTCGTTGCCGGTGGTGCACCCCGCCAGCGTGATGCAGGTCACGGTCGGGAGCAGCAGTCGATGTCCAGGGATCTTCACGGCCGATGATAGTCGGCGGGAGCGAGGCCGGGCCTAGCGGCCACCTTCGGGCGGGGGCGACGGGGGTGTCGCACGCTCCACGTACTTGCGGAAGACGCGGCGAACAAGGTCGGCGTATTGGGCGGGCACCTGCTGCGTTTCGATGGCCCGCTGCGCTCCTCGAGCCGCCTCGTTGAGTCCTTCGGCCATGGCCGGGCCACGGGTTGCCGCATCGCCGGTTTCGCCCGGCCGAGGCGGCGAATCCCACTCGGCCACCGTTCGCGAGCCGGGGTCGCGGTCTTGCATGCGTCGCGCGTCGATGCCCTCCACCGGCACGCTCTCCAAGTCTCGACGGGAAGGGAAGGGGCGTGGGGCGGCGACCGGTCCGGTGCCCCGACCTGCGTCTTGGCCGCCGCGAAGAGGGCGAGCCCCGCCTTCGCCTGCGGGCTGTCCTCCGGCCCGCCGCCCCGGCATCAGCTCCGGCCTGGTCACGCCGCCGTCGCCGCCCGGTTGCTCTTGGCCGCTGCCTTGTGGGCCTCGGGTGGGGTCGGCTGCGCCCTCGGCGGCCTGCCGCGCCATCCGCATGGCGTCTCGGCGTTGCTCAGGCGTCATTCGCTCGAGCATCTCGCGTGCCTGCCGACGCAGCGATTCGCTCTGCTGCGACAGCCGCTCCGCCTGCTCGCCCGACTGCTGCATCTGACGCAGTTGTTCGGCCATCCGCTGCATGGCCGAGGGTGGCGACTGACCTGACGGCGGCTGTCCCTCGCGGGGCTGATCGCCGGACGCGGGAGGCGGCGGGCTTGGTTGGGGCGATGGCCCGCCGCTCGGTTGGGCTTCAGTCTTGGGAGCGGTCGTTGGGGTGGCCTGCGATGAGGGATCGCCCTGCCTCGGAGCGTCCTGATCGAGCGGGAGCTGTCGGACGGGCTCGCCGGCGGGGCGGCTCTCCTCTTCGCCGCCGGGCCGAGCCACCGGTTGCGGCTGCGGCGTCGCTGGCGAAGTGGTCGAGGGAGCTTGGGTTCCTCGTTGAGATGGTTCGGGCGACGTGGTTCGCTCGGTCACTCGCTCAGGTCGTGGCGCCGTGCCGCCGCTGGTGCCGTTGGGCCGGGTGGAGGCCGCCGGGTCGGCCTGGTTGGGTTGTGCCTTTCCGGATGGCGATGGCTGGCCCGCCTGGGGCTCGCGGGTCGTCTCCGTTGCTGCGGCAGGCCTCGGCGTCGGGGCCGCTTGTTCACCCTGTGGATCGCCGCCTCCACGCTGCGAGTCTTGACGTGGCTGCGACTGGGTGGTCTGGTTTTGGCGGGACGCAGGTGATCCACCCGAGGCATCGGGCGGCTGCGACTGTTGCGAGCCCTGCGTGTTCTCGGAGGAGGGCGGCGGAGGCGGCTGGCGCATCTCCTCAGCGGCCTTCTTCGCCAGCTCGCGGAGCGAGTCGATTGGCGACTTCGGAGGCGTTGCTGGCTGCGGTTCGCTCGAGGGGGGCGGAGCCGGCTGTCGTGGCTCAGGCCGGGCCGCTTGTCGCGGTATCGAATCGGCCTCTGGGCCCGGCCCAGCTTGGTCCGGGGCGGTCTCGGAGGCAGGTTCGGAGGAATGATCGGCGGGGGCGGGAGTTGATTCCGCCTTGGCGAGAGCGTCGCCGGACGGAGCCGACGGTGCGGCTTCGCCGGCGGGAGTGTTCGCAGGCGATGAGTCGCCGTCGCCCAGCGCCTCTGCAAGTCGCTTGAGATCATCCGCGACGCGAGCTCGTTCGGAGGGCGGGAGGGACCGGGCCTGACGCGACAACTCCTCGGCCGCGGCTGCGGCTCCCGCCAAGTCGCCTGCTCGCATGGCGGCTTCGAGATCGCTCTGGTTGCGGGCGGCCTGCTTCAGCCGATCCTGCAGCGCTCGGCGAACCGACTCGTCGGTGGCACGGGCCTCTTGGGCGGCGGTGTCGAGACGGTTGGCGACCTGCTCGGCGAGCCCCGCCGCACGTTCGCCCAATCGCTCATCGGCAGTTGGCGATTGTCGAAGTTCCTCCTCCAACGCCTTGAGCGAGTCGAGTTCGCCGGCGGAGGCCTGCGGGAGCGAAGCTGCCGCGGTTGCAGCGGCGGTGGCGACATCCTGCACCACCTGCGACTCGATGGACATGGGGGCCACGGTGCGGAAGTCATCCGGGGTCAACGCCACCGACGTGGCTGTCGGCGTCGGCAACCACAATCCTGCGGCGATGGTGGCGATGATCAGGAGCGGCAGGATCCGAAGCGACCGCGTGTTCGCAAGGGGAGTCCACGGAACGACCGCGATCGGATCGATCTTGGCAGCCTCCGCTTCGGCACGCGCCAAGTGGACCGCGGCGAATCCGCGTTGATCGGGCGCGATGGTCGCGATCAGCATCAGGTCGATGGCGCCACCGAGGGCATCTCGCGTGCCGTGGTGGGAGTCCGCCATCCATGCGACCTTGCGGAGCGAGGGAGGTCTCACGGCCGCCCAGACCGCACCCATCGCGCCGCCGCCCACACAGCACGCCGTCAGCGGCACGGCCCAGGACAGCCAATCGTCCGGGTGTGCAAAGCCACCGGGGAACCAACCCGTGAGTCTCGACACCGTCACGGCAGCAAGCGTGATTCCCGCACCGGCGGCCGCGCCGATCATCGCACGGGCGATGGCCGTGCGCGTGGTCCACCGACGACGAACGCGTCGCAGCATCGACACCGTGATTGGAGCGAGGCCGATCACGCGAGAATAGTAACGCGGCCGCGGCGGGCGGCAGCGTGCCAACCCTGTTCTCAGACCGTGGGAACCAACCGGCCCGAGAACATCACCTGTGCCACATGGTCGGCATCGAGGTCGTGCAGCAATGCCCGTTCGTCGCGGTGGTGGAGAAGGATCAGGTCGGCCTTCAGGCCCGGCATCAGGCGGCCGACGTCGGAATCTCCCAGAACGTGTGCGGCGTTCACCGTGCCCGCGATGATGGCTTCCTGCGCGGTGAGTCCGCAGTGGCGAACGGCCATGCCCAAGGCCAGAGGCATCGAGATGCACGGAGCCGACCCCGGGTTGCAGTTCGTTCCGACAGCGCATGCGCCGCCGAGATCGATCAGTCGGCGAAGCCTGGCGAATCGTCCGTCCGCCATGTGCGTGCCGCAGAGGGGCAACCCGACGCCGACGCAACCCGCTCCAGCATCCCATGTGGCCGCGAGGGCGGCCAGGCCCGCGTCGGTCGAGGCCTCCAAGTGGTCGACGCTGCGGAGACGCAGCGCACCGGCGAGCGGCAGCACGCCCAAGTCGTTGAACTGATCGGCGTGAAGGCGAAGCGGGTGACCCAATCGCGCCGCAGCCTCGAAGAGGCGACGGACCGCATCGAGCGACCAGGCGTTGCGTTCGCAGAAGGCGTCGATGGCCGTGCCCGGAAATGCCTTGGAAATCGCCGGAAGGGTGAGGTCGATCACCTCATCGACGAAATCCGCACGGTCGGGGTCGATGGCGTGCCCCAGCAGGGCGGTGGGCACGATGCGAACGCGGTCCGCCGCGATGGCGGCGGCGTCTCGGATCGCCGCGAGCATCGCTCGCTCGGCATCCAGCGTGAGGCCGTAGCCGCTCTTGATCTCGAGGGTGGTGGTGCCTCGTGCGGATGCCTGACGGACTCGATCGAGGATGCCGCCGACAAGCGTGTCCCGTGATGCGGTCCGCACGCTTCGAACGGTGGACATGATCCCGCCGCCCTTGGCGAGGATGTCAAGGTACGGCACGCCCGACAATCGCTGTTCCCACTCATCGAACCGGTTTCCGGCCCAGCAGGCGTGCGTGTGGCAGTCGATCAGGCCGGGCATCACGACTCGGCCGCCCGCATCGATGGTGGTAACGCCGATCGGGGCGGGCCCCGAGCCGACGGCCGCGATGCGTCCGGCGTCGATCGCGACGTGGCCTTGCGCGATGATGCCGAGGTCTCGCATGGCCGCGCCGCGGCGGACCGCCGGGCCGGCGCACGTCACGATCCTTGCGTTGGCGATCACGAGGTCGTGCGTCACGCAGTCGCCTCCGGTCGCCTCGAGAACCCGCGCAGGAACGAGAGGAGCATGTGCGCCGCGACGCGCGCCGTGCGTCCGTCCTGATCGTGCGAGGGGCAGAGTTCCATGATGTCGAAACAGGCCACCTCGGCGCATGCGCCGGCGGCCTCGATCAACGCGGCCAGTCGGACGGGGCACAGGCCCGCCGGGTTCAAGGCGCTCACGCCCGGGGCGTGGGAGGCGTCGAGCACGTCGAGGTCGAGACTGACAAAGCACGGAACGGCGGGCGGCATCCACCGCTCGGCGTCGAGCAGTTCTCCCCCGCGCGACACGAACCACTCGACATGCTCGCGCGCGTTCGCGAAGGCGTTGAACCCCGTGATCGACAGCGATCGCACCTGGTGGTCTTCCATCAATCGACGGAAGGGCATGCCCGACCCCACGGTCTCCCTGACGTCGAGGTGAGCGTCGAAATAACGCCCGCTCAGCGGCGGGGTCTTGCCGGCATCGCGACACGCGTCGATGACGCCGGCCACGAAGGGCAGCGTCAGGTCGTGACCGCCGCCGAGCCCGACGGGAAAGAGCCCGGCGGCGACAAGTGCTCGCACCGTCTCGCGGACTCGGCGATGCGTTTCGAGGAGGGAGGCTGCGTCGGCGCCCTGAGCGGGCGCGACGTTGCCGGCGTCGTAGATGCGGGGAAAGGCGAATCCGTGCGGATCGGCGACGCCATAGCCGCACAACGCGGTTCGGATTGCATCCGGCCCCGCCGCCGCACCCGGGCGACCGGCGTTGAGTCTCACGCCGAGGTCGTCGGCCAATCCGACCAAGGCGACGCGACAGCCGTGGGAAGAACCGGTGGCGATCCGGGAGGCCAGTCTCGCGGGGGAAACCGAGCTCCAAGCGGCGGATGGCGTGCAGTGGGGCAGTTGCATGCTTGCGAGGAGATTAGGGCCGCCATCGACGAGGCACGATGCCGCATTCCGGGCAGGGCAGGTCGTAGGTCAGTCCGGTTCGCTTGTAGCCGCACCCGCGACAGTGACTCCAGTGCCACCGGCGGTGCCTCAAGAGCGAGATGCCGGCGATCAGGATGCCGACGACGACGCCTGGCCAGAGCGGGTACCAGCGGATCTGGCCGTTGGGGAAACTGGTCGTCTCGGGAACCCAGATGATGCCGAACGAATCGCTCCGAACGGCCGACCAGGCATCGATCGACCACGGGGAGTTGGTCGGGGGCGAAGAGGCATCGGTGCCTCGCCCGACGGCGCCGTAATGGAGGCACGTGAACGATGGACCTGCCCGGTGGGTGACGATCCATTGGGTGCCGGCGACGATGCCCGCGCCGGACACCACTGCCACCGCGACGCCTGTCGCGATGAGCATGATCCAGCGAATGGGCATCCGGGGCATGCGAGGATTTTACGGTGCCTGCAACGGCGTGCCTGCGGCCGCCGCCGGCCCCAGCGTTTCCTCGAGGATCGCGAAGGCCCGCGCGAGGGCCGGGTGATCCTGACGACGGTGACGGATCGCGTCAAGCAGGCGAAGCCCCTTGCGGCGAGTCTTGGCGTGCAACGAAGCGTCGCCTCGCGGCGGCAGGGAGTCCATGAAGTTGTCGTACGCGTCGGCCACCTTGACGACGAGCACCCGCGGGTCCGCGCCGGAGAGTCGGCGGTGGTAGTCCTCGATGCGTTCGTCCTTGGGGAGCGACTTGTTGTCGGACAAGGTCGCCACCGCCTGCGTGACCCACGGACCGAAGGCGTCGAGCAGGTCTTCGTAGTCGGTGCGGGTGTCCTCGAGCGTGTCGTGGAGCACCGCCGCCGCCAGGGCTTCGGGATCGTCGAGTCCGAAGACCGCCTGCACGACCATGGCCACCCTGAAAGGATGACTGATGTAGGGGGTCACTCCGTCCTTGCGAAGTTGACCTTGGTGCTGCCGGGCCGCGAAGTCCGCGGCGGCGTGCCAGATGGGTTGGGTTGGCATTCGGGGACCTTGCCTCACTGGTTCAAGTCTATCGGTTCGCGATCGAGCGTCGTTCACCAGGTTCGAAAGGGACGGGCGACAAGGTTGGCGTTGAGGTAGCGGGGATCGTCCGTGACCTCCTCGCCGACCCAAGGAGGAAGCGGCACTCGCTCATTCGGCGACGACAACTCGATCTCCGCGACCACGAGTCCCGCGTTATCGCCGTCGAAGACGTCCACCTCCCACGTTCTCCCTTCATGCGGCACCCGGTGACGCGTCTTGCTGATGAGCGGCTGTTCGCACATGTCGAGCAACGCGAGCGCGTCGGCGACGGGCACTTCATACTCGAACTCGCTGCGAACGGCGGCCATCGCCTTGCCCTTGATGGTCAACATGCCGGTATCGCCGATGCGACGCACTCGGACCGTTCGTTCAGGGACCGTCGAGAGGTAGCCCTGCACATAACGAAGGCCCGTCGATCCCGGTCGCCACCGGTCGGAGATCACGAGGAACTTGCGTTCGATTTCGGTTCCCATGTCGCAGCATAGTCGTGACGGCATGCGTGGCGCGGGGGCTGGTTGGGCGTCGCTTCGGGCATTCCGTTGGCGGCCTGTCTCGTCGCGAAGACGCAAGCCGTCGACCACGACAAGCACGCTCCGAGCGAGTCGTGGTCGGAGCGGCTGCCGGGCGAGGTCGTCCGTGTGACGCCGGGCGGTCGCCTCAAGACCGGGGTGGATCAGGGGAGTGACGGCCAAGGGCGAAAGGACCGTTCACGGCGCGGCGAGCGGTCGGATCGCGGCTCGTCGCGGCGTATACTTGCTCCCACCCTTGCCGGAGTGGCGAAATGGCAGACGCGTCGGATTCAAAATCCGATACCCCTTAAAGGTGTGAGGGTTCAAGTCCCTCCTCCGGCACTTTCTCGAGCGTGATGAAGCGTGCCCCGGCCGTCCTGACCCCGCCGGAATGCTCAATGCCTCCCTCCGGCGCTCCGGTCAGAGGCCCTCTCGTCGATCCTCTCGGCCATCAGGCCTTTCCGATCAGCGCCACGGTGCAGCAGGCGTTGCCGATGCGGTCGTCCACGGCGAATCGGGCGATGAAAGGGGAGCGAAACGTGCCTTGCTTGTCGAGCACGCGGTGCAGCGCGATGGGCAAGTCGTGCTCCGCCACCATGTCGTCGGCGGTGAAGAGCACGAGCAGCACCGCGCCGCGCGTGACGCGATCGTCGGCCGCCAACTTGCGGAGGTCTTTGAGGATCGAACGGGTGAGTTGCGAGGCGTAGACGCGGTTGGGGCCGGGCACGCCGTCGATGTACACGAACTGACCGACGATTTTCAGTTCCAGGAAGTAGCACTGTTCGGGGTCGAGCCCCGGGAGCGACGCGGGCTGGCTCTGGGCGAAGAGCGTGGCGGCCTGCTGCTCGCGGTCCGCCAGCGAGCTCATCGGATCAAGCGGGAGCATGTCCGGCCGGGGCGTCAGGACAAAATCGCATCGTTCTCGCTCACGGCGGAGTCGTCGCTTGCCTTGGGGCCCCGGATACGGGAACTCGCGAACGACGCCGAATCCGCCGATGGCGAGCGACTCGGCGAGCAGCGGGTGCATCGAGGTCTCGTCGAGGGCGTCGATCCCTTTCACCGCATGCTCTGCGTGCAACGACTCATCGCGACGGCGGAGGCCGTCGGCGATCAGCCCGAGCAGTCTCGGTTCATCCCAGTGCATCGGCCACCGAGCATAGGGATCCCGAACGCGGGGCCGTCACGCCGCCATCGCGTCGCGGAGCACGGTGGTGATCGTCTCGAGTTGCACCTTGGCCTGTTCATTGGCGGCGCGACGCGAGGAGCGCACCCACGACAGCCACATCCAGGGCAGCGGCAAGACCATCAGGGGCACGTACCACGCCTGCGTCGCCCATGACGGAAGGCTGTCGTACCACGTCGACCAGGTTCGGAGCATCGAGTCGGTCATCGGCATGCCGGGCCAGATGGACAGCAGCAACACCACGCCGAAGATCGCAGGGATCTTGCGACGCAGCACCAGCGAGAAGGCCAGCGTGGTGTTCCCCTTCGAGGTCGAGGCCTGCGCGCGCAGCCCGTATTCGAAGATTGCTCCGTATGCATCGACCTCGAACAAGTGGCCGGCGGCGCCTCGCTCGAAGCCGGGAAGCTTGCCGCGTTTGGCCGCTTGCTCGAGGCGCTCCAACGCCTGCTCGGGGGAACAGGTGATGGTCAAGGCTGGAAAGTCGACATCGACCTCTGGCATCATTCAGTCTATCGGCCAATCGAGCCGGTTTCATTCGGGCGCAGTCGAGTCCGCTCCGTGCTGTGGAGTCCCGCCGGCGGAACCTCCGGATCCCCGCGACTCGTCGATCACAACGCCGCCGCGCGGATGGGTACGTCGACCGTTTGGACGCCGGCGAACGGCAGGGCCGGGGTGTAGAGCCCCGGCGTGTCCTGCGTGGCGTGAAAGGACTTCATGCCCAGATAGTTGCCCAACGCTTCCCAGAGGACGTTGCCGACGTGGCCCTGGGTGATGGCCACGTGGTGGGGGAAGTGTCGCAGGAGCACGTCACGGTAGAGGCGGTCGAGATGGGCGATGCGACACCAGCCGTACGCGCCGAAGGTGGTGGCCTTGTTGGGTTCGATGCGACCTTGCGCCACGACCGCCTTCCACCCTTCCCGGGGGTCTTGCGTGACGCGGCAAAGCGTCAGCGGGTTGGGCCTGGCCGTGAACTCCACCGTGCCTTCGGAGTCGTCGTAGCTCGCCGCCCCGCTGGAGGCGATGATCTCCTGCACGCCGAGCTTCACCGGGGTGGAGGCGAACGCGGCCGGGAAGACGCCGCAGTGCCAGACGTTGACCAGTTCATGGTCCTCGTTGTGGAGGTTGTTCCAGTCGGCCAGTGCGGCGGGGGAGTCGCTGGCGAGCAGGCACGCGTGCATCGAGAGGGTGCCCATGATGTCCGCCTCGCACGCGCTGGGCACGCCCTCGTCGCCGAAGCGGCTCATCGTCGTGCACGAGCAGACGCCGTAGTTGGCCTGGATGCTCGTCCAGCACTGGATGGCGAAGGCGTCGATGGCCTGCTCCTTGGCCCAGCGCCTGAGGAACAACTCCAGTTTGGCCGAGCGGATCACCGAGAGTTGCTTGACCGCGCTGGTGTCGGCATAGCCCTGGATGGATCGGATCACCGCCGCGAGGTCGGGGTCCGAGTCGGAGATGCGTCCCGCGCCGCCGAAGACTTCGGAAAGGTCGAGCGTCACGGTGGTGGGGCCCAGCAGTTGGAGCGACTTCTCGTCATAGCGGCACGTCCAGAAGGCGTCCGGGCGGGCGCCGATCTGGCCGTACCGGGCATTGCGGATGCCGTGCACCACGCGGCAGATCCGCACGAAGGCGTCGATGTCGGCGCGGAACGAGGCGTCGGTCGGGAAGCAGATGGGCGTCTGGGCCACCGTGTAGGCCGCCCCGATCTGCCGCAGCACCTCGCCGATCGAGAGGAGGCCGCAGAAGGCGTCGCGACGGCGCGTCTTCATCGTCAGCGTCTCCTCCTCCTGGCAGCCGAAGATCATGATGGGCACGTTCAACGCGGCCTTGCGGACGCACCACGCGACGCCTTGCTCCTCGCCGAAATTGACCGCGCCCACCAGAATGCCATGCACGCCGTGACGACGGAAGAGCTCGGCCGCCAGTTCGGCCTCCTGCCTGGTCTCGACGCAGCCGACCTTGGTCGCCGCGACATCCGGCACGATCACCTCGATGCCCATGCACTTGAGCGTCTCGATCGTCTGGTCCCGCATGCTGGCGGCCAGTTCCTTCGAGAAGAACCCGCGGTTGCTTGGAATGAAGCCGAGCTTGATCGTGCGGAGCAGCGCCATCGTGGGTTCTCCCTGCAAGGGGGCCTCCTTCGGTGGCGACAGCGGCCGCCGTGGTCGAAGGGCGGGCAAGTGTACCGTCGACGCGCTCACGCGAACGAAGCCTGCTCAGCGAGCGAGCGGCCAGTCGAGGTGGTGCTCCTGTCCGAACTCGTCGACGATGCGCATCACGATCCCGGTGTCGGTGGTCGTCAACTGCCAGCCGCCCGGACCGTCGGTTTCGGGAGGGATCGTCACGTCGCTGGGCAGGGCCCCCGACTCGTGAAGGGAGGCGACGATCGCACGCACGTCATCGGCGGACCTGACCGGCTCCCGGAGCGACGGGAGCCGCATCGCCGACCAGAAGTGGTCGATGTCCCGATCCGGGCGGGTGGGCGAGAGCGCCCGCGGCCGCGTGCCCGCGATGACGACGCCGATGATCGCGGATGCGACGACCCAACCGAGCACGAATCGCTTCGACTGCGGGGCGACACCGAGCGACGCGACGACAGCCCCAAGGAGCACGCCGCCGAGCAAGAAGGTCCCGGCGACATTGGCTCCGAAGATCGCCGCCGCATCATTCGTGTAGACGGCGGCCCGTTCGGAACGGGGTTCGACCATCGAAATGGCGACGTCCTTCGACATCTGCTCGGGCCGCAGCGTTCGGGTCAGGCACGTGGCGTGCGTCACGCCCGGGGGCAGCAGGTCGAGCAATGGGCCGAAGGAGACCGAAACGTCGCCAGACGGAAAGCGGTGCGGAGGCGAGTCGTGCGGCTCGGGTCTTCGCGTCGACAGCGGCGCGGAGCGACGGACCGTCCATCCGTCGGCCTCGGCCGTTCCGGATCCGAACACGTAGAGCGTCACCGCCAAGGGCCCGGTGTTGTTCGCTCCCGTCAATCGCATGGGATAGACCGGGTTGGACGTGCGGAAGCGGAAGACCAGCGGATGGGGAGTGATCGTCTCGCCGCTCGCCGCTGTTCTGGTGCGAACGCTCCTCGAAGCCACGAAGCACCAGCCGTCCCGCACGTACGAGGCGATCGCCTCGCCTGCCGCCGGGCTGACATCGAAGCCGTGGCTCGTGAGCCAGCCCGTCACCTCGTTGGCTCGCTTGGCCTCGAGAATGGAAACCTCGTGATCGCCGACGAGGTGCGTGCGGACCTCGAGGGAGGATTCGCCCGCTGCTCCTGCGGTCGAACGTGCCGTGCCCAGCGCGGGCAGCAGCACCACCGTCATGATCGCGAGCAGGCTGAGATAGATCGTCGCTCGCATCCAAGGAGACTTCGTCCGAGGGATCGCCACGATCGCGATGGTCAACAGCAGGCACGGGATCCACACCGGAGGAATCGCCGACTCGGTGACGATCCGCCTGGGAAAGAGCCGCGGCAGCACCTTGAAGACCGAGGGCGGACACGCCTCGACCTGCGGCGGCGATGGCAGGGGCACCACCCACGCGAACTCGGACGGGTCGCCCTCGAATCGAGTCTGGATCGCCAGCGTCTGCGTGGTGCCGTCGAAGGCGATCAACGCGGCTTGGTCGGGCATCGTGGCGGCCGTCGGGTCCTCGATCATCCGCTTGAACGCGCCGCCGTCGGCTCGAGCCGCCACGGTCGCCACGCCGGCCACGAACAGCACCGCAAGCAGCAGGAGGCGACGCATGCCAAGCGGTACCGGCGATACCTGAGGCCGTTGCAGAAACAGGGCGCGGCTGCACGGGGGGGTCATCGTCAATACCATAGGTGCATGGCCTTGAGACGCATGCTGCTGCTGACGGCCGCGACCTGCCTCCTTGCACGCGGCGTTGTTGGCTGCGGCCGCGATGAGCCCGCTCGGCCCGTCGTCGTCGCGTTCGTCGCCAGCAGCGCGGCTCCGGTGATGGAAGCGATCGCCCGCCGGTTCGAGGAGCGGGAGGGCGTCGCCGTCGAGGTGCAGTCGGGTTCTTCAGCCACGCTCGCCAAACAGGCCATGTCGGGTGCCACGATGCACCTGTTTCTGTCGGCTGATCGTCGCTGGATGGACGAACTGGTGAAGGCAGGACTGGTTGATGACGCCGACGTGTCGGACGTGCTCTCCAACGGCCTCGTCATGGCGACCGCGGCTGGCCGGCAGTTCGACCCATCCAAGCCCGATGCGCTCAAGGGCGTCCGCAAATTCGCCATCGGCGATCCCGCATCGGTGCCGGTGGGACGCTACGCCAAGCAAGCCCTCGAACAAGTCGGCTGGTGGTCGATCGTCGAACCCGTGACCGTCACGCTTCCGGATGCGAGGGCCGTGGTGAAACTCCTCGAATCGGGTGAAGCCGAGGCCGGCGTGGTGTACGCCAGCGACGTGAAGGGCAATCCCGCGATTCAGGCGGTGGCCTACTTCCCGGTCAGCGCCGTGTATGTCGTGGGTGCGGCAAAGCCGATCGATCCCGTCACGCGACGATTGATGGCTTTCCTGCGCGAGGCGGATGCTCGAGCGGCGTTCGACGCGGCGGGCTTCGGGGTGCTGCCCGAGGTGACGGCGAAATGATCACGCCTGCGGAACTCTCGGCGGTCATGCTCTCGCTCGAGGTGGCGGCATTGGCGGTGGGGGCTTCGATCCTGCCTGCGATCGCCGTGGCGTGGGTGTTGGCAAAGTGTCGATTTCCCGGCAAGATCGTGCTGGACGTCATCGTGCACCTGCCCCTGGTGATGCCGCCGGTGGCGGTGGGCTACTTGCTGCTGGCCGGGCTCGGCAACGCCTCGGTGGTCGGCGGCTGGCTTCGCGATCGGCTTGGCATCGAGTTGGCGTTCACCATCCGTGGTGCGGCGTTGGCGGCGGGCGTGATGGGTTTTCCGCTCATGGTCAGGGCCATTCGGTCGGCGATGGAGGCGGTCGATCCACGTCTCGAGCAGGCCGCTTCCACGCTCGGCGCGCCGCCGTGGCGGGTGTTCCGGACAGTCACCCTGCCCTTGTGCATCCCGGGCATCATCGCCGGAGCCGTGCTTTGCTTTGCACGCAGTCTCGGCGAGTTCGGGGCCACGGTCACATTCGCCGGCAGCATCGAGGGGCGGACTCGCACCATCCCGGCGGCCATCTACGCGTGGTCGCAGACCCCCGGCGGGGATGGGGCCGCTGCGCGATTGCTGGTGCTCTCCGTCCTCATCTCGGTCGTGGCGATCGTGGTCTCGGGGCTGTTCTCGCGGCGGGTGCTCGACCATGCGAAGCGGGAGCGAAGGGGGGACGCATGATCGACGTCTCCATTCGCCTCCGACGCGATGCATCCTTCTCGCTGGACATCGCGTGGCAGGCCTCCAAGCACGAGCGCGTGGTCGGGATCCACGGACCATCGGGGGCGGGCAAGACGACGCTGCTGCATGTCATCGCCGGCTTGCAGCGCCCGGATGCGGGGCGAGTCGCCATCGGCGACACCATCCTCTTCGACGACGCCAAGGGCATCGACGTCCCGACGCATCGGCGTCGAGTCGCGATGGTCTTCCAGGAACACCGACTCTTTCCGCACATGACCGTGGAGAGGAACCTCCGATACGCCGCCGGCGCCTCGGGCGATCGCATGCGAGCGATCGTCGACGTGCTCGAACTCGGACCGCTTCTGCCCCGGCTTCCTTCCCGACTCTCGGGCGGCGAGGCGCAGAGGGTCGCCATCGGGCGTGCGATGCTCTCGTCGCCTCGCGTGCTTCTCCTCGATGAACCCTTCGCCGCGATCGATCAGGACCGTCGAGATCAGATCATGCCGTTCCTCCGGAGGTTGGTCGAGGCCTCCGACATCCCGGTCTTGTGCGTCAGTCACGACCTGCCCGACCTGCTGCGACTGACCGATCGGCTCCTGCTGGTCGACGCTGGCCGATGCGTCGGTTTCGGCACTCCTTCGACGCTGCTTCATCAGGCCGCCGCCAGACGATTGCTGAAACGTCACGGACTGGTCAGCATCGTGGACGGCGTGGTCGAGGCGGACGCGACCTCGACCTTCATTCGCGCCGGAGACGCACGGATGGTGGCGGCCGTGGAGGGACTAGAGCCCGGAAAGCGGGTTCGCACCATCATCAAGGCATCCGATGTCGCGCTTTCCAGCCGGCCTCTGGAGGTCAGCTCGATTCAGAACCAGTGGAAGGCCCGGGTCGTTCGCGTGGCCAAGGGTGATGGAAGCGTGCTGGTCGAGTTGGACGCGGGCTTTGGCCTGATCGCGGAGGTGAGCCCCGCGGCGGCGACGGAACTCGCTCTGGAGGAGGGGGTTGCGATGTGGTGCCTGGTCACGGCGAGCGCCATCGTCTGCGGCGTGTAGTCGAGGATGCAGGGGCGGGCGGACCGCGGCATGCCGCAGGTTCGGCGTCGATGCGGGAGGACAGGCTCGACGAACATGTCTGGCGATGCGTCGATACTACCATTTCCGGAACGGGTGCGAGGCCGGCGGTCTCGATCCGGGCGAAAGGAATCGACCATGGACAAGCTGTCTTCGATCGTGGTGGGCGTGGACTTCTCGGAGTGTTCCCTCGTGGCGTTGAAGGAGGCGATTCGCCTCTCGAGATGGAACAACGCATCGGTGTGCGCCGTGCACGTGATCGATACGCTGGTGGTCACCGAACTGGAGGAGGCGCTCTCCCCCTTCCAGCAGAAGATCTGCGACCACTTGGTTGACGACGCCCGCAAGGAATGGGTCAGGCATGTCGCCAAGATCGACGGCGCCGCCAACGTCAAGTTCGAGGTTCGGATCGACAATCGCGTGCGAGGGCTGCTCTCCAAGGCCCGCGAGGCGAAGGCAGACCTGCTGATCGTCGGCGCATACGGCAACCGAAAGCCCGATGTCGGCATGGGGACGGTCGCCACGGCCTGCGTTCGACACGCCCACTGCCCGGTGCTGCTCATTCGCGACACGATGGGAGGCGGGTTCAAGAACATCGCGGCGTGCACGGACTTCTCGCCCACCTCGCTCGAGGCGATTGATCAAGCCGCGAGGATCTGCACGCAGGACAACGCCGCGCTGCACGTCGTGCATGTCTTTCAGCCCCTCTGGCAGGACTTCAGCTTCCCGGCGACGATGCCCGTGTCGACTCCCGACTTCCACAAGCAGTATCAGGAGACCCTGCTTCGTCGGCTGAAGACTTTCGCGTCGCAACTCGGCCATTCGCTCGACTACGTGAAGCCCTCATACGCAGCGGTCGAGTACCCGGGCCATCGCACTGGCCTCGTTGATTACGCCAAGTCGAACGGCATCGACCTCTTGGTGCTTGGCACGAGGGGCAAGACGAACATCCGCGACGTGCTGCTTGGCAGCACCGCGGAGAAGGTGCTGCGCGAGGCCCCTTGCTCGGTGTTGGCCGTGCGGGCGGTGGCGTCTCAGGCCGGCATGGAGGCGGCCGCTCCGGCTCGGGCGGTTGTCGAGCCGCAGCAGCAGGTGCGATAACGCCGCGACAGAGGCCCCTCCCCAAGGTGCTTGGGATTCGCATTCAAGGTTGAAGCGACCGGTCCCTGATCCGGGGCCAGGCGTGGTCGACACGCCACGCAGCGCCACCATCCGGCCGGGCACGGGCGAGTGGCATCCGTCGCGCCAACAGCGACGTTGAGGCGCCATGCGAGTCGGCCGCAAGGCTCGAGGGAGTGATCGACGATCACTCCGGTCCCGGGAGGGCCAGTTCGGGTGGCGTCCAGGAGAAGATGCCGCGACGGAATCCGTCGCTGACGCCGTCGTCGTCAAGGAGCAGATTGCCGAAGCCGTCGTCGATGATCGAGGTCGACAGCGAGAAGCGGAAGAAACTCGAGGGAGTCGGGAGGATCGAGAGACTGAAGGGATCCGCCATGTTGCTGCGGAGATCAATGGTCAGGCGGCGAGCCACCGCGTTCCACGAGAACCTCGACGCCGCGAGCAAGACAGGGACGTCGATGGCGCCCTGTCGAGCCGTGAGTTGAACGGCCGAGGTGATCTGGCCGCTCGTGATCAGCGACTGGATGTTGGTCGCGTTCGAGAATGTGATCGTCAGCGATCGACCTGTGAGGTCGAGCGCATAGCCCGTCACCGCCGGGCGTGCGTCGATCCGCGAGAAGGAGCCCAGCACGCCTGCGGCCACGGCCCTTCCGGCGAGGTCTCGAACCTGGTTGGCGACGACGCTGACGCTGATCGCACCCAGCGGCAGGGTGCCCGCATAGGCGTACCGCCAGAAGCCGCCGCCCAGAGACGACACGCCCGTGACGGACACGCCGGTGATCGTGATGTCGGCCGCGTCGATCGTGGCCGGATCGATCCCCGAGCCCGGACCATCGGTCCAGCGGATGTCGACAAAGCCGGGGTTGTTGGAGATCGTGGAGCCCGCCAGCGGGGCTTCCAGCGACCCTGTGGGATTCACCGTGTCGAGCACGAACGAGCCGACGGTGGTGGCCAGCGAGGCGTTTCCGGCCAAGTCCGTGGCCGCGGCGGCCGCGGCCATGACGGTGACGACGCCCTGAGGCAGCGAGCCCGAGTAGGCATAGCGGAAAATGCCGCCGCCCAGGTGCGAGACGCCCGTGACGGTGACGCCGCTGATCGACACGGCGCCCGAGTCCACCGACGCAGGGTTGACCCCCGAGCCGTTGCCGTCGGTCCACGCGATGTCGACGTATCCCGCGTCGCTTCCGACGATCGGAGCGTTGAAGGGCGCGGCAAGGGCGGCAACGGGGCGTACGCCGTCCACGGTGAGGTTGGCGGCCACGGGCGCGCCCGCGAGGGGGTTGCCCGCCGTGTCGACGATGCCCGCGCCGAGCAGCAGGCGGTAGTTGGCGTTGTCGAGCGGCGCATCGAGGCTGAGGGTCACGAGCGAGGTGGAGGAGTTGAAGAGGATGGTGACGATGCGGGAGGAGATGTTGGTGTCGTCGCCGTTGCCGAAGGTGGCATCGACGCTTCGGAGCAGGGTGTAGTTGGCGGGGTTGGTGAGCGAGGCGGCGACGAGGTCGGTGGCGGCCGCGAACTGGACGGTGAAGGAGGAGGGGCCGACGTTGACGATGCCGGTCGGGGAGACGGAGACGACCGTCGGGCCGGTGCGATCGATGCGGAAGGTGCGGGCGAAGTCGCCGCCTTCCGAACCGTCGGCGTTGCCGTCGAGGCGGTTGCCGGCGAGATCGACAGGGGCGTTGGAAGCGTCGCTCAGGATGCGGAAGCGGTAGCGACCGTCCGGCAGCGAGGCGGGCAGGACGACGGTGGCGTTGAACTCGCCGAAGCCGTAGGCGACGTCGGTGATGGTCATGGGGACGTCGTCGCCGCTGTTGAAGACGCCGTCGGGGCCGGCCTCAACGAGGGTGTAGAGCGAGAGACTGCGGACGCTGGTGACGTCCATCCGCTCGCTGAAGGTCAGGGTAAACGCGGAGACCGTGCTGGTCAGCACGGCGTCATCGGTCATGCCGGCGGGCGAGAAGGCTGTGACGGCGGGCGGAGTCGTGTCGTTGCCCGAGCCCTGGAATTCGTAGGCGCCGATGTCGTAGAAGCGGAAGACGCCTTCGCCGGTGTTGACGGTGCCCAGGTCGTCGTTGCGGGGCAGGCCGTCGGCGTCGAGCGTCGGAGCCACCGTGCTGTTGGCCGCGTCGATGAGAGGCGAGGTCGAGCGGATTCGGAAGTTGTCGTCGAGGCCGAAGTCGCTGAAGGGGTCGCCCGGCGACAGGCGGTCCCAGCCGAGGAGATTGTCCGCGCCGTTGAAGTCGACGAAGAGCGGATCGGCCGACTTGCTGGCGGCATCGAGGCCGGTGGCGGTCCGCCAATCGGCGAGCTCGTTGCGAGGCGTGCCCGAGGAGCGACCGAACTGGGCCGCGCCGGGGTTGATCAGCCAGACGTTGTTGAAGTTGCTCGTGAAGCCGCCCGCGATGCCCGAGAATTCGAAGCCGTAGCCGCCGCCGATGGCGACCATGTTGTTGATGATCTGGCTGGCGGCCGTGGCGTTGGTGACGCGGATGGCCGAGCCGACCTGCTGGAAGATGGTGTTGTTGATGATGCGGAAGGAGGGCGAGGAACTCGCGGAGAGATCGGCGTCGATGGCCTGGTTGGTGTGGTCGTAGATCAGGTTGTTGACGATCAGCGGCTGGCCGCTGTACATGTTCTGGAGGCGGATGCCGACGCTGCTGCCCAGGATGCGGTTGCGTTCAATGGTGACGCTGGGGTACTGCTCGACGTACACGCCTCGATTGGCGTTGCCGACGATGCGGTTGCCCTCCACCCACATGGCGTAGGCGCGGACGCCGTCGCCGTTGAGGGAGATCAGGTTGCTCCGGACATGGCTGTACCCGGCGTTCTCGCCGTAGACGCCAAAGCCGGCGTTGAGCGAGACGGTGTTGTCGCGGAAGTTGATGCGGTCTCGCACCCGCACGCCGGTGGTGTTCTCCGTCACGAGGTTGTTGGAGACGGTCGAGTAGTCGAGGTCGGCGGTGTCGTTGAGGTCCATGCCCGTGTCGTTGCCGCGGGCCTCGTTGCGGAGGGCGGCGAACTGGGCCACGCTGATGGAGATGCCCGTCGAGTTGTTGTACGCGATGTTGTCGCGGAAGGTCAGGCCGCTTGCGTTCGACTCGGCTCGGAAGCCGGTGCCGCTGCGGCTGCCGACCTTGTAGAAGCGGCTCTGCTCGACCAGCGCGTTCACGCCGTCGATGCGGACGTCGATGTCCTGGTCGGTGTTCGCGCTGGAGGTGGTGCCGAAGGCGTCGATGCGACGCAGGACTGCGTTGCCGGATCCCGAGTCGAGGTAGATGCCGATGTATGCGTTGTCGCTGACCCGCACGTCCTCGAGGAGCAGCCGCTGGGCGCCGGCCCCCCAGAGACCGAAGTAGCCGGTGCGGAGCGTGAGGTTTCGCACCGAGACGTCGGCCGCCGTCACTCGCATGGCGGCGATGTTGGTCGACACGTTGGAACGCTGGAGCACCGCGCCGCCGCCAACGGGGCCGAGGATCGAGACGCCGGCGTCCTGTGAGAGCACTTCGACGGTCGAGGCGAGCAGGTAACTGCCGGTGTCGACGCGGACGACGTCGCCGGGGTTGAGGTCGTACGACGCCAACAGGGCGTTGAGCGACCGCATCGGGTCACCCGGCGTGGTGCCCGTGTTGAGGTTGTCGCCGATGGCCGTGGCGTACTGGTCGCCTGCGGTCGCGTTGTCGTTGACGTAGTAGGTTGTGCCGGAGGAACCTACCGTGAAGACGTTCACCGAGGTGTCGGTCGCTGCGGCCATCGACGTCGAGGTGATCCGCATCAGTCCATTGAGGGTCCGTTGCGGGTTCGAAGGCGTCCACGCGAACGCGCCGTCATTGAGTTCGTTGGCGGCGACCATCGACCACGACAGGCCGTTGTCCGGGCTGAACTCGATGTTCACGCGAGGACCGGCGTTGACCGATCGCCAGCGTACCAGCGTCGTCCGGCCGGCCTTGGCCTTCTCGCCGCCGTCGGGGCTGAGGATCTGCACGAAGTTGGCCTGACTCCTCGACGCCTGGTTGGAGTTTCCGTAGGCGCCCAGATCGACGCGATCGCCGTCCTGAAGGGCGAGGGGGCCGGAGAGGCCGGTGGGGGTGTCCTCGGTGACGGCGTCGGCCGGATCGCCGGCGTCGATGGCGGGGCTGAGGGTGGCGTCGGGGGTCCAGACGCCGGTGCCGGGCTTGTAGCTGGCGACGGTGGACTGGAGGCGGAAGTTGTCGTCGGAGCCGTCGTTGATGGCGGCGGCGGAGGTGCGGAGGTACGCGGCGCTGATGGTGGTGAAGAGCGAACCTTCGCCGGGGCGGTTCCAACGCAGGCGGGGCGCGGTGGTGGAGCCGTCGTCGACGGCCTCGAAGACGATGGGGACCCAACCCGGAGCGGTGGCGGTGAAGGTGCCGGTGCGGCTCTCCTGATTGCTCGGGGGGCTGAAGTCGTTGATGGTCAGGACGCCGTTGACGAACAGACGCTGGGGTCCGTAGGCGCGGATGTCGAAGGTGTAGGTGCCCGCGGCGGGGAGGAAGACCTCGCCGCTCCACCGCATGCTGGTGCCGTCGACGTTGAGGCCGGGTCGGATGCCCGATCCGGTGTTGAACTCGACGGAACGGTCGACGCCGGTGACGGCGGGGGTGCCGCTGAAGGTGGTGTTGTTCCAGCCCTGGAAGGTCAGGCCGCCCGCATCGGCATGGCCGAGGACGTCGTCGGCGCCGTCGATGTCGACGAACCGGGGGTCGGCGCTGATGGAGTTGGCGTCAAGGCCCAGTTCGAGGGACCAGTCGGTGAGGGTGGCGAAGGGGAGCTGCCAGTAGCCCAGCGATGCGCCGTTGATGGGACGAAGGAGGTTGTAGTCGCTGGCGAAGCCGGTCTGGGCGCTGTCGGCGACGTTGACGACGTACTTGCCCGTGCCGCCGGCGACGAGAATGTTGTTCTTGAGGGTGACGTTGCGGGTGTTGCCCGCGAGGCGAACGGCGTCGCCCGCAGGGGTGTAGACGGTGTTGTTGACGATGTCGTTGTCGACGTTGTTGCTGGTGGAGCCGTCGGAGACAAGGATGCCCTCGCCCGCGTTGTAGACGAGGTTGTTGAGGATGCGGTAGTTGTACGCGGCGTAGTTGTTGACGGCGATGCCGTAGCTGGAGACGCCGTGGATGCGGTTGCCCTGGATGAGGACGTTGGAGTAGCCGTCGGCGTAGATGCCGTAGTTGGCGTTGAAGATGTTGAGGTTGGTGATCGAACCCGCGCTGTAGGCGGCGACGCTGGCGTAGCTCGGACCGCCGTTGCGGTAGAGGGTGAGCCGGTCGGCGGAGGCCCCGTTGCGGATCTCGAGGCCCTCCTGACCGTTGGAGTAGGCGACGCTGTCGCGGATCAGGACGCGGTTGTCGACGTAGAAGCCCTCGCCGCCGTTGGCGAAGCTGGTGTTGTTGAAGGCGGTGGGAGTGGCGTACCCGGCGGTGGAGTTGCCGTTGAGCCACAGGCCCCTGTCGCCGTTCTGGGAGGTGATGTTGCCGGAGACCTCGAAGCCGTCGGCGCGGACATAGATGCCGTGGGTGTTGTTCGAGGCCTGATTGTCCTGCACGAGCGCGGTGCCCGGGGCGTCGATGTAGAGGCCGTAGCCGTCGCGACCGTTGATCTTGGAGAATCGGTTGCGGAGGACGGTGGCGTTGACGCCGTGGATGACGGCGCCGTAGTCCTGGTTGCGGTTGCCGTCGGCCGCGTTGCCCCAGAGGAAGCTGTCGCGGAGGGTGAATCCCGAGCTGGCGTTGTCGTTGACCTGGATGCCCCGGTCGGCGTTCTCGAAGAGCTCGACGTTGTCGAGGGTGACGCCCGAGGAGCCGTCGCCGAGGAAGACGCCGTAGAAGCCGCCGGTGATGCGGAGACGCGAGATGGTGACGGCGTCGGCGTTGAGAAGTTCGAAGGCCCGCTGCGACGCGCTGGTGCGGTTGTTGCGGTCGATCACCGCCCCGGGGCCCGA
>CAIYWI010000003.1 GCA_903929885.1 uncultured Phycisphaerales bacterium
CTTCTTACGGGTGCATCCGAGCTCCTTGCGGGCGCGGTCGAGCGTCCGCTCGGCGATGGCCTCGCCCCGGGCGAAGCCCTCAAGCGTCTTGGACGCCATTGGGCCAGGGACGAGGACGCGGTCGAGGAAGTCCATCGCCTTCGTGAGCTCCGACCCAGCGTCCCGTGACGCTTGCGCTCGGACGAGCTGGCGGTAGCCCCGCTCGTCGAGGTCGAGCGGCTTGTCGGCCCAAGCGATGATCGACGCATCCGCGACCTCGGACGACCGGACCGAGAAGGCGAGGGTCATCGGCTCCGGGCCGACATTCATCCCGGTGCAGATGATGAGCTTCCTCTCCTTGTCGCTTGGGTCATGGCAGACGGCGAAGGTCGCCCGGGGGACGCCCGTGAACGCGGTCGAGCCCATCGCGGCGGCTTGGAGATCGTCGCCGTAGTCCTTCCTTTGGTGATGGTTGAACACGACCGCGACCCCGTATCGCTCGGCAAATTCCTTGATCGGCCACAAGGCGTAGCGGGTACTGGCGTCGTTGTTGGTGTCGGTGTCAGCGCCGATGAACGACATGATCGGGTCGAGGACGATGAGTACGACCTCGCCGCTCTTGCACCGATCATCGAGCGCGGCGATGTCGCGGGTGATGTCGAGCCCGCGATCACCCCGGTCGCTCCTCACGCATCGCACGATGTCGATCATGTCGAGGTCAGCACCGGCGGCGCGTAGGCGCGGGACGGTCATGTCCTCGGGATCGTCCTCGGCCATGCAGAGGACGACGCGACCGTACCTCGCGCTCGCCCGTTCCGCGTAGGGCATCGGGTTTCCCCTCGACACGCGAGCGGCGAGGTCGCAGAGCAAAGTGCTCTTCGCCGTCTTTGGCCTCCCCGCGAGGAGCGTGACCTTCCCGAGCGGGATGTACCCCGGCCAAAGCCATCGGATGGGCCTTTCCGTGATCTCCGAGGCGCGGACGACGACGAGCCGCGTGTCGTCGATCCCGTCGTCGAGAAGGGTGTAGCGGTTGAGGTCGCGGAGCGAAATCTCGCCGACGGCGTAGGCGCGAGCCGCCCAGAGCGACCGCAGCTCGCGAACGGCCTTCGCGAGCTCGCGGTCGTCGGTAGGCGTCCCGTCGCCATTCTTGTCGAAGGCGATCGCTATCGCGAGGGCCGACTTGACGCTCTCCCGCGCAGGCCCGCGGTTCGCCGCGGCCTCGATGATGGCCTCGGCCTGGGCTCCGTCACCGAGGTCGATCGCGGCCTCGGCGATGGCGCGATGCTCGGGCGACTGGAAGAATCGCGCCTCGACGAGCGGATCGCCCGGGCGCCGGAGGAGCCATACGAGGGCCTTGTACTGGGTGATCTCGGAATCGGGCGGCAGGGTGACGGCGTCCCGTCGCGAGCGGGCGGGTCGGTGGGTGCGTGGCATTGTTCGACCTTTCAGCGGTTGGCGTGGCAGCGGGCATCGGTGCCGAGGGAAGTCAGGACGAGAGCGGCGATGTTGCCGATGCGACCGACACTCGGAAGAGACTCGGCGCCGATATCACCCCGACTCGCGACAAGCGCGGCCCGCTTGCGGATGCCTCGGAGGCGAGCCTTGCACTCGAAGTCCGGAACCCGTTCGGCGGCGTGGGCGAGCGCGACCATGTCGGCGAGCGAGAGCTCGACGGGATAGGAGCGGGTCACGGCTTGCCGCCCTTCGGGCATCCCGCGGCGATCCAGGCGTCAAGGTCGGTGATCCGCCACCGGAGGCAGCGCCCAACCCGCAGCGGCCGCGGTCCATGGCCGGCATCGGCAAGCCGCCGGAGGGTGCGGATGGAAATGCCCACCCGGTGGGCGGTTTCCTTGGCGTCGAGAAGAAGGCGGGAGAGGTCAGAAGTGCGGTCAGGCATCAGCGGGCTCCTTGTGTTCGCCAGTCGCCCGCAACGTGCGGCACGACATGACGGCACAAGGATCGCCCGATCTAGCCCAGAGTTAGGGAATCACTAGTGATCACTTATTCGTCCGATGTCCAAAACGCCTTTCCGCCTCCAACCGCCCCGCGTCCGTGAGCCATGTTCCGACATTCGGGTTGCCGACCACGAGCCCTAGACCCCGGAGCTCCGTAGATCCGGACTTAGCGTATCTCTTGCAAGTACCGGGCGTTAGCCCCTTCCAATCGTCGACCGCCGTCGGCGCTCGCTCGGCGAGGTTGCAGGCGCGTTGCTCGTCGAAGGCCTTGTCGCCGTAGAGCAGCTTGAGTACAGACAATGCCTTACTTCCGAGGTTCGGCGGTGCGGCGTTAGCCAGCGCCGCACGCGCAGCAAGGCACTCAATCCATGCCGGAACCACCCCCTCTACGAGCGTCACGAGGAACTGAGCTGGATCGTCCACCCGAAGCTCCGTGGCTGTCGCGTCCGTTGGTCGCGAGCGGAGCCGCCAGATCACGGGCTGTGCTTGGTCAATCGGGCGCCCGGGAAGGGGCTGGTCGAACGGAAGCTGCGACACCAGCTCAATGATCGGGGAGAGCCCTGCGCCGACACACGCGAGCCGAAGCTCTTCCGAGGCGAGTGCCTCGATCGCCTGTTGCGCCCGAACTCGGATCTTCCGTCGGTCCCAAGCGTCGTCGCTGGCTTCAATGTTCCGGGCGTCCGGGAGACATGCATCACCCTTCGAGCCAAGCCAGTCTTCCAGACACTTCGCTAGGCGCTCGCCCGGTGATGACTCGGCGACAGGTCTGCCGACACGCTTCGCCTTCTGCATGATCGACCTTTCTGGCGTGCCAGGGCCGACGCGACCAGGTCGAGTAGCCGGTCGACCCTGGCAAAGTGCGCCCGTCGGCGCTCGCCATCGGTCAGTTTATGGTCGGTGAACCTTTCGACTCGACGATCGGTCATGCCCGGCAGCTCACGTTCTTCGCCCGAACGAGCTAACCGCGACGCGACCGATGCCGCTGCTCAGGACGCCCATCCACGGACAGGCGGCGGTGGGCAGGACGTTCGCCCTATACGGCCTCGTATCGGCCGTCCCGGCCGAGGATTCTGCTTGCCCGGACCTTTACGAGCGTCTGCGTCTCCTACAGGCAGCGCCGCAAACCAGCGCGATCGTCGCGGGGTTTCATAACACCCGCGCCTGCACGGTCAGGTCGGCGTGGATGAACATCCCCGCCTGCGCGACGGCCTCGTCCAGTGCATCAGCTCGCTCCTGCATCGTCGCCAAACTGTTACTTCTTCCACCGAATCCACGGGTCGAAATCCGCCTTGTGGACTCCGATGGATTGAATGATCCGGTTGATGTTCTCTATCGAAAGGCCAAGGCCTTCCAGATATTCGCCAAGCACCTGCGCCTGCGCCGGCATCAGCGGCCTCGCGTCGGGAGGCAAACCGGCTGCCGTCAGCAGGCCACGCTTATCTTGAATTGATACCTCGTCCTTACCAGCCAGCACCCTTCGCGCCAGAGCGAAAACCTCGGCGTATGCGCGACGGCTTGGGCCACCTAAGTCGGCTTTGAGCGTTTCCTCGAACTCGTTGAATCGTTTGATGACGATCTGAACAAGCTCCATTTCCCACGAGCTAACCTCCTTGGAAACCGCCCTCGGGGAAGCGTCGAAACCGCGCAACTCCTTCAGCTTTGCCCGGACGGCCTTGACGTTAACCCGCTGATTCGAACGATCCAGATCCAGGATTGCATCCCTCACACTCGGAATGGGGGAAGACGTGGACTGCTTGATAATGTCCTTGTTGGATGCTGTCATGCGGTCCCCACTATCTGCTCAAGTGCCAGAGACTGCCATCGGGTAGGCCGGTGCGGTGACGTGAGTTCCTGCATGGTGTGGGCGTAGGTCATGCCGCGAGGCTAGCCCCGCCCTGGCGATATCCCCTGGATTCGGCGGTTCCGCACCGCTCCCCCTCCCCTCACGGCAGCGTACCCCTCGCGTGCGCGTACTGCGCGGGAAATCCCGGCGGCAGGCCCGCTGACGGCAACCTCCCGGGGGGCTTGATCCCGGCTCCGGGCGGATTGCGCCTACCCGGTTGCGGAAGCCCTCCGCCCGGGGTGTCCCGTGGCGGGTGGAGCGCCGCCCTTCCGCGGAGAAACACGACATGAAGAACACTTCCACCGGCTTCGGCCTTTGCGTCCTCGGCCTCGGCATTGCCGCATGGCCCGTCCTTGACCGCCTCGCCCCCAGCGCCAACGCCAGCGCGGTCACCGCCGCAGCGTCCGCCGTCAGCACCGCCGCCACGGCGCAGACCGGGCCGACGATTGTTTGGTATGGGATTTCGCCAGCATCCACTACCCAGACAGGGGCACTGATGGGAGCGATGTTTCGGGCATGGTCCGATGGACGAATCGAGTACAAACCCTTCTTCCCGAACAGCCCTTACGCCAGCAGCGCTTGCGATATTTATCTCGGCGCTCCTCCCGGCTGCGGTTGGCGGCTGTTCTCCGACCCCGCCCAAGGCCTGACCTACCGCTCCGACATCAACTTCGACGAACAGGTGAACGGCGCTGACCTCGGGCAGCTCCTCGCGGATTGGGGCAACGCTCCCCGCCAGGACATCCCGCCCTCGGACTGCCCCCTGGCGCTGATCAACCCCTGAGTCGCATTGCTCTGCCGCCTCGTCGGCACGAAGGAGAGCCAATCATGAAGAACATCTCAACCGGCTTCGGCCTCTGCGTGGCGGCGGCAGCAGCCCTCGCCTATCCGTTCGTCAGCAGCCTCGCCTCCAGCGCGGAAGCTGGCGCCATCGCCGCGATACTCGCGAAGGAGGCCAAGTTCGTGAAGGTGACGCCCGGTGGATACGGCGAAGTGGTGTGGATTCCCAAGGGCGGCAACGTTCAGTTCACGGCCGTCGCGTACGACTCCAACGCGATTCCCCTGAGTCCGCAGCCAACCGTCGTGTGGTCCACGTCAGTACCTGCTGTGAAGGTTTCCTCGGCAGGCGTCGTAACTCGAACTGGCGACTCAGATGCGCGCGGCGAGCTTCGGGCAACCGTAACCAACCCAGACGGACAAAAAGTCCATGGAAGCGTGTACATCGGTGTCATGAAGGACGGTGCTCACCTCAGCCAACTCCTCGCGGATTGGGGCAACGCCCCGCGCCAGGACATCCCGCTCTCGGACTGCCCGCTGGCGCTGATCAACCCCTGACGGCCACGGGGGAGCTCAACCTCACGCCCGGGAGCCGTATGCGGTGCGGCTCCTGGGCGTGTTCCTTCCGCTTGCCGACTCCCTCAATCGGCCCGTGGGACGCCCGTCACGACGTTCAGGACGATCCCGCCCGCGTCCTCGGGCGGGTTGTCCCCGGCCTTGCCCAGCAGCCGGTCCAGCAGCTCGCGGATGGCCGGGATCTCGCCCTCCTTCGCCCGCTTGACCAGCGCACGGGCCACGGCGCGGATGTCCTGCTCGGTGACGCTCTCCAGGAGCGCGGCCCGCAGGTCCGCCACGCGCTTGGCGTAGGGGTTCCCCGGCCCGCCGGGGTTGCCCTGGGCGAACTGGCCACGGGCGGTGCGACCGTTTGGTGACGGCTTGGGCATGGGCGTGTCGTACCCGCCGGTGGCCGGGTTACGGGTAGCCGTGAACCGCCAGGTGCTCTCACACGGTGCGGATCATCGGACGTCCTTCGTGGGAAGGGCCACCGTGCCGTCGTGGGACGTGCCTGCGATGATGCGTACCTTCTCGTCCTTGTCCACCCACGCCACGGCAGCTGTGCCGTTGGGGGCCGTGCTTGCTCCGATGCGTATCTTCCCGTCCTTGTCCTTCCACACCACGCCAGCATCGCCGTCGGGGGACGTGCCTGCGACGATGCGTAACTTTTCGTCCTTGCCGAGCCAGGCCACGTCAGCTGTGCCGTTGGGGTCCGTGCCTGCTCTGATGCGTGTCTTCCCGTCCTTGTCGTTCCACAACACGAAAGCTGTGCCGTCGGAGTCCGTGCTTGCGCTGATGCGTGTCTTCCCGTCCTTGTCGTTCCACAACATGAAAGCGGAGCCGTCGGGGAGCGTGGCGGCACGGATGCGTCCCTTACCGTCCTTGTCCACCACCCGCCACGCCTTGCACGTGATCGTGTCGAAGGTGGCGTCTCCCGCCGGGCTGACTGCACCGACGAAGGCGATGCCCGTGAGGGCGCTGGCGAGTGCGACGATGGCGAAC
Organism: uncultured Phycisphaerales bacterium; assembly: GCA_903929885.1. Classification (GTDB taxonomy): domain Bacteria; phylum Planctomycetota; class Phycisphaerae; order Phycisphaerales; family UBA1924; genus UBA2402. Next base: position 6,112 of record CAIYWI010000003.1, read on the forward strand.
CGCTGGCGGCGGACGCTGGTTTGCAGTTCCCGGATCTGGTCTTGGATGTTGTCCATGTCCCGCATTATGCCACGGCCGCACCAACCGTGTGGCTTGTCGGGGGTTCCCCTCGCGCCACGGCGGTAGATCCACGGCAACCAGCCCCCAGCTTCCTTTGCCGACGCTCAGGCCGCGGACTCTCTAGCCCTCGGATGCCCCATTCACTCCTGCCCGTCAAGCTGCACCAGCCGTCGGGCGAGACGGTCCCGTCGCTCCTCGGAGAGCTCGACGATCATCTCGACGATGAGCTCGACGCGTGCGTCACCGACCGGGTCGGTCGGGTCGTGAGACAAGCCGGAGACAAGCCGAAAGCGTGGGCGGTGA
>CAIYWI010000004.1 GCA_903929885.1 uncultured Phycisphaerales bacterium
CCCGGCACGGGGCCGGGCGTCGACTGGAAACGCGAGATGGAACCGAACCTCAGGCCTTGCCGGCCTTCGCGGTGGCCTTGGCCTTGAGCTTGGCGTTCATGCGGCTCTTGCGGCGGGCGGCCTGATTCTTGTGGATGACGCCCTTCTGCGCCGTGCGGTCGATGATCTTCACGCACTTGCGGAAGATCTCCTTGGCGGAGTCGGCCGTGCCGTGGAGCAGGGCTTCGTTGAAGTCCTTGATGGCGGTGCGCATCGTGGTGAGGCGCCAGCGATTGAGGGCGCGGGCCTTGAGGTTCTGACGAACGCGCTTGCGAGCCGTGCGAGAGTGAGCCATGTCGTGGATCTCAACTGAAAGGCGATGCGGGAACCGAAACCGACCTTCGACCGAAACCCGAACAAGGGGTTTGAGCCGGATTGAGCCGGGCCTCCATTCTTGGCGCGTCCCGGACAGGAATCAAGGCGGGTGGAGTCGGGGCGAATCGGGTGCCCATTTGCCGCGGCCATGCCACCCGCTATCATCCCTTCCTTCACGGGCGGGTGTAGCTCAATTGGATAGAGCACCTGACTACGGATCAGGAGGTTATAGGTTCGACTCCTATCACCCGTGTTGAACGCCCGGCGGCCCCCGCCGGGCGTTTCTTGTTTTGGGGGCGGGCGTTGGGCCGCATGCGGGCCGCCGAAGGCGCCCGATTCGGGCCTCTCAGCCCGCCGCCACCAACCAGAGCATGACGACGACCGCGAGCAGGGCGAAGAACCCCAGCCCGATCAACGCGACCGCCATGGGTGAGAGGGGCGCACCGCCGTCAGGGTCGGCATCGACGCGGGGCGATGCAGGCTGGCGACCGCTCTGGGCCGGGATTGCGTGCGGTCGGGCGGGCACCGGCTCAAGGCCGCTGTCGATGCCGAAGGGCACGGCGTCGGGCTCGCTGACGGGTGCGACGTGGGGCATGGATCGCTTGCGGGCGGCGACGGTCGCCATGTGGTCGTACAGCGTGCGATTCGCGGAGTCGGGGGTGGCGGCATCGCCGCTCGCACCTGTCGCGACCGTGCGGGCCGCCAGTGCTGCGGCCCGAAGATCGGGTTCGCCACGGGCGATCGGGGCGGGATCGAGCCGAGCGCGATCCATCGCGTCGAGCAGGTGTCTCGCCGACTTGAATCGGTACTTGGGATCCTTCCGCATGGCGCGATCGACGATTTCGACGACGGCGAGATCGACCCCCTTGGCCGCCAGCCGCTCTCGGGGCAGTTCGGCGGCGGCATGGAGCGCACGGAGGCCCTCGAGGGAATCGGCGGCGAAGGGGGGCTCTCCGACGAGCATTTCGTAGAACGTGGCGCCCAGGGCGTAGACATCGACACGGGCGGAGGCATGGCCGTCGAAGGCCTCGGGCGCCATGTACGCCGGCGTGCCCGCCAGTCGCGAGGGAGTGGCATCGCCACCATCGTCGCGGCGGAGCATCGCGACGCCGAAGTCGGTGAGAAAGAGGCGGCTGTCGAGATCAAGCATCACGTTGGATGGCTTGATGTCGCGGTGAACGATGCCGGCCTCGTGGAGGTCGGCCACGGTGCCCGCGAGCGACCGCATGACGTGCCATGCCGCCGCGAACGTGAGGGCCCCTGCGACCCGCACGACTCTGGCGAGTGAAGGGCCGTCGACATACTCCATGACGATGTAGGGGGAACCGGCGACGACGTCGGCGTGGTGGATGGCGGTGATGCCCGGCGTTCGGAGGGCGGCGGCGGCGCGGGCGCCCTCAAGGAAGGTGGCAAAGTGCGGATCGTCGTCGCCCGCGACGGCGCCGAGCATGAACTTGACGGCGACATCCCGACCGAGCAACTCGTCGCGGCCGAGCCAGACGACGCCCATGCCCCCGCGACCGATCTCGCGGAGAAGTTGCACCGATCCGAGGCGACGGGGGACGTCGACCTGCACGGGCGAGACGGGGACGACGGTGGGCTCGCCGCCGGCGCCGGCGTTGGAGAGCGAGACGGTCGTTTGGTCGGTGGAGCCCATTCGAATGACCGGGCGGCGACGGCGGCTGTCAATACGCGCATCGTTTGCGCTGGAATCCCGGCTCGGAGGGGTCGATGGAGGCCAGGAGGGAAGCGATGCGGATGCCGGCGTCGCCCGCACCGTAGGGATGACTCCGGGCCGACAGATCGAGGCAGGCGGCGCGTTCGAGGGCCTGGGCGACATCGGCGGCGTATTCGCCTGCGACGTGGACGACATTGGAGCAGCGTTCGCGACCGTTCTGACGCGGTCCGATGTCGAGCGCAGGAAGCCCGAGGGCGGCGGCCTCGATGAGGGCTGCCGAACTGTTGCCCGCCATGACGCCACGACGGGAGGCGAGTCGCTTGAGCAGGCCCACGAATCGCTCTCGCGGCAGATGAGAGGCCAAGCGAAGACGTCCCTCGGCCGCGGCCTGCTCGAGGGCGCGGAGAATGCCCTCGCGGCCCGCGTCGTAGTTGGGATGCAAGGCGAGGACGCGTCGACCGTCGAGCCCCTCGATGACGGCGGTCGCGGCGGCTTCCTCGGCCTCGCTCGTGCGGCCGACCGGATGCATCAGCAGCAGCGCGTCTGGACGACCGAGTTCGTCGAAGGCCTGATCGTCGAGAGGGTCGATCGAGGCGAGGGCATCGATGCCGGGCGAGCCCGTGACATGGATGCGAGCGCGAGGTTCGCCCATGCGGGCGATGCGCTCCGCGCTGGCGGGCGTGGCGGCCAGGTGCAGGTGCGCCATCTTGGTGAGGGCGTGTCGCATCGATTCGTCGGCGATGCCCTCGGCGCGGTCGCCGCCGTGGATGTGGGCCAGCGCCCAGCCGCCGACGCACGCGGCGATGCCGGCGGCGAAGGCCTCGATGCGATCGCCGAGCACGACGACCCAATCGGGCGAGAGTCGCTCGAAGGCGCGGGCGAAGCGGGCCACGCCGCGGGCGGTGGCCTCGACGTCCTCGAGGCGACCCGTGCGACCCGCGATCTGCATCGGCACGGACTCGGCGATGTTGAAGCAGGCCTTGACGTCGTGAAAGGTGTGGGCGGGGGCGACGAGGTGGGATCCCGCCGCGACGACCATCAGCATGAGGTCGGGGCGGGCCGCGACCTCGAGCATGACGGGCTTGAGAAGGCCGAACTCGGCGCGAGAACCAGTGACGACCGCAACTCGGCGCGGACCGTTGGCGGCGCGGGCCGAGGGCCGGATGGGAGGAGTTTCGCCATTCCAACCGTCACCGATCATGGCCATCACCGATCATGTGCGAGGAAGCCAGGTCCGCGTCGCGACAGGGCGAGGGATCACTGCAGGGGGAGGATGCGGGGAAGCACGTGCTGAATGAGCAGGTAGGAGGCCAGCCCGAGCAGGCCCATGGCGCCGACGATCTGAATGCTCATCACGACGACCTGTTTGGCGTATTGCGTCATGTCGCCGACGCGGATCGCCTTGTAGGTGAGGGCGATGCCGAAGGCCAAGGGGACGATGAGCATGTACCACGCCGCGTGGAGGTCGAGGGGGTCGATGAAGGGCCTGTAGGCGAGGGCGAGGTGCATGGACGTGCCGGACACGGGCGTCGGTGGAGAAGGGCGTCAGGAAACGGCGGGGTTGTGTCGGCGACGAGGGGGCCAGCCGGCATCGAGGATGCAAATGAGATTGAGCATGCCGGCGATGGTGGCGTAGAGGGTGCCGATGTCGTTGACCTTGTTGATGGACTTGATGTTGGGGGGCGTGCCGCCGGAGGTGGCGACGCCGCCGGCGTCTCGGCCTTCGTCGGGGTAGGCGGTTCGGAGTTGGCGGGTGGCGGGGTCGATGACCTTGAACTGGGTCTGGTGGGCCCAGTCGACGGCGAAGGCGGTGGGGCCGACGAGGGCTTGACCGAAGAACCAGACGCGGTCTTCGCGGCTGTCGATGACATCGATGCCGCCGATGAGCATGCCACCGAAGAAGAGTCCCAGGACGCCGACGGCGATGAGGACGCCCCGGAGGCGTTCGCCACCGATGAAGTGTCCCAGGCCGGGCAGCACGACGGCCGCCACGAGCGAGGCGGGTCGAAAGCGCGGGGATGATGGTGAAGGATCGGGGGACATGGCGAATCGGGGCAACTGTACCGCCGCTTTCGGCATGCCGCACGCCGCGGCTTGACCGATTCGGGGGCGGGAGGCGGACCTGACGGACCGAATGGGGGTTGATGCAACCGGGGCGGGTGCGGATGCGGAATGACGCGACACGCCGAGGCGGAAGGGGGAGGTGGAGAGGGCGGAACCGATCGCGTGGCGATGTTTGGGAAGGGGGGTGGCCGGAGCGAAGGAAGGTGGTAACGATTCGCGCGGTCGTGGTTGGGGGCCGTGAAGGGGGCATGAGCCCCGCATGGCCGAAGGAGAATGCGTCGGCTTGTATGCAGTCGCAGGACCGATTGAGCCGATGGGGCGGATCGAACGGGGGATGTGGCTCGTTGGCGGCGGGCGAGCTTGAAAGATGGCGTGCCCGACGGACCGTCGAAGGACGACGGGACCGGGCGGGCGGGAGAAAGAGGCCAGAGCCGGCCGCGGACGCTTCTCAAGGGGCGGACCCGTCGGGGAAGGTCGAACGAGGTGGAAGGAGCGAACTGGAACTAGCTGGAACCAGATGGAGCCAGGTGGAACTAGGTGGAGCCAGGTGGAACATGGTGACCGAACTACTCAACGGACTGGGCGGACCGAAAGCTGGCACGATGTCGACGACCGAGCAGGTCGAGGCGTTCGACGGCGACACCCTCGAGGTGTCGCCGTGGGGCACCCCTGCTCGGGGGACGTCGACGATTGTCATGGGCGGCGACGACGACGATGACGACGACGACTACGAGGACGACGACGTCTTTGCCGACGACGACGAGGAAGGCGATGATGCCGAGGAGTTCGAGGAGGACGACGAAGGCTTCATCGAGGATGACGACGAGGACGAGGAGTTCGACGGCGACTCGGACGATGAAGAGGACGACGACGAGGACTTCTGATCGCGTGATGCAGACCGCCACGTGCGGCGCATGAACGGACGATCGAGGCGTCGTCGCTCTCGAGCGAGGAGACGTCCGAATGTCCGACCGCGCGCCCGGCCACGTTCCTGAAGAATCCAAGCCCCGATCGACGGACGAGCGACCTGACGGGTCGGTCTCCGGCGACGGCGTCACGAAGGTCCCCTGCACCAAGTGGCAGGCGGGCACGGTGGTGGACCGCCGCGCGATCGTGGATCGGCGGACGTTCCGCGACCCGCGGACGGGCGAGTTGGTGTACGCCGACGAGGCGGAGGGCGACTCGGGCCTGGAACGACGCCGCGGCCGCGGGCGACGGCTGAGCGACTTCTCCCGCAGCGCGGAGGAGGGGGAGATGACCACGGAGCAGTTCCTGTTCCTGATGGCCATCGACGAGTTCAAGAAGGCCAACAACCGGACGTTCCCGCAGTGGACGGACGTGCTGGAGGTGATCCGGCTGCTGGGGTATCGCAAGACGATGCCCAGCGAACTCAACCTGCGCCGCGCCGAGGACTGGCGCGAGATGCCCGACGCGCCGGCGAACGTGCGGCCCAGGAACTGGGACAAGCGGGCGGCGTGAGGACGGGGCGCTCGGGGCGGATCAGGCCTCGGCTGCCGCCGCCCTGATCAGCGTCTCGAAGGTGCCCAAGGCCACCGGCGAATCCTCGGGGGTTCCCGCGGGAATCTCGCGGCGGCGGTATTCGCCGTCGGGCAGCAACTCCCACGCCTGACGATGGTCGGCCAGGTGCGTCGAGATGATCTCGGCGAGTCGCGCCTTGGCGACGGCGTCGCGGACGGGCACGGCCACTTCGACGCGGTTGGAGAGGTTGCGGTACATCCAGTCCGCGCTGGCGATGTACCAGTCGCCGTCGAGGAGTTCCTCGCGGCCGGCCCCGAAGTGGAAGATGCGGGCGTGCTCGAGGAAGCGGCCGATGACGCTGATGACGCGGATGTTCTCGCTCAGTCCGGCGATGCCGGGACGCAGACAGCAGAAGCCGCGGACGATGAGCGTGATTTTCACGCCCGCGCGGCTGGCGGCATAGAGGCGATCGGCGGTCTCGCGATCTTCCATCGCGTTCATCTTGGCGATGATGCGGCCGGGCTGGCCCTTGTTCGCGAACTCGATCTCGCGATCGATGAGGGCGTAGAGGCGTTCACGCATCGACGATGGAGCCACCAGCAGGCTGTCGTACTGCTGCGTCGAGGCCAGGCCCGTGAGGAAGTTGAAGAGGTTGACCAGGTCGCCCGTGAGCACCGGGTCGGCGGTGAGCAGGCCCACGTCGGTGTAGAGTTGGGCCGTCTTGGGGTGGTAGTTGCCGGTCCCGAAGTGGGCGTAGCAGCGAAGGCCGTGGCGTTCCTTGCGGACGACCAGACTGGTCTTGCAGTGCGTCTTGAGGCCCTGCACGCCGTAGGCCACGTGCACGCCGGCCTTTTCGAGCGTGCGGGCGAATCGCACGTTGCGGTCCTCGTCGAAGCGGGCGCGGAGTTCCACCAGGCACGCCACCTGCTTGCCCGACTCGGCTGCACGGATGAGGTGCGCGATGAAGGGCGAGTCGGGGCTCGTGCGATAGAGCGTCTGCTTGATGGTGAGGACGTCGGGATCGCTGGCTGCCGAGGCGATGAACCGCTCGACGCTCGCCGAGAAGGACTCGTAGGGGTGATGGACGAGGATGTCCTGCTTGCGGATGGCGGCGAAGAAGTTGGCCGAGGAGCGGTCGCTGACGGGCTGGAGGGACGCCGCGGCGAGCCGCTGGGGCACCACGGGCTTGTGGGGCTTGATCTTGAGGTCGGGCCGGTCGACGTCGCAGAGTTCGGAGAGGCCCAGGAAGTCGACGTCCATCGGCATGTCGTAGACGTCGCGGGTGTCGATGTTGAGCTTGTCGCTCAGCCAGCGTTCGGCCGCGGGCGAGGCGCCCGGCTCCATCTCGACGCGGACGACACGCGCGAAGCGTCGCTGCTTGAGGTCGGCCTCGATGGATTGGAGCAGGTTGGCGGTGTCGAGATCGTCTTTCTGGATGCCCGAGGAGCGGGTGACGCGGAAGGCGACGGTCTCCTCGAGGCGCATGCCGGGGAAGAGATCCTCGAGGTTGTTGCGGATGATGTCGTTGACCTGCACGAGCCGCACGGCCTTGGTGGGGCCTTCGCGGTTGGGCAGGGCGATGAATCGCTTGATGTTGGCGGGGAACTTGAGCCGCGCGTAGAGACGTTCGCCGCCTTCGTACGTCGGGGTGGCCCCGCTGCCCGCGGCGATCGACCGTGCGTTGAGCGGGGGCTCGGCGAGCACCGCGAGGTTGGTCGAGAGGTTGCTGATGAAGGGGAATCGGTGCGTGGGATCGACGGCCAAGGGCGTGAGCGTCGGGAAGACGTTGGCGCGGTACCACTCCTGGGCCCACTTGCGGTCCTTGCCCGACATGTCGGCCCAGCGGACGACGCTGACGCCCTCGCGTTCGAGGGCGGGACGGAGTTCCTTGGTGTAGATCTCGATCTGCGAGTGGCAGAGCTCGATGACCGCGGCACGGATGGCCACGAGCTGCTGGCGGGGCGTCATGCCGTCGGGCCCGGGCGTGTCGATGCCGGCGTGCAGGGTGCGCTTGAGCAGCCCGACCCGCTTCATGAAGAACTCGTCGAGGTTGCTGGTGAAGATCGAGAGGAATCGGACGCGATCGAGCAGGGGCAGGCCTTCGTCGCGGGCCTGCGCGAGCACGCGACCGTTGAACTCCAGCCACGACAGGTCGCGGTTGAAGTAACGGGGCTCGGAAGCCGCCCGTTCGGGGGCGGGGCTGGCTGGCTTGCGGGAGGCGGGCATGAGCGTGTCCATATGGATTCGGCGTCCTGGCGGTTGCGGCTTGTGCGAACGCGGCGAGCCTCGCGTCTGCCTCAGCGCGGGTGCCCGAGGCCCCCCCCGCCCGGGGGAAGCGGCAGCCGACAAGTGGCAATACACCCGGGGGCCTCGGTGACGCTGGCGAAGGCGACGCGAGCGCCTGTCGGGGCAAGGACGGCATGCAGACGTCGGGCCATCTCCTCTACGACGTGCGCAGCCACCAGTTCGGCGGTGGGATTGACAGCGTCGAAGGGCGCCACGTCGTTGAGCGAGCGATTGCGGAAGGGCGCCACCACCGAGGCGAGCGCGGCCTCGACGGCGTGAAAGTCGCACAGGAGACCGTCGGCATCAAGCCGCTCGCCCTCCACCCCCACCACCACCTCCCAGTTGTGCCCGTGCACGGGCTCGCGAACCCCGGCCATGACGATGGCGTGGGCGGCGGCAAAGCAGGTTCGGACGGTGAGTTCGTACACGCGGACGAAGAATAGGTGCCACGACGCTCGGCCACGTCATGTCGTGGCGACATGTGGCGGTCCACTTCAAGCCCTTGGCGACTCGTAGGATGAGGGCATGAGTCTTCCGCATGTTGGCCGTCGGGTCGTCGTCGCTTGTCTGATCCTCGCCTCCGCCGCCAGCGCCCAGGAGGTCCGCCACGAGAAGTACTCGCTGCCCAACGGGATGACGGTGATCCTGCACGAGGATCGCTCGCTGCCGACGGTGGCGGTCAACACGTGGTACCGCGTGGGCGCGCAGGACGAGCCGCCGGGGAGGTCGGGGTTCGCGCACCTCTTCGAGCACCTCATGTTCATGGGCACCAAGCGAGTGCCCGGCAACGACTTCGACGTGCTGATGGAGACGGGGGGCGGCGCGAACAACGCCTCGACCGACCTGCACCGCACCAACTACTTCTCGTGGGGCCCCTCCTCGCTGCTGCCCACGCTCCTCTGGCTCGACGCCGACCGCCTCGAGGACATGGGCCTCATGATGAACCAGGAGAAGCTCGACAAGCAGCGCGACGTCGTGCGCAACGAGCTGCGGCAGGTCGTCGAGAACGCCCCGTACGGCAAGGCCGGCGAGATGCTCTTCAAGCTCCTCTTCCCCGCCGATCACCCCTACCACACCGGCGTCATCGGCACGCACGAGGACCTCGAGGCCGCCAACGTCGCCAACGTCAAGGACTTCTTCGCGACCTTCTACGTGCCCTCCAATGCCAGTCTGGTCGTCGCTGGCGACTTCAAGAGCGAGGAGATCAAGCCGCTGATCGCGTCGCTTTTCGGGACCATTCCCGGCGGGCAGCCAGTCAGCCGCAAGTACGCGATGCCGGAGGCGGACGTGCCCCTCCGCGTGGCGGGCGTGAAGCGCTTCACCAGCATCGACAAGGTGCAGCTTCCCAAGGTGCAGGTGACGTGGCTGAGCGCTCGCGGCTTCGCGGCCGGCGACGCCGAGTTGCACCTTGCGGCCGCCGTGCTCGCCTCGGGCAAGAGCAGCCGCCTGCACAAGCGGCTGGTCGTCGAGGAGGGTCTGGCGGCCGAGGTCTCGGCGGCACAGCAGGGCTATCCGCTCGCGGGCATCTTCACCATCGACGTGCTCGCGTTGCCGGCGGCCGATCTCGCCCGCGTCGAGGCGATCGTCGACGAGGAGATCACCAAGCTCCTCGAGCAAGGGCCCGCGGCAGGCGAACTGGAGCGGGTGAAGGCCCAGTACGAACTCGCGGCGTTGACGCAGATGCAGGATCTCAAGGCCCGCGCCGACAAGCTCAACGAATACGAATACCACTGGGGCACGCCCGACGGCTTCAAGCGCGACCTCGACCGCTTCCGCAACGCCGATGCTGCGTCGGTGAAGTCGTTTGCCGCGGACGTGCTTCGTCCCGACGCCAAGGTCGTCATTCGCGTGCTGCCGGAAGCCCCCGAACGCGAGACCGGCGCTCGGGACACGCGTCCCGGCGCGGCATCGGACGGCTCCTTCACCCTGCCCGCCCCCGAGCGGACGACGCTGGCGTGCGGCGCCGAGGCGTTGGTCTTCAGACGGCCCGGCGTGCCGCTGGTGAGCGTCGCGGTGGTCAGCCGCCTCGACACGTGGATCGATGGCGGTGGCCGCGACGGCGTGTCGCACCTGGCCACGGCGATGATGCGCGAGGGGGCGGGTGACCTCGACGCGGCGGCCTTCGACGATCGCCTGCAGTCGCTGGGCGCGACCATGTCGCTCTCGGGAGGCGGCGAGACGGCCGTGGCCGCGATGACGACGCTTGCTCGCACGCTCGAGCCCTCGCTCAAACTGCTGGGCGACGCCATGCTCCGTCCTCGCAACCAAGAGGCGGACTGGACGCGCGTCAAGGCCCTGCACCTCGAGGACCTCGGGCAGGAGGCGCAGCAGCCGGGCCTGGTGGCATCCCGCGTGGGACGACGCCTGCTCTTCGGCGACGGGTTCTTCATGGGCCGCATGCCCACCGGCACCCGGGCGAGCGTCGATGCCATCTCGCTCGAGCAGGTTCGGGCGGCGCAGGCGTCTCTCTTCGACCCGGCCAAATCGGTGGTGGTGGTGGCCGGCGATGTCTTCGTGACCGACGCCGCCAACGCGATCAACGCGGCGTTCGCGGGCTGGAAGAGCCCCGCCACGGTCGCGGGCTCGCCCCGGGGCGAGTTCTCCCCCACGACCGGAGGGCTTCGCGTGGCAATCGTGGATCGCCCCGGCTCGACGCAGACGATGATCCGCTTCGTCGCGCCCGGCATTCGCTTCGCCGATCCGGCGCGTGTGCAGCGTCAGTTGGTGAACACGATTCTCGGCGGCAGCTTCACGAGCCGCCTCAACCAGAACCTGCGCGAGGATCACGGCTACACCTACGGCGCACGCTCAAGTCTCGAGATGGGCGTCGCAGCGGGCATGGTGTCGGCGGGCGCGTCCGTGCAGGCCGAGGTGACGGGCGAGGCCGTGGGCGAGTTCCTCAAGGAGTTCGCTCGCCTCTCGAAGGGCGACTTCACGGAGGCCGAGGCGGCCAAGGCGCGGGAGACGCTCCGTCACGACACCATCGGCGCCTTCGAGCAACTCGAGGGCGTGGTGGGCTCGGTGGTGGAACTGATCGCCATGGGCATGCCGCTCGACACGACGGCGGCGGATCTGGCCGCGATGTCGAAGGCGACGGCGGCGGACCTCAACGCGTTGGCGCCCGCGGCGATGCCCTTGGACGCGGGCGTGCTGGTGCTGGTGGGCGACCGCTCGGTGATCCTCAAGGAACTCGAGGGCCTGCCCCTCGCAACGCCGGTCGAATGCACGCCCGAAGGCGACCGCAAGTGAGATCGCGTGTCCGGGCTGCTCAGATCACGATGCCGTCGAGCGACGAGAGGCCCAAGGGCTCCTTGACCCAGAAGGGCTCGCCGGCCGCGGCGTGGATGCGAGAGCCGAAGTAGCGATCGGCCGCCGCGATTCGTTCGGGCACCTCGCGATTGGGCGCGTGTTCGACGAACTGCGAGCGATACGCGAGGATGGCCTCGTGCTTGCGGGCCTCGAACCCGGACGTGTCGACGATGAACGAGAACGCCGGGACGCTTCGCAGGTGCGAGCAGTAGTAATAGAACACGCGCCGTGGATGGATGGGCGCCGCTGCGTCGCCCTCGAGTCCCGGAGGCAGGGGCATCTTCACGCCGGTGAGCTTGGCGTCAAAGCGCGCGTCCTCGCAGACGCGAGTGGCGGCGACATGGTCGGGGTGCGCGTCCTCGGGGTGAGGCATGAAGAGCACCTCCGCCCGAACCGCGCGGATGACACCGGCGACCTTGTGCCGGGCCTCGATGGTGTGCTGAAGGGTGCGGTTGGGAAGGTCGAGCATGACCCGACGCACCGTGCCGGAGCCGGACCGGGGCATGAGGCACGCGGCCGCCGCGGCGGCTTCCTGCAACCGTCGCTCGCGACTGCCCACGGGGGTCGGACACCCGTCGGTGAGATCGAGGATGGTGACGTGGTGGCCCGCGTCGGCGAGTTTGGCGATGGTGCCACCCATGCCGAGTTCCTGGTCGTCGGGGTGGGGACCGATCACGAGGATGGAGCGCGGCGACATGGCGGGAATGGTAGTGACGATTCGTCACGCCGCCGGTCGCCTCGGCCGCGTTGACGTGCGGCGAGGATTCCGACCACTCGTGCACGATTCGCTGCGTGATGACGCCGCGAGCTTTCGCCCGTGACCGCGCCACGCTCCTGAAGGGCGGCTCGGCGCGAGAAGTCGCACCCGAGCTCGCTTCAGCGGGGGGCCCCGGGCGGCGGGCCGTCAGGCGGGCCGGGTCGATCGCCAAGCGGCGGTCCGCCGCCACGACCGGGCCTGCGACCGCCACCCGGCGGCGGGTGATCGTTCTTGGCGAAACTGCGATCGGGCGTGCCCTTGAACAGTCGCGAGATGAAGGGGAACTCGTCGGTGATCACGTAGTAATACGTGCCGCTGGGGAACTCCGGCGTCACGCCGAAGCGACCGTTGCATTCATCGAGGTCGCCCGAGCCCGCCACGTACTCGAAGTCCTGCGTGTAGGTGCCGTCGTACGCGCCGCCGGGTCCGGGCGGGGTGGCGGATCCGTCGGGGCGGACGCCCTTCTTGAGTTGGTAGCTCGAGTGAAGTTGCTTGATCGGGCTCTTGGGGTCGTCGGGCTTGGAGTAGCCGTGATGGTCGTAGATCGGAAAGCCGTCGGCGGACCAGCCGATGAGGAGCATCGACTCCCCGTCCTTGACGCCGCGTTTCTTGGCCACGGCTTCGACAACCCCGGCGGGCGACGCGTGATAGTGGTACGAGCCGTCGGGCTGCACGTGTGCGTTGCTCGCATCGAGTCCCATCCTTGCGCCGGCGATGGTCAGGGGCGAGATGGCCTCCTGCCTCCAGCCGGAGCGAGGGTCGTTGTTCCAGTGCTCGGCGGTGCCCGGGTCGAAGACCACGCCATTGATCGCCACGCCCGCCAGCAATCCGCGATGGGGCGTCGGCGCCCCATCACTGACCTTGGGAGACATGGTCATCGTGAAGACGTACCGCTGTTCGCTGATGGCGTTGGGGTTGCCGCGGCCGGGGAACTGGCCGGGCTGATGGTCGGGAATGCCGTTGCTGCGGATCGTCCGCACTCCGTCTTTTTCCTCGATGGTGACGACGTTCTTGAGGGTGAAGGGCGTGTTCGCCGCGGCCTGGCCTCGCCCGCCCCGGATGGGCGAGAGATCGAGTTTCGGGGCCAGTTCATCGAACTTGGTCTGCTGCTCGGCGGTGAGCGAGGCCCGCGTGTCGTCGAGGAAGGTCTTGACGACCGGCGCGAGCTTCTCCTTGAGCGTCGCCTCCAGCTCGGCTCGCTGTTCAGGCGAGCCGCCCGGACGGCCCTGCTCGCCCGGCGCGGGACGCGCGGCTTGCATGGTCTCTCGCAGGATTCGACGCTGGGTCTCGCGAAAGGCGGTGAAGCGTTCCGTGAGCGACGCACGCTGCTGGTCGGTCAGCGCGAGTTCCTGCTTGAGTTGCGTCAGGATCGGATCGTGCGCCGGATCGAGCGGCCGGCGAGCGGCCGGTCCCTGCGGCCCGGGACCGTCCGGCGGCACTGCGGGCTGCGACCATGCCAGTCCGGCGGTCGCGGCGAGGAGCATGAGGCCGGCAAGCCGTGCCGTGTCGAAGACGCAAGACGATCGCATGGACATGATGGATGCTATGGGACGGGAGAGCCGAAGTGCTTGATGCCTGATGAGATCGACCGGCGCTCAACGCGAACGCGTGGCGTCGATTGCGGTGGAGTGGAAGCACGCCCCCCGAAGGCCAACCACCATGGCGATCGCCCGGCACCGGCACGAGTCGCCCGGCGGTCCGGGAGCGGTCGCCCGCGACTTCCCAAGTGACCGCCATCCGATCCATTCGACCTTGCGCTCGATACGCGTCCTGTTCGTCACGAGCGCCTCGCTTCGCACGGGACGAATCTCGCGTGATGCTCCGTCGTCGAATCCGTCGACGCGAGCGGGTCCCAAAGCCGCTCCCGTCAGACCAAATGGGTCGACTCGAGCTCTCCCCAGTGTCGGCGCAAGTACTCGACCACGAGACGCCGGTGGCAATGATGCGGCTTTTTCTCGCTGCACAGCAGGCAACCCTGATCGAGAAGGTCCTTGGCGACCGAGGCCTCGATGGCTCGCTTGGCCATGAGGTTGTTGAACTCCTGCTCGTAGACGCTCCAACTTCCCTTGTGCTTCTTGAAAGCGTCGAGGATGTCCTGCGTCGGAGCGAGGTCGGGAACATGGACGTACTCCATGCCGCAAACCTCCTTGAGGAAGTACTGCAGGTCGTCGCGCTTGGAGAAGCCGGCGAGTTGGGACGTGTTGTTCAACCGCACGTCGACGACCCGGCGGGCTCCCGATCGCTTGAGCAGCGTGAAGAACTCCTTGGCGGTAGTTTCGGCGAATCCGATGGTGAAGACGCGAACGCTCACGCGCGAACCCCCTGTCTTTCCGGCGCATCGTCGGCGGTCACGTATGCGATTCTGGCAGCCTGACGGTCGTACGCCTGTTCAACGAGTTGCTCGCGGCTGAGGAAGAGATCTCGCGGCGGCAGGCCTGTGAGTTCGAGCAGGCGGGATTCGGCCTGTTCGGTGGTCTCGAGCGAGCCGTCGTCGAGCACGTGGGCAATGTCGATCGAATCGGCGCGAAGATGGCGGCCCACCAAGATGGTGCGATGGCACGTCAGCGGATCCTTCTCGGCGCAGAGAAGAGCCACGCGATGCGTCGTCATCCCCTTCCGCACGCGTTCGAGACCCTCCAGGAACACGGGGAGCCGGGCGATCAGGTCGTACGCGGCCTGCCGGCCCCGATACGCCTCCCGCTCGACTCGACGCGCACCGAGTTCCTTGCCGAGGAAAACATATGAAATTCCACGGCGGCGCAGCGCCTCGCACAGGGTTTCTCGATTGAACTGGGGGTGCAACCGGCTGTAGGGTTGCGACCGCACGTCGGCGATGGCGGTGATGCCGTGACACGACGCCCGTTCGATGAACGCCGACAACTCGTGATCGGAGTGACCGATGGTGAAGAGCGTTCGCGTGGTGTCGGTGCCTGCGGTCATGGCGTCTCCAGAACGGTAGCGACAACCTTGTAGTGCAGCCCGTTAAAGACCGGGGTGAGACTCACGCACAGCAGCGCCCGCTCGCCCAGAGTGCACTGAATGTCCCTCGGCGGTTCGCCCACGGCGGGCAGGCGAGGGATGAACCGATCGATGGCTGCCGGGTCGGTGAGACTCAGGTCGTAGTCGATGCCTCCGTAGTCGAACATCGCCCGATACTTCGGCCGTTCCCGCTGCTTGACGACGTCGAACTCCTTCCAGGCCTTGAAGCGAAGGTTGGACGGCCGCACGAGGTACAGCGACTGATGACCGGGGAAGGACTCCACCACCGCGGGCGACACTCGGTCCGATCGGCGATGCGGATCATGCCACAGCGAGGCTGGATGCTCGACGAGGGACGACAGGACGTCCGCCGAACAAGGCGATTCCCGGGTCCAACGTGCCTCGGCGACGAGCCAGTCCTCGGGATGGGCAGGATCGCTGCCGCGAGCCGTCAAGGGGACCTTCACGACGTCGAGGGGACGGAGCGGCGGCCCGAACCCCAATCGAATGTGCTGCGCCAGCAACTCGCCTTCTCCCTTGTCCGAAATGGGCCGCACCCAACTTCCGAACCTCGATCCAGCGGTCGCAACCAGTTCCCGTCCGGCGATGCAGCGGCCTCCGCGACGAAAGGAGTTGGCGAGCACGAGCAACGATTTGACCTGCATGGCATCCCCCCTTGGTGTCCGGCCATCATAGGGGACCCCAACAGCCAGTAATGCGGCCTCACCCGGACACGCTGTTCGGATGACGTGCGGTCGCCCCAGCCCCTGCGACCCCGCCAACCGACGCAAACGGCCTCCGCGGCGCACCCCGCAAGGCCGTCAACGCCTGCAACCGAGGAATTTGCGGCATAATCGCGCCAAACGGTTGGCACCTCACAAACCGCATGGCATGTTGTGGTTGAGGGCCCTCCGTGGGAGGACCCCGAGGTAGGCATCGCGACACCGAACGCACTCAGAACGCACTCCGCCAGTGCGTGCGCCATCGGTTCGCGCATCGTCCGCAGGGGAAGAGAGATGAACATCCTTCACTATGTCGAAAGCACGGATTCACGGATCGGGGGGGTGCCCCGGTTCGTGCTCGACGCGAGCCGCGTCATGGCGGCCGAAGGCCACCGCACGCACATCCTGACATTGGACACGACGGACACGCCCGAGGCGTGGCTGGCCGATCACGATGGATCCTCTCTTCCCACCGTGACCAGGCTCGCCCGTCCCTCGCTCATGGGTCGCCTCTTCGGCCCTCGCCAACTGGCCGAGATCCGTCGCCACATCGCCAACGCCGACGCGGTGCACCTGCACTGCGTGTGGAGCGTTTCGTCGATGCAGATCGCGGCGGCGGCGCGACAGATGGGCGTGCCGTACATCGTGAGCCTGCACGGCATGCTCGACGACTGGTCGATGGCCCAGGGCGCGGGCAAGAAGCGGGCGTACATGGCGGTCGGCGGGCGTCGGATGCTCGAAAGGGCCGCTCGCGTGCACTCGACCGCCCGGGCCGAGCTCGACCAGAGCCGCAAGTGGTTCCCGAGGGGCACCGCGTCGATCATCCCCTACCTGATGGATTTGGCGCCGTATCGCAACCTGCCTTCCAAGCAGATCGCCCGCGACCGCTTCCCGGAACTGGCGACCGACGAGCCCAAGATCCTGTTCCTCAGCCGCCTGCACTACAAGAAGGGGTGCGAGCACCTGCTCCGCGCCGCGGCGAAGCTCGCGGCCGATGGCGTCGCCGGCAAGTTCGTCTTCGCAGGCACGGGAGACGAGGCGTACGTCGAGAGCCTCAAGCAGATGGCCAAGGACCTGGGCATCGCGGACCGCGTGCTCTTCACCGGTCAGGTCACCGGCGACTGCAAGTTCAGTCTCTACCGCAACGCCGACGCGTTCGTGCTTCCCACCAGCCAGGAGAACTTCGGCCTGGTGCTGATCGAGGCGATGGCCTGCGGCGTGCCGGTGATCACCACCAAGGGCGTCGACATCTGGCGCGACCTCGAATCGAGCGGATCGGCCCGCATCGTCGAGCAGGATGCCTCCTCGATCGCCGCGACGCTCAAGGGACTGCTCGCCGACCGCGCCGCGCTGGCGAGGATGGGCGAGGCGGCTCGTCCGTGGGTGATGCAGACCTACGCCGAGGAACTGCTGATCGGCCGGTACGAGCAGCTGTACCGCACGGTGTCGCTCACGGGCCGCGGTCGCAAGGCGGTGCCTCAGGGCGAGTTGGCCCTGCAGATGGGCTGACGTCGGGCCTTCAAACCTTGCCTTCGTCGCTCGCATCGTCCGCGACGTGCTCGCCCTCGGGAGCCTGCCCGAGCAGGTAGTTCTCGATCTCGGCCGCGAAGTCGTCGTAGAGCTGGGCGCCGTTGCGCCATCCCGGATTGGCGCGATCTCGCCTCGAGGCGCCGTCGACCGACCGCGGCGGCAGCGCGCACCACCGCGTGCCGCGGAGCAGGATTTCGTGCTCGAGTCGCCGGTACGAGCCGGTGCGGGCGCTCAGGCAGATGGTGTCGACGCTTCGCCGGCCCGACTTGGGCGAGCCCGAATGGCGGACTCCGTCGAGCACGCAGTGCGCGCTGATGCCCGAGCAGGACAGGACGCAATCGTCGCCCGCGGCGAACCACTCGTGGGTGGCACCCGCCCAGGGCTCGAACCGAAGGCCGCTGGTGTTGCCGTTGGCCCGCCGCTCGCGGGCGACGGGGAAGGCCACCATGCCGCCGCCCAAGGCGCGGCAGGCCACCGCGATCTGGCAGGCCTGCACGTGCTCGGCCACGCCCATCATGCAGTGGAAGCCGAAGTGACCCCGGAGCGTGGCCACCGCGAGCGCGACGGCCGAGCCGGGAAAGAGGCGGCAACTCCGCGTGTCGCTCACCGCGCCATCCCACAGCCGCAGGTGCTCCTCGTCGAGCAGCGCGACGTCGTCGTCGTCGTTGTCGAGCGCGGACTCGAACTCGCGGCGGGCGATGAGCGCCGCCACCACGTCGCGGAACGACGCCCCGCCGCCTGAATCGGCATCCCCGATGATGCGGGCGGCCTCGGGCACCTGCCAGCAGCGAGCGTCGCCCGCGTGCGAGGCGCGGGCGGCACGGAACCGCTCCCACACGTGCTGGCCCATCACGATCATGAAGTACGCCTGATCGTGCTCGATCTCCCTCGCGGGCGGGTCGGCGGCGGGCGGCGTCGCATCGTGCGTCACCGCGGGAAGCCGGTGTCCGCAGAAGACGCCGGGGCTTCCGGCCGCGAGCACGACCGCGCTGCCGCCCGAGAGGCCCTGCGAGAGCGCACGCTGCCCGTCGACGGGGCACACGCACAGGTCGAGACTCATGTGGTCGTCGGGGCCGTAGGGCAGCGAGGCGCCGCGGCTCATGAGGGCGTACTCCGCGCCGGTGACGGGGCGCACGACGACGCCGGCGGCGGGGCCGGGGAGCCACCCGTGCTCGAGTTCTTCGGTCGAGCGAGGCCGAGAGAAGAACCCCAGCGACTGCCAGAGCCGCAGGCACTCGCCTCGGCCGCTCTGGTGGTCGTAGCCCACGAGCCGCGTGCGGTAGAAGCTGCCCTTGAGGAACGCGCCGATGGATCGCACGGCGAGTTGTCCCTGGACGGGGGCGGGCAGCTTGCGGCCGGCGGCGCGGGAGAGGAGCACGGCCGTCTGCTCGGTGGCTCGCATGAAGTCGAGTGCGCCGAGTCGCAGGCCGATGATGCTGCCCGAGCCGCCACGCTGCGAGGGCTTCGCCGGGGCGGGGTTCGTGGCGAGGGGTGCGGGCCTGGAGGGCATGAACGTGCTCCGTGAGCGATGCGGGGCGGGCGGGCGGGCGGTCGCGATCAAGGTACGCCGCGGAGCGGAGGTGCATCGGGGCGTACAGTGGCTTCCGGCATGGATGACACGCCGCGGAACATGACGGTGGTCGACAAGCTGGCGCGTCGGGGCGTTCTGCACCCCGACCTGTACTGCTGGTTCGTGCTGCTGTCGGCCCTGGACATCATGCTGACCCACACCATCCTGTTCCGCTTCAAGGAGCTGGGGATGTACGCGGCGGAGCTCAACACCTTCGCCGACTGGGTGATCGAGCGGTTCGGGCTCTGGGGCGCCATCGGGCTCAAGTCCGCGAGCGTCGTGACGGTCGTGGTGATCATCGAGATCGTGGGCCGTCGCCGCCCGGCCACGGGCCGAACGCTCGCGTTGTGCGTCATCGCCATGGCGATGGTGCCCGTCTTCGTCGCGCTGGTGCAGATGGCGTTCGTGGCGATCGGACTGCGAGGCCACTAACGGCCGTACGTCCACCGCAGCATCTTCGCCAACAGCCCCACCACGAAGCCCGGGGGCGTCGAGAGCGAGCGGCCCATGAGGCCCCCGCTGCGGCTCACGTAAATCGGCCTGGTCATCTCGAGCAGGCCCGCCTCGCCGCGAGAAAGGCCCAGCCCCGACTCGCCGTGGCCGCCGATCGAGGCCTCGGGATGCGCCGCGGGCACGATGCAGTCGTTGATCATGACGCTCGTGGCGCCAAGGTGCGGCACGAGCCGCGCGGCTCTCGCGGGCTTGGCGGTGAAGACACTCGCGGTGAGGTGCTGGTCGGAGCGACGGTGCAACTCGAGCGCCTCGCCGGTGTCCACGACGCGAACCACCGCCAGCACGGGGCCGAAGTGACGCCCGTCCACGAGCTCGGCCTCGCGGGGGCAATCGAGCACGGCGACGGGACGAAGCATCACGCCGTCGGCCGACGGCGCGCCCAACCCTGCGGCATCGCGTCCGCCGCGGTCGATGGCGTCAGCGGCCAAGGCCGCGCACCGAGCCGCCATCGCCGCGTCCACGAGAGGCCGGGCGACGGTCTTGCGAGCCGCGGCGGCGAGATGGCGGCAGAACTCGGCGTAGACGGCTTCGTGGACGAGCGCGCGTCGCGGGGCCATGCACGACTGACCGGCATTGAGGCACACCGCGCCCCAGATGCTCCGTGCCGCGAGCTTGGGCGAGGCGTCGTGGAGCACGAAGGCCGAATCGCGGCCGGAGAGCTCGAGGGTGCAGCGGGTGAGGGAGGTGGCGAGGTTGGCGGCCACCTCGCGTCCCACGGGCGTGCTCCCGGTGAAGACGACGTGATCGAACCGCTCGCCCGCGAGCAGGCGAGGCCCCTCGTCGCGTTCCGAACCGGTCCATTCGAGCGTGCCTTCGGGCAACCCCGCGGCGGCCATCTCGAGGAGCATGCGTTGGCTGCGAGGGCTTCGCTCGGAGGGCTTGACTCGCACGATGTTGCCCGCGGCCAAGGCGTGGACGAGCTGAATGCCCAGCAGTTGGAGGGGGTAGTTCCACGTGGCGATGATCGCCACGCGTCCGATGGGTTCGCGGAGCACGCGGACGCGGGTGCCGCTCATCCAGAATGGCGCGGCGCCCAGTCGCCTCGGGGCGAGCAGGCGAGCGGCGTTGCGTTCAACCCAGCGGCACGCGGCCAGCAGCGGGGCGATGTCGCCGGTGAGGCACTCGAACCGCGACTTGCCGGTGTCCTGATGCACGGCGTCGCATAGCGCTCGCTCGGCTCGCGCGACGCGGCGACGAAAGCCCGCGACCCAGTCGAGGCGTTCGGCGAGCGGCGTGGAGGCCCAGAGTGACGGCATGACGTGACGGGAGCGTACGACAGGAACGGGACACCCGGAAGCACCGACACCCCGATGCCATCATGCATGACGAACGCACGCTCGCGAGCAAGCGATCCTTGCGTCCGCCGCGATCGCCGTCGGCGCTCGCCGACGTTCGAGCACTGGCCACAGGGCCCGCACGGCCGATGGTGGCGGCCGCGGAGTCGCCCCGCCCGCCGCTACAGTCGACGCCTCCCGAGGCCCTTTGGGCGACGTGCGCGTCGCCCGCCGCGCCGACGTCCCGGCGATCGTTCTTCGGACCTGCGGCCGATACCATCCTCCTTCATCCAACGGCCCTGCCGCGTCGAACCGAAAGCCGCCATGCCCACCACCGCGTTCCCGTCCGAGGCCTCCTCCGCGACCCCTTCCATGGAGGCGGACTCGTCGGCGATGTCCGCCGCTCATGAAGGTCGCGGCACGGTCGCCATCGTCGGCGCGGGGCCGGGCGGACTGGCGGCGGCCGTGCTGCTGGCGGCGTCGGGCGCGAAGGTGCGTCTCTACGAGGCCGAATCGATCGTGGGCGGCCGGACGGCCCGCGTGCGGGCGGGCGACTTCGCCTTCGACAAGGGGCCGACGTTCTTCATGATGCCCTACGTGCTCGAGGAGATCTTCGCCGCGGCGGGCGAGCGTCTCGAGGACCACGTGCACATGACGCGGCTGGACCCGATGTACCGGCTGATCCTCGGGCGGCAGGGGGCGTCGCCCCACGTGCTGGACGCGACGCAGGACATCGCGGAGATGTCGCGTCGGATCGCGGCGATCAACCCTCGCGACGGCGCGAACTTCGCCCGCTTCATCGCCGACAACCGCTACAAGCTGCGTCACAGCGAGCCGATCCTTCGCAACAAGATGACCAGCCCGCTGGACCTCTTCGGGCCGGCCACCTGGCGAGACACGCTGAAGGTCGGGCCGGTGCTGGCCCCCCACCTCTCGGTGCACGACCTTCTGGGCCGCTACTTCAGCGATCCGCACGTGAAGCTGGCGGTGAGCTTCCAGAGCAAGTACCTGGGCATGAGCCCCTTCGAGTGCCCGAGTCTCTTCACCATCCTGCCCTTCATCGAGTACGAGTGGGGCGTGTGGCACCCGCGGGGCGGCTGCCACGCGCTCATGCTCGCGATGGCGGACGTGGCGAGGCGACTGGGCGTCGAGATCGTGACCGGCGCGAGGATCGACTCGCTGCGATTCGTCGACACGGCGCAGGGCCCCCGCGCGGTGGCGGTCGAGACCGCAGGTCGCGTCATCGCGCACGATCACGTGGTGCTCAACGCCGACGCCACGTGGGCCCTCAAGCACCTGCTGCCCCCGTCGGCCGTCGAGCACGCGCGGGTGCACGGGGGCGAGTACGGCGCGCCGCACCTCGATTCTCGGCGCTATTCCTGCAGCACCGCGATGCTGTACCTGGGCGTCAAAGGCAGCGTCGACCTCCCCCACCACACCATCTACGTCTCGGAACGCTATCGCGAGAACCTCGACGACATCGTCGAGCACGGACGGCTCAGCGAGGACCCCTCGCTCTACGTGTGCAATCCCTCGCGGCTCGATCCGACGCTCGCGCCCGCGGGCGACAGCGCGCTCTACGTGCTCATGCCCACGCCCAACTGCCAGAGCAAGGTCGACTGGCGAGCCCGCGCCGGCGAGATCCGCGAGGCCATGCTGGACCAGATGGAGGCGAGGTTCGGCCTGGGCGACATCCGCGACCGGATCGTCGCGGAGACGGCCCTCACGCCCCGCGACTGGGCCGACGGACGAATCAACTTCGGCGCCACCTTCAACCTCGCGCACAATCTGGGACAGATGCTGCACCTTCGTCCCCAGAACAAGCTCAAGGGCTTCGACAACATGTACCTCGTGGGCGGGGGCACGCACCCGGGATCGGGACTGCCGACGATCTTCCTGTCGGCGATGATCTCGTGCAGAATGGTGTGCGAGCAGCTGGGTCTCGCCTTCGCGGGCGACCGCGAGGCCCCCAGGCGAATCGCGGCGGCCCACGGCCCGGCGCGTGCCTGAGCGGATCGAAGGCCCGTCGCGGGACTCAGGGCCTCGGCGTCGCGACGCCGTCGCGCAGCATGCGCCACCACGCGGACGCGAGATCGCGATCGCCGCGGGATTCGCTCCACATGATGCCCAGTTCGAGCACGCGTCTGGTGACCGATGACGCGGGACCGAGCGTCTGCATCGTGCCGGCGACCGCGTCGTCGAGCATGCGGCGGACCTCTTCGTCCGATCCCATCGCGGCGATCACCGGCACGCGGCCGAGCGACAGCGCGTGCCGCATGACGGGATCGAGGGCCGGCAGTCTTTCGAGCACGGCCTCGCCCGAGAGCAGCGGCGCGACGGCACAGCCGAGCTGGCCTCGCGATTCGTGAAGCCTCGCGACATGGAGCTGGATCTCGGCCCACGACTGCCACTCGCCCCGCCGGGAGGCCACGAAAAGACATCCCTCGTACGCGTCCAGCGCCGGCTCGATCATGCCGAGACGCTCGAGCAGCTTGGCCCGCTCGAACAGCAGCCGCAACGACGTGAGCGAACGCCCGCCGAGGGCCGCGAGATTGGCGGCGCGGGTGGAGGCGTCGATGGCGACCTCCCGCTCGCCGCACGACTCGGCGGCCTTCGACAGGCGCGTCCAGAGGTCGATCTCGACCCGCGGCTCGGGCCTCTTGGCGGCCCGGGCGGCATCGATGGCCTGCCGGAGCGAGGCGAGTTCCTGCGTGGCGATGCCGGCCATCGCCCAGCCCGACGCCGCCACCCGAAGGGCCTCGAGCCGTCCGGGGTCGCCCGGGCCCGAGGCGTTGAGCAGGATGTCGGCGCCGGCGCCGGCGAGTTCCGCCGCCCTGGTCGCCTGTCGCAGTTGCAACGAGCCGCGAGCGGCGGCCACGAGAAGCGACGCGGCACGAGATCGATCGTCGTTCACCACGGCTCGCAGCATGCCCGCGAGATCGTCCGCGTGCTGCGCGAGCACGGGCGCGAGGGCGGGATCGTCGACGGCGTCTGCGGGCATTTCGGCGGCGACGGCGATCGCCTTGGCGGCCCACGCGTGGCGCTCGGCGGAGAGCGCGCCGACCTGCTCGCGAACGGCCCTGAAACAGGCGTCGAAGTCGCCCTTCATGGCGTGCACCCGCGCCTGCACCGCGCCGGCGTTGACCGCCGCGAGCGTGTCGCCCGACAGGGTCGCCAAGGCCATCGCGGCCTCGGCATCGCGGAGGGCGAGCGCGGGCTCGTCGATGGCGAGCGAGGCCTTGGCCAACTCGGCCAACAGCGCGGCTCTCGCCGGGGCCGATGCCAGCGACATCGATTCGAGATCCTTCCTGGCTCCGTCGATCGCCCGCCTCATCGCGTCGCTTTCGGCCGTGCCGCCGGATTGCACGGCGGCCGCGAGCAGTTCGGCATGGGCGAGCACCGCGCGGGTCTGTCCCGGCTCGCCCTGACGATCCGCCGCGTCGATGGCCGCCCTGGCGGACTCGGCCGCGTCGCTGAAGCGACCCAAGGCGCGTTGAGCGCCGACCATGTCGATGCGGAGCCGGGAACGAAGGTCGTCGGGATCGGCCTTCGCGAGCTCGATCGCCGCGAGCCCCGCCTGGAACTGGTGAAGGGCCGCGCTGTGCTGATCGAGCCGGGCGTACATCCGGCCGAGTTGAGCGCGGAGCGAGGCGTGGGTGAGCGGGCGATCGGTGACGAGCCCGCGATCGAGATCCGCGGCGGCGGCGTCGAGGACTCGCCGCGCGAATCCCTGCTGCATGGCTCCCCCGCCCGCCATGGCGATCTGCTCGAGCAGCCGCTGCGAGAGGGACGCAGCCGCGGACTGCGCGCGGGCTCGCTCCTCGGCGATCTCGACGACGGCCTGGCGGCGCATCTGCCAGGAATAAATGGATGCGCCCAGCGCGATCACCGCGGCGGCGGCGGTGATGGTGACGGCCTTGTGCCTCGCGGCGGCCTTTCGGACCACGTAGAGCACGCCCGCCCGCCTGGCCGAAATGGGTTGCCCCGTGAGGCACGCGGCGAGATCGGCCTCGAACGCGGCGGCGGACTGATAGCGTCGCTGCGGCTCCTTGGCGAGCGCGGTGAGCACGACGGTGTCGACATCGGGATCGACATGACGCACGCGTCGCGAGGGCGCCGGGGGCAGGGCGTGCTTGATGTTGCGGATCTGATCCGAGAGCGAGCCGTCGACGGCGTATGGCCAATGCCCGGTCAGCGCGCGATAGAGCATCACGCCCATCGAGTAGATGTCGGTGCGCACGTCGATGGCGCGAGGGTCGCCGCCGACCTGCTCGGGCGAGGCGTAGGCGGGCGTTCCCTGGAACTCGTCGACCAGCGTGGGCGAGTTCTCGGGCGACCATTCGCCCCGTCTGGCGAGGCCGAAGTCGACGACATGGGGCTGGCCCTGCGCGTCGACGAGCACGTTGCCGGGCTTGAGGTCGCGGTGGATCACCCCGCGTGCGTGCGCGTGCTGCACCGCGCCGGCGATGCGGGCGAAGAGCCGGAGGATGAACTCCACGCGGCGCCGGCCGGTCACGGTGCTCTGCTCGCCACCCGAGGCGATGAATCGGTCGAGCGTCACGCCGTCGATGAGCTCCATCACGATGAAGTAGCGGCCGTCGGGCGTCAGGCCCGAATCGTGCACCGTCACGATGTTGGGATGGTGCATCTGCGCCACCAGCTCGATCTCGCGCTCGAAGCGGATCTTGGCCTTGGCCGTCAGGAAGGAGCCGGCAAGAGGCAGCTTGATGGCCACCTCCCGCTTGGTGGCGATCTGCCTGGCGCGGAACACGACGCCCTGCCCGCCTCGGTGGATCTCGCCCAGCAGTTCATAGCCGGGAATCGACGGCATCTGGGCCAGCGGCGAGGGCGTAGTCGTCGAGGCGGACCGTGCCGCCGAGATCATCTGCGACAGGAAGCGGTTGTTCGCCTCGATCTCGGCAATGGCCGCCTGACATCGTGGACACTCGCCGACATGGAGCAACGCGGCCTCGCCGACGCTGCGACCCAGCGCGATGGACTCGAGTTCCTGGGCGTCGGGGTGCGATGCCTCGTCGCTCGGCAGGGGTTTGTCGGGGATGTCCGCCATGGCCGCTGGTCCGCCTGAGGATACGGGGAGCCCGCCCGCGCCGGCACCGCCCGCACTTCGTCGCTCGCGACCGAATCTTGCACCCCCGGGAGCCGCGCCGACGCACAGACTCGCGGGGCGAGTCGCCCGTTCATTTGGCGGCCCCGAGCGGGCGGAACCTTTCGCCCCGACCGTGACGAGCCGCCAGGTCGTCGAAGACGGCCTTGACCCGTTCGGCGAGCGTCTCGAGCGAGCCGTCGTTCACCACCGTCGCGTGGCACGCGGCCTTCTTGGCCTCGAGGGGCATCTGCGCCCGTTCGCGGCGCTGGAGTTCGGAGGCGTCCCAGCCGCGGCCCTGCACATGCTCGAGGCGTCGCTGCAGGGGCGTGTCGACGAAGAGAACGGCGTCGCACTCCTTGTCGCTCTGGGCCTCGAACAGCAGCGGCGCATCGATCACGACGCCACGCATGCCCTGCGAGCGGGCACGCTCGATCACTTCGCCCCGAAAGGCCTTGACGACCGGGTGCACGAGCGCCTCGAGGCGAGTGCGCTGCGCGGGATCGGAGAAGACGATCGAGGCGACGGCCTTGCGGTTCACCTTGCCGTCGTCGCCGATCACCGAGGGCCCCCACCATCGCACCAGCTGCTCGCGGATCTCCGGGCGGTCGACGGCCGCCCTCGCGTCGCGGTCGGCGTCGACCACCAGACATCCAAGGCGTCCGAGGATGGCGGCCACCGCCGACTTGCCGGCGCCGATGCCTCCGACGAGGCCGATGACGATCGGCGAAGCCGCGGCCTGGCCGGGGACATCCTCGAGGAAGCCGGGCACGGGCCGTGCGGCATCAAGCGCCTGACGGATGGTCGAGACGACGCCTTCGGGATCTGCCACGCTGACCCACGCCACGTCGACGCGATGCGACCCCGCGCTGCTCACCAGCACCGTGCCGAGCCCCAAGGAGCGTTCGCCCACGGTGCGATCGACGACGATCTGCTGGATGTTGCGGACGGGGAGGGTGCCGGACGTGCGGTGGAGGATCCCGCTTTCGAAGGTGATGTCGGCGGCGGTGAGTCGATAGCGCCTCGAGCGGCGGAGAAGCGCCTCTCGCCCCAAGACCCACGCGGCCCTGGCCGACAGCAGCCACGCGAGGATCTCGCACCCGGGAGCGATGTATTCGTCGAAAGGGGTGCCGACGGCGCCGGGCGAGAACCGCCCGCCGACGGCGTGAAAGCCCCAAGCCAGCCCGAGCGCGAAGAGCACGCCTTTCCAACTCCGCAGCAGCACGGACCGCCTCGCGGGGCGGATGTCGATGATGAACGGCGTGGGCGTGGCGTTCATGACGGCTCAGCGGGCCTCGGGACGGAGGGTGACGATTTCGGGGTGGTTGCGGTAGAACCCGTCGTAGTCGAGTCCGTACCCCACGACGAACTCGTCGGGGATGTCGAAGCCCACGTAGTCGGGACGGACGTCGATCCTGGCCTTTCCCGGCTTTCGGAGCAACACGCAGAGGCGGACGCTGGCGGGGCGTCGTTCTCGAACCAGCCGGCTCAGGACGTCGAGGGTCTGCCCGCTGTCGAGGATGTCGTCGATGATGACCACGTGCTTGCCTTCGAGGTCGGCGGGCAGCTCGCCGCGGATCGACACGCCCTTGCTCTCGACGCTCTTGCCGGGATAGCTCGAGACGGCGACCAACCCCAGACTGAGCTTGTGAGGCAGGTGACGGATGAGGTCGGCGACGAAGACGATCGAACCGGTCAGCACGGGCATGAGCACGATGCGGCCGTCGCGTTCCGCCTCCGGCAGATGGGCGGTGTCGCGGGCGAAGTCGGCGGACATCGCCGCCGCGATCTCGCGCACGCGCGTCGCGATCCGCTCGCGGTCGATCAGCACCCTCTCGATGTCTCGGAGCATGGTGGACAGAGCGTAGGGGGGGCCGTCACCAACCCGGGTGATTCTGCACGCAGACGGGGCGGCACCATCGCTCGATCGCCATCGCCCCCACCGCCGTCGTGTGGGGCTGGTTCGTCGCCGGGTAGGGTCCGCCGTGCACCATCGCCGGCGAGACCTCCACCCCGGTCGGCACGCCGTTATGCACGAGGCGTCCCACGCGACGCAGGAGGGCGCGTTCGAGGCGACGGCCGTCGGCTTCGTCCCCGCAAGCGTGGAAGATGGACGCCGCCAGACTGCCCGGCAGCGAGCCGGCGGCACCCAGCATGGCCTCGACTCCATCGCAGGCCACGATGATCGTGGAGGGTCCGAAGCACTCGTCGCGGAGCGTCGGATGTGAAGCGAAGGTCGCAAGGTCGGTGCGCAGCAGGAGCACGGGCTGGAGGAATCCGTCGCCAACGCCCTCACGGCCCGAGGCCATCACCTCGACGCCACCCACCGCGCGACATGCCTCGATGCGCCCGCGGAAGGCCTGTCGCATGCCCTGCGAGAGCATGGGCTGTGCCGCCGACTCGGCGACCATCGCGGCGAATCGCTCGACGAGCGTGCTCGACGAGCCGGCCGGAACGAAGACCAGGCCCGGGCACGTGCACATCTGCCCGCAGCTGTTGCTCACGCTGGCGAAGAGTCGTTCGGCGATGGTCGCGCCGTCCGTCGCGGCGGCACACGGCAGGACGAAGACGGGATTGACGCTTCCCATTTCGGCGAAGACGGGAATCGGCTCGGGCCGGGCCTGTGCCATGCGGTGCAGGGCCATGCCGCCGCCGTGCGAACCGGTGAAGCCGGCGGCGCGGATGGCCGGGTGGGCGACCAGTTCCGCCCCCACGGCGTGATCACGGTCGCCCCCGGCGGGCAGCAGCGTGAACATGCCGGGATGCGCCCCCACCTTGGTCACCGCCTCGTCGACGACCCGTGCGACCAACGCGCCGGTGGCGGGATGCAGCGCATGACCCTTGACCACGACGGGGCAGCCCGCGGCCAGCGCGGACGCGGTGTCGCCGCCGGCGGTGGAATACGCCAGCGGGAAGTTGCTGGCGCCGAAGACCGCCGCGGGCCCCAACGGCAGCAGGAAACGGCGGAGGGACGGCTTGGGAAGCGGCGTTCGGTTCGGCTGGGCGGGGTCGACGAACTCGCGTCGCCACGAGCCCGACTCGGCGAGATCGGCGAACATGCGGAGCGTGAAGACGGTGCGATCTCGCTCGCCGGCGAGCCGGGGAATCGAAAGTCCGGTTTCGGACGAGGCCGTCTGAAGGAGCCGATCGCCAAGTTCGAGGATGCCCGAGGCGGCCTCGCGAAGCAGCGCGGCCCGGCAGGTGTCATCGGCGCCGTGATCAAAGGCCGCGGCGGCACGACGGCAGGCCGCGTCGACTTGCTCGGGCGTGGCCGCGAGGAAGGGCTGCTCGAGCGGACGCCCCGTGGCGGGTGAGGTGGCGGTGAAGGTCGACATGGCTCGTGCGGTGCTCCCGGGAGGGTGGTCGGCGCGGGTCGTGCTAATGTATGTGGTCGATGGGACGAACGGACCACAACCGCTCGAGACCGGCCGCGTGGGCGTGCGTGGCGGCGGCATGCTGGCTGACGGCCGCGTGCGGGCGCGAGGAGTCTCGCGAGGTGATCGCGACGACGGCCACCCAGCGCGAGGCCATCGAGATCGCCGCCGCACTCGAGCAGAGCGACGTGCCCCGCGTGCAAATGAACGTTCGTCGTGCAGGCGGGCGCGACCTGCACGAGGTGTCCGCGCCGACGATCGCTGCTTCCGTCTCGCGACTGGCGCTCGCCGAGTTGGGTCTGCCTCGGCCGCGACCCGAAGTCGCGAGCGACGAATCCGCCTTCTTCCCGACGCGGGCGGACGAGGCGGCACGCGAGCGGCGGCGACGGGCCGCGGCCTTGGAGCGAGCGCTCGAACTGCTCGATGGCGTGTCGGTCGCGAGCGTGGTGGTCGCGGAGCAGCCCTCGAAGGATGCCGCCGGCCGGGAGACCCCGCCGCCGCGACTGCTGGTGACGATCCGCACCGCGGGGATCGCCGGCACGCCCGAGGAGACGGCGCTGCGGGATCGCGCGATGCTCGCGGTGCGGGCGGCCTTTCCGGATGTGAACCCGACGGCGGATGCGACGGTGCTGGTGTCGGGCGGCGCGGGACGGCTGCAGTCCGCGGCGGCCAAGGCCGCGATGGCGCAGGCGGCCTCGACGGACGATCGCCAAGGTCGCGACCTGTCGGGCCTCTCGACCTTCGATCGAGCGCTGATGGCCGTGACCGTGGCGGCGATGCTCGCGCTCGCGTGGCTTCAGTGGCGCGGGTTCCGCCGCAACGCGGGAGGCAACGCGTGACCGCGAGCGCCTTGCCGACCAAACGCCCTCGGGAGACGGTCGCGGCGATCGACGCGATGCGAGCGATCGCGGCCGGCGGCTCATCGGATGCCGCCCTGCTGCTGCGGGCGTTGCTGGGGGCCGCTCCGGGCCGCGAGGCGGGAGTCGATCGCTTCCTGTCGATGCGTCGAGCGTCGTGCCTTCGTCGCGTGCGGGAGGCGCTCGACACCGTGCCCGCGTTCTGGGCCACGCTGCTGGCGGACGCGACGGGAGCGACGATCGAGGGCGTGATCGGGCGGGCGGGGCTTGTCGCGTGCGGCGAGGCGTGTCGTCACGAGGGTCGGCCGCACGCCGCGTTGATGCTGGCGTTGGGCGCCGAGGGGGTGGCTGCCTCGCAGCTTGCGGCGGAAGCTGCGGCATGGCCGGCTCGCGCGGGACGGGTGCTGGCCTCGCTGACGCTCGACCTGGCGAGGCCGCTGGCCGACTCGGGCCTTCGCGGCGAGGGGCTGGTGCGAGGGGTGGGCATGAGTCTGCTGGCGTCCGCGTGGCGACGACTCGACCCGCGTCATGCGCCGTCGCTGGCGGCGGGCTCGCTGACGAACCTCCCGCGGCATCTCGAGGCGTGCGCCGTCTTCAAGCGTCATCTGCCCGACGACGAGTGGGCATGCCTGAAGCGATTGATGGCCGGCGCGAGCGCGGAGGTGGCGTCATGAGCGCCGGTCGCATCGCTCGCGTCGTGCGACGCCCGTCGGAGGAGGAGCTCCAGCCGCTCTTTTCGCTGACGCGTGTGGCGCGTCGCGCCGAGCAGGAATCGGAACGTCTCAGGCAGGAAGCCGCCGAGACGCTCGCGCGGGCGGGTCGCGAGGCCGACGCCATTCGCGCAAGGGCGCACGAGGACGCCGCGGCTTCGATCGCGGCCGCGACGAGGGAGGCGACCTCGCGACTGGGCGCGTTGCTGGCCGCCATCGAGCAGGCCGAGACGACGCAGCGGCAGGAGCGAGAGGCCGCGAGCATCGCGATGGCCGTGCGGATCGCCGGGTCGATCCTGCGAGCCGAACTGACGGCGGACCCGCGGCGCGTCGCGGAACTCGCGGCGCAGGCCTTGGCGCACGTGCGACGCGAGACGACCGTGGCCATCGAGTTGCATCCCGAGGATGCGGCGATCGTGCGCCTCGCGCTGGAGCAGGTGGTCGCGGCGGCCCGCTTCGAGGGCCGACTGAAGGTGGTGGATCGCGCCACGCTCCCGCGAGGCAGCGTGCGACTGCACGCGGTGGACGGCGTGCGCGACGGTTCGCTTGAAATGCGTCTGGCGGAACTCGAGCGACGACTGCTCGAGGGCCTGCCACGGGGCCCGCGGGCGTGAGGTGGATGGTGTCGACGGCGAGGCGAGCATGAACGACGAACCGAGGTCCATTCCGCCCGTGACGCTGCCTCGCGAGATCGAGGAGCGTCTGGCCCGCTTCGACGGCGTGGCGAGGGTGGGTCGCGTGATCGCGGTGACGGGCACGGTGATTCGCGCCGAGTTGCCCGAGGGTCGCATCGGCGAGATCTGCCGCGTGAAGCGACCCGGGCAGGCGGACCTCGACGTCGAGGTGGTGGGCTTCGACCGCGAGGGCGTGATCCTGATGTCGCTGGGGGCCCTGGAGAGCGTGGAGGCGGGTGCGGCGGTGACGCCCGCGGGCCGCGTGCTCCTGACGCCGTGCGGACCGGAGGTGCGCGGGCGGGTGCTCGATGCGCTGGGGAGGCCGATCGACTCGAAGGGATCGTTGGGCATCGAGGAGCGGGGTCCGTTGACCGCGCCGCCCCCGCCGCCGCTCACGCGAGCGAGGATCCGCGAGCCCTTGGTGACGGGCGTGCGTGCGTTGGACGCGTGCCTGACGATCGGTCGGGGGCAGCGGGTGGGCATCTTCGCGCCGCCGGGGGTGGGCAAGAGCAGCCTGCTGTCGATGATCGCGCGGAACGTGCAGGCGGACTTGATCGTGCTGGCCCTGGTGGGCGAGCGCGGGCGCGAGGTGGCGGGATTCATCGAGGACGATCTCTCGGAGGAGGGGCTCGAGCGGGCAGCGGTGGTGGTGTCGACCTCGGACCAACCCGCATTGTTGCGGCTGCGGGCGGCGCACACCGCGCTGGCCATCGCGGAGGCGGCCAGAAGCCGCGGCGAGCACGTGGTGCTGCTGATGGACTCTGTGACGCGGTTCGCGAGGGCCCTTCGCGAAGTGGGTTTGGCGGCGGGCGAGCCGCCGGGCAGGCAGGGGTTCCCCGCGTCGGTTTTCGCGGAACTGCCCCGGATGTTCGAGCGGGCGGGCACCGCCGAGTCGGGATCGATCACCGGGTTCTACACGGTGCTGACGCCCGCGGACGACTTCGAGGACCCTGTGGCGGAGGAGACGATGGGCCTGCTCGACGGGCACGTGATCCTCTCGCGCGAGTTGGCGTCGCGGGGCCTGTACCCGGCGATCGATATCGTCAGGAGCAAGAGCCGCGTGATGCGCGAGGTGGCCTCGCCCCAGCACCTGGCGGCGGCGACCAAGGCGGTACGGCTGGTGGCGGCCCATCAACGCAACTACGACAAGATCAGCTGCAACGCCTACGAGCCCGGGAGCGATCCGACGGTCGACGAGGCCATCGCCCGCATCGGCGCCATCGAGGCGTTCCTCGCGCAGACGCGCCACGACGTGAGCCCCTTCGAGGCCAGCGTGGCCGGGTTGCGGCACGCGACAGGGGCTTGAGGAGGAACGGCGAACTGCGTCCATGAGCGGGCGGCGTTCGGGACTCGCGGCAGTCGGCCGCCTCCTCTTCGGCTGGACGATCAGTGCCCGATCGGTGGAAATCGGCAGTGATTCGCGGCACTCCCGGCCGGCATGCGCACTGATGAGATTGAGACGAGAGAACGCACCGCTCGCGGTCGCGGACCGGTCGAACAGGCTCGCGAGTCGCGAAAGTCGTACGCGCCGACTCGTCCCCTGAGCGACCGGTCCGCAGCCGCGGTGCGTCAAACACCGCGGGTCCGGCGTCCGCTCGCGAGATGCCCCGCTGTCGCACGCGTGCACGGCAGAGGCGATGAGCCGGCGAGCCCGAAAACCGGAAGCACCGTGCACGGGAAGACAGGGCCGGCGATTCGCGAAAATCGGCGATCCGGGCGGCACACGACGACGGATTGCGGACTGTAACGGATGCGGACGCCTCGAGACCGCGGGATCGCGGCTGACATCGGGCGTCCTGCGCGGTTTCCAGCGAATCCGCAAAGTCGCGAACCCGCGGGCGAAGACGATTGACCGTCGCCGCCCACCATCCGGACCGGCTCGACGTGAGCCCACCGGGTTCGTTCGTACGAGCCCGAATCGAAGCGATCGTCATGCACCTGAAGGAGAACACGCGATGCCGACCATGAAGCCGACGCGAAGGGACCATGGCCGCCTGCCGACGGCCGGATTGACCTTGCTGATCGCCGCAAGTTGCTCGCTGGGGCAGACCTCCGAGTCCCTCGATTTCCGGGCGGTCGATCTCGATCCGCTGTCGCCCATCCTGCATCCCGACATCCCCGATCGGCCGCCGCCGCCGTTCAATCCCGACCTTCCACCGCTGCCGCCGCCGGACCCCGACGCTCCGTGCCTGCCCTTCCAGTCGAGAGACTGCAACGGCGTGTGCTGCGGGCCCGGCGTCTGGCTGGACCATACGCTCGAGAGCTGGTTGGTCGTCACTCGTCTCGCTCCCGGGACGAACGGGATGTGGTGGCGCTCCGACGATGAACAAACGGGATACGTGCGGGGCGTGTTCACGAACTTCATGTTCCGCGTCAATCAGGGCGAGGCCTACGTGGAGACCATGGTGCGTGGCGCCGTCAGGGACCCCCAGGCAACCGGCGGCGAGGGCGACGTTCCGATTCCG
>CAIYWI010000005.1 GCA_903929885.1 uncultured Phycisphaerales bacterium
AGGTGGAACTTCGCATCCTCGAGACTCTCGACCTCGGCCTTGAACGAGCCGGCCGCGCCGTAGAGGATCGTGCCCGTCGAGAAGAGTCGCGGTGCGGCGATCAGCCCGGCCTTGCCCAGTTCGCTCGCCGCGAAGAACGACTGCGTGTCGTTGCTCGGGTCGTGGATCGTCGTCACGCCGAAGGCCAGGTTCGCCGCGTTGATCCAGTTGGCCCGGGGCGTGAACCCCGCTCCACCCTGCCCGCCGTGCGCGTGCACGTCGATCATCCCCGGCATGATGAACCGCCCCTCGCAGTCGATCACCGTCGCGTCCTGCGGCGGCTTCACCGTGGCCCGTGGTCCGGCCGCGACGATGCGATTGTTCTCGATCACCACGACGCCCCGCTCGATCACCTCGTCGCCCCGCATCGTGATGAGCGTGGCGCCCACGAGTGCGATCGAACCGCCCGGCGCATCGAAGGGGTGCGAGAAGCCGATGTGCGTGCCCTGCTCGGGCGGCGGCGGCAGTTCCGTCGGCGCTCCGGGCCCGGCGAGCCACGCGAAGGTCTCCTCGAGCTTCCTTGAGTACAGCGTCGGCCCCAGCGACCAGAAGAGCGTGCGAGAATCGCCCGACCACTGCAGGTTCGCGCTGCCGTCGCGCGAGACTCTCGCCGCGGGCTGCGACGTCATCTTCGGCCCCACCGCCACCTCGCGCCCCGTGGGCACGAAGGGCGTCACGTGCACGTTGAACCGCTCCGCGAAGGCCAGGAACTTGCCGTCGGGGCTCACCCGATACTCGGTGGTGTTGTCCCCGGCGTAGTGCGTCCGCTCGTCGCGGCCGTCGAGCCCGATGCTGATGAGCAGCCGACGGTCGTTCTCCTTCTGCGCCTCGGCGACCTCGAGATACACGCGATCGGACTCGGCGCCGAACTGCGGGTTGGCGCCCCGGCGCGTCAGCAGCGTGGGCGCGGTCGAGCCGTCGGCGGGCGCCTTGTACACGCCAGGTCGCGAGCTCCACGCGGGGCTCACCAAGAACCCGCCGCCGGTCTTGGCGAAGACCACCGTCGAGCCGTCGGGGCTGATCGCCGGATCGCCGTAGTGCCCCTTCTCCGTCGTCAGCGTCCTCGCGTTCGCGCCGTCGATGTCGATGATGGCGACGGTGGCGAGCTCCTGATCGTTCCACGTGGTGTAGAGGATCTTCGAGCCGTCGCGCGAGTACGCCGCGGGGTATTCGAAGCGGTCGGTCTGCGAGGTCAGTCGCCTGGGCTGACCGTCGGGCAGGTCCTTCACGTAGATGTACCCCAGCGCGTTGTACGCCACCTGGCGTCCGTCGGGCCGAACGACGACGTTGCGGAGCATCTTGACGTCGAAGTTCGTCGGCGCCACGTCGACGGGGAACCGCACGGCCTCGGTCACCGTGCGAGTGGTCTTCACGCGGAAGGGAATGGCCGTCGCCTCGCCCGTCGCCACGTCGATGCGACGGAACCCGCCCTGCGCGTAGCAGATGATCGTGCGGCTGTCGGGCGTGAAGGCCATCGTCGGATACACGCCGTGAATCGCCCACGATTCCTGCATGTCGCGTTCGAGCCCGTCGAAGACCTGACGCTCCACCCCGCTCTCGAGGTCGCGGATGAACAGGCACGTCTTGAACCGCACCCGTCGCACGAAGGCCAGCGACTTGCCGTCGGGGCTCGGCGTCGGGCGGCACGCTCCGCCCGGGCCCGCCGCCACCGTCTCGGTCTCGCCCGTCACGCGGTCGAGGCGGCTGATGGTGTAGATGCCCTCGGTGCTGTCCTTGTTGTACTCGAAGGTCGCGCCCGGCGTCGAGTCCCACGAGTAGTAGAGGTATCGACCGTCGGGGCTGAAGGCCGGCTCGTTGACGTCCTTTTGCTCGGTGGGCTTGGTGGTCAGCTGCAGGCCGTCGACGCCGCCCTGCGCGTGGTAGAGCCACATCTCGCCCGCGCCCAGCGAACGCCGCGAGGTGAAGTGCTTGCGGGCGACGATGTAGTCGCCCGCGGGAGGCAGCCACGCCGGCGCGTTGAGCAGGCGGAACGACTCCTTGGTCACCTGCTTGACGTCCGTGCCGTCGACCTTCATCGTCCAGATGTTGTCGCCTCCGCCCCGGTCCGACGTGAAGGCGATCCGCGATCCGTCAGGACTGAAGCGCGGCTGCATGTCCCACGCCGGACCGCTGGTCAGACTCTTCGCCTCGCCTCCAGCGATGGGCATCGAGTACAGGTCGCCCAGCAGGTCGAAGATGATGGTGGCGCCGTCGGGGCTCACGTCGAGCGACAACCACGTGCCGCTGGTGACGTCGAGCGCCACCTCCTTCGTCGGGCCGATCGGGGCGTTGACGTCCCACGCCTTCTTCTCCGGGGCCTTGGGCTCCGAAGCCGCCGCGACGGGCTCCTTGGCCCCTTCGGCCTTGGCTGGCTGGGGCGAAACGGGTTGCAACGCCAGGAGAACCGACGCGAGGGCCGTGATGCTGGTCATGCCTTGATTGTTGACCCGCTTGCCGGCAGCGGCGCAGCCGTCACGCCCGCAGCATCGGATGCTCGAGAATGTCGAGCACGCCCTCGATGCCGTGATGGGGCGACACGTAGTCGGCCTTGGCCTTGAGTTCGTCCTGCGCGTTGGCGGGCACCGCGAAGAAGGCCACTTGCTCGCGGATCGCCAGGTCGCTCATCGTGTCGCCGATGCCGGCCAGCCGGCTCGAGACCAGCCCCGTCGCCTCGCGGAACCGCGCGATCCCCGTCCCCTTGCTCACGTGCGCCAAGTCGCAGTTGACCCACGCCACCGAGTTCGACACGCGAAGGTTCCACCCCGCCGCCGCGAACCGCTCCCGCAGTGGCTGACGCTGCGCCATCAGCCACTCGGTGTCGGGGTGCCACAGCGAGATCGAGGCCGTCTTGCCCGGCTGGATCACCACGCCCTGCGGAATCAGCGTCTCCTCCACCCACGCCGTGGCCTCGCGGATCCACCGCCGATGCTCCGGAAGAATCGCCGGATCGAGCAGGAAGCGGTTGCCCGCCGGGTCGTACAGCCACACGCCCATCTCCGCCACGCACGGCAGGAGGTCGTTGCCCACCAGCCGACACAACGCCTCGGCGAATGGCTGCGGCCGCCCCGAGCACAACGTGAGCACAGGTCGCGACCGCGTCGCGATCGCATGGCGGTTGTACGACGCGACCTTCGCGATGCCCGCCGCGTTGAAGGGTTCGTGCGATTCCGGGCCCAGGCACCCGTCGATGTCGCAGAGAATGGCGTCGACGTTCACGGCGGGCTCACTCTTCGTCAAAGCCGCTGTTCACCAGGGCGCCCAGCGCCTTGACCGCCTGTGCCGCGTCGGCCCCCTTGGCGACGATCTCCAACTCGCTGCCCTGACTGGCCGCGAGCATCATCATCTGCATGATCGACTTCCCGTCCACCTCGGTGTCGCCCTTGCGCACGACGATCTCCGAACCGAACGTCATCGCCACGTCCACGAACGTCATCGCGGGCCGGGCGTGAAGGCCCAGACGGTTGACGATCTTGACGGTGATGGAACTGGAATCGGACACGGGAGTCTGGCGACGGTGGGGAACGGCGAACGATGAACCACGGGCGATCGGGCGGCACGCGAGCGGCGGGGCTCAGGCCATCAGGTGCTGCGAGTCGGCGTCTTGGAGCAGCCGCCGCACCTCGTCTGCCGCCGCCGCCTGCCGCAGGCAGCGACGGAAGGTGTCCTTCCCGAGGTTCTTGAAGATCACCTCCATCGCTTGGAGATGCTCCTCCGGACGATCCTCCGGCGAGACAAGCAGGAACACCGTGTACACCGGCTGATCGTCCAGGGCCCGAAAGTCGATCCCGCGAGGGGCGAGCCCGATCGCCGCGTGCATCTTCGTCGCGCCCTTGTGCTTGACGTGCGGCACGGCCACGCCCTTGCCGAACCCCGTGCTCCCCTTCCGCTCGCGATCGAGCACCTTGGCCACCAGTTCCGCCTGCATGTCGGCGGCGATGCTGCCGCAGGCAACCAGCGACGCGACCAACTCGCCGATGACGGCGTCCCGGCTGGTGGACTTGAGCGGGGCGACGATGGCGCCCGGGGCGATGATGTCAGTGAGCTTGGCCAAGAAGGGGCAACTCCGCGGTGCGTGCTCGGGACGAGGCGGGGCGAACGTGGGCCCGCCGCCGCCGACGATCACTTCAGCAGCTTTTCCTTGTGGTCGCGAAGCTGGCGCTCGCCCTTCTCGACCACCAGATCGACCGCCGCGTAGGGGTCGGAGGCCTTGGCGTGGCTCACGAAGTCGTCGTGCCGCTCGACGTTGAGGATGAGCTCGACGTCGTACTCGTTGGTGGCGTGGGACCCCACCTTCGAAATGGTGAGACTGATCTGCTGCACGGACGAGAAGTAGCGAGGCAGACGCGACACCTTCTCCTCGCAATGGGCCTTGATGGCGTCCGTGATCTCGAAGTGGCGACCGACGACGTTGATCCGCATGAGTGCTCCAGACTCCCACAGGCGGCCGCGCAAGCCGCGGCTCGTGATCGCAGGCGGGGAAAGGTCATGATAGGAAGAAACTTCCCCCGTTCCCCACGAAACCCCCGCCGCCGCCTGCCAAAGCCCCCCTGCATCGGCCATCTCGCAGCCGCCCTTTGGCCCTGGGCGAACCAACCGCGATCCATCTCCATGCAAGGGTTTGCACAACAATCACTTGCACCAGCACCGCCCTCGCCCGCCCGCGGCTTGGACCTCACCTCGGACGCGTCGCGAACGCTCGAGAACAGATCCTGAGTCCGAACGACTCCCGCCGCGCAGTGACGTCCCTGCATCAGGACCTTTCGCGCCGGCGACCCAAGCCCGCATGTTGACGCGCGACAACGCCGCGAGCGTCACCCGCGAGACCGAAGACCGTTCGGATTTTGAATGGACACCATGAGCCATGCCACGACGGGGCACGCTGATGTCAATGGGCCTGATTGGATTCGAACCAACGACCTCACCCTTATCAGGGGTGCGCTCTAGCCAACTGAGCTACAAGCCCGTAGTCAGGAGGGAAGCATAGCAGCACCGCCCCGGCCGAGCAACCCGGCCGGCCAGATGGCCAGCTCGCCGCCGACCCTCCGGAGGCCCCCGCCCCTCCCGTGCCCCAAGTGCCTTCCAGTGCCCGTGTTGTGGCAGGGCTCGTTCGGCCCTGCCCGGCCGGGCCTCGTCCCGACGCCCACCCCCGACGTGGTGGCCTTCCGACGCGTAGCCTCGTCCCAACAATCAGTTCCCATCCATCCGCACGGCTCCCGGTGCCCCAGCCCCCTCGACCGGCCGACCATGGACCCGACGACGCACCCCCACGCCACCTTCGTCATCCCCTGCCTCAACGAGGCCGGCACCATCGGCGGCTGCGTTTCCTCCACCCTCTCGCTCATCCGCCGCAGCGGCATCGCCGCCCGCGTGCTCGTCTGCGACAACGGCAGCGACGACGACTCGGCCACCATCGCCCAAGCCGCCGGCGCCGAAGTCCTCCATGTGCCCACGCGGGGCTACGGCTCGGCCCTGCTCGCGGGCATCCGCGAGGCACGCTCGCCCGTCGTCGTCATCGGCGATGCCGACGGCTCCTACGACTTCGAGGACGCTCTCCCGCTCCTCGATGCCGTCGAGCACGGCGCGGACATCGCCATGGGCACCCGCCTCCGAGGCACCATCGAACCCGGCGCCATGCCCCCCATGCACCGGTTCGTGGGCACGCCCGCCCTCACGCTCGCCTCGCGACTGCTCTTCCGCGTGCCCGTCAGCGACATCAACTGCGGCCTTCGCGCCATGCGACGCGACAAGGTGCTCTCCCTGGGCCTCGACTCCAAGGGCATGGAGTTCGCCAGCGAGATGCTCGTCAAGGCCTCGCTCAGCGGCTTGCGCATCGCCGAGGTGCCCATCCGCTACGCGCGCGACCGCCGCAACGGCGCGAAACCGCACCTTCGCACCTGGCGCGACGGCTGGCGTCACCTGCGCCTCATGTTCCTGCTCTGCCCGTGGCTCGTGCTCGCCTTGCCGGGCCTCATCCCCTTTGCCGCCGGCTCGCTCCTGATGCTCCTCACCATCGGAGGGCCCTTCCGACTCGGCGCCGTCACGCTCGACGTTCACACGCTCGCCGTCTCGGGCATGCTCATGATCCTCGGCACGCAGGCCCTCATGATGGCCATGCTCGCCCGCCGCCGCGCCCAGCACGATCTGCTCGGCGCCGCCGCCCCCCGCGGCTTCATGACGCTCGAACGCTCCCTCGTCGGCGGCGCAACGCTCCTGATGGCCGGCCTTTGGCCGATCGCCGATCTTTTCCTCGAGTGGTCGCGCGCCGGCTTCGGACCCCTCGACGCCGGCCACACCCTCCGCCCCGTCATCGCGGGCGCAGCGGTCGCCATCATCGGCACGCAGGTCATCCTCTTCGCCTTCTTCCGCGCCATCACCGAGCCGCGCAGCGCCACGACTCGATCATCGCCCTTGCCATGACGAAGGCCCCGCCCATCGCCATCGCCGCACACCGCGACCCCGCCGTGGCGATCCAGACGCTCCGCCTGCTGCGCCACGACCCTGCCACCTCCGAATCCCGCATCGTCGTCGCCGTCGATCAAGGCGCGGCCGACTCCGCGCGATGGGAACCGCTCCGCGAACTCGCCGACGACCTCCTCCTGCTGAACGGTCATCGCGGGATCGACGCCTTCAACCAAGCCATGGACCGCATCGATGGCGACGCGGCCCTCGTGCTCGACGACGACGCCTCGCCCCGACCCGGCACCGTCGACCGCGCCATGGCCGCCATGACCGACGACCCTCGGCTCGGGGCCGTCGCCTTCGTGCCCCGCGTCGTGCCCCTGGGCCGCTCCGAGTGGCACTGGGCCGACACTCGAATCGACCGCCGATGGCCACTCATGGGCTGCGCATCGCTGGTGCGACTTGCCGCATGGCGCCGCGTCGGCGGCTTCGAGACCAAGTACTTTCTCTACGCCAACGACACCGACCTGGCCCTCCGCCTGCTCGCCGCCGATTGGGACGTGCTGATGGACCCCGCCATCGAGGCCGACCACCGCACCACCACCGCCTTCCGACGCCCCGATCGATGGTTCGGTCTCGCCACCCGCAACCGCGTGTGGAACGCCAAGCGCCATGGCGGTCCCCACTGGCCGTGGATCGCCTGTCTCGCCTGGATCGAGGCCCACGCCCGCGCCGGCGTTCGACTCCGCGCGCACGCACGCGCCATCGCCGGCTTCACACGCGGCTGCTTCACGTCCGCGCCGCCCCTGCCCCCGGGCGTCGCCCCCGCACGCTCGCACCTGCTCCGACTCGTCCGCATGCGCATGCGGGCCCGCGCTCCTCGCCGAGGGCGCTCGTCGTGACTCGCATCGAACGCGTCACGGCGGTGATCCCCTGCCGCAACAACCCCGAGCAGGCGCGGGCCGCCATCGACGCCCTCGCCCGCGTCGACGCTCGCGGACGATCGCTCGACGCCGTGCTCGTCGACGACGCCTCCGACCCGGCCATCTCGCTCGAATCGCGACCCGGAGCGATCGATGTTCGCGTGCTGCGACTCGACGAGCAACGCGGCGGCAGCGGCGCGTTCAACGCCGGCATGCGTGCGGCCATGGCCTCGCCCCATCCGCCCGACGCCCTCTGGCTGCTCGACAGCGACGCCATGGCATCGCCCGGCTCGCTTCACCCCTTGGCATCCGCGCTCGACGACGACGCCATCGCCATCGCCGCCGGCTCCGCCCTTCGCGACCCGGCGTGCGGACACGTCTACGAAGCCGGCGGCCGCATCGGTCGCTGGTCGGGCGTGGCCACGCCCTGCGCTCCCGCCGGTCCTCGTCGCGTCGAGTATGCCGCCGCGTGCAGCCTGCTGATCCGCGCCGCGGCGCTGCGAAGCGCGGGGCTCTTTCCGGAGATCTTCATCTCGCACGACGACATCGCCTGGTGTCTCGAGGCCGCGCGACGCGTCGGCGGACATGTGCTTGCCGTCCCCGAATCGATCGTCGATCATCCGTGGCAACGCGTCCACGTCGCGGGCAGGTATTACGCCTCGCGCAACGGCTGGCTCGCGCTCTCGCATCGCGACATCTTCGCCCGCGCCGGACGTGCCGCCGTCGAGACGCTCTTGGCCGTGGGCGCCTCGATCGAGTTCGGACGCGAGGTCGGCTCGCTTCATGTCGCAGGGTGGCGCGACGCCGCCGCAGGCGCCTGGAACCGCCGTTGTCCCCAGCCCCTGCCGACCGCACCGCCGCTGCTCCCGATCGACGGTTCGGACGATCAGCCCATGACGCTCCCCGACCGCGCGACATGGACCGTGCATCCGCACCTCACCCCTTGGTCGCGTCGACTGGGCGTGGGCGATGCCTCGTCGGCGACACCGCCTCGCTCGCACGCGAGGATCGCGCTGGGCGACCTGCTCGCCTTCGCGAAACGCCTCGTGGCGGGTCCGACGGAAGGATGCATCGTCGCCCCCGCCGCATGGCCCTTCGCGTGGGCCCGACGCCGCACGGTGGTGCATCCCTCGGGCCATCGGCTCCTCATGATCACGCCCGACGTTGGAGGCAACGTGCTGCCCGCACTGGCCCAGGCCATCCGCGGGTGGCCCCACCTCGCGAGGCTGATCGTCCGCGGCTGCCCGAGGCCCGACCTGCCGCCGCTGGTCAGCGAATCCTCGCCGCCACGTCCGGGGGCGCCGCGCTGACGGCCTCGTCGAAGAAGGTCCTGGCCTCGCCGGTCCTGCCCATCGCGCCCAGCAACCGCGACATCCGCAGCGACGGGTGCGGCGACGACAGTTGCGTCCAGAACCTCGCCTCCGCGTGAGGCGTCACGGGGCCGATGCGTTCGCGGATGGTCGCCAGCAACGCAGGGTCGGCCGGATCGATGGTCGCCACGTCGTCCCGATAGCCCGGTCGCAGCAGCACCGCCGCCGCCGGGTCGAAAAAGCACACGCGCCACCCGCGAAGGATCAGCGGCGAGATCAACGACGCATCCATCGCGTCGAGCACGGCGACATCGAAACGCTCCGCCAGTCTCGAGCCGGTCACGACAGGGTCGCGCATCATGGCGACGTACTCGCCCAGACTTCCCTCGACGGCCCGCGGGTCGATGAACACGCGAACGCCCGCCGCGATCAGCCGCCCGCCCTGCGCATGGCTGTTGAACAGCCGCCCGTCGAAGCCGATCCGTCGCAGGAAGTCGCACGCCCCGTCGGCGAACTGAAACGGCTCGACGCCCAGCCCGCTTCGGCACGGCACGCCCTGTCGCAGCCACAGCCGATTGGTCAACGTCTCGCGGCTCCAGTGGAGCATCGCGGCGACCGAGACCGCCGCGAGCGCCCAGGCCGCCAGTCGCCGGTCCTTCGCGTGCACGGGCACGGCTCTCATCGCCGGCACGAGCCGTCCGATCGCCACCGACACGTACGCCGCGGCGGGAATGCAGAACAGCGGCAGGTTCCTGACGGACATCGCCGCGAGCACGAAGCCGCCGGCGACGACCATCGCCAGCGGCCTGTCGCGCCGAGCGGGCGCCGCCACAACGCACACGAGCGCGAGCGACGCAAGGGCCTTGAAAGCCGCGATCGAGGGAACATCGGTCGAGACGGCGAAAGCCGACGCGAGTTCCGTGATGCTCGATCGCTCGCCCCCCGCGGCGGGCGTCGGCAGCAGCGCGGCCACGATCGTCCTCGCGATGGGCGATATCCACAGCGCGCCCAGTCCCACGGCGATGATCACCGGCGCCAGCCGCCGCCGCACGGGCATCCACTCCTCGCGAAGCGTCCGGCCGAAGGCGCGGCCGCTCGTCACGCGCATCGCCGCCAGCGCGACCGCCACGATGCAGGCCATCGCCCACGCCGAGCCGCCCGCGGTCATCACCCCGAACTGATGCAGTGGCAAGGCGAGCATCGCGACGCCATAGGGGTTGCACAGCAAGGCGAGCCCGGCGCCGGCCATGCACGCGACCCAGGCCCGGCCGCGGCCGTCGCCTCGCGACTCCGCCGCTCCGTAGACCGCGATGCACAGCAGCCCGAGCGGCCAGTACGAATGCACGTTGACCCAGATCAGTTGTGCCAGCGGCGGCACCACGAGCCACCACCTCGAACCGGCTCGATGACGCTCGAGCGCCAGCAAAGTGATGCCCAGCAGCGCGGCGCTGACGGCCTCGGGCCGCACCCCGAACCGCAGACTCGACGCCACGGCGGCCAAGGCCACCACCGCCGGCGCGAGCAGTCTGCCCCAGGGGTTCGAGCGCTCGCGAGGCCGGACGAGAGCGACCGAGGCGAAGGCGATGATCCACGCGACGGTCTTGATCGCGATGACCCCGGACACCCCGACCGCGTCGACGGCCATGTCGAGACCGACGCAGTAGAGCCACGACGACTCGATTCGGGGCGTGCCGGCATGGTCCTGCGTGAACTGCTCGGTCCGCATGATGCCGTGCGTGCGGATCCAGTCGCCCGTGGCCAGTTGCCACCAGAAGTCGACATCCCACAG
>CAIYWI010000006.1 GCA_903929885.1 uncultured Phycisphaerales bacterium
GACGCTCCAGCCGACCGTCTACCTCAAGAAGTTCCCCCGCGACATCGCCGCCGGGCCGGTCTTCATCGTCGATCCGATGCTCGCCACGGGCGGGTCGGCCGTCGAGGCGATTCGCATCATCCGGGGGATGGGCGTCGTCGACGTGCGATTCGTCTGTCTGGTGGCCGCCCCCGAGGGGATCGCCAACCTCAGGAAGGCGGA
Source organism: uncultured Phycisphaerales bacterium (assembly GCA_903929885.1). GTDB lineage: Bacteria > Planctomycetota > Phycisphaerae > Phycisphaerales > UBA1924 > UBA2402. Next base: position 202 of record CAIYWI010000006.1, read on the forward strand.
TGCGAAGGTGCCCATCTACGCCGCCGCGGTCGATCGTTGCCTGTCCGAAAAGGGCTACATCCTGCCAGGACTCGGCGACGCGGGCGATCGGTTGTACGGCACCGAATGACGCGTGCGGCCAAGGGAAGTGATCGTTGCCGGCGAATGCCGGAGGAAAGGACCATTTGATGAACCTCATGCTCTCCCGTCGCGGCCTGCTCGGCGCGGGCGCGGCTGCCGCCGCGGCCTCGCTGATGTCGACCCCTCGCCTCTTCGCGGCTCGCACCGCGCCCAAGTCGGGCCTCGTGCCGCCGGTGCTGGGCGTCGAGGGGCATCGCTACGAGTGCATCCACGACTGGCTCAAGCCCCCGCACGACCTGATGTGGGGCGACACGCACGGGCTGGCGCAGGACGAGGCGGGCCGCATCTACGTGGCGCACACCGTGCACGGGCAGAGCACGCGAGCGGACGCGGTGGCGGTCTTCTCCGAGTCGGGCGTCTTCGAGACGGCCTGGGGCGCGTCGTTCCGGGGCGGGGCCCACGGGCTCGACATCCGACGCGAGGGCGACGAGGAGTTCCTCTACCACTGCGACACCAACCGGCGACTGGTCGTCAAGACCAACCTCAAGGGCGAGACGCTCTGGGAGCGGGGCACGCCCGTCGAGGCGAAGGTCTACGACGACTCGAAGCGCTTCGTGCCCACCAACGTGGCCTTCCTGCCGGGCGAGGGCGGGAAGGCGGGCGACGTGCTCGTGGGCGACGGGTACGGCGCGAGCTACGTGCACCGCTTCACCGCCGACGGCGCGTTCGTGAAGGTGGTGCTCGAACCCGGCAGCGAACCCGGCAAGGTGAGTTGCCCGCACGGGTTGTGGGTCGACGAGCGCTCGGGCACGCCTCGGCTGGCCGTGGCCGACCGGGGCAACCGGCGCCTGCAGTACTTCACGCTCGACGGCAAGCCCCTGGGCATCGTCACCCAGGGGCTCCGGATGCCCTGCCACTTCAAGACCCGCGGCGACGTGCTGCTGGTGCCCGACCTCGAGAGCGTCGTCACGCTGCTCGACGCCAACGACAAGGTGATCGCGCACCTGGGCGACGGACATCCCTCGTCGCTGCGAGGCGCGCCGCGCGAGCAGTTCATCGAAGGGAAGTTCATCCACCCGCACACCGCGATCTTCCTGCGGAACGGCGACATCCTCGTGGCCGAATGGGTGCCCGTCGGTCGCGTGACGCTGCTCCGCAAGGTGGGGTGAGGGCGGGCCGGGATGGGGCAGGAACGCCGAAGGCGTTTTCGGTCGTAGCCGGGGGCGGTCGCGCTTCGCGACCACCCCCGGATGGAATGCATGGCGACCAAACCGCGAAGCGGTTTTCGTAGGTGCGGCGGTTTCCTCGAGGACCCCTTCGGGGTCTGCGCCTTTCGTGCGTTGCATCCGGTGGTGCGACGAGGCGTCGCACCACCGGCTATGAACGAGAACCGCTTCGCGGTTGAAGGTGCGTCTCGCAGGAGCAGTGGCCGTTTGCGTTCACGCCGCCGCGTCGCCGCCGATGCGGTGGATGGCCAGCGTGTTCGTGCGCTTGGCCTGGCCCAGCGGCCTGCCGGCCAGCAGCACGATGGGGTCGCCCATCTGCGCCACGCCCATCTGCATCAGCGATTCATCCACCAACGCGGCCCAGGCCGAGATCGTCCCGCTCGCCGGCGGTTGCATGACCACGGGCGTCACGCCCCGGAGCAGCGCCATGCGGCGGCACGCCGAAGGGTCGGAGGAGTACGCGACGATGGGAATCGAGAAGCGATTCTGCGACAGGTAGCGAGCGGTGCCGCCCGCCTGGCTCCACACCACCACGGCCTTGGCCGCGAGATCGCGCGCGATTCGCCATGCGCCGTGCGCCAACGCGGCGGTGCCCTTGTGCTGATCGGCCATGCGAGAGGGCGACTCGTGATCAAGACGCGGGTCGTCCATGTGCGATTCGGCGTTGCGGAGAATCCGCACCATCGTCTCGACGACCGTCAGCGGGTGACGGCCCGTCGCCGTCTCCGCGCTGAGCATCACCGCGTCGGCCCCTTCGAAGACGGCGTTGGCCACGTCGGTGGCCTCCGCGCGCGTGGGCGAGGCGTTCTCGATCATGCTCTCGAGCATCTGCGTCGCCACGATGCACGGCTTGCCGAACTCGCGGCACGTCCTGACGATCCGCTTCTGCACCACCGGCACCTGGGCGATGTCCATCTCGACGCCCAGGTCGCCTCGCGCCACCATGATGCCGTCGGCCGCCGCCACCACCTCCTCGAGGCACGCCACCGCCTCGGGCATCTCGATCTTCGCGACAATCGGGATCCACGCCCCCTCGCCCGGCGCACAGCCGGGCTGCACGCCCTTCATCGCCGCCAGGCCGGCTCGCAGCGCCTCCACGTCGCGAGGCGAACGCACGAAGGAGAGGGCGAGATAGTCGAGGTTGTTCGCCGCGGCCCAGCGGGCGCACTCCCAGTCGCGATCGGTGATGGCCGGGGCCGAGAGCGTCGACTGGGGCACGTTGATCCCCTTGCCCGACGTGATCGCGCCGCCGATCACCGCGCGACATCGAAGTTCACCCGGCGCATCGCGGCCGATGGCGAGCATGCGAATCGCGCCGTCGTTGATGAGCACCTTGTGGCCGGGTTCGACCTCGTCGACCAAGGGCTGGAAGGTGATGGGAAGCACGACCTCCACGCCGTGATCGCCCTGACGGAGCGAGGCCTCGTCGATGCCTTGCTTGAAGATCACGTCCTGGCCCGGCACCACGTCGATGGCCGAACCGCCGGATGCGTGGGCGCGTCCCAACCCTGCCTGCACCTTGCCCACGCGGATCTTGGGGCCCTGCAAGTCGCCCAGGCACGCGATGGGGCGGCCAAGGTCGTTGGCGACCGTGCGAACGATGGCCAAGCGACGCCCGTGGGCCTCGAGGTCGCCGTGCGAGAAGTTGAACCGGAAGACGGCCACGCCCGACTCGATGAGGCGTCGCACGACGTCGGGCGATTCGCTGGCGGGTCCGATGGTGGCGACGATGGTGGTCAGGAGGGGCCGCTGCAGGGGCATGACCCCTTCATATCGGCCCTTCCGGGCCGGTTCCACCCGTCCAACCACCCAAAGAGGTCGCGTTGCGGCGAAAGCGGGGGAGGGTGAGTGGTCGATGAACCCCGCCGGAGCCCCTTGCCGCCCCTTGCCGCCGCGAGGGGGCGTCCGTATCATCCCGTCCGCATTGGGGATTGGTGTAACGGTAGCACGACTGACTCTGACTCAGTTAGTCTAGGTTCAAATCCTAGATCCCCAGTTTTCCCGCTTGGTGTCGCGTCACGCGTGCAACAACCCCGTTTGCGGGGTTGCCACGGGTGTCGGCCGTGGGGTGTCGGCCGTGGGGTGTCGGCCGTGGGGTGTCGGCCGTGCTTGGATCGCGAGTGCGACACGTCGCCTCGCCGGGCCGTCGCGGGCTTCACGACACGAGCACGTCCCGCCGACGCCAGAACGCCAGCCAGTTGCCCGAGCAGAACCCGGCGATCTCGTCGTCCGACCACCCGCGACCGCAGAGGATGTCGGCGAGACGAACCAGGTCGCGCGGCGATTGGACTCCCTCGGGCATCATCGCCGCGTTGAACCCTCCGTCCATGTCGGTGCCCAGGCCCACGTGGCGGCGGGAGCCCTGCAGATCGCAGATGCGGTCGACGTGCTGCGCCCATTCGGCGAGCGTGGCGCGGCGGCTTCGCAGGGCGCCGGGGATGATGAAGGGCGAAAACACGTTCACGCCGATCATGCCCTGACGCGAGGCGATCTCGCGGATGGTCGCGTCGGTCAGGTGACGCTGTCGCACCTGGCCGTCGACGTCGATCAGCACGCGGCAGTTGCTGTGCGAGGCGATCACGGGCCGGTCGGTCAGTTCGAGCACGCGGGCCAGCGCGCGGTCGCTGAGATGCGACAGGTCGTGCACCACGCCCAAGCGATCCATCTCGCGAACCATCGCTTCGCCCAGCGGGGTCAGCGGGTCGTCGGTCGTGTTGCCCCCGGCGTATCGCGAGGACTTGGCCCACGCCAGTCCGACGGCCACCACGCCCTGCGCAACCCACCACGAGAGCTCCGACGGTTCGGCGATGGGATCGGCGCCCTCCACCAGCAGGCCGACTTGCAGCGGTGCGGCGGATTCGCCCGGTGCGTTCCACAGGCGGATGGCGCCACGCTCGGCCCACGTTCGATACGTCGCGAGTTGTTCGCGTCCGCGGGCGGCGGCGGCCGTCGCGTCGCCCGCCGGATAGCCCACGGCGTCGGTGCCGTCGGCTTCGATGAAGATGGTCGCCAGGCACCATCGCACGCGTCCGGCCGCGAGCGACGGGAGCGTCACGGCGCAGGGAGGCCAGGGGGCGTCGCAGCGGGCCGGGTCGGGTTCGAACATGTCGCGACCCAGCCGCTCAAGGCACGCCAGATCGAGGTGCGAGTCGAACCAGTCGAGCGCGGTGGTGGACATGGGTGGACTCACGCGCCCGCGGCGCCCGCCTCGTGGCGGCTCCACTCGACGGTCTCGGCCAGGCCCTCGTCAAAGGAACACACGGGTTCGTACCCCATGAGCGACTTGGCCAGCGAGATGTCGGCCACCGAATGGCGGACATCGCCCGGGCGCTCGGGCGTGAAGGTGGGTTGCAGAGACGCGCCCGATTGACAGATGGCGGCCAGTTTCAGGGCGCACTCGAGCAGCGTCGACTGCACGCCGCTGGCCACGTTCACGGCCTCGCCCTTGAGGTCCGTGTTCGTGGAGCCCGCCAGCAGCGTGGCGAGCACGGCGTTGGCGACGAAGGTGAAGTCGCGCGTCTGCCGGCCGTCGCCGTGGATGACCGGCGACTCGCCCGCCAGCAGGCGCCGCGCGAAGGCGGGCACCACGGCGGCGTACTGCGAGTCGGCCCGTTGGCGGGGCCCGAAGACGTTGAAGTATCGCAGCGACACCGTCGAGAGCCCGTAGCACGAGGCGTACGACAGGAAGAGGTGCTCGAGCGCGAGTTTGCTGGCGGCATAGGGCGACAGCGGCCGCGGGAGCTGCGTCTCTCGCTTGGGCAACTCCGGCTGATTGCCGTAGACCGACGAACTCGACGCGCCCACCACTCGGGCGACGCCGCAGCGGCGGGCGGCCTCGAGCACGCGGAGCGTGCCGGTGGCGTTCACCGCCCACGTGCGTCCCGGCATCTCGACGCTGCGGGGCACCGACCCCATGGCGCCCAGATGAAAGACGGTCGCCGCTCCGTCCATGGCCTCGTCGAGGGCCTTGTCCTCGAGGATCGAGCCGTGGACGAACTGCACGCGGTCGGGCTCGAGTTCGATGAGCTCGGCGAGGTGATCGAGCGTGGAGTTGGAAAGGTCGTCGATGACGCTGATGCTGGCGCCCAGCGACAGCAGCGCGTCGCAGAGGTGGCCGCCGATGAACCCCGCTCCGCCCGTGACGCACACCCGTCGCCCTTCGTAGAAGGACTTGAGGCGACTGACCTTGTCGGCGGGGAGCTTCATGGGCGTGTCAACGATATCCGTCGCGACGGGGCGGGTGGCCCCGGGGCCCGACACTATCGGCTCCGCTGAACGAAGACTGCCGCGATGATGATCGCCCCCTTCACGAGGCCCTGCAGGTGGGCGATGTTCACGCCCTCGAGCCCCAGGGCCTTGAGCGTGTCGCTCGAGGAGATCATGTTGAGCATGTTGTTGACCACGCCCAGGATCAGCACGCCCACCACGGTTCCGAGAATGCTGCCCAGGCCGCCCCGCATGGAGGCGCCGCCCACGACCACCGCCGCGATGGCGTCGAGTTCATAGAGCTGGCCGGTCTGGGCGCTGGCGATGGAGTTCATGCGGGTGGAGACGATGAAGGCGGCGACGCCGCACATCAGGCCGCAGAGGGCGTAGGTGCCGATGCGGACGCGGTCGAGCTTGACGCCGGCGTAACGGGCGGCGGTGTCGTTGTCGCCCACGGCATGCACGGCGGTGCCGAACCAGGTCCGCTTGAGGATGAGCCCCAGCACGATGGCGAGGCCCAGGAAGAGGATGGCGGTGAAGCGGCGAGACCAGTCGCCCATCCACCGGGGCGAGGCGAGTTCGGCGAAACCGGAGACCTCGGACCGATACTCGCCGCCGTCCACGAAGACCAGACTGAGCGACCGGAAGATGACCATGGTGCCCAGGGTGGCGATGAAGGGAGTGATGCGTCCCTTGGTGATGACCAGGCCGTTGAAGGCGCCCAGGAGCGGGCCGCCCGCGAGCATGATGCCCACGGCCACGAGCATGGAGGTCGATTCCGACCACCCGGCCGCCATGGTCTTGTTCATGGCGATGATGCCCACGCCTCCCAAGAGCGCGACCATGGAGCCCACCGAGAGGTCGATGCCCCCGAGGATGATCACGAAGGTCATGCCCAGGGCGATGACCCCCACCGCGGCGTTCTGGCGCAGGATGTTCTCGAAGTTGCGGACGGTCAGGAACTTCCCGTCCTGGTCGATGAGCCATGCCACCAAGATGAGCAGCAGGAGGGCGACGATGGGCCCGAGTCGCTGGAGGAGCGTGGCCGCACGAGGGGCGATTGCCATGGTCGGAGTTTACGGTGGCGGCGGCGAGCGAATCGCCGATGAAAGGTGGCACGGGTCCGGTACGATGCAGCCATGCCCGCATCCCGCGCCGTTGCAGCCGCCTTGTGTGTAGCCGCCACGACCTTCGCGACCCCGGCCCGTCAGCCCCAACAGCCACCCATGAGCCAGCCCTTCGCCTCGACGTTCCAGCACGCCGCCGTCGCGGCCGACCATCCGTTGGCGTCGCAGGCGGGGGCCGACATCCTCAAGGCCGGCGGGAACGCCGTCGACGCCGCCGTGGCCACGTCGTTCGCCCTTTCGGTGGTGCGGCCCTACTCCTGCGGCATCGGCGGCGGGGGCTTCATGGTCATCCGCCTCCCCAACCATCCGCGACTGGGGAAGGTGGAAACGACGATCAACTACCGCGAGTGGGGCATCGCGGCCGCACGCCCGGACATGTTCGAGAACGACCCCGACCCCGACGCGCCGACCCACGGGGGCAAGGCCGTGTGCGTGCCGGGCACGGTGGCCGGACTGCTCCATGCGCTCGAGAATTACGGCACGATGACCCGCGAGCAGGTGATGGCGCCGGCGATTCGGCTGGCCCGCGAGGGGTTCGCGGTCGACCAGCACTACGAGGACAGCGCCCGCAAGGACAAGCTGGTGCTGCCCTGGCTCGAACAGGACCCCACGCGGCAGGCCCGGTTCGCGTTCCTGTGGGAGCGATTTCTCGATTCGGGGCGCATCCGCAAGGGCTACGTGCTGAAGTTGCCGGAGCAGGCCGCCGCGCTCGAACTGATCGCCAAGGACGGAGCCAAGGCCTTCTACGAGGGTCCGATCGCCAAGGCGATCGTGGAGGCAGTGCGCAAGGACGGGGGCGAGATGACGCTCGACGATCTGGCGTCGTACCGCGTCGAGGAGCGGGCGCCGCTGAGGACATCGTTCCGCGGACGGAGCATCATGACGATGCCCCCGCCCAGCAGCGGCGGCGTGGTGCTGGCACAGGTGTTGGCCATGCTCGAGTCGCGGAGCGACCTGCTCGATGCGGCGATGGAGGCCGCGAAGGTCGGCGGCGGGGCGAGTTCGCCGGCGTACATCCATCTGGTGACGGAGGCCTCGAAGCACGCCTTCGCGGATCGGGCACGGTGGATGGGCGATCCGAACTTCACCAAGCTGCCGCTCAAGGCGATGCTGTCGGACGAGTACGTACGGTCGCGGGCCGCGATGATCGACATGGGCAAGACGCTCCCCCCGGAGGCGTACGGCACGGCGACGCCCCTGCCGCCCGACGAGGGAACGAGCCACCTGAGCGTGATCGACGCTCAGGGGGGCGCGGTGGCGTGCACGGAGACGATCAACCTGATCTTCGGGTCGCTGTTGCCGGTGCCGGAGTTTGGATTCATCCTCAATGACGAGATGGACGACTTCGCGACCCGCGGAGGCAAGGCCAACGCCTTCGGGCTCGATCACGCGGACCTGAACAGGCCGCAGCCCCGGAAGCGACCGCTGTCGAGCATGACGCCGACGATCGCGACGCGGGACGGGAAGGTGGAGTTGATCGTGGGCGGCGCGGGCGGGCCGAGGATCATCAGCGGGACGATTCAGGTGACGCTCAAGGCGATGCTCTTCGAGATGAGCGCCCGCGACGCGGTGGGCGGGGCGAGATTCCACCATCAATGGCGTCCGGACGTGCTGCAACTCGAACCCGAGTTGCGTCAGGCGGCAGGGCTTGCCGATGCGCTGGCGGCCAAGGGACACGCGGTGGGCGACCGCGAAGCGGTGGCGACGATGCAGTTGATCCGCGCGTCGGCGGAAGGGTGGCAAGCGGCCAGCGATCCCCGCAAGGGTGGCGCACCGGCCGGGCATTGAGGGGGCGTCGGTCGACGCGTGCGCCACGCCGAAGGCGTGTTCATCGAGAGCCGGGGGTGTCGGCGTTTCGCCGCCACCCCCGGGATGAAACGACCAACGCGCCCAACGCCGAAGGCGTTCCCGTGGGATCAACCCGGCACCATCGCATGCAACATCATCGCGGCGTCGTGCGCGCTCCCGCGGCGACCCCTTCGGGGTCGGGGGCGTTTGTCGCCGTGACCGGGGGTTGCGGCGAAACGCCGACGCCCCCGGCTGTCGACGGGAATCGCTTCGCGATTGGGGCGTGGAGTCGATAGACGCGTGCGCCACGCCAAAGGCGTTTGCGTGGGACCGGCCCGATGCGTTGGCGTGCAACGTTGACGCGGCGTCGAAGGTCGTGCACGTTTTCACGGCGACCCCTTCGGGGTCGGGTGCGTTTGGCCGCGTGACCGGGGGTCGCGGCGAGACACCGCAACCCCCGACTGTCGACGGGAATCGCTCCGCGATTGGGGAAGGGCGTCGGGCGACGCGACCTCAGCAGCCGCCGGCTTCCCACGCGGCGAAGAAGACTTCGACATCGGAGCCGTCGACGCCGCCGTCCCGGTTGACGTCGGCCGACTCGCCGCCCGACTCCCAGGCGACGAAGTACGACTCGATGTCGTTGCCGTCGATGCCACCGTCGTTGTTGAAGTCGGCGAAGCAGGTCGCGGCGGGGCCGATGGTGCCGTCGATGTTGATGTTCTGGGCCTTGACGTCGTCGGTGCCCGAGCCGTTGTCGCTGAAGGCGACGATGAACATGTCGGAGCCGGCGGTGCGGGTCACGCCCAGACGGCCCTTGGAGCTGCCCGAGGTGGCGACGCCGAGGAACGAGGGCCACATGTTGGCGCCCGTGTCGTCGAGGCGAGCCGACTTGACGTGCATCGGGAAGTTGGCGCCCTGGTAGTCGAACCACGTGACCAGCGCGGTGCCTCCGGCGGCGGGCTGGACATTGACGAAGGACTTGTGGTTGGAGCCGGCGGCGACGGGAGCGAGGACGCTGCCGACCGGGCCCCATTCGATGGCTCCGTCGCTGGAGACACGCTGGGCGGAGAGGCCGAACTGGCTCTGGAGGGTGTTGCTGGTCTCGAAGGCGACGACATAGTCGCCTTGGGCGGCGTCGTAGCCGACCGAGGCCGAGAGGCGGTACTCGGTGGCCGAGGAGGTCGAACTCATGGCGAGCCCGTTGGCGGGGAATCGCTGCGAGCCGTCGGACAGGACGTGCTGGAGCCACGCGTTGCGGGCGGAGCCGCCGTCGTACCAGGCGATGACCGCGCCGCCAGCCTGATCGGAAACCATGGAGGGGAAGTAGCCGTTGCCGATGCTGCGGATGGCGCCGGCGGTGCCGCTGGAGGCGTAGACGTCGATGGGCGTGCCTGCGTTCCAGAGGGCCGCGCCAGTGCCGTCGAACTTCTGGATCTTGAGTCCCTTGCGGGCGAGGAAGCTGGTGGTCTCGCCGCGGACCCACATGACGACGACATCGCCGCCACTGTCGCCGGGGAGCATGTCGCTCGCGCTCAGGGCGCGGCTGGCCTCGGTGATGGTCCAGGCGTTGGCGAGCGTGCCGTTGGCGTTGACGCGCTGGAGGGCCAGCGTGGTGTTGGTCGTGCTCTGGTAGAGGCACACGACGGTGCCGTCGACGCACGGGGCGACGCGGCTGTTGAGGGAGTTGGCGCTGCCGGGCATCTCCGCGCCCGCGGCGCCCCACGCCAGCGTGCCGTCGGGGAGGATCTTGTGCACGCGGGTCACCTGCGTGCCCGTGCTGTTGTCGTCGAAGCAGGCGTAGGCGTTGCCCGCCGCGTCGGAGCGCATGTCGGCGGTGTACGAGGCGGTGTTGGCGCGGTTGGCCAGCACGATGCCGTTGCCGGCAAAGGCGCGGGTGCCATCGGCGTTGAGCCGCTGGATCGTCGGGCGCAGGCCGCCGCCCGCGCTGTTGTCCCAGAAGAAGATCCACGCGCCGCCGTCGGCGGCGGCACGGATGATGGGGGTGCCCTGGGTGCCCGTGCCGTCGGCGACGACGGTGTTGGCCGTCGGGTCGGCGGACCACTGGGCCATGGCGGTGCCTCCGACCGCGAGGGTCGAGCAGGCGACGAGGGCGAGCAGGCGAGAAGCGGTCAGCGTCATGAATGAACTCCGGAACCCCGCGATCATGCCGCCACGTCCGAACGAACGGATCGATGGCGCCCGTGCCAGTTTAGCGGTCGGGACGAGTCGCACCGCGCGTCAAGTCGCCGCTTGCGGCGAGTTCGGCCTGCTTTCCCGTTCGCATGCCATTTATGGGACGGTGTGGTGGCGACGCCCCCGGGCGGCCCGGGGCGGGCCCGTGCGGTCGCTAGGATTGGCCCCTCCCGCGACGGGAGGCAGACCTTCAGCGAGAAGCCCCGGGCATGACGACCACCACGCAGCGTTCTGGCGAACCCCGCATCCTGATCATCGGCGCCGGCCCCACGGGGCTGGGGGCCGGGTACCGCCTCAAGGAGCTCGGGTACCGCAACTTCACGCTCTACGAGTCGCTGCCGTACATCGGCGGGCTCTCGCACAGCTTCCGCGACGAGGCGGGGTTCACGTGGGACATCGGCGGCCACGTGATGTTCAGCCACTACACCTACTACGACAAGTGCTTCGAGACGTTGATGGGCGAGGAGTACACCCTCAACGACCGCGAGAGTTGGGTGCGGATGTGCGATCGGTGGATTCCCTACCCCTTCCAGAACAACATCCGGCGGCTTCCCAAGGAACTGGCGTACGAGTGCATGGCGGGCCTCATCCGGGCCCAGACCGGTCGCGGGCCGATCAAGAGCCACCAGGAGGCGAGGAACTTCGGCGAGTTCATCGACGCGGTCTTCGGCGAGGGGATCGCCAAGTGCTTCATGCGTCCGTACAACTTCAAGGTCTGGGCGCACCCGCCCGAGATGATGAACAAGCAGTGGATCGGGGAGCGGGTGGCGGTGCTCGACTTCGAGCGGGCGCTCAAGAACCTGGTCCTCGAGCAGGACGACTACGGCTGGGGGCCCAACAACCGCTTCAAGTTCCCGCTCAAGGGGGGCACGGGCGAGTTCTACCGGCGCTTCGGTCCGGTCCTGGGCCTTCGCGAGGACGGGAGCGAGACGCCCGAGAGTCACATCCGCCTGAACAAGAAGGTGACGCGAATCGACGTCGACGCCAAGGTGGTGCACTTCGCCGACGGCACCAGCGACCGCTACGACCGCCTGATCTCGACCAAGCCGCTCGACCGGTTGTGCAACGACACGCTGACGGGCCAGGTGCCGGCGTGGCTCAAGACCGAGTCGGCGCGATTGCTGCACAGCGGCGGGCACATGGTGGGCGTGGGCATCAAGCGGCCGTGCCCCTCGACCAAGAGCTGGATGTACTTCCCCGAGTCCAACTGCCCCTTCTACCGCGTGACGTATCTCTCGAACTACTCGCCCTTCATGACGCCGGCGGACAACACCAGGGGTGATGCGCCGTTCTACTCGCTCTTGTGCGAGACGAGCACGAGCGCGCACAAGCCGGTGGACGCGTCGATGATTGTGGAGGAGACGGTGCGGGGGCTCGAGGCCGCAGGATTGCTCGAGCCCGAGGAGCACCGCGACATCGTGAGCCTGTGGCACCACTACGCGGAATACTCGTATCCGACGCCGAGCGTCGAGCGCGACGAGATCCTGTCGAAGGTCATCCCGTGGCTGGAGCAGCGGGGGATCTACAGCCGCGGGCGATTCGGCATGTGGAAGTACGAGGTGGCCAACACGGACCACTCGCTGATGCAGGGCGTCGAGTGCGTGAACCGGCTGGTGCTCGGCGAGCCCGAGACGACCATCGGCGTGGTGTACCGCATCACCGAGGATGGCCGCGAGGCGGCCGTGCACGAGCGGAGCCCGGTGGCCGGCAGCGGCGAGAAGCGGCTGGTCGAGGTCAAGCCCCGCGAGGAGACCGTGGTCATCGGCGAGGAGGAGACGGGCGTGGGGGGCTGAGGAGGTCTCTCGCCGCGACCGTTCGAAAAAATCGTCGCGAACGCTTGCATCTGCGGCGACCCAATTGGAATCTATCGGTGAAGGCGTCGCGGTGAATGGGGGGCTCGTGGATGACGGGCCCGTCCCGGCCGCGGACGACCGGCGGATGCGAGGTGACGGGGGTTGTTTCGGCGGCCTGTCCGGTTCCTGCGGCGTCGGATGCGGTTTCCGCGGCTTGGGCGTTCGTCCTCGTCGCCGACATGCATCCCGCCCCGCGTTCGGAAGGCGCGCGGCCCGGAGGGTCTTGGCCGAATCGACCCGTGCGTCCGCATCCCTGGGCGGAGTGCCCGCGGGCATGTCCGCTCGACGGATCCTTGTCGGATCCGAGGTCGGTCGCCACGTCGCCTTCGGCGTGTTCCCTTGCTTCCTGAAGTCGCTCGACGACTCACGACTCACGACGCCCCGGTCCTCTCGGCCGGGGCGTCGTTGTTGTCGGGTGGCGTGCAGGCGTCGGCGTATCAGCCCATCAACTCTTCGGCGTCGATGATCCCCTGGGCGACCTCGACGAGCGGGCGTCGCGTGTCGCGGGCCTTCTTCTGCAGCAGCGTCATGGCATCGGGTTCGGTGATGGCGCGGCGCGAGACGAGGATCCACTTGGCCTTCTCGATGACGCGTCGTTCCTCGAGACGCTTGCGGAGCGAATCGTTCTCGTCGGCCAGCCGCGCCACGTCGCAGAATCGCTTCCAGGCGACGTGAATGGCGGCGCGGAGCTGGTCGATCGAGGCGGGCTTGACCAGGTAGCCGAAGACGCCCGAGTCGCGCGCCGAGTCGACGGTGTGCGGATCGGAATAGGCCGAGATGATGACGACCGGAATGCCCAGTTCGGCGAAGATCTCTCGCGCGACGGCGATGCCGTCGCGCTTGGGCATCTGCACGTCGAGGAGCGCGAGGTCGGGCATCGTCGTGCGGGCGATGGCCAGGGCGTTCTCGCCGTCGACGGCGGGACCGACGGTGACGAAGCCCAGCGTGGCCAGGTCGTGCGTCACCTGCGCCGCCACGAGGAACTCGTCGTCGGCGACCAGGATGCGGGAGGGTTGCTCGGCCAGCGGAAGGCGCTTGGCGGCGGCCGCGAGCGGAACGACGGGGGCGGCGGTGGGCATGGACGGAGTTTATGTCGTGACGGGCGAGGGGGGCATCGAGGTCGACGGCTCCGAGAGTCGGGCGGTGATGGAGCATCGCCAGCGACCGGGCCCGGCCTGAAACGAGCAATCGCCCCGCAGGTCGGTGCGGGCGAATCCCTCGATGAGCGTCAGTCCCAAGCCCCCGTCGCGGCCGCGATCATCCGCGGACGGCGCGCCCGGCGGAAACGACTCGGCCCAGTCGAGGATGAACGCTCGATGGTCTGCGGGCGGCCTCGACCAGGAAAGGGCGATCCGCCCCTCGTCGTGACGCATGGCGCCGTGCTTGAGACTGTTGGTGACCAGCTCCTGCACGATGATGGCCAACGCGGCCGCCTGCTGCGGTCCCACCCGCACTTCGTCGGTCGAGCGGATCTCGAGGTGCGATCGTCGCTGGTCGGGGAGCATCGCCCGGATCAGTCGCGTGCACAGGTCGAGCAGGTCGATGCTGCCGCCGCCCGCCTTGGCGATGATGTCGTGAACCTCCTTCATCGCGAGGATCTTCGCCCGGATCGTCGACGCGACCGCGGCGGCTTCCGGGGCCCCTCGCATCGACGATTCGTAGAAGGTCACCAGGCCCACCAGGCCCGCGAGGTTGTTGCGAACCCGGTGGTCGAGTTCGCGGCGGAGCGAGCGCTCCCGCACGAGCGCCTCCTCCCGGTTCGAGAGCGCCTCTCGCAACGCCTCGCGATCGCGGTGCGAGTCCGTGGTGTCGAGCCCTGCGCCGATGAAGCCCAGCAGGCGACCCGTCGAGTCGCGACGGGGCACGCCGTGCACGTTCATCCACCGGTGCTCGCCGTCGACGCGACGCAGCCGGACCTCGAACTCGAACGCGTCCGCGCCGGCCATCGCCTCGCGGAGGCGCCTGGCGGCGACTTCGCGGTCGTCGGGGTGCACCGAGTCCATCCATCGAAGGCCCAGCGCCGCCTCGCGGGAGCCGAAGAAGGCCTCCGCCGTCGAGTTGAGGAACTCGAAGTGGAAGCTTGCATCGGCCATGAAGACCACCGCGGGCGTCGTCTCCGCGAGCAGGCGGAACCGCTGCTCGGAGGTCTGCAGTTCGCTGGTCCGCTCCAGCACCCGGTGCTCGAGCGTCGAGGCCAGCGACCTCAGCGCCGCCTGCGCGTCGACCTGCGACTGCTCCGCGCGGTTCAGGCGGCGGGCGCTGATCCACAGGCCCGCCGCCAGCAGCAGGACGCTCGTGGCCGCGAACAAGGCCGCCCCGAGCCGGTAGTCGACCAGATCCCGGTCCTGGGCCTGCAGTCGGAGCCACCCGATCGCCGGAATCGCCACCGATGCGGCCAGCACCACCCATCGGAGCACGTTGCCGCCGGCCATGCGACTGGTCACCTCGGCCGCCAACGCGACGTCTCGCTCGCGACAGAAGGCCGCAAGGCCCAGCGCGAAGACGCTCACCGCCGACGGAAAGGCCATGTTCACGTCCTGCGAGAAGCCGAAGAGCAGGTCAGCGCTGTAGGCGTGGCCGATGATCGCGACGTAGCCGATCGTCACCGCCGCCAAGGCCGCCCCCTGCGAGCACCACCACGATCGCGAGCCGGGCCCCGACTGTCGCGTGCCGCTCCGGGGACTCATGAAGGAGGCGCCCAGCACGGTCAGCGCGAGCGCGGTGTTCAGGCTCATGCGCATGCTCGGGGCGATCGCCACGTCGACCCCGAAGTGCTCCATCGCGCGAATCGCGAGCGAAAAGCCCCCGAGCAGGAGCACGAACGCGCCGCAGATCCGGCCCAGGGTGCGAGCGATCGCGCCCAGGCGACGTTCCCTCGCCAAGGCCAGCAGCCCGATGCCCGCCGCGAGCAGGCCCGCGGCCGTCAGGATCTTCACCGGATCCGTGATGCCCACGCCGATGGTCGTGAGGCGCGGCCGATCGGCGGCCCAGCCGATCAAGGCGATGGTTCCGACGCCGATGCCCGTCGCGGCCGCGACGTGCGTGATCAACGTCACGTCCACCCGCCCGGGGGCGGGCGGCTCGCGGCGACCGTCGAGCGGATTGGAATCGGCGAGCGTCATGATCGACGGAGCGAACCCCGGCGGATGTGATCGCCTGAAGCATAGCAAGAACGCGGGTCGTCCTCGGCGACGCGACGTTCGATCAGCGGCCGTCGCGAAGTTCGCGGGCCGCCTGATCGATCATCCTGTCGAGCGCGAGGTCGAGCGCCGCCTCCGACGCGCCCAGCGACCAGAGTCGCCGCCGGGCGGGCGAGGTCGCGTCGACGGGCGCGTTGGGCGCCGTTGGCGGCTTCGTCGAGCCGTCGTGAAAGCGAAGCCGCACGACGCGGGCTGGAGGCTCGATCGAGGCGGGGGCGTTGATGGGTGCCGGCTGCGGGGTCTGGAGGAGCGTCATGGTCCGACTTCCTTCGAGAAGCGGCCGAGTCGGGTCCTCGCGCCCGGGCGCGATCCGCCTCGTCGCCGGGGCTCGGGTGCCGATGCCGCGGGCGGGGAAGCGGATCGCGCCCGGGCTCGAGGTCGAGCCGGCGCGGAACCGTCTGGTCCATCCGTGTCAAGGGCCCGGCCTGCACGTCGCCTTCGCGGCTGACTCGCGCTCGCGGGTCGCTCGGACCCGCCGGCCGGAATCGACGGCCTCCAGTGCCGTCGAACGTTCGCGATATCGTGGTGATCGGACCTCGTCCCCGCCCGCTTGAGGACCGTGTGCCGAAAAGGCGAACAATTCGCTCAAGCGGCGGCGGCGGCTGCGGCCGACACCCCGTCCAGGGCATCCTCGAATCGCACGCCCACGTACTGCATGCCGTCGATCCGCGGCATGACCCGCTTCACTTCGGCGATGACGCCTTCGCTGGTCGCCAGCAGCGGCCGCGGCGACCACGCCACGTGCACCACCAACCGGTCGCCGGGTTGCAATGCCCTCGTCGACTCGACTCCCAGCAGCATCCCGTGACGCGAGACGTCCCGGGCCTGCGCATGCCAGTAGCGTCCCGACGCCTCGTGAAGCACCTTGCAGGCGCACGACAGCGGGACGCGGGCCTCGATGCGGCGGTCCGACGCGGGAACGACATGTCGGTTCATGGCGATGCCCTCGACGGGGGGTGCGGACGCGAAGGGCGTTCACGCACCTCCCCTTGTGTCTGTATCGGCCCCCCGCGGCCGATACTCCTTCGACTTTCCATGCGTGCCTCGGTCATCATCACCACGTTCAGGCGCCCCGAGAAGCTTGCCGCGCTCGTCCGGTCGCTCGTTCTCCAGGACGTCGACGACTTCGAGGTCATCGTGACCGTCGACGGCGTCGAACCCGATGCGACCGTCGCCGCCGTCGAGGCGTGGGCTCCCAACGACCCCGCTCGGTTGGCGATCGTCGACGGCGAGCGGCTGGGTCCGTGCGCCGCGCGCAATCGCGCCATCGACCGGGCTCGCGGCGACGTGCTCGTCTTCTTCAATGATGACGTCGTGGCCAACCCCGACTGCGTGCGAGCTCACCTCGAGGCCCACCGCGAGCGAGCAAGCCGTCCCGCCATCGTGGTCGGCGATGCGCCGTGGAAGCAGCGTCACCCCGATTCGCTCTTCGCGAGGATGCTTCGCGACACGTCGATGGTCTTCTTCCATCACCACATGCGGAGCGACGCCGATCGCGATCGCGATTGGGGATTCCGTCACGCGTGGCTGCTCAACCTCTCTGCGCCGGCCGCCGCCGTTCGCGCCGTCGGGGGCCTGCGCGTCATCCAGAAGACCTACGGCCGTGACGACGACGAGTTGGCCTTCCGGATGACGCGAGACCTCGCCATGCCAGTGCTCTGGAGGCCCGAGGCGGTCGTGACGCACGATCACCCCATGACGCCCGTCGAGTACCTCGCACGCGAGCATGAACTCGGGCTCGGCGCGGTTCCCTTCGCCCTTGGCGCTCCCGAATGCGCCAAGGCCATGTTCGGTCGCGATGTCACGAGCCGCGAGAGCATCGACGAGGCCGCGTCCCTGGTCGAGCAGGGCGAGCGCGAGGCGCTGGCCCTCCGCCCCTGGTTCCTCACCCTCGACACCCGCTCCCCGGGTTTCGGCGATCCCCACGAGGCCTATCAGCGCCACCTCCCGCTCAAGCGATGGTGCTGGCGACGCGGCTATCTTCAGGGTGCCGCGGCGTTGGTCGCGCGTCCCCGCCGCGCCGCCTGATCCTCGCGACGGCGATGCCGAGACCCGGGCCCCGGATGGTGCACCGAGTTACGGGACTGGACAGGTCGGCGCAGCCGTCGCAGCACATCCGCGCCGGCGTTCGACGGGCCCGAGGCGTGGACCGCCCCTCGCAACGGTTCGAAGAAAGGAAGACGTCGCGCCGACCCCGGGCATCCGGAGTCGCCGCAACGCCGGAGCGGACGCCGGAGGGAGTTCGAGGGCATGCGAGTGCGTCGATGCGACCATACCGGCATGATGATGGCGTTCGCCCGGGGCGTGCTCTGCGCGGTGGCGTGGGGGGCGGCCGCGGCGGCCCTGAGCGTCGGCGAGTGTCTCGCCCAGACGACGCTGCCGGCGTGGTGGATGGCCACCAGCAGCGAGGCGGATGCTCGCGCCAACGGGTTCGAGTGGCATGATCGCGTGCAGTTCGGCGACCTCCCGGTGCGTCGCGACGCGATCGTGCTCTACGAGCACTATTACGCCGCCGACGTCAGGGCCCAGGGTCTCGCGCTCACGCAGGCCGACCCCGGGTACTGGGAGCGTTTCGAGCGGCTCATGGGCGACGTGCTCGATCGTCACGTTCCCAATCCGGCCTTCGATGGATTGCTGTTGATCGACACCGAGTTCCTCTGCCTGTTCTGGGGCGACCGAACCGGCGGGCCCGGGATCTATCGAGAACTGGATGTCGGACGACGACCCTTCGACGACTGGTACGAGCACATTCGCACCAGGCGGCCCGAGTTGATCGCCGGTCTGTCGACCGTCCAGATGGAAGAGGCGCTCCGCGCGAGCTACGAGTCCGCCGCCCGGGAGTGGACCGAGCGGCAATATGCCACGGTGCGGCGTCTTCGCCCCAACGCGAAGTTGTGCCGGTACGGTCTTCCGGCCGGCTCGCGTCACGATCACTACAACCTGCCCGAACCCAACCCGTGGCGCGCGTACAACGATCAGGGTGCGTGGATGACGGCGCTGCAGGACGTGGTGCTGGTCGTGCTCTACCAGGACAAGTACACCGTCCCTGCGGGAACCAGGCCCCGTCATCCTCGCGAGATGACCGTCGAGCAATCGCACGACTGGATTCGTTCCAACACGATCGAGGCGCGTCGTGTCTCGCAGGGAAAGCCCGTCTACGCGCTGGTCCACTTTCACTATCAGGAGTTCGTGACCAACCACGAGTCGCAGTTCCTCGAACCATCGACCCTCGACATCATGCTCGCCGGGTCGGTTCGGGCGGGCGTCGACGGCCTGGTGATCTGGGATCACATCGACAGCCTCGAACGCTTTGAACGAACGCAGGCCTATGTCGACGCGAATGTCATGCCGGTGTTGCGACCGCTGCTCGTTGCCGAGCAACCTCGCCCCCCGACACCCCCGACACCCCCCCCGCCAACGCCAGAGGTGCCGCCGGTTCCACAGCCGCCATCCCCACCCCCGGCCCCGCCCGCACCCACACCCCCCGAACCCGAGCCGCCGGTTCCGTTGACGCCCCCCGCCCCGCCCCCCGCCCCGCCCCCC
>CAIYWI010000007.1 GCA_903929885.1 uncultured Phycisphaerales bacterium
TCAAGCTGCCCCTCGCGGGCCAGCTCGGTCAGGTCGCGACCGAACGAGTCGACCGCCGGCGTCTTGCTCTTGCCCTTGCCCGCCGCGCCCGCGCCGGGGATGCCCCCCGCCGCCGAACCCGACGCGCCTGGCTCGCCGCCTCCGCCCGCGCCCGCGGGGCCGCCCGACTGCCCCTCGGCGTTGTCGTTGCCCGCGCCCAGGAGATTGAGCACCTCCTCGCGGACCTCCTCGAGCTTGAGCCCGAGGTTCATCAGCACCTGTGCGGCCACGCCGTCGTGC
Organism: uncultured Phycisphaerales bacterium; assembly: GCA_903929885.1. Taxonomy (GTDB): domain Bacteria; phylum Planctomycetota; class Phycisphaerae; order Phycisphaerales; family UBA1924; genus UBA2402. The sequence continues at coordinate 280 of CAIYWI010000007.1, forward strand.
TCGCGCAGCAGGCCCAGCAGCAGGTGCTCGGTGCCCACGTAGTTGTGGTTGAGGTTCCGCGCCTCCTCGATGGCGTACTCGATCACCTTCTTGGCGCGCGGCGTCTGAGGCAGCTTGCCCATCGTCACCATCTCGGGGCCGGCCTTCACCAGCTTCTCCACCTCGAGCCGCACGCGACGAAGGTCGACGTCGAGGTTGCGAAGCACGTTGGCCCCCACGCCCGAACCCTCCTTCACCAGGCCCAGCAGGATGTGCTCGGTCCCGATGTATTCGTGGTTCAGCCGCTGGGCCTCCTGGTTCGCCAGGGCCATGACCTTGCGGGCGCGATCGGTGAATCGTTCAAACATGCCAGTGTTCCCTTCCGGGTGCGTCAGTCCGGGGCGACTCTCCCCGGGACCCTCTATCTATCGGTCCGCCTGCAGGCCCATACGCCCCAACGCCGCCGAGGATCTTCACAATCCCCTCGCCGTGGAAACCTCGGACCCGCACGAATCTATCGGCAGCACGTGCCGTGCCGATCGGCCAAGGGTGCAAATCCCGATGGCCACTCGGCGTTCGGCGTCCGAAAGGTAGCGCCCGGTCGGATGCCGTGCCGATTTGGCAGGCCGTGACGATGGTGCGGATCGTGACGGTTGCATCACTTCTGCGGCGTGCACCGCCTGCGCGGCCGCAACTCCCCTCGAACCCACCTCGGAACGACCTCGCCGCGTCGGGGTCTAACCTCGCATCATGCTTGCCAGCCTCATCGCGATGCTCCTGTCGCTCGTGCAACCCGCCCCGAAGGCCGAGCCCGCCTTCGCCGACGCCCCCGCCCTCCTCGACGCGCTTGAGCAGGCCGACCAAGGCCTCAAGACCCTCACCGCCGACATCCGCTACGACAAGGTCGACGGCGTCACCGACGACCGCCAGATCCGGCGGGGCAAGGTCTTCTTCGAGGACGATCGCTCGAAAGAGCCCCGCGCCCGCCGCTTCTCCGTTCGCTTCACCTCCCTCCAGCTCGGGGATCGCCGCGACGATGACGAGCAACTCTTCGCCTTCGACGGCCGATGGCTCCTCGAGGTGACGCCCCGCCACAAGCAGATCATCAAGCGCGAAGTCGCCGAGGCGGGCAGCGCGGCCGACCCCCTCCGCATCGGCGAGGGCCCGCTCCCGCTCCCCATCGGCCAACGCAAGGCCGACATCCTCGCGCGATTCGACGCCACGCTCCTGCCCGACGTCGATGGCGTCGAAGGTCAGGACGAACAGGACACCGCCCAGCTCCGCACCTTCGCCGCCGGCTCGCATCAACTGCGGCTGGTGCCCAGGAAGGGAACCCCCGAAGCCGAGAAGTTCGAGGAAATCCGCCTGTGGTACAAGATGGGCGACGCCTCCGAAGGCGAGAAGCGACTCCTCCCCCGCATGGCCCGCACCGTCGCCCCCAAGAGCGGCAACATCACCGTGGTGCGCCTCGCCAACGTCAAGCTCAACACTCCCATCGACCCCAAGGACTTCGCCGCCGTCGAACCCGGCGCCGACTGGGATGTCGTCGTCGAGCCCATGACCAAGTGATCGCAGGCGAGCGTCACAGGGGTGCAGGCGAACCGCCCCCCCACCCCCGGCTCTTCACGAACACGCCTTCGGCGTGGCGTTGAACGCGACAACGATCGCATGATCCCAATCGCGAAGCGATTTCCGTGAATAGCCGGGGGTTGCGGCGTTTCGCCGCAACCCCCGGAGACGCGGCCACCCACGCGACCCCGAAGGGGTCCCCGTGAGAACACAGATGACATTCGACGACACGATGGCGTTGCATGCGATGGTGTCGGAACACCACGCCCGCACGCGTCATCATCCTTCGCTTCGCGATCGGGCAAGAAAGTCCCGCAGGATCACCGCCGCCGCCAGCGCATCGCGACGCGCCTTCTTCTCGCCCCGCGTCATGCCCGACCTGGCCATCGACCAATCCGCCTCGACGCTCGTGAGCGTTTCGTCCTGGAAGTGCAGCGGGCAGCCCAACGCGGCACGCACTCGCTCCGCGAACGCCCGCACCTGCTTGGCGCGCGGCCCCTCCTTGCCCTCCTGTACCAGGGGCAGGCCCACCACCACCTCGAGCCGCCCTCGTTCGCCCACCAGTTCGCGGGCCGCCGCCACGATGGCGCGGATCAACGCCTCGCCACCCTCGTGCGACACCGGCACCTCCAGCACCTCCAGCGGCGTGACCAGTCGCGTCACGCTGTCGGAGACCGCCAAGCCCGTGCGCTTGTCGCCAAGGTCGACGCAGAGGTATCGAACGGGCGAGGTCGACATCACGTCAGTCGCTCGTCGAGCAGGCCGTGCAGGGCCTTGAGCTCCTCGGCACGCGCCCGAGGCATCACCAACGTCGCGTCGGGCGTCTGCACCACCACCAGGTCGTCGACCCCCAGCAACGCGACCGTGTGTCCCTTGCTCGCGTAGACCAGCGTGTTGCGGCTCGCGTGCGACACCACCGTGCCCGCGCCGGCCGCTCGGTTGCCCGCCTTGTCCGACGGCACCGTCTGCGCGAAGCTGGGCCAACTCCCCACGTCGATCCACGAAAGGTCCATCTGCACCATGCAGACCTGGAACCGACCCTTGTCGGCGGCCGCCGCGGCCTTCGCCGCCGGCTCCATGATGGCGTAATCGACGCTGATCTTCGGCAGCGTCGGATAGACCTCCTCGAGCACGGCCTTGGCCTTGCGCGTGCCCCACGCCGCCTGGATCTTCATCAGCCCGGCGTGGCTCTCGGGCTTGAAGCGCTCCAAGGCCTCGAGGAAGGTCGTGGCCTTCCAGACGAACATGCCCGCGTTCCAGAAGAAGTCGCCGCTCTGCACGTAGACCTCGGCCCGCGGGCGGTCGGGCTTCTCGACGAAGCGTGCCACCTGGTGGCAGTGGTCCTTCGTGCCGTCGACGGCGGTCTTGCCGCCGCCGCGAACGTCGCGCACGGGCGTGCCTCGCTCGACGTAGCCGAAGCCGGTGGCGGGGAAGGTGGGCTTGATGCCGAAGGTGACGAAGCGGCGGTCGTCGTTCTCGACGAGGCGAAAGCCCAGATCCATCCGCGAGCGGAACTCCGCCGCGGGCTCGATGACATGATCGGAGGTGAGCACCGCGAAGATGGCGTCCTTGTCCTGCTTGGCGAGGACGGCGGCGGCGAGGCCGACGGCGTTGACGGTGTCGCGTGCCGCGGGCTCGCCGAGGATTTGTGCATCCTTCATCTCGGGGAGCAGTTCGCGGATGGGCTCGCGGTAGGCCTCGGCGGTGCAGACATAGCGTCGCTCGGGGTCGATGAGCCCGTCGAGCCGGTGCGAGGCCAACTCGAGCAGTGACCGCTCGCGATCGTCACCGGGGCGGGTGATGAAGCGCAGCAGCTGCTTGGGCTTGTCGCGCCGCGAGAGGGGCCACAACCGCGTGCCCGCCCCGCCCGCCATGATCATCGCGTACCGCATGGAACCAAGGGTATCGGGTGAACCGGCGTCCGGGGATGACCCCGGCGGATCCCGACCCGCCAGCCCCTCCGAAAGGGGTGACCCGATCGCCGTCACTTGAAGACCATCGCCGGCTCGAGCCGCATGAGCCGCCGCAGACTCAGCGCACTGGCCACCAATCCCACCAGCACGAGCGCCACAGACGCCGCGGCGAGCACCCGCCAGGTCAAGAGGTACGGCATCGCCTCCGCGGGCACCAGCCGCCCCACGATGGCCGAGGCCCCCACCCCCAGCCCGAAGCCCGTCACCGTGCTCACGACGGCCTGCGCCAGCACCATCGCCACCAGCGTCCGCCCGCGACACCCCAGCGCCATCAGCGTCACGTAGTACTTCGCGTTCTCCGCGGTGAAGAGGTAGAAGAGCAGCGAACTGACCGACAGCCCCACCACCACCGCCGTCGAGATCATGAAGACGATGCGGCTCACGACGCCGGTGAGCAGGAAGTAGTACCAGTACGTGTCGTCCTTGAACTCCGCCGCCGTGCGGGCCTTGAGGTCCGTCCTCGCCTCGATGCGGGCGGCAAGGTCGGCGACATCGACCCCCGGCGCGGCCTTCACCAGCACGTACGAAAGCACCAGCCGCGTGCGAGGGCTGATGTACGACGCCCTCGAATAGGTCGTGTAGAGCACCGGGCGAGAGATGAACCGCGGCCCGAGATCCACGAACCCCTGCACGATGAGTCGATGATCGTTGATCGTGAGTTCATCGCCGATGGCCAACGGACGCGTCGGCCCGTCGTAGACGACCTTGTGCGAACCGAAAGGAAGTTGCGCCTGGCCCACGGGCACCGCGAGCGTCGACCGCGACGCAATGGTGTCGACGAACACACCCTCGGCGCGTCGCAAGTCGTGAGGCACGCACTCGCGAAGCCCCGAAGGCAGCCCGATCAGACTGGCGTCGTCGACGCCGATGACCAGCGTGGCCTGATAGCCGCCCCCCGGCAACCGGGCCTGCAGCGTCCCCACGTACAGCGGCGTGGCCCACTCGACGCCCTCGACCGCGCGGGCCAGCAGCAGCGCGTCGTCCGACATGCCGATGGGCTCGTCCACCTGTCGCACCGCCTGGTGCATCACCCAAATGTCGGCCTGCGGAATGTCGCTCACGAGCGAATAGGTGCGCTGCATGATCCCCGTGAACATGGAGAGCATGTGCGTGATGAGGAACGTCGACAGCAGTGAACCCAGCGCCACGCCAAGGAACTTGGTCCGGTCCCCGAGCAGCATGGACAACGCGACACGGATCATCGAAGGGCTCGACCGGATCGTACGGGCTCGCGACGCCGGATCGACGCCGCACCGTCACGGGGCCCGCACGAGGAACACCACGCCCAGCAGTTCCTCGACGCTGGACACGGCCGTGCCCTCGCGGCGGGCGCGATCCAAGGCGCGGGCCACGAGGCGTTCGGCGTCGGCCCGCGTCTCGCCCAGCGTGGTGAGCGTGAGCACGGCCTCCTCCGTGACCGAGTCGGGCTTGAGGCCCGAGCTCTTGGCCTCGAGTTGGGCCACCTGTGCATCGGAGAGGAAGGCCTCGACCTTCCCGCTGAGCTCCGCGATGATCGTCTCGGCCAGCCGCTTGCCGATCTCGGGAAGCTTGGAGAGGGCGGCCGGATCCTTGCGGGCGATGGCGCTCGCGATGGTCGCGGGCTCGACCGCCATGGCGCGAAGGGCCTTGCGGTTGCCGATGCCCTTGACCGTCGTGAAGACCTCGAAGAACTCGCGCTCGCGGGGCGAGAGGAACCCGATGAGCCGCGGCACGAACCACGCGCCCTGCCCCTGCCCCTCGAGGTAATGGAACGTCACGAACGTCACCTCGCGTCCTCGCTTCTGCTCGAGCCGCTCGACGAGGAAGGCGGGCACGCTGACCTCGTAGGCGACCCCGCCGCCAGGGCTCACCAAGGCGGTGAGCTCGTCGAGCGATTCGAGGGTTCCCGTGAGGCGTCCGATCATCGTGCCCGGAGAATAGGGACCCTTCCGCCGGGGCCGATGCCCGTGCCGTCGAGGTGCTTTTCATCGCGTTGGCGAAGAATCATGCCGTTTCTGTAGCCACAGGGGATCACGTTGGCAA
>CAIYWI010000008.1 GCA_903929885.1 uncultured Phycisphaerales bacterium
AAGCCTTCGTACTCGCTGCCCGAGTACCAGGCCATGAAGAACTCGGTGGTGTAGGCCAGGCCCACCAGCATGCCCGTGAACATGATGACCTTGGCCATGGCCTCCATGTGGTTGAGCGTGATGTAGGCCTTGAGGTTGAAGACCTCGCGCATGAGGGTCATGAGCGTGACGACCATGGCGAAGCCGGAGAAGATGGCGCCGATGACGAAGTAGGGCGGGAAGATGGTGGCGTGCCAGCCGGGTAGGATCGAGGTGGCGAAGTCGAAGGAGACGATGGTGTGCACCGAGAAGACCAGGGGGGTGGCCAGGGCCGCGAGGATCAGGTAGGCGGCCTCGTAGCGGTGCCAGTGACGGCCGCTGAACCGCCAGCCCAGGCTGAGGAACCCGTACACGAAGGCGCGGATGGCGTCGACGCGGATGGGCAGGAAGGGCAGGAGGACGGCCCCCGTCGGATTGGCGCGAAGGCGACGGTCGGCCCGGTCGCGGAGGGTCGCGAAGTCGGGAACCATGCCCATGAACCAGAAGAGCGCCGAGACCGTGCCGTAGGTGCTGACCGCGAAGACGTCCCAGAGGAGCGGGCTGCGGAAGTTGGGCCAGATGGCGTTGGCGTTGGGGATCGGGAAGAGCATCCACGCCATCCATTGGCGGCCGATGTGGATGCCGGGGAAGGTCGCCGCACAGATGACGGCGAAGATGGTCATGGCTTCCGCGGCCCGGTTGACGGCCGTGCGCCACTTCTGCTTGAGGAGGCAGAGGATCGCCGAGATCAGCGTGCCGGCGTGGCCGATGCCGATCCAGAAGACGAAGTTGGTGATGTCCCAGGCCCAGTCGATCTGGTTGTTGAGACCCCACGTGCCGATGCCCGTGATCACCAGGTAGCCGATGAAGACGCTGCCCAGGCCCGCGATGGTCGAGGCCATGCCGAACAGGGGCAGCCACCATCGCGGCGGCGGATTCTCCGCATAGCCGCAGATGATGTCGGTGAGTTCCTTGAACGACCGCCCGTTGAGGACGAGGTCGGCGCGCCGGCCGGGCGTGTCGATCAGGGTGCCGTCGCCGGTGCCCGGCGCCGGGGGCGTGCCCCCCGCGGCTGGCTTGGCGCGGCCGGCGAGTCGCTCGGCGGTGAGTTGGTCTGGATGGATCGTCGTCATGGTGAACTCGGGATCCTGAAGCGTCGTGCCGGGCGCCGTCGCCCGCGAAGGGAGGGGTCCGTCAGAGAACTCGGAGACTCATCGCGTAGCCGGCATCCTCGGCACGCTTGGCTCGATCGAAGAAGGAGTGGGACTGGGGCTTGGCGGGGTCGCCGTGCGACCCATGGTCGTGCCCGTGGTCATGATCGTGCCCGTGGTCGTGGTCATGATCGTGGCCGTGATGGAACGGGTGCTCCCACGAGTGCTTGCGATGCTCGTCGCACAGCGCGGGGTTGGGGTTCATCACGCGGACCATGTGGCTGGTGCGCGGCCGGGTGTTGAGATATCCGAGCAGGGCGTAGGAGCGGGCGTGCGCCTTGGTGGCGTGGACGCGGCTCTTGGTGTCGAGCATGTCGCCGAAGATGATGGCCTCGCTCGGGCAGGCCTGCTGGCACGCGACCTGGAAGAAGCCCTCGGGAACGCCCGGGAGGTTCTGAAGCTTGCTCTCGATTCGGGCCTCGTTGATCCGCTGGATGCAGTAGGAGCACTTCTCCATCACGCCGCGCATGCGGACGGTGACGTTGGGGTTCTTCTGCATCTGCTCGATCTGCGAGATCTTGTCGCGCAGCCGCGGCGGGACCAGGTTGATGTTGAACTTGTTGTGGACGCTGCTGCCGTTCACCCCGCCCCGCTCGGGCACGACCTGCTCGAGCATCTCCTTGCCGACGTAATCGCCGTTGAAGGCGAGCTTGCCGTACTCGAAGAAGTTGTAGCGGCGGACCTTGTACGGGCAGTTGTTGGCGCAGTACCGGGTGCCGATGCACCGGTTGTACGTCATGTAGTTGATGCCCTCGGTGCCGTGCACGGTGGCGTTGACCGGGCAGACGACCTCGCAGGGGGCGTTCTCGCAGTGGACGCACGCCACCGGTTGATGGAACATCGCCTCGGGCCGGTCGAACTCGCCGGTGAAATAGCGGTCGACGCGGATCCACGTCATTTCGCGACCCTTGGCGACCTCCTTCTTGCCCACCACGGGGATGTTGTTCTCGCTCTGGCACGCCAGGGTGCACGCGCCGCACCCGGTGCACAGGGTCTGGTCGATGGTCATGGCCCACTGCTGGCCGGTCGCGAAGACCGAGCCCGCCGCGGCGCCGGCGTCCGACCCGTTGTACGGGTTCTCGTAGATGCTCAGCGTCGGGGGCATGTGGGACTTCTCGCCCAGCTGCTCCGCGAAGTTGAGCTCGGCCTGCGTGCCGTAGAACTTGTCGACGACCTTCTGCGTCTCCTTGCCGTGCAGGTTCCACGCCGGCAGGTCCACCGCGCGGACGATCGAGGTGCGACCCTCCATCGACCAGTGGTTCTGCGTGCTCGCGATCTCGTAGGTGCCCTTGCCCTTGGCGACCTTCGCGCCCGAGGCCACGCGCACGCCCGAGGCGATCGCCGCGGCCGAACGCAGCGATGCCACGTTCACGCCCACGCCGTCGCCCACGCGACCGCACGCGGTGCGACCGTGACCGAACGTCACCTGCAGCACGTTGTCGGCCATGCCCGGGAGGATCCACGCCGGCATCGACACCGTGCGGCCGTCGACCGTGATGTCGACCATCTGGGCCTCGGGATACTTCGGCGTGGTGTACATGCCCGAGGGGTTGGACTTGGAATAACCGACCGGCACCGCGCCCAGCGCCTCGGCGGTCGCCGGGCTCATGAGCACGGGGTTGTCCCACACCGTCCGCGTGGCGACCTCGGGCAGTTCGTGCAGCCAGGCGATGTTGCCGAACCGTCCGTCGTGCACGTGGCCGATCACGAACGAGACGTCGAGCGACTCGAGCGTCGGAATCGGGCCGCACGAAAGGGTCGCCACCGCGCGGGCCACGCCCGCCCAGTCGATCGCGACGGCCTCGGCCGCGCGGGCCGTGCCGGCCACCAGGCCGTCATGCAGCGACCGTCGCCACGTGGCCTCGAAGTCTCCCGGAAGCTTGGCCGCCTTCCAGTTGGCGCGGACGATCTCGTAGCCGTCCACCTTCGCGTTCATGTCGCCGCCGGCGATCAGCGCAAGGAACTCGATGTCGCTGAGGACGGCCTTCGCGCCCGGCGGGTCGTAGAGGGGGGCGATCATCGGCTGCATGGGACTGATGGTGCCGTCCGAGGCGCGAGTGTCGCCCCAGGCCTCGAGGTAGTGCGCCCCGTTGAGCGACCACGTCGAGGCGGCCGCGGTCTCGCTCTGGCCCACCGAGAGCGTGATGGTCGCAGGAATCTTGGCGAAATCGGCCGCGAAATCGGCGCCCGCGTCGTAGACCGGGTTGGCGTTCACGCACACGAGCGTCTTGATCGCGCCGGCCTTGACCTTGGCCGCAAGCGCCGAGAACTGAGCGTTGGCGTTGGTCGCCTCGTCGTCGGTCAGGGGCCGCATGACCTGGGCCTTGCCCAGACTGCCCAACGCGGCGTTGATCGCGAATCCCAACGCGTGCACCGAGGCGGGCTGGCCCTGACCCACGAGCACCAGGCCCTTGTCCTTGTTGGCCGGATCGAGCAGATCCGCCGCCACGGCGTCAAGGAACGCCGCGCCGCGACCGGCCGTGAAGTCCTCGCCCGGAGGCACCGTGACGGCGCCGAGGGCGTCGGCAAGGGCCTTGGCCTGCGCGGGCGCCGCCTTGGCCATGAGCCGCTTGGCCAGCTCGACCGCCACGCCGCCGATGCGGGAGGGGGCGACGGGCAGGCGGTGGTCGGCCTGTCCGCCGGTGATGCTGAAGCCGCCCTCGATCACGTAGAGGCGGCTCATCGTCTCGGCGTCGGCGCCGGTGCCGCTCTTGATCACCTGTCGCGACCGCGAGAACCCGCGGGCGTTGGCCAACTCCTCCGACTCGTGGTAGAGAAAGTCGCGATCGAGCGAGACGATGACGTTGACGGTGCTCTTGTCGAGACGCAGCGTCTCGCGGAGGGGCTTGCCGAAGGCGAGCGCTGCGCCTTCGACCGAGGCGCACTGTTCGGTCGAGGCGTGCCACGACCATGTCGCCTTGGGGAAGGCCCGCATGAGCGAGGCCTTCGCGGCTTCCAGCGAGGGGCTGGAGGCCTTGCCGACGACGAACGCCAGACCCTCGCCGCCGCCGGCGTGCTGCTTGAAGTGATCCGCGGCCCACGCGCGGAAGTCGTCCCACGTCGCCTCGACCTGTCCCTCGCCGGGCTTGGCGAAGACGGGGAACTTCAGGCGATCGGGGTCGTAGAGCGACATGATGCTGGCGATGGCCCACGTGGAGGCCTTGCCGTTGGTCGTCGGGTGGAGCGGGTTGCCCTCGATCTTGGTCGGACGCCCCTCGTGCGTCTCGACCAGCAGTCCCTCGGCGCCTCCGTCGGGCCGCGGGAAGCTCGTGGCGTAAAAGAGGGGCTTGCCGACGATGATGTCCTCGGGCACCTCTCGCGAATAGGGCAGAATCTTGTGATCGGGGCGCCGACAGCCCGGAATGGCCGCGACGCCCGCCAAGGCCAGCGACCCGCCCATGATCTTCAGGAAGTCGCGACGGCTCTCCCCGCCCCGCTCGACGGCCCGCTGCATCTCGAGCGCGCCGTGGGGGAACTCCTTCTCGAGGTGCTCGCGAAACTCGGGCGTGTCGGCGAGTTCGTCGATGCTCCGCCACACGGGCAGGCCGTTGACGGTGCCGACGCGGCGACGGAGCGACTCGAGCTGGGCCTTGCCGGGCTTGGCCTTCTCACCGTGAAGCGTCGATGGGCATTGATCGGACATGGGAAGGTCGACTCGCGTGAGGGAAGACGCCTGAGGTGATGTCGCCCTTCTCGTGCCGGCCGGCCCGGCGTCGGGGCCTGCCGCGTGTCTTGGGGGCGAATCGCGAGACTTCGGGGAAACGGAACGAATCCGACGGTCGGAGAATCAGTAGTGGCACGCACCGCAGTTGGCCGGCGGCATCGAGTGGATGCTCTCGAGCAGCCGCTTGGCCTCGGGGCTGGTCTCGTTGCGATCGCCCTTCTCGGCCCGCTGACGCAACTCGTTCTCCACCCACTGAAGCTTGGTCACCATGTTCTTGGGCACCAGGTGCGGCGTCGGGTCGCGGTGGCAATCAAGGCACCAGCTCATCGAGAGCGACTGCACCTGATACACCACCGGCATGCCCGTGATCTGGCCGTGGCACGAGTAGCAGCTCACGCCCGCGTTCACGTGCACGTTGTGCGGGAAGTTGCGGACGTAATCGGGCACCTTGTGCACGCGACGCCATTCGATCGGCTCGTTCTTGGCATAGGCGTCGCGCACGAACTGCGTCTTGACCTTGTGCTGCTCGTCCACCGCGAGTTTCGCCAGACGCTGGTCGGCGTGGCAGCCGTAGCACGTCGCCACGTTGGGGATGTTGGCCTCCGCCGACTGCTCCACCTTCGTGTGGCAGTAGCGACAGTCCATCCCGAGCTGGCCCGCGTGCAGCTGGTGGTTGAACCCCGCGCCGGGCTGCTTGGGCATGTACCCGACCTTGAAGTACTTCGGGGTGGCGTAGTACCAGAAGCCCCCCACCACGCTCGTGGCGCCCAGCAGGCCGCCGACGGCGGCAAGGGTGGGAAGCACGTTGATCCACTTCGGGAAGATGACTGACAACGCCACGCTCCTGTCAACCGGCGCGTCGGGCCGTGAACTGCTTCACGCAACGCCCTTCGACGCCTTCAGTTTGGAACGAACCGATGAGCCGCACCGAACCGCACACGTGCCGCCGTCGTGGTGGGTGCATCCACACACTCACGCCCGGACAAGGAAGATGCAGACTCTCCCAACGCCCGGGAACACGCAGGCACCATGCCGGAAAACCGAAACCTTTCCTGTCAAACCGCAATTTCACCTCTGCCGCGCTATCCTGTCAAGTCCCGAGCGCACTGGCCGAGGAAGATGAGACTGAGTCTCAACACATTGACGCGGCTCGAATGACCCTCAACGGATTGTGGACATGACCCACGCCTCCCCCACCTCTGCCCCCGACTCGCTCCGTCCCCCCCTGCTCGCCGCCTCCATCGCCTTGGGTTTTTGGGGCGCCATGGTGGTCTGGACGACGTGGTTCATGACCCATCTGCCGTGGGTGGGGCTGGCGGCACCCGTACAAACATCGATCACGATCGGCGCGTGGGCCGCCGCGATGCTCTGGGTGGGCCGGGAGGCCGGGTCGGTCGCGATCGCGGCTCGTCTGGGCTCTCAGTCGGGCCTGGTGACGGCGCTCATCGGATTGCTGCTGCTTGGAGCCAAGCTCGGGGCCGAGTCGACGGATACGCGGCCTTCAGGGCTGCTCATCGCCGGGGCCTTCCTGCTGCTGGGCACCGCCATCGGAGGCATCGGCGCGACCGTGGGCCATCTGCTGCTGCCGACGTCGAGGCGGGCGCGTGATTGGCGTTCGTGCCTCGCCTTGGCGGTGGTGTGCATCGCCGCCCCGCTGCTCTTCGTGGGCGGGCTGGTGACGAGCACCAACTCGGGCATGGCCGTGCCCGACTGGCCCGCCACCTACGGGATGAACATGTTCCTCTATCCGCTGGGCACGGCCCCCACGGACGTCTTCCTCGAGCACTCGCACCGGCTCTTCGGCGCGTTCCTGGGCTTGGCGACGCTGACCCTGATGATCATGACGTGGGCAACGCCCCGCGGACCGGGCCTCAAGGTCTTTGCGACCGCCATCTTCCTCGCCGTGCTGGCGCAGGGCATCGTCGGCGGCATCCGCGTCCAGCAGGGACACGTCGACCCGTCGCTCGACAATCGCTGGAACTCGATGTTCCACGGCATCGGCGCCCAGTTGATCTTCGCCGCCCTCGTGGCCTTCTGGACGGCCTCGACGCCCGTGTGGCGCGAGGCCTCGGCCGATCCCGACGCGCCGGCGGCCAGGCGTCTCCGCATCTTCGCGGCGGCGGCGATGCACTCGACGATCATCCAGATGATCTTCGGGGCGATGTACCGTCACCTGCAGAGTTCGCACGCCCTCTGGTCGCACATCGGCTTCTCGCTGCTGGTGGTGGTGCTCGCGGCGTTGGCGGGCTTCATGGCCATCCGCCAGCGGGAGAACGTGCGTGAGGGATGGGACCCCTCGGGCGCGCTCAAGCGCCGCATCGCGACCGCCGGCTCGCTCCTGGTGGGCGTGGTGCTCTTCCAGTTCGCGCTGGGATGGGCCGTCTTCGGCTTCTCCCGCCCCGACATCCGCACCGATTCGCCGGGCATCGCCGTGCTCCGCACGCTTCACCAGGCCAATGGCGCCCTGATGCTCGCGACGTGCACCGTGCTCATGGTGCTGTCGCGAAGGCTCGCCCCCAAGAAGCGATGAAGGGCGACGCTCTCACGGGGGCGTCGGCAGTCCTCGCATCGGCGCCTCGCGCCGGGCCCGCTCGGCCAGTTCGGCCTGCTCGGCCTTGAACCTGGCGGCTTGCTGCTCCAGTTGGGCCTTGCGACCCATCTGGATGAAACCCAGCGCCATGAGACCGATGGCAAGCCCGAGGGCGTAGTAGCCCAGGCGTCGAACCATCACGTGGCGCGGATTGAGGTCCTCGAACATCGACGGAGGATATGAGGCAAGCGGCGGGCGACGATGCTCAGCGACGCTTGCCGCCGCGGGTGCCGGGCGCCCCCGGGCGTCCCTTGGGACCTCGCCCCTTGGCGCCGGCCTTGGCCCCTTCGATGTCGGAGCGCTTGGCCTTGGTGGAGCCGCCGGAGGCGATGGCCTGGGCGCGGCGGTTCTTGAGCTTGACGATGCCGTCGCGGAGCGCGGCGGCCTTTTCGAACTCCATCGCCTGGGCCGCCTCGAGCATCTCCTGCTCGAGCGTGGCGACGAGTTCGTCGATCTCGAAGTCGGGCTCGTCGGCGGCGACGGCGTCTCGCGCGGTCTTGCGGGCGCGAAGCTCGACCTCGAGCCCGCGACGGATGGCCTTGCGGATGGTCTGCGGCGTGATGCCGTGCTCCTTGTTGTACGCCTCCTGCTTGGCGCGGCGTCGCTCGGTCTCGCCGATGGCGCCCTGCATGGCGGGCGTCATCGCATCGGCGTACATGACGACCATGCCGTCGGCGTTGCGGGCGGCGCGTCCCATCAACTGGATGAGGCTGGTGGGCGAGCGGAGGAAGCCCTCCTTGTCGGCGTCGAGGATGGCCACGAGCGACACCTCGGGAAGGTCGAGACCTTCCCGCAAGAGGTTGACGCCCACGAGCACGTCGAAGTTGCCCAGCCGAAGGTCGGTGAGGATCTCGATGCGGTCGAGGGTCTCGATGTCGCTGTGGAGGTAGCGGACGCGCAAGCCCTTTTCGGCCATGTACGAGGCGAGGTCCTCGCAGAGTCGCTTGGTGAGGGCGGTGACGAGCACGCGATCGCCTCGCTTGACGCGTTCGTGGCAGCGTTCCACGAGGTCGGGGACCTGCCCCTTGGTGGGACGGATCTCGATGACGGGGTCGAGCAGGCCGGTGGGACGAATGACCTGTTCGGCGACCTCGCCCCGGACCTTGTCGAGCTCGTAGGGCCCGGGGGTGGCGCTCACGAACATGAGTTGGGGCACGATGGCCTCGAACTCCTCGAATCGCAGGGGGCGATTGTCGAGCGCACTGGGGAGGCGGAAGCCGTGCTCGACGAGCACGGTCTTGCGGGCGCGATCGCCGTTGAACATGGCCCGCACCTGCGGGAGGGTCACGTGGGACTCGTCGATGACCAGGAGCCAATCTCGAAAGTTGGGGCGTCGCAGGGCGGGATCGGAGGGCGTCGCGCCCGGGGCGGGGAGGTTGGCCGCGGGCGAGCCGTCTCGCGGCGGCGCGAAGTCGAAGTAGTCCATCAGCGTGTAGGGGCGCTCGCCGGGGGCGCGGCCGTCCATGAAGCGCGAGTAGTTCTCGATGCCGGGACAGATGCCCGTCTCCTCGAGGAGCTCGAGGTCGAACTTGGTGCGAGAGATGAGCCGCTGGGCCTCGAGGAGCTTGCCCTGCGAGCGGAGTTCGAGCACGCGGGCGTCGAGTTCGGCGCGGATGCCCGCGAGGGCGTCCTGCATCTGCTCCTCGGGCATGACGTAGTGGACGGCCGGGAAGAGGAAGAACTGGCGTTCCTCGGCGAGCACCTCGCCGCTGACGGGGTTGATGAGCTCGATGCGCTCGACCTCGGAGCCGAAGAGCTCGACGTGGACGGCGAACTTCTCGTACGCGGGCCAGATGTCGATGGCGTCGCCGCGCACGCGGAACTGGCCCCGCTTCCACTCGAGCTCGGAGCGCTGGTACTGCATGGCGTTGAGGGCCAGCAGGAAGCCGCGACGATCGACCAGCCCGCCTTTGGTGATGGTGAGCACCTTGCTGCCGTAGGCGAGCGGGGAGCCCAGGCCGAAGATGCACGAGACGCTGGCGACGACGACGGTGTCGCGGCGGGAGAGGATGTTGCTGGTGGCCGCCAGCCGCAACTGGTCGAGATCGTCGTTGCGCGACGAGTCCTTCTCGATGTAGATGTCGCGCTGGGGGATGTAGGCCTCGGGCTGGTAGTAGTCGTAGTAGCTGACGAAGTAGTTGACCGAGTTGTGCGGCAGGAACTCGCGGAGCTCCTCGTAGAGCTGGGCGGCGAGCGTCTTGTTGTGGCTGAGGATCAGCGCGGGCTTCTGCAGCCGCGCGATCACGTGGGCCATGGTGAAGGTCTTGCCGGTGCCGGTGGCGCCCAGGAGGCACACGGCGGGACGCCCCGCGCCCAGGCCGGAGACGAGCTGCTCGATCGCCGCGGGCTGATCGCCCGTGGGACTGAAGGGGGAGACGACCTCGAAGGGCCTGCCGGTCATGGGAGGACTGTCGGAGGGAAGTCGGTCAGACGTCGTCGCGGTCGGAGGCGGGACGTTCGGGCCCCTTGCGCTCGGCGGAGAGGCCGGGACGGGCGAGCAGCGACGCCAAGGCCTTGGCGTCGCGGGCGGCGAGCACCTTGGCGACCTCCGCCGCGGGGGCGTTGGTCTTGGCGAGCTCCTTCTCGACCGTCGCCCACTTCTTGGCGGCGGCGTCGCCCGCGGGGGTCAGGAAGAGGTCGGAGGCGAGCTCCTGCAGCTTGACGATGACGCGGGCGTCCTGATTGGCGTAGAAGCGGCTGACGATGCCCTTCTGGTGCCCGGTGAGGTATTGGTGGTGCTTGGCCATGTCCGGCGGAAGCGTAGCGACCGCGGCCGGTCCGACCCGACCTTGACTTTCAAACGTGCGTATGAAACAGTTGTTTGAATCTTCTCCGCCGCGGTCCTTGCCGCGTCCCGGCCTTTCACGCTTCCTCGCTCCCTTTCAGGCTTCCGCGTCCATGGTGAGAGCCCTTCGCGCCATCCCGACCGCCGACGCCCCGGGCGACGAGGCCGGGACGCGGCTTCGCCTGGTGGAGGCGGCGGGAGAGGTCTTCGCGGATCAGGGCTTCAGGGATGCGACGGTGCGGGACATCTGCGCCGCGGCGGGGGTCAATCTGGCGGCGGTCAACTATCACTTCGGGGACAAGCGAGGGCTCTACCTCGCGTCGCTGCGGTATTCGATGGCGGCGGCCCGCGACCTGCACCCGGTGGAGGCCCCGGCGGGGAGCGACGCTCGCGAGCGGTTGCGTCACTTCGTGCACGCGTTGATGCGCCGCATGCTCGGGGAGGGCCGCCCGGCCTGGCACGCCAAGCTGATGGCGCGAGAGATGGTGGATCCCACCGACGCGCTTGACACCGTGGTGGACGAGATGATCCGCCCCGCCTTCGGCGTCCTGGCGAGGGCGGTGGCCGACCTGCTGGGCGAGCGATCGACCCGGAGCGAGCGGGTGAAGCTCGCGTGCCACGGCGTGATCGGCCAGTGCATGGTCTACCGTCACTGCATGCCGGTGCTGCGACTTCTCGGAACCCAGCCCGCGGCGGGCACCACCGCCTCGGACTTGGCGGATCACATCGCCGCCTTCTCGCTGGCGGCCATCGACGGGACGGCCCGTCGCGGCGCGACGACGCCTCGCGTCGGGGCCGGGTCGCACGGGGGGCGTCGCCGATGAACCTGCTGGCCCTCAAGATGCTGCTCAACGACCGCGCGAAGTACGCGGGGATCGTGCTGGGCGTCATGCTGGCCTCGATGGTCATCACGCAGCAGGGGTCGATTTTCGTCGGGCTGATGTCGCGCACGTTCGCGGCCATCACGGACGCGGGCGGGCCCGACATCTGGGTCATGGACCCCAAGGTGCAGTTCATCGACGACACCAAGCCCATGCAGGCCACCGCGCTCAATCGCGTCCGCGGGGTGCCGGGGGTGGCCTTCGCCGCGCCCCTGTACAAGGGCCTGCTGCGGGTGCGGCTCGACAACGGCGAGTTCCAGAACTGCAACGTGATCGGCCTCGACGACGCGACGCTCACGGGCGGGCCGCCGGCGATGCTGGAGGGAAAGGTCGAGGACCTGCGTCGCGCCGACGCCGTGATCGTCGACGCGGTGGGCGCGTCGACGCGACTGGCCCGCAAGCCGACGACGCCGGGCGGCTCGCCCGTGCCCCTCAAGGTGGGCGACACGATGGAGCTCAACGACCGGCGGGGCGTGGTGGTGGGCATCTCGCTCAACACCCGCTCGTTCCAGAGCCAGCCGACCATCTACACGACCTTCAGCCGCGCGACGCAGTTCGCGCCCCGCGAACGCAAGCAGCTCACGTTCATCCTCGTGAACGCGGCGGAGGGCGAGGACCACGACGCGTTGTGCGAGCGCATCAGCGAATCGACGGGCCTGGCGGCCTACACGCGCGACCAGTTCAAGTGGAAGACGGTGATGCACTTCGTGAACAACACGGGCATCCCGATCAACTTCGGGATGGCGGTGAGCCTGGGCTTCGTGATCGGCGCGCTCATCACCGGCTTCATGTTCTTCTCCTTCACGCTCGACAACCTGCGGTTCCTCGGGACGCTCAAGGCCATGGGCACCTCCGATCGCACCCTGCTGCGGATGATCCTGCTGCAGGCGGTCAGCGTCGCCGTGGTGGGCTACGGACTCGGCATCGGGGCGGCCGCGTGGTTCGGCCACTCCATGTCCGGCACGCCCCTGGCCTTCCGCATGACCTGGCAACTGCTCTTCGTGGCCTTCTGCGCGGTGGTGGTGATCTGCATGCTCGCCGCGATGCTCAGCATCCGCAAGGTGATGAAACTCGAGCCCGCCATCGTCTTCAAGGGATGACCCGATCCATGACCTCCGCCTCGACCAACGTCCCCGCCGTCCCGACAGCCGCATCGCCCGGCCGCGAGATCGCCGTCCGCTGTCGCGCCGTCACCAAGACCTACGGGACGGGCAACTCGGCCGTCAAGGCCCTGCGGGGCGTCGACATCGACGTGCACTCGGGCGAACTGCTCATGCTGGTGGGCCCCTCGGGCTGCGGCAAGACCACGCTCATCTCCGTCATCGCCGGCGTGCTCGATCGCGACGGCGGCGAGTGCACCGTGCTGGGCGAGGACTACGCCCGCATGCGCTCGGACGCCAAGACGACCTTCCGGGGCCGCAACGTCGGCTTCGTCTTTCAGGCCTTCAACCTCATCCCCACGCTCACCATCGCCGAAAACGTCTCGGTGCCGATGCTCATCAACGGCTCGCCGCGGACCGCCGCGATGAAGGCCGCCAAGGACATGCTCGCGCAGGTCGGCCTGGGCGAGCGGGTCAACGACATCCCCAGCCGCCTCTCGGGCGGGCAGCAACAGCGCGTGGCCATCGCCCGCGCGCTCGTGCACCAGCCGCGGCTGCTGGTGTGCGACGAGCCGACGAGCGCGCTCGACCACGTGACCGGGCAGAAGGTGATGGAACTGCTGCGGCAGGTGGCCTCGGCGCACGAACTGTCGCTGGTGGTGGTGACGCACGATCAGCGCATCTTCGAGTTCGCGGATCGCATCGCGGAGATGGACGACGGACACATCATGCGGATCACCGCGGGCAGCGGCCACAAGGTGGCGGCCCACGGCGCGGCGACGGGAGCAGGACGATGATGATCAGGACCTTTTTCGTGCCCCTTCTGGCCATCGCCGGCATGGCGATGGCCGCGTACACGGTGGTGCAGGGCGCCAAGCCGCCCATTCCCCAGCCACCGGTCATCCAGCCCCCCCGCTCTCCCTACGCGACATTCGTGGCGGGCGCGGGTCTGATCGAGGCCAGTTCGCAGAACATCGGCGTCGGCTCGCCGGTGGGCGCCCTGGTCACCAAGGTGTTCGTGACCCCCGGCCGCGCCATTCTGGTCGGCTCGCCCCTCTTCCAGCTGGAGGACTCGCCCCAGCGCGCCGAGTTGAGCGTTCGCGAGGCCGCCGCCGCCGTGGCGGAGCAGAAGGTGGCTCGCCTTCGATCGGGCACGAGGCCCGAGCAGATTCCCCCGGCCGAGGCGAGGGTCGCCTTGGCCGAGGCCGACCTCAGCGACATGCGGGCGCAGCTCGCCAAGTTCGAGCAGGTGACCGATCCTCGCGCCGTGAGCGCCGACGATCTCTCCCGCCGACGCTTCGCCGTGCAGGCCGCCGAGGCGAGGTTCCGGGCCGCGCAGGCCGACCTTCGCCTGCTGGAGGCGGGCACCTGGGCGCCCGACATCGCCGTCGCCGAGAGCGAGGCCGCACAGGCCCGGGCGGCGGTGGAGCAGGCGCGCATCGAGCTCAAGCGGCGGCTCGTGGTGTCGCCCGTGGAAGGCCGCGTGCTGCAGGTCAACATCCGCGAGGGCGAGTTCGCCCCCGCGGGCGCGACCCTTCAGCCCCTCATGATGGTCGGCACCGTCAGCCCGCTGCACGTGCGCACCGACATCGACGAGCACGAGGCGTGGCGCGTCAAGCCGGGCGCTCCCGCCACCGCCTTCGTGAAGGGCAACAAGGACATCACCTTCCCGCTGCGATTCGTCCGCTTCGAGCCCTATGTCCTGCCCAAGCGCAGTCTCACCGGCGACAGCCAGGAACGCGTCGACACGCGCGTGCTCCAGGCGATCTACGCCTTCGAGCCCGGCGAGCTGCCGGTGTTCGTCGGCCAGCAGGTGGACGTGTACATCGACGACTCCCCCGCCGCCCCGGCGTCCGAAGCTGCTCCTGCCGCCGCGGACGACGCGACGACTCCACGCTCCTGACGCTCCCGGCCCTCGCCACTTCCGACGACCGACGAAAGCACGTCTCCCCATGACACGATTCACGCACCCCACGCCCGCCGCCCTCGTCGCCGCCTCGATCCTCGTGGGCGGCTGCACCGTCGGGCCCGATCGCAAGGCGCCACCCTCGCCCGTCAAGAACGACTCCTTCGCATCGCTGGCGGGCTCGGACGTCGACGGGGCGGCGCCCGAACTCAAGCCCGTCGCGACCTCGCCGGCGACGATGGCCGCATGGTGGACGGTCTTTCGCGACCCGACGCTCGATTCGCTGATCGCCCGGGCCGTCGCGGGCAATCAGGATCTTCGCATCGCCGCCGCACGCGTGCGAGAGGCCCGCGCCCTTCGGGGCATCGAGGCGGCCGCCCGCCTTCCCACGGTGGACGCCAAGGGCAGCGCCACGCGTCTTCGCGACAGCGAGAACTCCGGGCGAGGCTTCCCCGCCCCCAGCGACCCGCAGAACCTCTTCGAGGTCGGGCTCGACGCGAGCTGGGAGATCGACGTCTTCGGCGGGGTTCGTCGCGCCGTCGAGGCGGCGGACGCCGACCTTGCCGCCGCCGAGGAGTCGCGACGCGACGCGCTCGTCACGCTCGTGGCCGAGGTGGCCCGCAACTACGCCGAACTGCGGGGCTTTCAGCAGCGGATCGACCTCAACGGCCGCACCGTCCAGGCCCAGCGAGAGACGCTCGAACTCACCAGGTCGCTCAGCCAGGCCGGCATCTCGTCGCAACTGCAGGTCGAGCAAGCCGCGGCGCAACTCGCGAGCCGCCAGTCGCAACTCCCGCCCCTGCGGGTGGGCGAGCGGGCGGCTGCGTACCGGCTCGCCGTGCTGCTCGGGCAGGAACCGGGATCGCTGCTCGCGGAACTGGCCACGACGGCCGC
This sequence comes from uncultured Phycisphaerales bacterium, assembly GCA_903929885.1. GTDB lineage: Bacteria > Planctomycetota > Phycisphaerae > Phycisphaerales > UBA1924 > UBA2402. The sequence continues at coordinate 15,050 of CAIYWI010000008.1, forward strand.
GATCCCCGTCCCGCCGGCGGAACTGCCGGTGGGGCTTCCCTCCGATCTGCTTCGTCGACGTCCGGACATCCGCCGGGCCGAGCTCGACATCGCCGCGGCGACCGCCCGCATCGGCGTGGCGACCGCCGATCTCTTCCCGCGTTTCTCGCTCACGGGCAGCTTCGGCTTCCAGAGCGGCGAACTCGATGCGCTGCCCGACATGAACAGCCGCTTCTGGAGCATCGGACCCGCGGTGCGGTGGAACCTCTTCGATGCAGGCCGCGTCCGCAACCGCATCGAGGCGGCGAGCGCTCGCGAGGAGCAGGCGTTGGCGGCCTACGAGCGCACGGTGCTGACGGCGTTCGAGGAAGTCGAGAACGGCCTGACGCAGTTCATCCAGGAACAGGCGCGTCGCCGAGCGTTGGGCGAAGGGGCGGAGGCCTCGTCGCGGGCGCTGCAGTTGGCGACCGACCGCTACCGCAGCGGGATCGGCGACTTCCTCGACGTGCTGGAGACCCAGCGTGCCCTCTACGACCTCAAGGACCAGCACGTGCAAAGCGAGATCGGCGTGACGCGGAGTCTCATCGCCGTGTACAAGGCGCTCGGAGGCGGCTGGGAGACGCCCGACTGCCAGTGACCTCCCCTCGGTCGACGGCTCGGCCGCGGGCCCGACCCCGGCGCCTCAGCACCCGCCCGACTCCCACGACTCCATGAACAGCCCGAGATCGCCGACGTCGACGCCGCCGTCGACGTGGTCGTCGACGTGGTCGTCAGGCGCGCACAGCGGCGACGCCGGGCACGGGGGAGCCGCGACGGCCCTCGCGGCGGCCACTGCGCATGCGGCCGGCACGTCTTCGAGTTTCGCGCGCTCGCCGCAGCGAGGTCGGCCTCGGGCCGTTCAGGGCCTGACGGTTCGCCCACCCGGCACGGCGGCGGGCGAGGATCGGCGACGGACGGTCTCCCTGTGCGCCTGCACGAGGCGTCCGGTGATGGCCTCGACTTCCTTGTCCCACGCGACATTCGGAGGCAGCAGCCGCCGCTCGGCGAGTCGACCAAGACATTCGTGGGCGAGCGCGATCAAGCCCGCCGGCGTCACGTGCAGGCCGCTGAAGGTCAAGAGCGCACGCGCATCGGGGCCCGAATAGTCTCGGCCGCCGATCGTCACCGGCTGCTCGCGGATCGCCTTGCCGACGATCTCGAACAGCGGGACGACCACCACGTTGGGTCTCGCGGCGGCCCACGCGCCGATCTCGACGTTCATCGCCTCGATGGCCTCCTTGCCCGGGAACTGGGCCTTGGAGATCAGGATCGTGTGCGACATGTCGGGAATGTCGCCGATCACCACCGGGCAGGTGAACGTGGCGAGTTCGGCCAGGCCCTTGCGGAGCCGCTCGCGTCGACCGGCGGCGTCGATGCGGTCGCCGTACGCGTGCCAGAAGAGGAAGTCGACGGCGAAGAGAATCGACGGATTGGACGCCCGGGCCATCTGCAGTTGCTCGGCGGCCGCCGATGCGGGGCTCATGAAGAAGAGCGAATCACCGTCGCCCTTCGCGGGCGTGCCCGAGCCGACCGCACCGAGCACGCCGGCGAAGTTGCAATGCCCCACGAGGTCGCGAAGGCCCGCGGGACGAAAGCCCGGCAGCGAGGCCTCGCATCCCGCCGAGACGCTTGCGCCGATCACGACGCACCGTGAGGCGTCGAAGGGCACCTTCGCCGCCGGGGCGGCGATCGAGGCGGGCGTCCGCACGCTGCCGACGACCGCGAACCCGAGGAACGCGATCAGGCCGAAGGCGACCGCGCCGAGACGATGGAATCGCGAGTGCATGGATGGATGCTCCGAAGCCGGGAGACCTGCTGCACGGGTCCCTTACTGCACGAGGCCCTTGGTGAGCCGCATGAACGCCGTTTCGAGGTTCACGGGCTCTTCGGTGAACTTGGTCACGCGGAAACCGTTGTTGACGAGCACGGTGGGGATGTCGGCGGCGGTCGAGCCGGCGGCGTCGTCGTACGTGACGTGGAGCACGCGTCCGGCCTTGCCGTCGGGACGATCCTCGCCCGCGACGGCGACCTTCCGCACGCCGTGCATCTTCGCCACCACCTTGGCCGCCTCCTCGATTCGATCCACGACGCCCACGTGCAGCACGTAGCCCACCTTGGCACGCTTGAGCGCCTCCTCGACCGTGCCGTTGAAGAGCAGGCTCCCGCGTTCGATGATGCCCACGACGTTGCAGAGTTCGGCGAGTTCGGGGAGGATGTGGCTGGAGATGAGGATGGTCTTGCCCATGCGTCGGAGCTCCTTGAGGAGCTCTCGCATCTCGATGCGGGCGCGGGGGTCGAGGCCGCTGGCGGGTTCGTCCATGAGCAGGACGCGAGGGTCGTGCAGGAGCACGCGGGCCACGGCGAGCCGCTGCTGCATGCCTCGGGACAGGGAGTTGACCTCGGCGGTGGACTTGTAGCCCAGGTCGGTCAGCTCGAGCACGTCGTTGACGACCTTGCGACGCTGCGCCCCGTGGATGTCGTAGGCGGCGGCGAAGAACTCGAGGTACTCGGTGACGACCATGTCCTCGTACGCGCCCATGAAGTCGGGCACGTAGCCGATGAGCGGTCGGATCTGTCGGTTCTGGTATCCGACGGTGAGCCCGGCGATGTTGGCCTGGCCGCTGCTGGGCTTGAGGAGCGTCGCGAGGATCTTGATGGTCGTGGTCTTGCCCGCGCCGTTGGGGCCGATGAAGCCGAAGCAGTCGCCCTCGTTGATGGTGAGGTTGAGGTTGTTGAGCGCGACGAGTTCGCCGTAGCGCTTGGTGAGGTTGATGGTCTCGATCATCGGCACGGGCGGAATCCTTGGAGCGAGAAAGCCGAAGGGAACGATCGAACGGGTCAGGGCGCGTCGCGCCCCTCCGCGTTCCTGGACGCGGGGAATCGCGGCGGATTGTCGGGCAGGGGGTAGATCCAGCGGACGCAGGTGAGCCCGGAGGTCTCGAGATGCTCGCCGTCGACCACCAGCGGCACGGGCGCCGGCTGCGGCACGTTCTCCCCCACCATCCCGAGGATGATGATGCACGGTCGCGTGAACCACCGCCCCAGGTCGAAGCCGTGGGTGGAGCTCCGCTGAGGCACGGCGGGCGAGGGCGCGGCGACATCGTCGGTCTGGCCGGGCGTCGGAAGCAGCGGGAAGAGCGCAAGGCCCGCCAACGCCGCCGGGGTCCGCAGACGCGAGGCCTCGAGGTCGTCGATCATCGCGCCGAATCCCGGCGAAGGCACCAGCGACGACAGATACTGCTCGAGCGACGCCTTGCGCTGCTCGAGGCGGGACCTCGGGCGAGTCACCACGTCGAGCGAGAGGGGCTTGCCGGGCTCCCAAGGTTCGTTGAAGACGAAGGCCTCGGCCTCGCACGGCAACGGGGCCGGCGTGGGCGAACCGGCCGTCCGGGGTCGAGCGGCGGGGAGCGGCTGCTGCCGCCGCACCACGATGACGGTGACGCCGGTCATGGGTCCGGGAAACTTGTGAACCAGCGAACCCGTCACCAGCGGGGTCTGCTTGGTCTCGTCGAGTTCGAACCAGCCGGTGTCGTCGAGGCGGAGCACGCCCATCCCTTCCTTGCCCTCCTCGGGCAGGGGCATGGGCATCTCCCATCTCGGGCCGCCGGACCACTGCACCTCCACCTGCTTGACGGTCTGTCGAGTCGGGACGGTGATGAGGTCGGGAAGGCGGGCGTCGACGGCGTACCCGCGGGCGTCGGGAAAGCCGCCGAAACCCGACGCCGAGACCTTGGAGGCCTCCCACGCGACGATGCTGTTGAGACTGCGTCGGGCGGCGGAGCGATCCCTGAGTTCGGCGGCGTCACCCACGCCAAGCGTGGCCGAACCGTACCAGGGCAGGAGCACGCTGGCCCACGTTCGGGCCCGCTGGACGGGTTGCCCGAAGACGTGGTCGAGCAGCGTGAGGTGCGTCGCCTCGGTGGCCTTGGGGCGAAGGATTGTCGCCCCGCCCCACGCGAGCACGGTGAACGCGATCGAAGAGCCGATGAAGGCGACCCACGCATGGTGCGACATCGCCCGCCTTCGCAGCAGGGCGAAGCCGACAGGCCCGGCCACGGCCCAGTAGACGGCGAAGACGACGAAGCCCACGAGCACGCCGGTGGCGGAACTCCCCGACTTGCCGATCGACGAATCGATCATCGCGTCGTACGCGACGACGCGACGGCTCGCGCCGGGAACGACGCGAACGGGCGATGATCCGTCGGCGTCCTGCTCGGCCTGCGGCTCGATCAGCGTGCCCCTTCGCCCCAGCACGCGGTGCCAGAAGACCTCCGCGTCGATCATCCGGAACTGCGACAGCGCGGTCTGATTGAGGTCGAGTCCCACGAGCGTGACGCACCCCGCCCCCACCTCTCGCCTCGTGACGACGCAGCCGCCGTCGGGACCCGCGAGCACGCACGAGGCCTCCGACGCAAGCGAGTCGGGCCGCCAGGTGAACTGCTGCACCGTGGCCGTGCTCGGAAACGATGGCGAGTTCCACGAGGTCAGCAGCGGCCGGAAGGACTCGAAGGCAACCCGCTCCCGCGACGCCACCGACACCGAGGGCATGATGTCGATGAGTTCATTGCTCGAGGCGTTGGTCCATGTCTGTCCGACTGCCGGAAGGATGATCACGAGGTGCCCGCCGCGCGTCACGTAGTCGCGCAAGGCGCGGGCGCGATCGCCCCGCACCTTCGCCGGATCGCCGTCGGCCCAGACGACCGCGTCGAAGCCGGCAAGGCCCATCCAGCGATCGGGCAGGTCCTCGGGGGTGAGCCCCGTCACGATCTGCGTCGACTCGTTGGCGAGCGGATGCCACGGACTGCTCGGCCCGACGCGATCGCCGTATTGCTGCAGCCCCAGCGGACGCGGACCCACGACGCCGATCATCCCGACGGTCGGCGGCACGACCGACCCCGCCTTGGGCGTCACGGTCGCGGAGGCAAGCATGCGGCCCGCGCGATAGCCGACCGCGCCGGCTTCGCCCAGATCGCCCGCCTCCACCGCCTCGTGAACCGTCACCGCGACCTCGCCCGAATCGACATTGCCCGTGAAGGGCAGCCTCGCATAGAGCCAGACCGGCTGGGCCAGCCCCGGGTTCGAGGTCAGGCCGGTTTGATAGAGCGGTTGATCGCCGTCGGCGTCGACGGTGTGCACCCGGACGAGCAGTTCTCGCTGCGACGCGGCCGTGTCGGTCAGGCGGAGCAGGAGTCCGCACCAGTCGCCGGGCCGCGCCTGGTTGCCGGCGCCGAATCGATCAACCTCGATGAGCACTTCGCCGGCCGAACGAGTGCTGGTGGTCGCCGCCTGCCTCGCGAGCGCGGGCGTCGCCGCCTGTGCGACGGCCAGCAGCGTCGCGAGGATCGTCAGGGCCCAAGGGACCGACCGGAGACCATCCCCGCCTCCGGGGAGGGCGACGTGGCGGGTCGGGTGCAACGGATGCGGATATGGCATGAAACGTCGGCCTCGAATCGATCCCTGCGCGGCTGCCGGTCCGGGAATGGAGGCCCGGAGGCGGGGATTCTACCGGGACTGAACCCGCGCGGTTCGAGGGCCGATCTTGGAACGTGCCCTTCTCCCCCTCCGAGTTGATGGTGCTGGGCGTCGTCGCGGCCATCTGCGTGGTCGCGATCCTTCGCGTGGCGGCCGACGAAGTCCGCTACGCGACGACGCTGCACGACCTCAAGGTGCGGGTGAATCAACTTCGCATCCAGCGGATGGAACTGCTCAAGGCCTACGTGCCCGACGAAGTGGGTCCGGCCGACTCCAAGCGCGGGCGCGTACCCTCGAAGTGATGATCACGCGCGTGACGTTGGTGGCTGCGTGCTGGGCGGGCCTTGTGTCCGCCGGGGCGTCGCCTGCCGCACGTTCCCCGACGCTCGAGCAGGTCGTGTCGGCCAGGTTCGACGCGTGGGACCTCGACGGCGACGATGTGCTGGAGGCCGCGGAGATCGATCGCCTGGTCGTCGACCCGACGCATGCAGGCGAGGCGGCCGCCGCCCTCGCGGCGATGAAACTCGCCATGCGATCGGGCCGCATCGAACCCGCGCCGCTCCACCGCTCGCTCTTCGAACCCGCCGCCGGCCCCGGGGCCGCGCCGTCGGCTGACGCCGCGGCTTCGCCCGTGCCCGAGGCCCGAACCTCACGCGACGATCGTTCGGTCGACGAGGATCGCGACGCGGCGACCTCCTCCCGACGCAAGCTCGACGACGCCGGCACGGTCGCGGCCCTGCGAAGCAGGTTCTCGCGGGCGCACAAACGCATCAGCGCGGCCAAGCGGGAGGTCTTCCTCGACGAGACGCCCGACATCGACCGCCTTCGGCAGGGCTCGCTGGGCGACTGCTTCCTCGTGGCCGCCGTGGGCGCCATGGCGCACCGCGATCCGCAGTCGGTGCGCGACATGATCCGCCCCTATCGCGGCGGGCATCTGGTCACGCTGGGCGACAGCCACGCCGTGATCGTGCCGCCCCTCACGGACGCGCAGATCGGCCTGACGTCGTCGACGGGCGACGAGGGCGTGTGGATCGCCCTCATCGAGCAGGCCTACGGCAGCATCCGCAACGAGAAGCGACCCGCCGATCAACGGACGCTCGAACCCAGCGACGCCATCGCGCGGGGCGGATCGATCAACGCGACGATCGCCGCGCTCACGGGTCGAGTCGCCCGAACCACGACGATGCGGGCCCGCGTGGACAAGGCTCGCGAGCAAGGCGAGCCGATCGACGCGATCGTCGACGACATCCGGCGTCGCCTTGCCGAGGCCTTCCGCGAGCGGCGGCTGGTCGGCGCGGGCACCGATTCAACCGACAAGGGCCTCACGCTGCCGCCGGGCATCAACGGCAAGCACGCCTACGCGGTGCTCGCCTTCGACGAGACCGCCGACACGGTGGAGGTCTGGAACCCCCACGGCAACTCCTTCACGCCCAAGGGATCGCCCGGGCCCGAGCGGGGCTACCCGACCAAGGCCGGACGCTTCAAGGTGCCGCTGGCGGACTTCGTGAGCATTTTCCGCGCGGTGACCATCGAAACCGACGCGCCGGCCCTGCCCCGAAAGGTCAGGCCCGCGGCTCCCAAGGCGTGAGCCCCTCACCCCGGCGGGAGCGGAAAGCTCGCCACGACCTGATGCACCGCGCCGCCGGGCGCCAGCACGCTCCGAACCAACTCGACCTCGACGACGTCGAACGGAGCCAGCGAAACGGGCCAACTTCTCCGGTCCGGGGTCCACCCCGGCGGGACGCGCGCCAGCGTGAGGTGCGGCAGGAACGCCTCGGCCCGCTCCTTGCCCGGTCGCTTGGCAAGTCGCATCGCCAGGCGACGCCGGGCCTCGGCGATCGGGGCGGGCCAGGCGGTGATGAGCGCGATCGTGCGAGCGGGACCTCGCTCCGGAAGCACTCGCAGATCGCTCGGGACAAGCCGCTGGGAACGCAGGCCGGCCAAGGAGGCCGAGATCGACTCGATGATCTCGTCGACGCGCGAGGGGGCGGTCTCCCCGATGAACTGCAGCGTGAGGTGAATCTGGGCGATCGGAACCGGCCTGGTCGACGGCGGCAGGCCGGGGGGCAGCAATCCGGCCATGATCGAAGCCACGGCGGGATCGGGCCTGACCGAGACGAAGAGTCGAAGCGGGCCGGGAGGCATCGACGCAGACGCTAGGCGCGGCCCGCGTGCCGGCGGCCCACGGGAACTACCATGCGGGCCCCATCGGAGCCCCGATGGAGGCCACGAACACCCCTTCAGCACCCGCGAGGACAGGAATCGAAGCATGCGTATCGGCGCCATCGGAATCGACTCGTCCCACCTGCCCGTCTTCACCCAGCGGATCAAGGAGCTCAATGACGCCGGCAAGACCAAGTGCCGCGTCACGCACTTCTGGGATCCGGGCCATCACGAGTGGCAGCACCCCGAGGGACCGGCCCGCTCGGCGCAGGACGTGGCCAAGTGGCGCGAGGACACGACCAAGCTCGGCGCGGTCCAGGTGGGCTCGCTTGACGAGTTGCTGGCCAACGTCGACGGCGTGATGGTGCTGAACATCAACGGGCATCGCCACCTCGAACTGGCCATCGGGCCCATCGCCCGGGGCATGCCCACCTATGTCGACAAGCCCCTCACCTGCTCGCTCGACCAGGCCCGGAGCCTGCTGGCGATGACGCGCCAGTACAAGGCCCGCTGCTACTCGGCCTCGTCGCTGCGGTTCGTCGCCGAGATCCCGAAGATGAACAAGGAGAAGCTCGGGAACATCGTCGCCATCGACGCCTTCGGCAACGGCGAGCTGCTCGACATGATGCCCCACCTCTGGCACTACGGCTGCCACAGCATCGAGATGGTCGACGCGATCTTCCGCTGGAGCGGCCAGGGCGCGGGCGTGAAGCGCGTCAGCGCCATCTGCAACGAGGACCGCCACCTGCTCGACATGGAGTATCGCGACGGCCGCCTCGCCCGCCTGCGGATGGACCGCAAGGGCGCGTGGGCCTTCGGCGCCACCGTGCACGGCGAGAAGGGCGTGGAGCAGTTCGTCGTCGACTTCGGTCCGGTCTACGGCCGCTTGGTCGAGGGCATGGTGAAGTTCTTCGAGGGCGGCGAGGCCCCGGTGGACCTCCGCGACATCGTCGAGAACGTCGCCGTGATGGAGATGGGCAATCGATCCATCACCCTCGATGGCGCGTGGGTCGATGTTCCCGCCATCGCCTGAGTTCGGAGCCTGTTCTGGTCCCATCATCGGATTCGGCGGTTTTTCCCGCCGCGATGTCGGGGTATTATGAAACGTCAGGTTATAGAATATCGGCGATTCCGGCGTCCGCGGCAGATCAGTCGCGGGCCCCGAGGCGAATGGGCGTGGACGAGGGTCCGGGACTCGAAGCCGCGATTCGGAACAAGGCGCAGCGCAGGTGATTGAACTGAAGAACATCACGCCGCAACCGGGACGCCCCTTGTACATGGTGGTGAAGGACGCCGTGCGTGCGGCGATCGACGCGGGGCGGTTCCAGCCCGGCGATCGCTTGCCGAGCACCAAGGTGCTCAGCGAGCGGATGAACGTGTCGCTGGTGACGGCCCACCGTGCGTTGCAGGAGCTGGTCTCGGCGGGCGTGCTGCGTCGCGGCCAGGGCAAGGGCACATACGTCCACGAGGACTATGGCCGCGCGACGCGTCGAGGTCTGGGCTACCGGCTGGGGATCGTCTTCCACGCCGACAGTTCGCTGGCGGACGCCTACAACGGCCAGATCTTCGAGGGCGTGCGCCGCGAAGCCAACGAGTTGGGCATCGACATGGTGCTCCTGCGGTACGGCGAGGACTGGCGCAACGAGTGCCACGGCTACCTCTTCGTGAACCCGTTCGAGGAGATGCTCGAACGTCCGGTCCGTCGAGGGCGGCGTGGCCCCGATGGCGAGCAGGCCTCCGACACGCCGATCATGGTCGTGGGCGCCAGCTACACGCTTCCGGGCGTGATCTGCTGCGACACCGACAACCTCGGACTCGCGGCGGCGGCGGCCAACTACCTCGCCGAACTCGGGCACCGAAGCGTCGCCTTCGTCGGAGGCACGGGCAAGATCAGCAACGACCGCGACCGTCACGCGGGGTTCCTCAACGCGTGCCGCGCCGCGGGCATCTCGGTGCCGGCGTCGAACGTGATCAGGGCGGGCGGTTGGCGCCTGCACGAGTCGGAGCGGTTGGAACTGGAGCGGGCGCTCTCGCGTCCCGACCGGCCCACGGCGGTCTTCGCCGCGGGCTATCACTTCGCGCTCGATGCGTACGCGGCGGCGTTGAACGTGGGCCTTCGCATCCCTCAGGATCTCTCCGTCATCGGCGTGGACGACCCGCCCAGCGCGAGCTTCGTGACCCCGCCCCTGACGACTTTCCGTCAGCAACTGCTCGAGATGGGACGGGCGGCCGTCCGCACGCTCTTCGAGCAGGTGCAACACCCGTCGGCGCGCCACCGCGGCACGACCGTCTCTCTCCCGGCCGAGTTCGTCGAGCGTCTGTCGTGCGCCTCGACGGTCGCGGCCGCATCGCCCGCCCGCCGCGGCGGCGGCGTGCCCGCAGTCCGCACGGCCGCCATCGACGCCCGCCCTCATCACCCCCACCACCCCTGAGACCCCACGGAGCACCTCCGCCATGCATCGACCCGCCATGTGCGCCCCCCGTCGCGGCTTCACGCTGATTGAACTGCTCGTGGTCATCGCGATCATCGCGCTGCTGATCGGCGTGCTGCTGCCGGCCCTGGGCAAGGCGCGCGAGAGCGCCCGCACCACCAAGTGCCAGAGCAACCTGCGTCAGCTCACCATCTCGCTGACCCAGTACGCCTTCGACTTCAAGTTCAAGTTCCCGCCGTCGCTGCCGGGCTCGGCCGCGGATCCCGGGCACTTCTGGTACGACATGCCGCGGCTGGGGCCGTACCTCCCGCAGATCGTCTTCGTCGATCGCCCGACAGCGGGCTACGAGACCATCGCCGGCGGCGTGATGGAGTGCCCCAACCACGTGAACGGGGCCCGCTCCTACGGCATGAACCGCTGGGCCAACGCCGCGTGGGGCTCTCCAAGCAGCCCCTTCACGCCCACCGGCGTGAACGGCAAGGCCTTCGACGCCAACGTCGACTTCTCCTCCAAGATGCTCCTCGTGGGCGAGATGTGGGCCATCCAGTCCATCGACGTCAACGGCGACCGCAAGTGGGTCACGCAGGACTCCTTCGGCACCTTCGGGACTCCCGGCGAGCGATTCGGCGGCGGCAGCGGCGTGACCGACGCCTCCATCTCGCCGGGCATCGGCCTGGGCCGCCCTCCCGAGATGGGCACGGGCTTCTCGCGGCCCACCTCCTACATGTCCTACTCGCGTCACCCCAAGAAGCAGACCGACGCCACGATGCCCATCGGCTCGACCATGTTCGGATTCGTCGACACGCACGTCGACCTCGTGCGTTCCGAGAAGCTCTACGACCGGGCGACGGGCAAGAGCCTGCTCGAGGCGATGTGGTCGCCCAAGGATCCCGAGATCGACCGGCTGCCCTGAGGCCCGTCCCTCCCGAAGATCAGTGCCTGTACGATCGCGGCACAGGATGGCCCCTCGCTCGCCACAACCGGCCTCGACCGCTCCTGCGTCGCTCCGACGACGGGGCTTCATGGTCGCGTCCGTCGCGACCGTGGCGACCCTGCTCGCGGCGACGGGATGCCGCCGCGACACGGAGTCGGCGGGCGTGAACCTCGAACTGTGGACGCTGGCCCTGAGCCCCCACTTCGACGGGTACATGCATGAACAGGTGGCCGCCTTCGAGGCGGCCCACCCGGGCGTGCGGGTGACGTGGGTGGACATCGCCTACGACGCGCTGGACCGCAAGCTCATCGCGGCCGCCGCGGCGGGGCGCGCGCCCGACGTCGTCAACATGGCGGACCTCAACTTCGCAAGGTACGCGGCCCTCGGCGCGTTCCGCGACGTGCGCGCCGACGTGCCCGGCGACCCTGCCGCCGCCTACTTGCCCGGCGCCATCTCCCTGTGCACGATCGGCGGGCGGCTGCTGTCGCTGCCGTGGTACGTCAACCCGCAGACTCGCATCGTCAACGCGGCCGTGCTCGCGGAGGGGGGGCTGACGCCCGAGTCGCTCCCGCCCGATTGGCGCGGCCTGGCGGCGGCGGCAAAGGCCTTTCACGCCACGACCGGCAAGCACCTGCTCTCGCAACCGCTGGGCGAGGAATCGCAACTGCCGATCATGCTGTTGGCCGAGGGGCTCTCGCCCCTGCGAGCCAAGGGCGACGGGCGGCTCGAGTCGAACCTCGAGGATCCGCGGGTGCTCGAATACCTCGCGATGTGGGTGGACCTGTACCGCTCGGGAGCGATGCCTCGCGACGCGGCCACGCGCGGCCACGCGCACCTGCTCGACCTGTTCCAGGAGGGCAAGCTCGGCGTGATCTCGACGGGGCCCAACTTCCTCAAGCGGATTCGGGACGTGTCGCCCCGCGTCTTCGAGCAGGCCACGGTGCTGCCCGGCGCCGTCGGCGCGTTGGGGCGCGTGCACATGCCCGTGATGGTGCTCGCCGTTTCCAACCGCACTCGCCACCCTCGCGAGGCGGCGGCCTTGGCATGGTTCATGACGGGCGCGTCGGCGCAGACCTCGCTCTGTCGCCTGGCGCCGATCATGCCCAGCAGCGCCGCCTCCCTCTCCGACCCGTTCTTCAGGCCCGGGCCGACGGCGACGGCCGGCGAGGCGACCTTGGCGCTGGGCAAGGCGGTGGCGCTCCGCACGCTGCCCGAGGCCGTGGCCTTCACGGCCAGTCTCGACACCTGGCCCGATCTTCGGCGCGGTTTCGAGGAGGAGTTCAAGCGCGTCCTGCTCGACAACGAACCCCTCGAGGCGGCGATGACGCGCGTGGCGCGAACGTGGAACTCGCTCCTCGACGCGGCCGCTCCGGCGGGCATCGACTGCGTCCCCTCGCCCGCCAAGGTCGCTCCTCCCGCCTGGCGCACGCCCGCCGAGGAGGCGTTGACGCGATGAAGGCGCCACGCCCCCGATTCGGACTGACGCCCTTTGCCTTTCTCTCGCCCGCCGCGGCGGTGCTCGGGGTCTTCTTCCTGGGCGCGGTGGCGCAGGTGGTCTACTACTCGTTCACCCGCTATACGGCCTTCAGCGGGCCCGACTTCGTCGGCCTCGAGAACTACCGCCGCCTGCTGGCCAGCGAGCGTTTCTGGGCGTGCCTTGGCAACAGCGCCATCTACCTGCTCGTCACGCCCGCGATCATCGCCCTCAGCCTGGCCGCCGCGATCGTCGTCGAGTCGCTGGGCAGTCGCGGGCGGTGGCTGCGCCTGGCCTTGTTCCTGCCGGTCATCACCCCCACCATCGTCGCCGGCGTGGCGTGGCGACTCATCCTCAACGAGGATTCGGGCCTGCTCAACTCGGCGTTGGCGATGGTCGGGCTCGATCCGGTGCCGTGGCTGAGCCGCCACCCGTGGACCCTCGTGAGCGCGATGTTCGTCACGCTCTGGAAGGGCTTTGGATTCTACATGATGGTCTTCCTCGCGGGGCTGCTGGCCGTGCCGCGCGAGTTGCGGGAAGCCGCGGCGCTCGACGGGGCCTCGCGCCTGGGCGTCTTCCGGGCGGTGACGCTGCCCGCGCTCGCGCCCTCGATCGTGCTGGTCTTCATCGTCTCGTCCATCTCGGCGCTCAAGGTCTTCGACGAGCTCTTCGTGCTCGCCAAGGGCTCGCCCATCGCCCAGCAGACGGCCGTCCCCCTGCTCTACCGCATTGCCTTCGAGGAGGGCGACTACGGGCTCGCCTCCGCGCTGGGACTCTCCATCTTCCTCTTCATCCTCTCCTTCAGTCTCGTCAACCTCCGCCTCTCGGCCCGCAGCGAGGAGGCCGCCTCATGATCGAACGTCGCCCCGCATGGCTCGGCATCTCCACGTGGGCCTTGGCCGTCGTGCTCGCGATCGTCTCGATCGGCCCCGCGGCGTGGCTGCTGGCCATCGCCCTGCAACCCCCGGGCACCGACCTTCGCGAGATCGGCCTGTCGGCCACGTTCGACAACTTCGCCGCCGCGTGGAGGGACGGTTCCCTCGCCGGCCCGCTGGTCAACAGCGTCGTCGTCACCTTCGCACGCGCCTTGCTCAACGTGCTGATCGCCGCCCTGGCGGCGTATCCGCTGGCCCGCATGCGGTTCCCCGCCCGGAATCTCATCTTCGTGCTGCTGTTGTGCACGATGATGGTGCCCGAGCAGGTGGTGCTGGTGCCGATGTTCCGCATCGTCGTGGGCATGGGGTTGTACGACACGCTCGCCGCCGTGGTGCTGCCCTTCAGCGTGACGGCCTTCGGCATCTTCCTGTGTCGCCAGGCCTTCATGGCCATCCCGGCCTCGCTGGAGGAGGCCGCCCGCATCGACGGCGCAGGGCCGCTCCGCATCTGGTGGCACGTCATGCTGCCCCTGGCCGCGCCGACGCTGGCCACGCTGGGGCTCTTCAGCATCATCGGCGCGTGGAGCGACCTGCTCTGGCCCCTCATCGTGCTCCAGTCTCGCGATGCCATGACGCTGCCCGTGGCGGTCAACGCCCTGCAGGGCACCTTCGCCACCAACCCCAGGGCGGTCTACGCCGGCGCGGTCCTCTCCCTGGTCCCCATCCTCGTCATTTTCGCCCTGCTTCAGCGGTTCATGAAGCCCGAGATGTTCGGCGGCGCGGTCAAGGGTTGAGGCCCGCGTCCCGCAGGAAGAATCATGAAGGAACTTTCCACCAAGGTGCTCATCGTCGGCGGCGGAACGGGCGGCGTCGCCGCGGCCATCGCGCTCGGTTCGCGGGGCATCGACTGCGTGATGGTCGACCCATTCGACTGGATCGGCGGCCAACTCACCAGCCAAGCCGTGCCCCCCGACGAGAACCAGTGGGTCGAGACCTTCGGCGCCACGCGACGCTATCAGGACATGCGCCATCGCGTGCGGGCGTGGTATCGAGCCCACGGACACCTGACGGCGGCGGCCTGCGATCGGCCGCTGCTGAACCCCGGCGGCGGATGGGTGAGTCGGCTGTGCGCGATGCCGCGAGTGTTCCACACGGTGCTGGAGGAGATGCTCGGCCCGGTGGCCCGTCACGTCACGATCATCAAGGGCATGGAACCGGTCGACGCATCGACCGACGGCGACCGCGTGCGGAGCGTGCGGTTCGGACGCTGCGCCGCCTCCGCCCCGCACGACGCGATCACCGTCTCGGCCACGTACATCCTCGACGCGACGGAACTGGGCGACCTGTACGAGTTGGCCGGCATTGAGCACGCCATCGGCGCCGAGCACCAACGCGACCACGGCGAGATGCACGCCCGCACCGACAAGGCCGATCCGATGGATCAGCAGGCCTTCTCGTGGTGCTTTGCGATCGAGCACCGCGAGGGGGAGGAGTGCACGATTCCCAAGCCGCCGGGGTACGACGCGTGGGCGTCGTACGTGCCGACGATGACGCCGCCGTGGTGCGGGCCGCTCTTCTCGTGGACGGTGCCCAGTCACAATGTGGAAGGATGCCGCACGTTTCCGTTCATCCCGCACCCGCAGCGGTGCCCGGAGGGGATGTGGGACATGTGGCGGTATCGGAGGATCGTGGACTCGTCGATCCACGAACCGGCGGGCTCGATGCCGGACGTCTGCCTGGTGAACTGGGTGCAGATGGACTACTGGAAGCTGCCCCTGCTGGGCGTGGACCAGGCCACGCGGGCGAAGGCCTGCGCGGAGGCCCGCGAACAGTCGCTCGCGCTGCTCTACTGGATGCAGACGGCCGCGCCGCGACTCGATGGCGGGACGGGCTTCCCGGGATTGCGGCTTCGCGGCGAGGAACTCGGCACCGCCGACGGCTTTGCCATGGCCCCGTACATCCGCGAACCCAGGCGTCTGATGGCCCGGACGATCGTGAGCGAGGCCCACATCGGCACCGAGCAGCGGCGGGCCGAGGGCAAGCCCGATCAGGACAAGTCGCCCTTGGGCCTGGCCGAACCCTTCGCCGACTCGGTGGGCATCGGGCACTACACGCTGGACCTTCACCCAAGCACCGCTGGTCGCAACTCGCTCTACGTGCCCGCGGCGCCCTTCCGCATCCCGATGGGATCGCTGATTCCGCGGCGCGTGCGCAACGTGCTGGCGGCGGGCAAGGGCATCGGTGTCACGCACATCACCAACGGGTGCTACCGGATGCACCACACGGAGTGGAACATCGGCGAGTCGGCGGGCCTTCTGGCGGCCCATTGCGTCGAGACGGGGCTCGAGCCCCACGCCGTGCATGGGGATCCGGTCAGGGTCGAGGACTTCCAGCGGGAGCTCGCCGCCCAGGGCGTGCGACTGGCGTGGCCTTGGGAGTGACCCGCGGAGACTGGCTCAGGGGCCGCCGAGGGTCACCCACTCGACGCCGAGGGCCTTGGCCATCGTCTGGCAGGCCTTGATCTCTCGTTCGTTGAGGCACGCCGACTCTCGCGTGCCCTGCACGATGCGGCGGATGCCCACTTGGAGCAGGCGGCGGAAGCAGGGCGCGCAGGGCGTGCCCGTGACATAGGCCGTGCTTCCGCGAAGATCGCAGCGGGCGAAGGCCACGGCATTGTCCTCGGCGTGGATGAACCAGTCGTACTTGTCGGGGCGGACGAGGGGCACCAGGTCGTTGGGCAGGCCCGACACAGGGCCGTTGTATCCGGTGCTGAGCACCCGTTTGCCCTGATCGACGATGACGCAGCCGTGGCGAGTGTTTGGATCAGGCGAACGGAGACTGACCTGCTCGGCGATGGCGAGGAAGTACTCGTCCCACGAGGGGCGAGGACGGGCGCCGGGCGGCGGGTCGGGCATGGTGGTGCTCATCGGTGGGCGAGGATACGTGTCCCGTGGCGGTCCGGGAGGGGCGACATCACGCCGAGAAAGCCCCCTCGTGGCAGGCGCAATGGCGGCCCCTGAAACCTACCATAGGTAGCACCGGGCCGATTCCGGCTTTCTAGCCTGCCTTGCTGATCAAACTCTCGCAAGCAGCGGGGTCGCCGCTTGGTCCTCCTCCGCCTGCCGCCGCGCAGGGCGGAACGCCTGACTGGAGCGATTGATGTCCGACCCGAACTCGACCAACATCTCTTCCCTGCTCAACGAAACCCGCGTCTTTCCGCCTCGCCCCGCGGCGGCGCTTCAGTTCTCGCATTGGCATGTCGATTCGCTGGAGGGATACCGCGCGATGCACGCGGCGAGCGTGGCGGACCTCGAGGGGTTCTGGGCCAAGGAGGCCGCCAACCTCGAATGGTTCAAGCCGTGGACTCGAGTGCTCGAGTGGAACGCGCCCGACGCCAAGTGGTTCGTGGGCGGCGAGCTCAACGCCTGCTACAACTGCGTGGATCGCCACGTGCAGGCGGGGCACGGCGCGGAGAGCGCGATCATCTGGGAAGGCGAGCCGATGGCGGCCCGCGGCGTGCGGCATGTCCCGGAACTTCGCGAACTCACCTACCGCGACCTCCAGGAATCGACCTCGAAGGTCGCCAACGCCCTGCTCGCCATGGGCGTCAAGAAGGGCGACGTGGTGACCATCTACATGCCGATGGTCCCTGAGTTGGCCATCGCCATGCTGGCGTGCGCCCGCATCGGGGCGGCACATAGCGTGATCTTTGGCGGCTTTGCCCACACCGCCATCGCCGAACGCGTGCTCGACGCCAACTCCAAGGCCATCATCACCGCCGACGGCGGCTTCCGGCGGGGCGAGGTGATCAAGCTCCACGAGAACGTCGACAAGGCCGTGGCCGACCTGGCCGACCATGGGCACATCGTCGATCACGTGCTGGTGCTCCGTCACGCCGGCGTCGACGGCTCGGCCACCTCCTTCGCCAGCGGCCAGAAGTTCCACGGCGGCACCCAGTACCACTGGTGGGCCGACGTCGTCTCGAAGGCGTCGAACGCGTGCCCGTGCGCCCGCATGGACAGCGAGGACATGCTCTTCCTGCTCTACACCAGCGGCAGCACCGGCAAGCCCAAGGGCATCCAGCACACCACG
>CAIYWI010000009.1 GCA_903929885.1 uncultured Phycisphaerales bacterium
CCCCACCGCCGCCCAGTTCGCCGAGGATCTCGAGCGGACGCTCGACGGCCGGGCGGTCTCGGCGCGACACGACGGTCCGTGGCGGACGCTGACGCGGTCGGCACGCCAGCGTCCCTTTGTCGCGGGCGTTCTGGCGGCGGCGGCGACCGCGGTGCTGGCGTGGACGGGATGGTCATGGCGGACCCACGCCCTGCAGATGCAGGCGGCCTCGGACATGACAGTGGCTGCGGTG
This sequence comes from uncultured Phycisphaerales bacterium, assembly GCA_903929885.1. GTDB lineage: Bacteria > Planctomycetota > Phycisphaerae > Phycisphaerales > UBA1924 > UBA2402. The sequence continues at coordinate 233 of CAIYWI010000009.1, forward strand.
AAGGCGTTGGCCTTCGTCGAGGCCAGGCCGGGGAGCGGACCGATCCGCCGGGCCATCGTCGACACCTACCTGCCCGTGACGGAGCAGATGGTCGCGACGAGGCCTTCCGATCAGGCGTCTCGATACCTGCTCGCCCGCCTGCTCGAGACGCAGGCCGGCCTCCTGCTCGACGCGCAAGACGAAGCGGCTGCTGTGCCCCTTCGTCGCCGAGCCCTTTCCATCCTGTCGACCCTCTGCGACGACGTGCCCGAGTCGGTCGAATACGCCCACCAGAAGTCGCTCGCGATCATTCGAGTCGGCGACCTGCTCGCCGGCCCCGACCCGTCCGCCATGGCCGAGCACTATCGGCGAGCGATGGACATTCAGCAGTCGCTGGTGGATGCGGGTCAAACGGATGCGGCGTTGCTCGACGACCTGGGCTGGAGCTACGGCCGCATGGCACGGCTCTGCCACGAGCAGGGACGAGTCGACGAAGGACTGGAATGGACTCGGCGTCAGTTGGAGATGTCGCTCCGGGTGAGAGCCATCGACCCGGCGGCGCCCCGCTCGTATTGGCTGGAGGCGTACGGACACGCACGAGCCACGTCCTTCCTCGGTCGCGAGGACCAACGCGAGGAACGTGTCAAGCACATGCTGCAGGGAATCGTGCTGATGGAGCGGCTGCTCGAGATGGTGCCCGACCATCGCGTCTTCATCATCCACTATTCGGTGCTCGCTCTCGCGTACGCGAGGGATCGTCTCGTGCCCGATGGACGCCACGACGAGGCGGTGTCGCTGGCGAACAAGGTCCGCGGATCGCTCGATCGGCTGCTCCAACTGGAACCCGACTCGGCCGACACGCAATCGGTGCACCAGAGTTTCATGATCGCCTGGCGCGATCTCATGGCCTCGGTCGACCGCGCCAAGGCCTCCCGTGCCGACCACGAGGCAGATTGATCCTTACGGAATCCAAATTCCAACGGAAGCCCGCCTCACCGCATCCGGCCGCTGCTCGCTACACTCTTGACCCACCGGAATCCGACGCTCCGGGGGACCTCGCGGAGGGCATCGACAAGCGTCGTCACGAATCAGGTCGCATCGCGGGGCGTCGGACGACGCAGCCGCGGCCGCGAGGACACGAAGGAAGCGAGCACAGCCATGAGCGAGACCCAGGGCCAGCAACCCCAGCAGCAGCAGATCCAGCTCCGCATCGACGAGAGCAAGATGGGCACCACCTACGCCAACACCATCCGCACCTCCACCACGCAGGACGAGGTCGTGCTCGACTTCGGCATGAACCTACCGGTGCCCGGTCCCGACAACCAGCCCGTGCTGGTCTTCGCCGTCGGCAGCCGCGTGGTGCTCAACTGGGCCGGCGCCAAGCGTCTGGCCATCAGCCTGGGCCAGGTCGTCCGCCAGTTCGAGGAGCGCAACGGCGAGATCAACCTGGGCCCCCGCCAGGGCGGTCAGCCCCGCATCTCGCAGTAAGCGAGCCGATCCTTTGCCATGCATCGAGGGGGCTCCGTCTCGGAGCCCCTTTTTCATGCGCCGAGCTCGCCGCTCGACGGGCACGCCCGCACGAAATGAACGCCGGCCCGCGATGTCGATCGCGGGCCGGCGACGAAAGGCGTCGATCACGTCCGGTGGCGTTCAGCAGCCGCCCGCCTGCCAGACAAGGAAGAAGGACTCGAGATCGCTGCCGTCGATGCCGCCGTCCTGATTGACATCGGCGCACGCGGCGGCATCGGCGAAGTCGGGGAAGAAGGAGGCCAAGTCGCCGCCGTCGACGCCGCCGTCCTGGTTGTAGTCGGCCGCGCAGGCGCCGCAGGGCGAGCCGCAGTCGGCCACGCCGGTGTAGAAGTCCGGACGGACGTTGAGGTTGCTGCCGCTGGCGGGCCGCAGGTGCCAGCGACCGGCGTTGACGTCGGCCAGCGGGTTGATCGGGAAGAGTCCGACGGCCAGCCAGTAGTCGCCGGCGTCGATCGGCCCGGTCTGGCCGGTGTACTCGCCGCTGAGCGGGGTGTACGGCGCACGGGGACCCGCCGATCCGAAGGAGAAGATCGGCAGCGCGTTGGTGGCGCTGGTGTCGTCGCTGGCGAAGCGGACGTTGCCGGCGGTGTCGAAGATGTACGCGACCGGATCGGCCGCGCCTTCTCCCGCACCGAAGTCGATGTCAAGGTAGTTCTCGGCGGCCGACCCGTCGATGGTGCGGCAGAGGGTGAAGCGGTACCACACCGCGCCGAAGGCGCCGGGCAGCGTCGCCGTGGTGGGAATGCCGGGAGACAAGATCGTGCCCAACTCGACGCCCACGGGCGCCACCGAGGCATCCAGCGTGTTGCTCACCACGTTGCTGCGCAGACGCAGGCGAATGTCGCCCGCGACCTGACCCGTGGCCACGGGCGTGGCGACGAAGCCGTCGCTGAACGTCGCGTTGCCCTGGCACACCGCGAGGTAGAAGGGCCCGTCGGCCGCGAGCAACTGGCCGTCATAGCCGTCGTACTGCGCCCCGTCGCCGTCCGCCCCGCGGCGGCCGATGCCGAAGGAGAGATTGGCGAGATCGCCGCTGCCGCTCAACTCGTCGGTGGCGATGCGGTTGCCGTTGGGACGGAAGAGGGCCATCGCCGTGTTGGGGATGGTCGAACCCTCGGTGTCGATGTCGAGAAAGGTCATGGCGGCATCGGAGATGTCGCCCGTGAGGGTGAAGGTGTACCACTTCACCTGCCCGGCCGCCAGCGCGTCGGTGCGGGGCGCGGCGGCGTCGACGACGTCGCCGAGCGAGACGGCGTTGGCCGGAGGCGTGACGGGAACGTCGCCGGTGATGAGGATGGGCAGGTTCATGGGCTGCGCGGCGCACGCGCCGCCCGCGGGGAAGTTGGTCGTGCGGCGATCGGTCGTGCCCAGCGCGCCGCCCTGGAAGGTGCGGTCGTTGTTGATGTCGATGCCCCACTCCGCGCTCGACGAGCCCGGTCCCGTGGTGACGCGATTGACCGCGAAGAACCGCGCGGGCTGCCCCGCCGCCGTCGACATCTGGGCGGTGGTGCTGCCGGGGACGAAGAACTGCAACTGGACGTAGACGCGGGTGTCGGGCACCGTGACGCCCGCCGCGATCGTGTAGGTGATCTCGTACGCACCCTGCGCCAGGTTGCGCACCGGGTAGGTCGCCGTCCACAGAGGCGTGCCCGTCGCCGCGATCATCGGGCTGGCCGCGAAGTTGGCGTCGTCCCAGAGCGTGACCTTGAAGTCGTAGCTGACCGCCGTTGTGCCGCTGTTGGCCAAGGGCACGCGGATGGTGCGGATCACGTTGTTGGTCGTGTTCGCCCACGGACCGATGGGCCCGAAGTCGATGTCGTCGAGAATGTTGCTGACGCCGGTGAGGTAGATCGCGCACGTGGCGGCGGTGTCGGCGTCATAGGTCGTGGGCGCGCGGCCGACGTACGGCTGGTCATAGCCCAGATCCGTCACCACGCCGTCGTTCCACGCGAGTTGGCGGATGCGGGTCCCCTCGGGGACCGGCAGGAACTCCTGTGCGAGCGACGACCCGGCGGCCACGGCCACGAGCGCCGAACCGACAACACGACGAAGGCGGTCAACCAACATGCGGACTCTCCCGAAAAGCGAGGGTTCAGAGGGATCCTCGAACGGCATGCCCGTGGACGTTCGGATCATGGGATGGTACCACGACGCCTCGAAAGGCCGCACGGGAATTCCGCTCGCAGGCCGATCTATCTCGCGAGGTTTGCGCCGCGTCAGGATTCCGGCAGGGCCCCGTCACCTGGCGGCGGACCGGCGACTCCTCATGGAGTCCACGAACTGGTCGAAGAGATACGACGCATCGTGCGGCCCCGGCGAGGCCTCCGGGTGATACTGCACGCAGAAGACCGGCTTGTCCTTCAATCGGAACCCCGCCAGCGTGCCGTCGTTGAGGTGCGTGTGCGTCGGCTCGCCACCCACGGCCCGGAGCGAGTCCGGATCGACCGCAAACCCGTGGTTCTGGCTCGTGATCTCCACCCGGCCGTTGGTGGTGTTCAGGACGGGCTGGTTGATGCCCCGGTGACCGAACTTGAGCTTGAACGTCTTGGCCCCCACGGCCAAGGCCAACAACTGGTGCCCCAGGCAAATGCCAAAGGTGGGCATGACCGCCGCCGGTTCGCCCGAGAGCAGCGTGCGGAGCGTCTCGATCGTCGCCTTCACCTCGGCCGGATCGCCCGGGCCATTGCTGATGAACAGCCCGTCGATCTCGCCCGCCCGGTACATCCGCATGATCTCCGACGCCGGCGTGTCGTGCGGCACCACCAGCAGATCGCACCCGCGATCCGCCAGGTTCCGCAGGATGTTCGACTTGGCGCCGCAATCAAGCGTCAGCACCTTCAGGCGGCCCGCCTGCGGCTTGTGTTCGGTCGCCCACTCGCCGAGCGTCTCGCTCCACGTCTGCCGGCTGCTGCAACCGACCAAGGGAACGAGGTTGCGTCCGGCCATGGAAGGGGCCTTGCGGGCCATTTCGACCAGTTGTTCGTCGGACAGGTCGACACGATCCGTCACCACGCCCTGCATGCTGCCGGTGCTGCGGAGGTCCTTGGTGAGCGCTCGAGTGTCGATGCCGCCAATGCCCAGGACGCCGGCTTGGGCGAGATACTCGTGGAGCGAACGATCTGCCCGGAAGTTGCTGTGCACCCGGGCCAGTTCACGGATCACGAACCCGCTGACCTGCACCTTGCGAGACTCGACATCCTCGGGATTGGCCCCCGTGTTGCCGATGAGCGGGAAGGTCTGCACCAGGATCTGGCCGGTGTACGAGGGGTCGGTGAGCGATTCCTGATACCCCGACATCGCCGTGTTGAAGACGACCTCGCCGGAGACGGCCAGGCCCTTGCCGATGGCGCCGAAGGCAAAGCCGTGGAATACAAGCCCGTTCTGGAGGGCAAGGCGGCCTGCGGGGAGGGATTGCGACGTCGATGCGGTGGAAGGTTGGGGCATCGATGTCAAGTATATTCGCGTTGAGCGAGGATTCCCTCTTTTGGGCGCAAGAACCCGCCCCCACCGCGTCAGCGGCGGGGGTCTACGCCCGCGTGGCGGTGGAGCGGGGCATTGAGACCCTTGATGGCCCCCCCGGATTCACCTACCGGGTCGACGGTCCCCCGCCAAGTGTCGGGGAACGGGTCATGGTGCCGCTTGGTCGGGGCGACGCCTCGTCGCCGGGCATCGTGCTCGAGGTGGGCGGACCGGAACTGGCCAAGGGCATCCCGGCGGGGCGGATCAAAGCCATCATGGAGAGCACCGGGGTGGTGCTGCCCGGACCGCTGATGGATCTCGGTCGCTGGATGGCGGACTACTACCTCTCGCCACCGGGCATGGTGTACGCCTCGATCCTCCCAGCCGCGGTCAAGCGACAGGTCGGGCGGCGCGGGGTCACCCTGTATTCCCGACCCGCGAACATCCCCGACGTCCTGCCCCCGCTCAAGCCCGCCGCCGGGCGTCTGTGGGCGTGCGTGGCAGCGATGGGTGCGGGCGAGTTCCCGTTGCCACTCAAGACCCTGCTCGAGCGATCGGGAGTCAAGGGCTCCAAGGCGGCGGCGGCGTTGGTCGAGCACGGACTGCTGGTCGCCACCGAGTCGAGCACGATTGCCGCCCGCGAAATCGACCGTGACGAGTCCGCAGCGTGCTCGACCGCGCCGGAACTCAACGCCGATCAGGTGCGGGCGGCCGACGGCATCGCCGCCACGCTCGGACGGTTCCACGTGCACCTGCTCCGCGGCGTGACGGGATCGGGCAAGACGGAGGTGTACCTGCGGGTCCTGGCGAGGTGCCTCGAGATGGGGCGAACCGCCATCGTGCTGGTGCCGGAGATCTCGCTGACGCCCCAGACCTCGAGCCGCTTCACGGCACGGTTCGGCGTGACGAAGGTGGCGGTGCTGCACAGCGGGCTCACGGCGGCGCAACGCCACCGCGAATGGGAGCGGGCGTCGTCGGGCGCGGCGAAGGTGATCGTGGGCGCCCGCTCGGCGGTCTTTGCGCCGCTCGCGTCGCTCGGACTGGTCGTGATCGACGAGGAGCACGACAGTTCCTACAAGCAGGACAGACTCCCCCGCTACCACGGGCGCGACGTGGCGATCAAGCGGGCGCACCTCGAGGGGGCGACGGTGCTGCTGGGTTCGGCGACGCCTTCGCTCGAAAGTTGGGCGAACGCAACCGGGCCGACGGCGCGTTTCTCGCTCTGGACGCTCCCGCGCCGCGCGGGCAACGCCGCCATGCCGGAGGTCAAGATCATCGACATGGCCGACGAACGTCGTCGCCGGCGGGAACAGGGTGACGGCCACCTCCAGCACCTGCTGGGCCCCACCCTCGAGAAGGCCTTGGGCGACACGCTCGACGCGGGCGGGCAGGCGTTGCTGCTGCTCAACCGTCGCGGCTTCTCGGGGTACATCTCGTGCCAGTCGGCTTCGTGCGGCTTCGTGCTCTCGTGCGACCAGTGCGACGCCAATCTCGTGCTTCACCGGCACCACGGACTCCCGCAGGGCGGGCTGGTGCAGTGCCACCATTGCGAGGCCCAGCAGCGGGTGCCTCGCGCGTGCCCGTCGTGCGGAAGGCCGCTCAACCTCTTCGCGGGGGGCACGCAGCGGCTCGAGGAGGAGCTCGCTCGCAAGTTCGGCTCGCGGGGGCTCGTGGAGGGCTTGAGCTTCGCGCGCGTGGACTCCGACGCGATGCAATCGAGCCGCGACTACTTCGACACGCTGGGACGGTTCGCCAAGGGCGAGTTGCGGCTGCTGCTGGGCACCCAGATGATCGCCAAGGGGCTCGACTTCCCGGATGTGCGGCTCGTGGGCGTGATCGACGCCGACACCTCGCTCAACATCCCGGACTTTCGCGCCAGCGAACGCACCTTCCAACTCGTGAGCCAGGTGGCCGGACGGGCGGGACGAGGATCCAGGCCGGGCATGGTGCTCGTGCAAACGCACAATCCGACCAACATGGCCATCACGCTGGCCCAGCGTCACGACTTCGAGGAGTTCGCGAGACGAGAACTCGAGGTGCGCAAGCGGGCGGGACTGCCGCCCGTCGGCAGGATGGCCCGCATCGTCTGCCGCGACCTCGACGAGGCGAAGGCCTCCGGGGCTGCGACGGCGATGGCCGCGGCGCTGCGAGACGCGGCCCCTCCGAGCGTGGGCGTGCGGGGGCCCTTGCCCTGCCCGATCGCCCGCGTGGCGAACCACTTTCGGTTCGGCGTGGACGTGCTCGCCCCAGACGCGAGGACGCTTCATCGCGTGCTGGCATCCCTCCGCGGCAGGTCGCTGCTCAAGAGCGATGCCGCGACGGCGGTCGACGTCGATCCCGTGGCGCTGATGTGAACCATGTCGGGCCGATCAGCGGGCTCCGCAGGCCTCGATGACGACCGTGACGGGCGTCGAGAAGGGCGGGACGCGAGCGGGATCGGCGACCCACACCGGTTCCTCGAGCGAGGCGTCGGGGTTGACCAGTCTTGTGAAGGCGATCAACTCGCTGCTGAAGCAGGCCAGGCCCACCACGCCGCCGTCGAGGTCGGCCCGATAGACGGCCTGCCCCTGTCGCTCCGTCATTCGAGACCCGGCGAAGACGAAGCCCTCGCCGGGATCATGCTCGATCAGGGATCTTCCGGTGCGACGGTCGGCGACCCAGGAGGCCAGCGGCTCCTCGTCGCCGCCCGATCGGCGAACAAGCACCCGAACGCACGCGCCGGCGGGCGGATGAGGCACGATCCGCGCGTCCTGCCACTCCCACGACCCGGGCGCACCGGGCTCGAGCCCCAGCGCCAGCAGCGCGGCGTGCACGAGCGAGGGACGCACCGAGGTCACGACCAGCGACTCATGCTCCTTGGTGTCGGGCGTGCAGACCAGCCACTCGAGGAAGACGACGGGTTGCTCGGGGCTGCCGGCGTCGACGGGAACCGTGCCGTCGATCTCGACGCGGCGCCGGAGGCGATCGAGTCGCAGCCCGGGGGCGAGTTCAACGGCGCCGGGCGGCGCGACCGGCGAAGGGGTCGAGGCCTGCGGCGACCCCGTCGCAGCCGTCGCGGGCTCGGGTGCCCGGGTCGCCGCCGCCGGCGGCTCGACGCGCGGCGGCCGCGCGGAGCACGCGGTCAACGACGCGAGCAACACCCATGGCACTACGCGGCTCACCCGACGCTCCCGGCGAGTCGGGCAAAGTCGCGGGCGAGTTCGGCGAAGCGTCGGCCGCGTTCCTCGTAGTTGCGGAACTGCCCCCACGAGGCGCACGCGGGGCTGAGCAGCACGATGTCGCCCGGGCGAGCGTCGCGCGCGATGGCGCTCATCGCCTCGTCAAGCGTGCCGCAGGGACGGGTTCGACCTCCCGACGCGGCGTCGATGGCGGGGCCGGTGGCGCCGATGGTGTAGAGGCCGGCGATCGTGGAGGCCAGTCCGGCGATGGGGGCGAGGTCGCTCTTCTTGTCGTATCCGCCGGCGATGAGGCGAATGCGACCGCGGGCCCGCTCCTCGTCGAAGGCCGCGACGGCGAGGAGGCATGACTGGGGCGTGGTGGACTTGGAGTCGTTGAAGAAGCGGACTCCCTCGTGTTCGCACACGAGTTCGAGCCGATGGGGCAGGCCGGCGAAGGAACCGAGGGCCTCGAGCACGGACTCGGGCGTGACGTCGCGTCCCTCGCGGGCGATCGCCTCCCGGACGACGGCGGCGGCCGCGCGGGCGTTGAGCAGGTTGTGGGCGCCGGGAATTCGAAGACGCAGGTGGCGTTCGATCAACGCGGCTTCGGCGGCGTCGGGGCGGGCCGGAACGAGCATGGGCGAGACCCGCTCGCGCTCGAGCAGTCGACGGGTGTCGGGATGATCGTCGGCCACGAAGGCTGCATCGCCGGGGCGCTGGAAACGGAAGATGACGCCCTTGGACGAGGCGTAGTGATCGAACGACCCGTGCCAGTCGCCGTGGTTCTCGCGGAGGTTGGTGAGCAGGGCGACGGGGGGCGACCAGCCGGGCGCGTCCTTGAAGCCGATGCCGGGAGCGAGCCAGTGCAGCATCGCGCTCGAGAGTTCGAGGACGGTCCAGTCGCCCGGCCGCATCGACGCGAGTTCGGGCAGGAGCGAGCCGCCGATGTTGCCCCCGAAGCGGACGCGGTCCTCGCCCAGCAGCCCGCGAAGCGCGTGGGCGATCATGGCCGAGGTGGTGCTCTTGCCCGCCGAACCGGTGATGCCGATGACGCGCGAGGGGTCGGGGATGCGTTCGACGACCAGGCGGATCTCGGTGGTCACCGGCACGCCCGCGGCGGCCGCGGCCGCGAGAAAGCGGTTGGACCATGGCAGGGGCACGGCGGGATTGGCGACGACGAGATCGACGTTCGTGAACTGGCGTTCATGGTGCTCGCCCAGCGCGAGTTCGACGCGCCCGTCGGCGACGAGATCGGCGATCGAGGCGAGGGATTCCTCGAGCGTCTCGGGCTTGGCGAGATCGGTGAGCAGCACGCGCGCGCCGCGATCGCAGAGCCATCGCGTGACGGCCGCACCGCCGCCGAAACTGCCCAGTCCCATGACGGTGACGCGTTTGGCCAGGAGGGAATCGAGCGGCGACATGCGCCGACTGTATGTCGAGCGACTCAGGCGGCGGCGCGAGCGACGGACGCCGCGAGGGCTCGTCCGATGGAGGCCGGATCGAGGTTGGCCTCGACGAGCCCCTGCTCGGTGACGGCCTTGGGCATGCCGTAGACGACGCAACTGGCCTGATCCTGCGCCCAGAGCCGGCCGCCGCGGTTGCGAAGCTCCTTGGCTCCCACCAGACCGTCCTGGCCGATGCCGGTGAGCACGATCCCCAGCGTGCGAGCGCTGAAGGCCGTGGCGGCGGTGGCGAGGAGCACGTCGACGCTCGGGCGGTAGACGGCGGTGGAGGGTTGGTCGCTCATGAACAGCTCCGCGCCGGCCCCGATCCGTCGGACGTGCATGTGCAGGCCGCCCTTGGCGATGTGGATGCGTCCGGGCCGGAGGGGCGTGCGGTCGGCGACGTGGACGACGGGGAGGCGACACACCTCGTCGAGCCGCTGGGCCATGGACTCGGTGAACATGCCGGGCATGTGCTGCGAAACGACGATGGGAGGCGAGAAGGATGCGGGGACGAGCGAGAGCAGCGTCTCGAGCGCGGCCGGCCCTCCGGTGCTCGAGCCGATGGCGACGATGTCGACGCTGCGATGGCACAAGTCGGGCAGGGCGCCGGCGTCGCGCCGGGCAGGCGTGCGCCGGACGATTTGCGACGCGCCGAGTTCCTTGACCTTGAGCAGCAGTTCATCGCGGATGGACTCGATGCCCAGCGAGATCTGCGAGCCGTCCTTGGCGATGACGTCGGCGGCGCCGAGGGCCAGGGCCCGCATGGCGGCGCGCGAGCCGGCCGTGGTGAGCGAACTGACCATCAGGACCCGCGTGGGCCGCTCGCGCATGATGCGTTCGAGGGCGGTCAGGCCGTCCATCTCGGGCATCTCGATGTCGAGCGTGACGACGTCGGGACGGAGCCGCTCGTTGAGTTCGAGGGCCTCCTTCCCGTTGCGGCCCGTGCCGACCACCTCGATCCCGCCGTCCGCCGACAGCATGGACCTGATGGCCTGACGCATGAAGGCCGAATCGTCGATCACCAGCACGCGCACCACGCGCAAGCTCCTTTCCCGCCCGCGGGCGGAGGGACGTCACTCAGGCGGCCGCCTTGAAGCGTTCGACGGTCTCGCGGATGCGTTCGGCGAGCAGTTCGGGCGTGAAGGGCTTGATGACGTAGTTGTTGACGCCCGCCTTGATGGCGGAGATGACGCGGGTCTTCTCCGCCTCGGTGGTCACCATCACGATCAGGGCCTTGCCGCCCTGGCCGCGGTACTTCTGGACGAAGGTGAGCCCGTCCATGTTGGGCATGTTCCAGTCCAGCAGGATGAGGTCGGGCTTGACGGCGTTGACCTTCGTGAGGGCGTCGAGGCCGTCGGCGGCCTCCTCGACCTCGTTGAAGCCGATGAGCGAGAGCACGCTCTTCTGGACGTTGCGCATCGTCTTGGAATCGTCGACGAGAAGGATCTTCATGGACACTGCTCCGTGAGTGGCGTGGGGTGGTCGTGCGTGCGGGACTTGACGGCGACGGTCGTCAGGCGGCCTTGGCCGCGTCGGGACCGAAGGCCTTGGCCGTGCCGGCCTGGCGGATGATCACCTCGATCTGGAACTCCCCGCTGTCGCAGGTGCAGGGCAGGACGACGCACGTGCTGTCGCTGTTGACGCGAAGGGCGATCTCCTTGCCCATGACCACGCTGGGACAGGAGATGCTGACGGACTTGTCCTTGAACTTGGCCTTCGCGCCGCCGGAGATCATGTTCGCCAGTTCGCCGACCGCGTCGACGAAGTCCGCCCCGCCGGGATCGAGTTGACACCCGGCGAAGATGCTGGCGGTGCGGACGGCGGCGTCGAGCCTGAAGCTCAGGCCCACCGTGCCCTGGATGTCGCCGGACATGCCGATGATCGCCGTCACGTCGCGGTTCGAGCATCCATCCTTGTTCAGGAAGGGCGTGCCCACCTCGACGCGCATGTGCAGCATGGTCTCGAAGACCGCCTGCACGGACGTGATGAATGGCATGATCATGTCGCTTTTCATGTCGCGCTCCTTGGATGCCGCGGTCACGCGGCGGCGAGGTCGATCCCCTCGGACTTGTCGTTCCTTGTCATGAGTCGATTCACGTCGAGGATCAGGCTCACGTCGCCCTCGTCGCGGATGGTCGCCCCGCTGAAGGGTCCGCCCTGCTCGAAGTCGTCCTCGAGGGGCCTGATCACGATCTCCTGCTGTCCCACCAACCGATCCACCACCAGCCCGGCCTTCTCGCTGCCGCTGCGGACGATCACGGCGAAGCGGCCCGCCTGCGCCCCGGCCTCGCCCCGGCCGCCCAGCGCGTTCCGAAGCTCGATCAGCGGCAGCACCTCGTCGCGCAGGTGCAGCACCGGCTGCCCCGCCACCGATCGCCGTCCGCCCGCGTCGGAGCGGACGATCTCGGTGATGGTCTGGAGCGGGATGCAATAGTGGTCCGCGCCGACGCCCACCACCATCGCGGGCATGATGGCCACCGTGAGCGGAATGAGGATCTCGATGCGCGAGCCGCGCCCGACCTCGGACGACACGTCGATCGTGCCGCCCATGCGCTGCACGTTGGTGCGAACCACGTCCATGCCCACGCCGCGGCCTGACAGGTCGGTCACGGTCTCGGCGGTCGAGAACCCGGGGGCGAAGATGAACTGGATGACCTGCCGCTGGCTCATCGCGGCGATCTCGTCGGCGGTGGCCAGGCCCTTCTCGACGGCCTTGCGCCCGATGACGGCAGGATCGATCCCGCGGCCGTCGTCCCGGATCTCGACGCGGACGTGACTGCCCTGGTGGTTGGCGCTGACGCTGATGGTGCCATGCTCGGGCTTGCCGGCGCAACGCCGGTCGGCGGCGTGCTCGATGCCGTGGTCCGCGCTGTTGCGGATCATGTGCACCATCGGATCGGCGAGCAGCTCGAGGACGCTCTTGTCGACCTCGGTCTCCTTGCCGCTGAGCTCGAGCTCGATCCGCTTGCCGGTGGCCCTGGCGATGTCGCGGATGACCCTGGGGTAGCGGTCGAAGAGCTTGGCCAGCGGCTGCATGCGGGTGCGCATGACGCCCATCTGCAGTTCGCCGGTGAGTCGATCGAGTTCGCCGGACGCCGCGAGCACCTCCGCGAGCAACGACGCCCCCGTGTTGGACTGGCGCATGCGTCGGCCGATGGCGCCGATGCGGTTCTTGGCGAGCACGAGCTGGCCCACGAGACTCAGGAGCTTCTCGAGGCGGCTGACCTCGACGCGAATGGTCTGCTCGGCCGGGCCGGAGCGATCGTGACCGGCGCGATCGCCCCCCTCGGCCCGCTCGGTCGCCGCGGCCGGCTCGCCGTCGGCGCCGCTCGCCGGCTCGACGCCGACGGTCAGCGCTGGGTCGATGCCCAGGCACCCCTCGACCACGTGCAGCCCCTCCCCGCCGACGACGCCGTCGATCATCATGGCGGCCCAGACGTCGCCCCCGTGCGACGAGGCGTCGGGATCGCCCAGATCCGCCCCGGTGGCG
>CAIYWI010000010.1 GCA_903929885.1 uncultured Phycisphaerales bacterium
CCTTTGTTGAAGCCTTACTGCACTCAATCAAAGGCGACCACGCGTTGTGGCCGTCCCGGTAGGTCTCTATCCCAATCGGGGGTTGCGGCGCTTCGCCGCTACCCCCGGACCGAACGCCCACACGCGCACAACCCCGAAGGGGTTTCCGATCGATCAACCCACGCGCTCGTTCGCGCCGTGGTCGCGTCGTCGAACGTCATGAACGTTCCCTCGGGGACCCCGCTGGGGTCCGGGGCGTTCGGCCGCGTGACCGGGGGTAGCGGCGAAGCGCCGCAACCCCCGGCTACGTTCGGCAATGGCTTCGCGATTGAGCAAAGAGCAACGCGACTAGAATTGCAAATCTCGCACGTGCAACACAGGCGACGCCGAAGCTCGCTCCTCGGGCACGGCGAACACGTACGTGATACGCAGCGCCCCCGCCGTGCCCGCGCACCCTTGCAGCACCCGCTCGGGCGTCAAGGCCGATGCGGTGTCGTACCAAGCGATGAACGAATCGGGCAACTCGATGAAGCACCCTCGCGCCGGCTGCACCGCCTCGACGCCCCGCGAGGAGAGTTCGATCCACGGCAGCAGCCGCACCAGCGCGCGGTCGTCACGAGGCACCGTCACGACGACCTGCACGATGCTCGACCCCTGCGGCACCGCAAACCGCTCGATCCGTTCGCCACGCGACGAGACCGGATCGTCAAAGGGTGAGGCCACGATCAGGTCGCACCTCGACAACCGCCCGTCGGGCGTCGTGGCGCCGTGCATTCCCAGCGACGAGGCGGAGATCGGCCGAGGCAGGTACTCGCGGTCTCGCAGCACGGAGAGCGTGTACGACTTGGCGGTCGCCGTCGCCGTGGTTCGCGGCGGCGACTGCGAGACAGGCCGCGGCGCGCACGCGCCGCCCCACGGCAACACGGCGGCCAAGAAGCATGGAAGAAGCGAGCGTCGCATGGGTGTACCGGCGAAGGGTAGCGGATCGCCACCCTACACTCTCCGCCCATGCATCAGGCCCCCGTCCAAGACCCGCTTTCCCTGCTCACCAGCCGCTTCCGGGAGGCGATGCTCGCGTCTTTCCCCGACCTGCCGGCCGACATCGACCCGCTGATCAAGGCGTGTGCGCAGGCCGATCTGGGCGACTTCCAGTGCAACGCCGCCATGTCGCTGGCCAAGCGGGTGGGCAAGCCGCCCCGCGAGGTGGCCAAGACGCTGGTGGCCGCGGCGAAGGTGGGCGATCTGGTCGAACCCCTGACCGAGGCCTCGATCGCGGGTCCGGGCTTCATCAACATCCGCCTGCGGTCCGACGCCCTCTCGGCCGCGGCGACCTCGCTCGACACGCCCTCCCTCGGGCTCGAGCCCGCCTCGCCGGCGCAGACCGTCGTGGTGGACCTGATGGGCGTGAACCTCGCCAAGCAGATGCACGTCGGGCACCTTCGCAGCCCGATCATCGGCGACGCGCTCGCTCGCACGTTCGAGCGGCTCGGTCACACGGTGATCCGCCAGAACCACGTGGGCGACTGGGGCCTGCCCATCGCGATGGTCACGGCGCGTCTGATCGAACTGTCGCAGGCCGGGCGGCTCGACCTCGCGAAGGTCACGCTTGATGACCTCGACGCCGCGTATCGCACGGCGCAGGCCGAGTGCCAGCGCGACCTGGCGGGCCTCGAGGCCTGCCGCCGCTTCGGGCTTGGGCCCAAGGCCACGGCCGAGTGCGAGGCGCAGGTGGAAGGCGCGACGGAGAAGTTCGTGGCGGCCCGCGCCACGCTCGTGAAGCTGCAGGCCAAGGAGCCCGCGACCTATGCCGTGTGGAAGGTGATCCAGAAGGTGACGATGGACGTGTGCATCGCGGCGTGCCGCCGTCTGCACGTGAACGTCACCGACGAGCACAGCGCGGGCGAATCGAGCTACGCCGACGAGCTCGCGCCGATGGTCGCCGACCTCGAATCTCGCGGCATCGCGGAACTCGACCAAGGTGCGCTCATCGTGCGTCTCGACACTCCTGAATACGGCTCGATCAAGGAGCCGTGCCTGGTCCGCAAGACCGATGGCGGCTATCTCTACGCCACCACCGACATCGCGGCGATCCGTCGTCGCGTGCAGCAGTTCGGGGCCGACCGCATCGTCTACGCGATCGACGCACGGCAGAACCTGCACCTCCGCCAGATCTTCGGCGCGGGCCGCAAGGCCGGCTACGCCCGCAACAAGCGGACGGGCCTCGATGCCGTGATGGAGCACGCGGCGTTCGGCAGCGTGCTGGGCGAGGACGGCCGCCCTTTCAAGACTCGCTCGGGCGAGAGCGTGAAGTTGGCCGACCTGCTCGAGGAGACGGTGACGCGGGCGATGGCCCAGGTGCGTTCCCGCAACCCAGAGTCGTCGGAAGCCGAGTGCCGCGTCATCGCCGAGAACCTGGGCATGAGCGCGCTCAAGTACGCCGACCTGGTGAACGACCGGGTGCGGGATTACGTCTTCAGCTTCGACCGCATGCTGGCCTTCGAGGGCAACACGGGGCCGTACCTGCTCTACGCGTTGGTGCGGATCCTCAACATCTTCCGCAAGGCGGCGGAGGCGGGCGTGGGCGAGACGTGGAAGGGCGTGCCCATCCGCTGCGAGGACGCCGCGGAGAAGAACCTCGCGATTGCGCTGCTTCGCTACCCGGCGACGGTGCGATCGGTGGCCGACTCGCTCGAGCCGCATCGGCTGTGCCAGTACCTCTTCGATCTGGCGGGTTGCTTCAGCACCTTCTACGACCAGTGCCCGACGCTGAAGGCCGACGGCCCGGTCCGCGACGGCCGCCTGCGGCTGTGCCACCTCACCCGCCGCGTGCTCGAAGACGGCCTGAAGGTGCTGGGCCTGCCGACGGTCGAGAGGATGTGAGGCTCGTTCGCGAGCGTACCCTTCAATCAGCGATGTCCGTCGACCCTTCCACGCTCACCCTGCAGATCTACCCCGCCAAGGTGCTTCGCGCCAAGGCCAAGGCCATTCCCGAGGTCACGCAGGAGATCCGCGACATCGCCAAGGCGATGATCCGCGTGATGTACGAGGAGGATGGCGTCGGCTTGGCAGCGCCTCAGGTCGGGCTCTCCATCCGCCTCTTTGTCGTCGATGTCCGTCCCGACTCGAAGCGGTCGATCGCCTCCAACCCCCTCACCGCCACCGATGGGCCGATGGTGTACATCAACCCCGTCCTGAGCCAGCCCGTCGGTCCCGTCGAGCCCATGGAGGAGGGGTGCCTCAGTCTGCCAGACATCCGTGGCGACGTCCTCAGGCCCCCCACCATCACCATCCGGGCCTTGGACCTCGAG
>CAIYWI010000011.1 GCA_903929885.1 uncultured Phycisphaerales bacterium
CCGCCGCCGCCGCGGCGACTCCAGGCGATGGCTCCGCGTCGAGGCCCAGATCCATCAGTTCATCCGCCTTTGCGACGGTCGTCGTCGCCTCCGCGCCATCGAGCGACAACGCGACCCGCAGCCGATCGAGGAAGCCCTTCTCCTCCGCCGACACCTTCCCGTCCGCGTTGCACACCGTCACCGCCATCTCGTAGGCGAGCATCTTGTGCTGCGGTGAGGTCAACGGCGCAACAGCCCGCTCCAGCGTCACGCGCCCGAGCAGCACGTCCTGATACAACGCCGACAACCCGCGCGACGTCCCCTCGCCCCCGTCGCCCCCGCCGCCGAGATGCTCGACGATCCGCCGAATCTCCCCCCGCTCGGCGTTGTCCTTCCGTCCGTCGGCGAAGGCCGCCATCAGGCACACCGTCGCGATCGCGTCCTGCTCGAGTTGGTTCATGGTTCCGGTTCCTGTTGCTTCGTGTCGAGACGCGACAGCGCGTCGGTCGCGGTGCACGCGGCGGAAGAGTAAGGGAAGGCGTGCGTCACCGGCCCCGGGTAAAGCCCCGGTCGTCCGCCCGATGCGACAGCACATCCAATCGGCGATCGCTACTTCGACATTCTCGCCGCGTCGAGGATCTCCGCGACGATGACGTTGTACTCGAGACTCGACAGGGGGTCGACCTCGCACTCCCCCCGCACGACATGGCGCAGGTACGTCCACTCGTCCTTCAGCGTCGCGGGAAGCGGGGGCGGACGCACCGGCGACGGCGGGCCGTTCTCGTCGCGGACCGTCAGGTCGTCCCACTTGCCCGCGTGGATCGACCCTCGCTCGGTGTGCAGGTCCATCTCCTTGGTGTCATGCGTCCACGCCCACGAAGCCTGGATCGCCGCGCTTGCGCCCGGATACGTCAGCACGATCGTCGTATCGTCGTCGACGTTGGGATAGCGGTCGGACTTGAGCGTCGAGCGACTCGCGACCACGCTGGTCGGTCGTCGACCCTCCATCAGCCACGTGGCGAGCACCGCGCCGTAGCAGCCGAAGTCCACCACCGCGCCGCCGCGACAGCGTCTCGATTCGTGAGGCATCGCCCTTCAAGAACGCCAGCGGCTTCTACGCCAAGAGGTGCACGCCGCGGGGGGCACACGCCTCGACCGACGCCACGTGGTCCGCGATGGGCCCCATCACGCTTCCGGCCTCCGGCTTCGCCGCGTCCAGCATCGCCCCGGCGGGCCTGCACCGGCTGAGGGTAATAATCGCCCATGCTCCGCGAGCCCGCCCCATGACCCCCGCACCCTTCCGAACATGGGGCCGGGTCGGCGACGACTTCGACCAGCAGTCGCTCGACCAGTTGACCCTCGCGTGCACGCTTCCGGTTGCCGCACGCGGGGCGCTCATGCCCGACGCCCACGTCGGCTATGGCCTGCCCATCGGCGGCGTCCTCGCCACCCGTGGCTGCGTCATCCCCTACGCCGTCGGTGTCGACATCGCCTGTCGCATGAAGCTCTCCGTCCTCGACGTGCCCGCCTCCGACCTCCACTCGCAACACCGCCGCGACCAGCTCGCGAGGGCCATCGAACAGGAGACCCGCTTCGGCGTCGGCGCGGAGTTCTCTCGCCCCAACCAGCACGCCGTCATGGACCGCGACTGGACTTTCTGCCACACCGTCCGCAGCAACAAGGACAAGGCGTGGCGACAACTCGGCACCAGCGGCAGCGGCAACCACTTCGTCGAGTTCGGCCGGCTCACCGTCGCCGCCGATGGGCTGGGCCTCGCACCCGGCGAGTACCTCGCCCTGCTCAGCCACTCGGGCAGCCGCGGCACCGGCGCGGCCGTCTGCGATCACTACTCCCGACTCGCCTTGACCATGCACCCCGAACTCGGCAAGGACCGCGCCCGCCTCGCGTGGCTCGATCTCGCCTCGCAGGCGGGCGGCGAGTACTGGGCGGCGATGGAACTCATGGGCGAGTACGCCTCGGCGAACCACGCCGTGATCCACCGCCGCATCGTCGATCACCTCAACGCCACGGTCATCGCCGGCGTCGAGAATCACCACAACTTCGCGTGGAAGGAGACACATGTCATCAACGGTCGCGACGAAGAAGTCATCGTCCACCGCAAGGGAGCGACGCCCGCGGGCAGCGGCGTGCTGGGCGTGATCCCGGGCTCAATGGGTGCGCCCGGTTTCGTCGTGCGGGGCCTGGGAAACGCGGAGAGTCTCGACTCCGCCAGCCACGGCGCGGGCCGCCGCCTGAGCCGCACCAAGGCCCGCGAGTCGTTCCGCTTCGGCACCGTGCGCCGCGAGCTCGAGGCCATGGGCATCACCGTTCTGTCGGCCGGAGCCGACGAGAGCCCGGGCGCGTACAAGGACATTCGCCGCGTCATGGCGATGCAGACCGACCTGGTCGAACCCATCGCGAGGTTCGACCCCGCGATCGTCAAGATGGCCCCGGAAGGCGAGCGGGCGGAGGACTGAGGGTCCGTCGTTCGCTTCGTGTGGCCGCGCTGAGGCCATCGCGGCGATCGCCCGTCGGAGCGTCTGCCGCATCGTGGACGCATAGCCGCGACCCGACACGATGGGGCTGTCGAAGCACTCGCCGAGGCAACTTACCCTTTCTCGAGACAGCGACACCCGGAGGCGACATGATTGTTCAACGCGGCGGCAAGCAGGTGCTTCTCCATGGCCTGGCCCTGGTCCTGGTCGGCTTGCACTTCGGCTTTGCTCCGCCCTTGACGCCATATCCGCGGCTCGCACTCGGAGCGCACATTCAGTTCGTCACCAACGGCATGTTGCTGATGGTGCTGGCGATCGTCGTGCTCACGGTTCCCCATCGAGCCGGCCCCAAGTCGGTTGGTGTGATGGTGGTCTCGGCGTGGCTGACGTGGTTCATGGCCTTGTCCGAGGCCGCCAACGCATGGTGGGGCGCAAACCAGATGCTGCCGATTGCGGCGAAGCAAGCCGGATCGCCCGGAGCCGCGGCGTGGCAGGAGGCCCTCGTGAAGATCTGTCATCTACCCGCGGCACTGGGCCAGATCCTCTCGGTGACGCTGCTCATCATCGGCATCGTCAATCATCGCGCCGCGACGGAATCGAGCCTCGTGGACAAAGAACCGGCCTAGGCCTCGTCGCACGGCGGCAGCGACACCCTCACGACGACCACGCCCGAGTCGCGCGACCCGGCGGCTGTTCGATGGGACGACGGGGGATGCTGCGGATGCGGCTCTCCGGCTGTGTGATGCAGGGGCTTGCGGGCGATGTGGTCGATGGCTTCGGCGTCGTCTGGCAGCGAGCGTTCGCGGGCCGGCATCGGCGACCTCCGGGACGCCCATGGGTCTGGATCAGGAGACTGGGTGCGGATCAGGGCCGCGCGTGGTCATCGCCCATTCCGCCATCCGAAGCGGCGTCTCTCGCTGATGTGCCGCCCCGAAGGCCCATCACTCATCCTGCCGGTCGAGTTCATCGACGAGTTCCACGGTCTTCGAGTCGGCCGCATGCGTGTCCTTGGCGATCCGATCGAGGGCCCGCGAGAGTTCCCGAGCGGCGGCGTCGTGATTTCCCTCGGCGCAGTAGGACAACGCCACCATCACATCGACCCACGGTGCATCCTCGGTCTTGCGGAGTCGAAGCAACGCGGCCCTCGCCTCGGCGGATCGCCGCTTGTTCATCGCCGTTTGATGCGACCTGAGCAGGCGATGCTCCGCCCCGGGGCTTGATGCGTCACGCGTGGATGATGCGTGCGGCCCTTCGGCCGATCGGCAGCCCGCGACGAGAGCGGTGCTCGACGCGACGAGCAGGCCGGCCAGTGAGCGTCGAACGCACGAATGGATTCGCATGGAGTCCTCTCGGCATGGCGGTTGATGGCGTGTTCTTGGGGATCGGTCGAGTCGCCTTTCATCGAAGGTCCGCGTGCTTTCAGACCGTGGAAGTCGCAGTCGATCGACGCCGCTGGCGAAGGCCGGGCCGGCGACGGCCTCGCCATGCGGCCGATCACTTGTGCTGCGAGCGGGCGCAGTCCGCGAAGGCCAGCTTCCGGGGCCATGGCGTGGCGACGTGTCCTTCCGAGCCCCGACGACGCGGCGGGCCGGGTTGGTCGTTCGGCGGTGCAACGGGGGCTATGGTCATTTCGATGGAACGACGCCTCATCTCTTCGGGTTCATCCTTCGAGCGCGACATCGGCTACTCGCGTGCGGTCGTCTGCGGTGATCGCGTGTACGTCTCCGGCACGACCGGCTTCGACTACGCGACGATGACGATCGCCGACGATGTCGGCCTGCAGACCGAGCAGTGCATCCGCAACATCGAGAAGGCGCTGCGCGACGCCGGAGCGACCATGGGGGACGTCGTGCGCGTGCGGTACATCCTGCCCGACGCCCGTGACTTCCCGGCCACGTGGCCCGTGCTGCGTCGGGCGTTCGGCGAGGTCCGGCCTGCCGCGACCATGATTCAAGCCGGCCTTGCCGATGCTCGGATGAAGATCGAAATCGAGGTGGACGCGATCATCGGCTCCGCGTCATGAGGCAGCCCGGGCGCCCCGCGGGACGCCACGGAGGCCTGAGTCGACGCCGTGCGGACGCGCAGGCCGGCCGCGACGAGCGAACCCGGCGAGATCGCCCGTCGAGCGAAGCCGCGGGTGCCGTTCTCATGACGTCGGAGACAAGGTGCGGCGCAACGCCGTGCCCCGGTGTCGGGCACTCTCATCCGGTTGCTTTCGAACGGCGGCAGGGCTGTGACGCTCCCGCCACGCTCGTATCCCAAGACAGGAATCGGCGCTCTGGAACTCGCGATCGCGATCGGGCGAGCGTCGGCAACCTACGGGCGGCTCTGGGTCAGCTTCAGCACCATGTGATGCTGCGAAACCTCCAAGCCGTCGATCCGAAGCGAGTCCGGCTCGGTTCCCCATGCGACGAAGCCAATAGACTCGTAGAGCGATTTCGCCGCGGCACCCTCCGCGGACACGCTGAGCGCCACCGACTCGATGCCGGTCCATGCCCGCGCGTGATTCACGCATGCCTCGACGACCGCACGTCCAAACCCGCGTCCCCGGTGGTGGTGGGAGACGTAGACGCCCCAGATGCTCGAGCGGTGCTGCTGCTTCTCGCGCGTTTCCCGGATGATTCCCGCCATCGCCACGAGCCGCTCCGGTTGGTTCGGATCGGCGATCGCGAACACGGCACGATCCGGATTCGCGAGGTGCGCTTCAACCGCAGCAAGCTCGCGGAAGGCGCAGTCGTCGAGGGAGGCTCCGAACGCGGTCGGCTCCGCGGCGAGTGCTTCGCGTCGGACGGCGTGGAGGCGAGGGGCGTCCTCGCGTGTCAGTTGTCGTGCGAGGCCCATCTTGAACAATATGTGCATCGATCGAGACGATGGCAGACCCCGGGTGGTGAGACCCGGGGTCGATCAATGAGAGGACGAGGGGTGGTCGGACGACCCGCCTTTCCTAGGCAAAGAGACGCCGCGTGCGGATGCGGTTCTCCGGCGGGGTTGTGCCGGTGTCTCCCGAAGCAGCGTGGCAAGACGGTCTCGACATGAAGGCGGTCATGGGCGGCGCGGCTCGGAATTGTGCGAGTTTCGAGCGGCCGCGAGGAGCTTGCCCGAGCAGTCGGCCGGGATCGGAGAATGACAAGCAACAAGCGGGCCAAGCTCGCCGGGCGACTCCACCGGTCCGAAGTGTGAGTCTGTCTGTGGAAGCAGATCATCCGACCGAAGGAACAAGACATGTCAAGGATCATTCTCGGGCTGGTGGCGATCCTGGCCAACGCGGCTTGCGTGCTGGCCCAGTCGCCACCCGCGTGGAAAGCGACCGGCGAGGGGTTCGTGCTCGACAGCACCCATCCCGTGCGACCCGGCGACACACGCAGCTTTGACGTTCGGATACGGCTGACGCTCGACGAGACGACCGGGGAGGGGCAGATCGCCCTCGCGGACAAGGACGACGCCAAGTCGCCGCCGGACCTCTGGTACTGGCGCCGCGGGCGACTCTTCCAGTCCAACGACGCGGAGCAGGACCTCCCGCCCAAGGGCTGCGTCGATCTCTCCCCCGCGGCCATCGCGGTGCTTCATCCCGGGCTCCTCGCGGCGTATCTCCGCGAACGGCCCGAGAATACGGATGCCCCGACCGGCCCCGCGGGGGACAACACGCCGCGGTTCGTCGCAGTCGGCGATGTGCTGTGGCGCGTGGAGCCGGGCCCGCAGGCCGGCAGCGCGTCTTCGGGAATCGGGTCGCTCTCTCGCACGGTGCACGACGACGTGCAAGGGACGTTGCTCGAGCGGATCCGATATGAGGGCCGCACCGTCACGGTGACCCGGGCAACGCCGCTCGACCCTGGCCCCGCCCGCGTCATCGCGAAGTTCGAGTTCGACGAGCCGCGGCCCGAGGCGAAGTACCGCACGCCCAAGGGCGATCCGGATCGTGATGCCGCGATGGTCGTCCCGCCGGAGGAGTTCACCTTCCGCGATCTCGGCGGCGGGCTGTTCGCGTGCGAACTTGCCCGCGCCAACGCCCGTGTGTTCGTGGTGGAGTTTGACGACGGGCTGCTGGTGTTCGAGGGCGTGTTCAGCAGCCGAAACGCGGAGACTCTCGCTGCGGCCGTGCGAGAGCGATTCCGCAAGCCGGCGACGCACTTCGCGTTCAGCCACATCCACCCACAGTACCTCGCCGGGGTCCGGGCGTGGGCGAGCGAGGGCGTCACCATCCTCGCGCCGCCGACCTCCGCAAAGGCCGTGGCCGACACCCTGGCGGCGAGCTTCAACCTCCGCCCCGACGCGTGGTCTCGGAAGCCCGGCGAGCCTCGCATCGAGACCGTCGCGGAGCGGTGGACGCGAGAGGATGCATCGGCCAGCGTCGTGGTGATCAACAACCCCAAGTCGGACCACACCGACGAGTTTTTCATCGTCTACATGCCGCGCACCAAGACGCTGCTGACCGGCGATCTGCTCTTTTACCGCCCGGGCCAGCCGCTGCGGAGTCGGTCGCTGACGCTGGCGAGGTACGTGAAGGAGATCGGGCTTGAGATCGATCGCTGCGTCACCACCTGGCCGCTGCAGTGGGTGGGCAAGAACGAACTGAGCGGCGAGGAACTCCGCGCCGCGGCGCAGGCCGGCGAGGAGGCGGAGGCCGCCGCGCCACCAAAGCCCTGATCGAGGTCGGCGAGGAGAGCCCACGCTCGGGGAGTCGGGAAGTGTCACCGAACCGCACGGCGCACAGATCCCGCCGGATCTCTTCTCGCTTCACGACGTCATCGACTCGCTCACCAATTCACTGCGCGAGGTCGTGCTTCTCAATCATCGCAAGGAACTGACGTTCGACGAGATGGAGCGAGCCACGAGCGACAATCGAGACGGTCTCGCATCGCGGCACAATCGGCCCATAGGCCGGATCAGGGCCCGGCTGGTCGAGAGCCGCGATCAGGACAAGTGCGATGAACGATGATCCACCAACGGCGCTGGAACGGTGGGAATATGCCGGGTCGCGTAGAGTTGAACGGTCCGTGCGTCTGTGGTCTGGCACTGACAGTGACTCTGGCGTCTCGGAGCTGCACCGAGCGTCCAGCTAGCCAATGCCCGCTCAGTGACCGGTCCCCGATCAAGCGACAATCCCCGCGTCTTGCGACACGGGGGTCATTCGAATAGAGCGCGAGGGATCGTGTGATGAACTGCACTTCAGGGCAATGGAGACAAGAAGAGCGGATGCGCCTCTCCGGCGAGACGACGCAACCCTTCGCACAGCGCCAACGCACCGACCAGAGTGCCGAGTCCGAGAATGCGAATGCGTCTTGCGGTGACTGACCTTCTATCTGCCCGAGGCGCCGATGGGGTTCAGTTCGTGAAATACGCCCGCAGCCGCGTCGTTCTGCGATCCATCGCTCCAGCACGGGTCGAGCAGGAGTCGCAGCGTTGCCAGGGATGAGATCCATCGTGCTTGCGGGTGTCGCCGCCTCGCTGCTGTTGACGCGGGTGGGATTGGCGCAACCCACCGACAGCGAGCTCCGCTCGCTGGCAGCGACGTTTCCGCCCATGCCCCGCGAAACCGCGGACCTGATCCCGTTCGTCGCGGGCGTGCCCACCTTCGCGTCGGGCACGCCGATCGCCGACACGAACTACACGCTGTTCGATACGGACTACATGGATGGCGAGAACGGCGGCTATGACGTGTTCCTCCCGATTGATCCGAGCGATCAGTTCCCGGGTGCCGACAAGGTGAAACTCATCCGATGCGCCTTGAACACGGACCTCGATCTCGTGTACGGCGTCACGCCGGGTGATCGCATCATCCTCGGGACCGCCGAGCATCCTCAACCGTTCTTCCGTCGCGGTTCGGACGGCGTCGACAACGACTACGCCGTGGTCCTGCACCTTGACTACGAGTTCGGTCACATCCAGTTGCGAGGCGGCCCGGCAGACTATCGACTGATCCGTGTCACGCTCGCGGAGGGTGCGCAAACGGACGGGTGGTACCTCTTCCACGTCGCTCAAGGCCCCCCCGACCTCATCGCCTTCATCTTCCCATGCGATGTCGTGTTGCCGGCGGTCGGGGGCAACCCTCCCTCGAACCCCAACCCCTATTGCTTCGGCGACAACACGCTTCGCCTCGACGACCGGCGTCACTTCCGTTACGCCCAGCCGATCGACCCCGTGCCCTCGGTCCCTCAGAGTCTCGCGCAGTTCGGCGGCAGCGGCAAGGACATCGTCGGCGGGCTCACCGTCGACGATCTCGGCAACGTCTATGTCGTCGGTGCCGGCGACAGCAACCTCGATGGCGGGGCCGATCAGGGTGCCGACGATCTGTTCGTGACACGCATCGGGAACGACGGAAGGGCCTCGTGGACAACCGAGTTGCCGCTTCCCGACGGTTCCCTCATCTGGGACGCCGCCGCCGATGATCAGCACCTGTACGTCGCCGGACGAACGCTCGGTGCGCTTCCCGGCTTCACGAACGCGGGCCGATGGGACGGGTTCCTGCTGAAGCTCCAATTGCGCGACGGAGCGATCGTCGCCATGAACCATTGGGGCAACCCGGGCATCGACGGCTATGGCAACATCGTGCTCGATGGCCGCGGCAACCTGTACGTGTCCGGGCAGGGTGCTCCCCCGGGACCGGCGACCAACGACAACGCTTATCTGGTCGCGAAGCACCGGACCAGCGATCTCGCGAACGTGTGGCGTGCGATCGATCCCGTCGCCGTCAGCGGCTTCGCCGCGTCGGCCGAAGCGTGGGGCGGCCTCTCGCTGGTCCGCGGCACGACGCCCGAACAGGACCGCCTTGTCGTCGCGGGCTGGTACTTCGCCGCGCAAGGTGCGGACGCGTTCGTCACCGTTTATGACAACCTTCAGAACCCCAGTCCGTCAAGGCCGCACTTCCTGACGATCCGCTCTGCGGGAACGCGGGCGGAATGGGTGTTCGATTCGGCTGTTGGCCCACAAGGTCACATCTATCTGGTCGGCTACACGACGGGGGCACTTCAGGGGCCACCGCTCGGACGGGGTGATGCCTTCGTCATGAGACTGGACCCAAACCTGACCAGCCCGATTGTGCGACAGTTCGGTACCGCAGAAATGGACACGGCGCGAGACGTGTCCATCGATAGCCAGGGCCGTGTGTGGGTGTTCGGGTATACCCACGGCAGCATCGCGCGGCCGAACCCTGCGACGGGCGGACTCTCCTGTGACCTGTTCGTGCAGCGGTTCGACGCGAATCTGATGCCGTTAGACGCATTCCAGTTTGGAACGCCTTACGAAGAGCAGGGGCGAGCGCTACTCCGTGACGACACGCTCTATGTAGCCGGTTTGACCGAGGGCTCGCTCAAGTCGCAAACGCGAGGTTCGTTCGACGGCTTCGTCGCTCTCCTGGAGAGCGACCTGAAGCCCGCATGTTCCGTCGATGTGAACGGCGACGGGCGGGTCGATGTTGAGGATCTCTATCGAGCCCACCAGTCACCCATCGACGTCAACGGAGACGGGACGATTGATGCTCGAGACATGGAGTGCCTCGAACGGCACATTCGGCGTTACGAGAACGCCGAAATGAGCGCAGGTCGACGTTGAACATACCCGACCGCTCCAAAAACGACAACCCCCGAGTCTCGCAACCCGGGGGTTCTTCGAATAGCGGGGGCTGGATTTGAACCAGCGACCTTCGGGTTATGAGCCCGACGAGCTACCGGGCTGCTCCACCCCGCAATCTGTGGCCCCGACATTAGCCGCCTCCGCGGCTCGAATCAACCCGCGCTGCTCTCTTGAACTGCTTTCTTCGGTCCCTCACCGTGCATGTGTGTGCATACCGTTCTGTATGTCAGCCACCATCGATCCGGCCCTTGCCCCCAAGGATCGACTCCTCGCCGCCGCCGCGGATCTCTTCTACCGTCGCGGCATCCATGCCGTTGGCGTCGACGCCATCGTCGCCGCCTCGGGCGTTGCCAAGATGACGCTCTACAAGCACTTCCGCTCGAAGGACGACCTGGTCGCCGCGTGGCTGCGGGCCGCCAGTCAGGCCTGGCGGAGCCAACTCGAGGCCTCGCTCACCCGTGCCGCCGCGTCGCCTGCCGAGCGCCTTGGTTGCCTCTTTGACGTGCTGGCCGAGTGGTTTGCCGACCCCGCCTTCCGCGGCTGCGCCTTGCTCAATGCCCTGGCTGAGCTTCCTGAGCCGGCCCATGCTGCCCGGCCCATCATCCTAGAGCACAGGCGTTTGCTCCTTGACTTGCTGACCCGGCTGGCCTGGGATGCCGGCGTGCCCAACCATCAAGCCGCCGCTCGTTCATTGGCGATCCTGCTCGATGGTGCGATCGTAAGTGCACTGGCCGATGGTTCGCCCGAGCCCGCTCGGTACGCCGCGGATGCGGCCAAGGCGATGATCGCCTCAGCCAAGGTTTCAAAGTAAACAGACCGGTCTATATAGGAGAATCATGATGGCTCGTTTGCACGTTGTTGACCCCGCCGCCGCCGCCCCTGCCGCCAAGGAGATCTTTGATGGGCCGCTCAAGGGCAAGCACTTCAACATCTTCAAGGGGCTGGCCAATAGCCCTGCCGCGTTGCAGGCCTACTTGAGTCTCTCGGGCGCGGTGGGTGGGGGCTCCCTTTCGGCCCAGGAACGCGAGTTGATCGCCCTGTCCGTCGGGCAGGCCAACAACTGCGGCTACTGCGTCGCGGCTCACACCGCCATCGGTGCCGGCGCGGGCCTCTCGGCCGATCAGATCCTCGCCGCCCGCCGCGGGTCGGTCGCCGATGCCAAGCACGACGCGCTGGTCAAGTTCACGCTGGCGCTGCATGAAAAGCGGGGGTTCGTGAGCGATGCCGACCTCGCCTCGTTCCGCAAGGCCGGGTACGGCGACGGCCATGTCGCCGAGGTCGTCGCCTGCTACGCCCTCAACGTCTTCACCAACTACTTCAACCACGTGAACGACACCGCGATCGACTTCCCCGCGGCTCCGGCGATCTGACGCCCTTCCTGTTCGTGTCGTGTTTGCATGCTGTCGTCGCACGGCCCTTGCAACGGTGCGTCCTTGAGGTGGATAACCCATTGACGCGTTCCGGGCTTTGGCGGTATGCTGAAGGGAGTGCGTGTCGGCGCGTCAGCGTGGACGTGCCACCCGTGGGCAGTTGCGACCCTTCGCGGTCGCCAGGAGCAACGACATCATGAACACCCGTTCCTTCCTCACCCTGACGTGCGGAGTCCTCGCGGCGGTCTGCGGCAGTTCGCTGGCCGTCGAGGGCGTGTCGAAGCCGCAAGCCGCGACGAAGGCCGTCGCCACCGCCAACGACCTCGCCTCCCGCTGGCGTCTCGAGCGTGATGCGCACCTGCAGTTCTTCCCCGACGCTGCCCACGACGCCTCGAGCATGCTCATCCAGTGGAGCAAGGATGCCGACGAGGCCTCCCGCGACACGCTCCGCAAGCTGCTCTCGCTCGAAACGCTCGAGACGTGGGACCTCGTTCCCGGCCTCGAGCACGTCTACGTGCCCGGCAACGTCGAGGAGGCCATCAAGCTCGCCGAGGCCATCGGCGGCGGCATGGGCATCGTCGAGTACGCCGAGCCCGATCACTTCTACAGCATCATCGCGACGCCCAACGATCCGGGGTACGGCCTGTGCTGGGGACTGAACAACACGGGTCAGACCGTCAACGGCGACACGGGCGCGGCCGACAACGACATCGACGCCAACCTCGCGTGGGATGTCACGACCGGCTCCTCGACGTTCGTCGTGGGCATCGCCGATTCGGGCATCCGCGCCACGCACGAGGACATCACCGCCAATCGCTGGACCAACAGCGGCGAGATCGCCGGCAACCGCGTCGACGATGACCGCAACGGTCGCGTCGATGACGTCTGGGGCTGGGACTTCTGGAACAACGACGCCGACCCCACGGACGACAACGGCCACGGCACCCACACCGCAGGCACGGTGGGCGCCAAGGGGAACAACGCCCGAGGCGTCACCGGCGTGAGCTGGAACGTCAAGCTCGCGGGCCTCAAGATCGGCTCCCGCACCGGCAGCATCTCGACCACCGCCGCGATCAGCGCCATCAACTACTGCGTGACCAAGCAGATTCGCCTCTCCAACCACTCGTGGGGCGGTCCGGGCGCCAACACCTCGCTGAGCACCGCGATCTCCAACGCTCGCACCTCCGGGCACCTGCTCGTCTGCGCCTCGGGCAACAGCGCGGTGAACAGCGACACCACGCCCTTCTACCCCGCGGCCTACACCCAGGACAACATCATCTCCGTCGCCGCCATCGACAACGACGGACGCCTCGCCTCCTTCTCCAACTACGGCGCCACCTCCGTCGACATCGGCGCCCCCGGCGTCACCATCCGCTCCACCTACATCAGCAACAACAGCAACGCCACCTACGCCTACCTCAGCGGCACCTCGATGGCGGCACCCCACGTCACCGGCGTTGCCGCCCTCGTCTGGAGCGTCAACCCCACGTGGACCTACAGCCAGGTTCGAACCAAGATCCTCTCCACCGTCAAGCCCTTGCCCTCCCTGAGCGGCAAGTGCGTCACCGGCGGCTTGCTCAACGCCAACAACGCCGTGCGCTGAGTTCGTCGCCCGCCGTCCGAGTCATCTCCATCGCCCCCGCCCCGCAGGCCCTCGGCCCGCGAGGCGGGGGCGATCTTCATCCGGACGCCTCCGCACGGGTGCTTCCTACCCTCCGCCCATGGCGAGCACGCACCTGGCCATCTACCCCGGGTCTTTCGACCCCATCACCTACGGCCACCTCGACGTGGTCGCGAGGGCCCGCGGCCTCTTCGACGAACTCATCGTCGCTGTCGGACGCAACCCCGGCAAGGATCCCCTCTTCTCCGCCGACGAACGCGTCGAGATGGCCACGAAGCTCGTCGATGAACTCGTGCGGGCCCACCCGCAAGGTGCGCCCGTGCGAGTCAAGTCCTTCGCGGGCCTCACCGTCGACTTCGCCAAGGCCAACAACGCCTCCGCCCTCTTGCGAGGCGTCCGCAACCTCTCCGACCTCCAGTACGAGGTGCAGCAGGCCGTCACCAACCGCGAGGTCGCGGGCATCGAGACCGCCTTCATCGTCGCGGGCCAGAGCTTCGCGTACACCAGCTCCTCGCTCATCCGCCAGATCGCCGCGATGAGCACCGACCTCTCGAAGCTCGAGACCATGGTGCCCCCGCTGGTGGTCGAGATGCTCAAGGCCAAGAAGGCCCAGAAGCACCCCGCCTTGATGCGACTGCTCCAGCCCGCCGACGAGAGCTGAACGCGTGTCAAGCCGACCACAGACGCCTCGCGTTCAAGGCCCTTGGAGCCTGCGCCGGGTCTCTTGCGCCCCCTGCACGTCGCCGATCTCCATTTGCAGCGCCGCCAGGCGCTCGATCCACCCCTTGTTCGTCGGCTCCATCGACAAGGCCTTCTTCATCGTCTCGACCGCCAGCCGCGGGTCCTTGGCGTAGAACTGCGTCGTCGCCAACCCGGCGTGATAGATCGCCACCTCGGGCGATCTTGCCACCGCGCCCTCCATCGCCTCCAAGGCGCGGTTCTGCATGCCGCATTGGATCAGCAGCTCCGTCGCTCGCACGTACTGCGTCGGCGTGGGGGGCTCCTCGGTGTCGGCGATCAATCGCTGCACCTGCTCGGCGGCGAGCATGCCGTCGTTGGTCATGAGGAGCAACTGGGCGAGCGAGAGCCGCACCTCGTGCAGGTGGGGGTGACGTTCGAGCGTCCGCTCGTAGAGCGATCGTCCCATCGTCGCGGGCTTGTCCTGCAGCATGTAGAGGCGAGCGAGGCCGAAGATCCAGTCCGGCGACGGATCCCCCTCCTCGATGGCCTGCGCGAGATACTTCTCCGCGTTGGGGAGGTCCTTGGCCACGGCGTGCAGCCACGAACGCCGCACGAGCGTCTTGGGGAGATGCTTCCACCCCAGCCCGCCTTCGGCGATGGGCCCGCCCGCCGCGATGTGACCGATCGCCCGTTCCGCGCGGGCCTTGTCGTCGGGGGTCGGCACGTAGTCGGGGCTGAAGACGATGGTGAAGGGCACCGTGATGGAGGTGTCGATCAGGTCCGCCTGCCAGCGGTGCCACTTGACGACGTTGCCCCACGCCGCGACGCCCACGTACGCGACCGTGAAGAGCGCGAAGAGCCACCCCGTCGCGGTCAGTCGTCCCTTGATCTTGGCCTGCAAGTTCTGCACTCGCACCGAAGGATGCGCCGCGAGTTGCCATGTCTTGGCGATGGCGAAGACGCCGATGCCCGCCAGGCCGCCCGCCATGAGCAGGGGCACCTGATCGAGCAAGCCGCGGAACCCGACGAACATCGCGATGCCGACGACGAGCAGCAGGGCGTCCTGCACAAGCGTGAGGTCGTACGGGGGCCGCGTGGAGGCCTTGACGGTCGCCTCGCCGCGTGGCTTGGCGAGGATCGCCGGCCTGGCGAACCCGAATGACAACGCCCCGTTGGGGCACACGCTGACGCAGTCCATGCACTTCATGCACCCGGGATCGACCACCATGCCGTAGTCGCGGACCTCCTGATGCACCCGCACGTTGCTGGTGCACGACGCGGTGCAGTGCCCGCACTGGTGGCACGAGTCGTTCACCACGATCCGACCCACCGCCAGCTTGTCCGCCGGCGCGAAGAAGCCCCCGTACGGGCAGCCGTAGGAGCAAAAGCCCTTCGAGCCCAGGAAGTAGACGCACGCGAACCCGCAGACCAGCAGGAAGGGGATGGCCACGTACCACGGCGGGAAGGTGGCCCAGAAGTCCTCGACCATCAGGTGATTCGAGAACCCCGGGAAGGGAATCGGCGGCGTGAGCCACGCCGGTGGCGAAACCTTCAGGGCTTCAATCGCGGGAAAGAGCGCGACCCGCTTGAACGTGGGCCACGCGAACATGTAGAGGGCAAGCAGCAGGGGGCCCAGCAGCAGCAGACGCGTGCGGAAGGGCTTGGGGCGGATGCCGACCTTGCCCAGCATCCACGTGCACAGGTCCTGCAACGCCACGACGTGGCAGCCCCAGCCGCAGAAGAACCGACCGAACACCAGCGTCGAGAGGATGGCCAGCACGAAGAAGATGAAGCCCGCGTTGACCTTGCCGAACTCCAGCGTGTACATCGACTCGCTGGGCTCGATGGGGGAGAGCGTCATGCCGTGCACCAGCCACTGCACGATGTGGGCCGCGATC
>CAIYWI010000012.1 GCA_903929885.1 uncultured Phycisphaerales bacterium
GCCGCCGCTCCCGCCGACCTCCGCTGGGAAGCCATGCGTCCCTTGTTCGCCAAGGGCAAGGAACAAGCTCGTCTCTTCATCCGCGCCAACACCGTCGATCAGATCATCGCCGTCGCCGCGTTCGCGAACAAGCATGCGCTGCGAGTGGTGATCGTCGGCGGACGCGAAGCGCCCCTCTGCTCGTCGATCATCAAGCAAGCGGGCATCCCCGTCATCCTCCTGGGCACGCACAACCTGCCTCGTCGCGACGACGAGGCCTACGACGAACCATTCACCCTTCCCGCGCGGTTGCATCAGGCCGGCATCACCTTCGCCATCAGCCACAACGACGACACGGCCCACGAGCGCAATCTTCCCTACCACGTCGCGATGGCCGTCGCCCACGGACTGCCGCGCGAGGTCGCCCTTCGAAGCATCACGCTCGATGCCGCCGCCATCGCGGGCGTCGATGATGAAGTGGGTTCGCTTGAAGTCGGCAAGGCCGCCACGCTCATCGTCACCAACGGCGATCCGCTCGAAGTGGTCACCAAGATCGACGCCGCGTTCATCGATGGTCGTCGCATCGATCTCTCCAACAAGCAGACCAAACTCGCCGAGAAGTACCGCGAGCGGTACCGGCAGGCCAAGTGACGACCGGCGGGGCACTGCACCGGGCCCTCGCGCGCCCAGAGCCGGCGGTTATCGAACCCGCCGAGCGTCGATCATGCCGATCGTGAGGAGTGTTCTTCATCATTCCTCTCACCCGACATCGGGGATCATTCCAGACGCTCGCGTCAGGAGTCGATGACTTCGCACCATGACCGCGGAGTTCCCATTCGGCGACCGGGGACCGGGAGGAGGGCGTGCAAACGCCGATGGTCGTCATGCAGGTCGAGTGCGGCTCCACAGCATCGTCTGCACCATCGGAACCGTGCTCGACATCTCCGCCAGCGGCATGCGAGTCCGCTGCACCATGAAGGTGCCCTCGATCGGAACCCCCGTCGCGACCTTGATCTCGACACCCGAGGGACCCCTCGAGATCACGGGTCGGGTCGTCTGGACGAAAAAGTGCGGCTGGCTGACCCACGAGGCCGGCATCCGTTTCGACGACATGGCCCCGCCCATTCGTCAAGCCCTCACCCGCCTGGCTCGAATGGCCGGCAAGGAAGCCGATTGGCACTGAACGACCGGGTCGCCTGTCATGTCGCACGTGGGCCCAGGTCGATGATCATGTCATGAAGATGCTCCCGCTCGCCGGCGCGTTGGCTTGCGCTCTGCTCCCGCACGCCCTTGCCCAACCCACTCGCGACACGACCCCCACGCCGCGACCAACATCCCCTTCCGCGGCCATGGTCGATCTGCGCCCGCGATTCGAAGTCGGAAAGGCCCAGCGCTTCCGAATCACCATCACCAGTCGCGCCAAGGCCGCCGCCGCATCGCCCCGCGGCGCCCCCGCCGCTTCAGTTGACACCTCCATGTCGCAGGAGCTCGACATCTCCCTCGTCGCCCGCTCGGTCGACCCCCAGAAGGGATCGACGCTCGACCTGATCTACGAATCGCTCAAGATCTCCATCAAGACTCCCGACGGCGAACAACTCAGTCTCGACACCAACTCGAAGGACAAGAACGACCCGCTCGCCGGACTGCTCGCCCCGCTCGCAGGTCTCAAGGTTGCCATCGAGATGGACAAGGATGGCAATATCACCTCCATGGATGCCGGCATGCCCATGGATCCCGCCGCGTTGCTCGGCACCGGCGCCAACTCGGGGCCCTCGATCAACGCCGCCGACCTCGTTCGCAACCTCCTCGGACCCGTCAACACCGCTTCCAAGAGCCCTGGTCAAGCGGCGGTCGGAGAATCGTGGTCCACGCAAGACACCATCGACGCCCCTTGGGGCCGCATGAAGCTCTCGACCACGCACACCCTCTCCTCGCATCGCGGCAACGTCGCCACCATCGACACCCGCGGCATGTTCGCCTTGACGCCCGCCTCGGCGACCAGCCCCGCCCCCGTCATCCGCGACAGCGCCTACACCGGCCGCACCGCGTGGAACACCGAAGCCCACATGCTCGACGAGATGACCCTCAAGCAACGCCTGGTCGTCGATCAGGGAACGGCCGGCACGAGCACGCAGGACATGGACGTGAAGGTGAAGCGACTGGGTCGCTGAATCCGCCGTCCTCACGCGCCTCGAGAAGTCGCCGACTCGCCCGTCGGGGTCCACGCCATGCCGCACTCTGGGCACGCCGCATGCTTCAGTCCATCGAGCGGGTAGCCGCATCCCGGACACGCTCGGGCCTTGAGCACTACGTGAATCCTCAGCCCGCAGCGATCACAATCGTCGCCACCCGTCTTGAGACGCTGTTGGTGCGAACACCTCGGGCATGCGAGATCGACC
>CAIYWI010000013.1 GCA_903929885.1 uncultured Phycisphaerales bacterium
CCCCGAAGGGGTCGTCGTGGGAACGGGCATGACGTTCGATGTCGCGATGATGTTGCACGCGAACGCGTCGGGCCGATCCCTCGGAAACGCCTTCGGCGTTGGGCGCGTTGGTCGTTTCATCCGGGGGTGTCGGCGAAACGCCGACACCCCCGGCTTTCGACGAACACGCCTTCGGCGTGGCCCACTCGCCAACCGACGCCACGCCCCAATCGCGAAGCGATTCCGTGTCACTCCGCCAGCACCGCCCGCACCGGGCTGGCGTCGAACCCCATCAGCTTGAGCGGCTGGGCCATGAGCGTGTAACGCCCCGGCTCCACACCCGCGAGCACCAACCCCTCGAGAATCACGATGCCGTGACGCAGCAACGCGTGGTGCGCGGGCAGGTCCTTCGAGTGCTGCAGGTCCACGCTCGGCGTGTCGACGCCCACCGTCTTGACGCCACGCGCCGCGAGCGCCTCCACCAACTCCACCGACAGCCCCGCGAAGTCCTCGTTCCACGACGCGTGGTCCGGAAACGTCCCCGTCCGGATCAACACCCTCGGACAGTCGATGGCCTCCACGCCCCCCTCGATGTCCTCGGGCTTCACCCTCGCCCCGCGCGCCACCTTCGCCCGCACCACGCGGCACGGCCCGATGTAGCGGTCCAGCGGCTGCTCGCCGATACCCGCCTCCCCCCGCCCGTAGTGGTTCGGCCCATCCGCGTGCGACCCCAGGTGCACCGTCGTTCGCAGCGTGCTCAGCGTGATGGTCGCGCCCTGCTCGAGGTCGCACAGCACTTCGCGGCTCATCGGCGTGTCGCCCGGCCACACCTTCGTCGCCCCCGTGATCGCCGGGCTCAGGTCGTGCAGCACCTCGCCCCCATCCGACGCACGATCCGCCTCGAGCGCTGCCCGCACCTTCGCCAGCCATTGCTCCCGAGGCAGCAGCGCCGCCTCGCGAGGCACGCGGCGCATGAGCCGCTCGTACAGCCCGTCGAGCCGCCGCCCCTGCGCCTTGGCCTCTGCGTACGGCACCGTGCTGAAGCTCACCAGGTTGTACTGGGGCGTGAGCCGCTCCGGATCGATCACGTGCAACGCCTGCTCGATCTTCTTCTTGTGCAGGAAGGTCGCGTCGCCCACCTTGTCGCGCATCTCCGTGAAGTTCTCGAGGGCCATGTCGGCGATGGCGTCGGCATTGGGCTTGCGAGCCGCCTGGAACGCCTGGAGTGCGGCACGCCGATCGGAGCGATGCTCGCGAAGGCACTCGGTCAGCGTGCGGCAGTCCTCGAACGCCGCGTTCATCCCCTGCCCGTAGAAGGGCACGATCGCGTGCGCCGCGTCGCCGAGAATCGCCGCCCTGTCGCCCATCACCCACGGGAAGCACCGCACCGTCACCAGCGAGCCCACCGGGTTGCGGGCGTAGTCCTCGGCGAGGGCCGGCATCAGCCGCGTGGCGTCGCCGTACCACCGCTCGAAGAAGGCCCGCACCGCCTCGTCGCCCGAAAGGTCCGCGAACCCGTGCGACCCTTCGTAGGGCCAGAAGAGCGTGCACGTGAACGAGCCGTCGCGGTTGGGCAGGGCGATCATCATCGACGAGCCCCGCGGCCAGATGTGCAGCGCGTTGGGGTCCATCGCGTACGCGCCGTGACGCGCCGGCATGGCGAGGCCCAGTCGCTCCAACTCCGCCGCGGGCGGAATGTGCAGTTCCTTGTATCCGTGGCCCAGGTACGTCTGCTGATACTCGAAGCGGTCGGTCTTCTGCAGTGCCAGTCGCACGGGGGAATAGGCTCCGTCCGCGCCCAGCAGCAGGTCGGACCGCTCGCGGCGTGTCGCGCCGGACGCGTCGCGGAAGGTCGCCTCGCCGGTGACGGTGTCGAGATCGAGGCAGGCGTGATCGAAGAAGAACTCGACGCCCGGCAGTTCCGCCGCGGCATGGAGCAGCGTGAGGTTGAGCCCGCCCCGCGAGACCGAGTTGATCGCGTCCGACTCGTTGCTGCTGTAGGGTTGACGCGTGAGCTCGCCGTTCACGGCGTGCATCATGCGGGCCCGCATGGGAATCGCGTCCTGCGCGAGCACGCGGGCATCGAGGCCCGCCGCCGCCAGGCCGTGCAGCCCTCGGGCCGAGAGGGCGAGGTTGATCGAGCGTCCGCCCGCATAGCCCTTGGCGCGAGGGTCGCCCCGTCGCTCGAAGACGCGGACCCTCCAGCCATCCTGCGCGAGCAGGCGGGCCAGAAGCGAGCCGGCGAGGCCGCAGCCGACGATGGTGGCGATGGGAGCGTTGCTCATGGATGCTTTCGGTGTGAACCGCTTCGCGACAAGGACTCAGGCCGTGACGCTCGCGAGCGCGTCGACGAATCGCCAGCAGTCATGGAAGGAGTTGTACATGGGGGTGGGGGCGGCGCGGATGATGTCCGGTTCGCGGAAGTCGCACACCACGCCGGCTCGCTTGAGCGCGTCGAGCGAGCGGCGAGGGTCGCCCGGCAGCCGCAGCGACAGTTGGCACCCGCGCTGCGACGGGTCGGCGGGCGTCGTGATCCCCACGCTCGGCACGCGGGCTCGCAGCAGGTGCTCGAGGTAGCCGGTCAACGCAAGACTCTTTCGCCGCAGCGTGTCGATGCCGACGCGATCGAAGAGCGACAGCGACACCTTCACCGGACAGAGCGAGAAGATCGGCGGGTTCGACATGGCGAAGCGATCGGCCGACGCCACCGGCGAAAAGTCCGGCCCCATCCGGAAACGCGTCGAAGGATCGTTGCCCCACCAGCCCGCCAGTTGAGGCAGCGCGGAGTTGCGCACGTGCCGATCGTGCACGAACGCGCCCGCCACGGCGCCGGGGCCGCCGTTGAGGTACTTGTAGCTGCACCACACCGCGAAGTCGGCGTTCCAGTCGTGCAGCCGCACCGGCACGTTGCCCGCCGCGTGGGCAAGGTCCCACCCGCACGCCGCCCCCGCGCCGTGGGCGGCCTTGGTGATGGCCTCCATCTCGAACCACTGCCCGGTGAGGTAGTTCACCCCGCCGAGCATCACCAACGCGACCTTCGAGCCCAGCGACTGGATCGTGTCGATGATGTCGCCGGTCCGCAGCGTCGCCTCGCCTTCGCGGGGCCGCAGCCGCACGACCGACTCGGGGCCGAACCCGCGCAGCGAGGCCTGGCTCGCCACGGCGTACGAATCGCTCGGAAAGGCCGTGTCCTCGATCACGATGAGGTGACGCTCGGGCGTGGGCCGGTAGAAACTCAGCATCAGCAGGTGGAGATTCACCGTGAGGGTGTTCATCGCCACCACCTCGTGCTCCATCGCGCCCACGAGCCGCGAGAGTGGGCCTCGCAGCGACTCGTGGTACGGCAGCCACGGATCGCGGGCGTGCAGGTGCCCCTCGACGGCGAACCGGGCCCAGTCCTCCAGCTCCCGCTCCATCGCGTCGCGCACGCCCTGGGGCTGCAGGCCCAGCGAGTTGCCCGTGAGGTACACGCAGGGCGAAGCGTCTCCCTCGCGACCGAGGGCGGAGCTCACGGTCGGAATGAGGAACTCCGAACGCATCGGCGCCAGCTTGTCGAGCGCGTCCATCGCGCGGGCGGCCCGCTCGGAGAGGTCGGCTGTGGTCATGGGCTATTGAAGGCGCGGACTTCCCCGCCTGACGCCGCTCCGGTCGACCCGGTACCCTTTCCCGAGAGCATGCACGATCCGCTCGAGCTTTACGAACGCGCCGTCCAGTCGCCCGCCGAGTTGGCGACGCTGCTCGCCGCGCTGCACGGCGGCTCGCCCGCTCGCTTGCGAGAGGACTTCGGGGGCGCCGGCGCAGTCTCTCGCGCCTTCGTCGACGCCGCCCCGAATCGCCGCGCGCTCGTCGTCGACATCGATCCGGCGCCCCTCGCCCGTCTCGCCGGTCACCCCGCCATCGGAACGCGTGTCGCCGATGCCACCGAACTCGACGATCAGGAACCCGCCGACATCGTCTTCGTCGGCAACTTCTCGATCGGATATGTCGAATGTCGCCGCCGCCTTGTTCGCTACCTCGCGGCCTCCCGCCGACGCCTTTCTCCCGGAGGACTCTTCGTCTGCGACATGTACGGAGGCCCCGGCGCGTGGCGGCTCGGCGGCTTGGCGCGCCGCATCCCCCTGCCCGGCGGCTCGACGCTCCACTACTGGTGGGAGCACGAAGCCGCCGATCCGCTCACCGGAATGGTCGACAATGCGATCTCCTTCCGCGTCGAGACCGCCGGCGACATCGTCGAGGAGCACCCCAGGGCCTTCACCTATCGCTGGCGACTTCGTTCGCTGCCCGAACTTCGCGATCTGCTCCTCGAGGCCGGATTCGGTTCCGTCGAGGTGCGCGTGCACGCCGAGCTTGAACCCGATGGCCGTCCCAAGCCCCCCGCGTCGCCCCGCGATCTCGAAGCGGATTGGACCGCCCTGATCGCCGCTCGTGCCTGAACGTGGCGATCATGCCCCATAACTCCCCTTGCACGCCGCAAACCCGTGCGGAATCGTTGCTTGGGCGTTGTCGTCACGTGCTCGCCTCATTACCATGTGGCTTCTGACCGGCGTTGAGGAGCGTCCGGTCCGTGGCAGCGAGAGAGACTCCTGCGTCGGTGGTTCGTTCGCCCTTGGCTTGCGAGTGGTCGCAGGCCCGATGGCGGCATCGATCCGGGGCCGTTCCGAAACAGAGGAAAGAGGCAAGACCCATGAAGCAGTTCCTGAGCATCGTCGTCCTGGCTGCCGCCGCCGGCACCGCCTTGGCCGGTCCCTTCTCCGCGGGCAACCTGGTGGTGTACCGCGCCGGCGACGGCTCGGCCGCGCTGAGCAACGCCGCCGCGGCGGGCTTCCTTGACGAGTACACGCCCACCGGCACGCTCGTCCAGTCCATCGCCCTGCCCACCAGCGTGAGCGGCGCGAACCGTCGCGTGGTGCTCAGCGGCAGCGCGAGCAGCGAGGGTCAACTCACCCGCTCGGCCGACGGCCGTTACCTCGCCTTCGTCGGCTACGACGCCAACCCCGGCACCGCCAGCATCGCCTCGTCCACCTCCGCCACCGTCAATCGCGTGATCGCCCGCGTCGGCATCGATGGCGCGGTCGACAGTTCGACCGTCACCACCGCCTTCAGCGGCAATGCCATCCGCGCCGCCGCCACCGACGACGGCAGCCGCTTCTGGATGACCGGCGGCACCAACGGCGTGCAGTTCGCCCAGTACGGCACCTCCAACGTCAACACCCAGATCAACACCGGCACCGGCGCTTCCACCAACAACCGCGCCGTCAACATCTTCAACGGCCAACTCTACATCTCCTCGGCCTCCGCCTCCCTCCGCGGCGTCGCAGCCATCGGCGCCGGCCTGCCCACGACCAACGGTCAGGCCGCCACGCTCCTCGCGGGCACCAACTCGAACACCAGCAGCTCGGGCTACGACTTTGCCATCGTCTCCAGCACGCTGATGTACATGGCCGACGACTCCGCCGTCGCGGGCCTCGGCGGCCTGCAGCGTTGGGAGCTGATCGCCGGCACCTGGACCCGCACCCAGACCTGGGCGCCCTCCAACGGCGGCCGCATCCGTCAGCTCGTCAACACGATGACCTCGACCGGCGAGAATCTGCTCTACGTGACCGTCGTCGATTCCGCCAACGTCACCACCATCCAGTCGCTGGTCGACCTCGGCGCCGGTTCCTCCTTCAACGTCATCGCCACCGGCGCGGCCAACACCGCCTTCCGTGGCATCGAGTTCGCCCCGATCCCGACCCCCGGCTCGCTCGCCCTCCTGGGCCTCGCGGGTCTGGCCGCCGGCCGCCGTCGCCGCTGAGCGACGCATCCAACGCAGTGTTTCCGATCGGCGGCCGTTCCCTCGTGGGGACGGCCGTCGTCGTTCACGCATGGAAGGCTCACAGCCCGCCCCGCAGCCGTCGCAGCTGCTCGAGCTTCGACACCACCGATCGCATGCTCGCGGTCAGGGGCGGACTCCGTCGCAGGTCGATGTTCGACCGCTGCGAGAGGCGGCTGACGAGCACGGCGGCATGGTTCCGTACGTCGCGACGCCCCGCAATCGCTCGCCATTCCGCTTCGACGATGGCGGGTGTGAGGGAAGGCACGCGGGCGAGCGTGTCGAGCACGTGGCCCCGAACGCCGCGAGCTGCGAGCGTCGCTCGCAGCGACGGTGCGCCATCCATGCATCCCCCTGCGGAAGAAGTCTCCCGCTCGATCGCTTGTTGCGAGAGCGGCTCCCCGATGGCGGGTTCTCGTGAAGGGTTCCGGATGGTTGGTTCGTCCGAACGCCGGTCAGGGTTGTGCGAGATCGTCGGTCGGGGTTGGGCGGATCGCGGGTCGGGGATGGGGCCGGTCGAACCTGGGGCGGAGGGTGACCGCGTGACGGGGATGGCGTGACGCGGGGTCAGGCGGTCGAGTCGAAGGCGATAGCGGTTGGGGTGTCCGTGGCCGCCGGTGGACGCGACCGCCAGTTCGACCACGCCCGCGTCCACGAGTCGACGGACGATCCGCTGCACGCCCCGATCGGTGTAGCTCGTGGCCCGGGCGAGCGTGGCGATGCTCGGCCACAGTTCGTTGGTGGTGGGGTTCCACCACTCGATCATGGCGTGAAGCAGCGCCTTCTCGCCCGCGTTGAGGGTCGAGCGGCTGACGAGACCAAGGGCGGCGACGTGGCGGGGAATGGCTGGCGGGGCGAGTGACATGACATGGACCTCCTGCAGGACGTGCGTCGAAGGCGAGGTGCCTCCTCGCAATCTCCGCCCGCGGTCGCGGATGCGGCCCGCAATCAGGCACGCGAGATGTCCCAGGGTCGGGGACCGACGAAGAAATGACCCGTTTGTGCGCCCCGTCGCAAGTGCCGACGCAGGAAGGCGCAAAGCCGCGGCGTACCGTTGCTCCCCGCCCCACACGCATGAAAAACGCCGAGCCCAACTCGCTGATCGACCCTTCGCCCGTGCGAGAGCTCGTCCGCATCGCCCTGCCCAGCGTGGTGGCCTCCACCAGCTACACGGTGATGCAGTTCGTCGACAAGTGGGTCGTCAGCCACATCGGGCCCGACCCCGTCTACGTCGGCGCCCAGGGCAGCGGGGGGCTGGCGGCGTGGATCCCCGTCTCGATCGCCTACGGCGTCATCTCCATCGTCAACACGTTCGTCTCCCAGAATCTCGGCGCCGGCAAGCCCGAACGAGGCCCGGCCTACGCGTGGAACGGCATGTGGCTCGGCGTGCTGGCGTGGCTCCTGCTCATTCCCTACGGCCTCATGCTCCCGAATCTCTTCGAGCTCATGGGCTACGAGCCGCGTCGCGTGGAACTCGCCAGCGAGTACGGCCAGATCATGGTCTTCGGGTCGGTCGTGACCATCTGCTCGCGCGCCATCGCGCACTTCTTCTACGGCATGCAGCGCCCCGGCGTCGTGATGCTCGCGGCGGTCGCAGGCAACCTCGTCAACCTCCTCTTCAACTGGCTGTTGGTCTTCGGGCAGCTCGGTTTCCCCGCCCTGGGCCTCACCGGTTCGGCGATTGCCACGCTCATCGGCACGTCGGTGGAGGGGCTGATTCCGCTTGCGTTGTTCCTCGGGCCGAAGCTTGACGCGTCGCTGCGCACCAGGCGCCAGTGGAGGCCCGACTTCCGGCTCATGCGAGACATCCTCGGCCTGGGCTGGCCCGCCGGCCTCATGTACGGCAGCGAGATGATCTGCTGGGGCTTCTTCATGCTCTACCTGGTCGGAGGCCAAGGCCCCGAGGCGGGCACCGCCGGCTTCATCGCCCAGCAGTGGATGAGTCTCTCGTTCATGCCCGCCGTGGGCATTGCCACCGCCGTCGCCTCCACCGTCGGCAAGTACATGGGCATGCGACGCCCCGACCTGGCCGCGAAGCGAGCGATGGTCGGGCTCGCCATCGCGATGGCCTACATGGGATGCTGCGGCATTCTTTTCGTCCTCTTCCGCGTCCCCATGGTCGATCTCTTCATGCCCGACGACACCCCGCCGGCCGCTCGCGACCTCGTGCTCGACCTTGGCGGGAAGTTCCTCATCGCCACCGCCGCGTTCCAACTCTTCGACGGCATGGCCATGGCCATCGGCGGCGCGTTGCGGGGCGCGGGCGACACGCACTTCCTCGGCGTCGTCACCGTCGTGCTCTCGTGGAGCGTCATGGTGGGGGGCGGACTGGCGATTGTCGCGTACCTGCCCCAGTGGGGCAGCGTCGGCCCGTGGGTCGCGGCGGCGTCGTACATCGCCATCCTCGCCATCGTCTCCATGGCCAGATTCCTGACCGGCGGCTGGCGCCGTCGCAGCGTTGTGTCGTCCACGTGATCCTCATCGAACGCGACGCCTCGCGCGAACGGCCTTGCATCGCCCCGGGGCGATCGGGTATGCTCTCCCTCGGGCCCGCCACGACCGAGGACGGGCTACCGTGAAAGGCGAAGGGGGCTGGAACCCGACGGTCGCGAGCGAACGCGGAAAGGACCCGAGCATGTCGAAGCACCCGTGGCACGAAATGAACCGTCGAGCCTTCCTGCACGATTCGGGGCTTCTGGCGGCCGCCGCGATGACCGCGGGCCTCGCGATGCCTTCCCACGCGAGAACGGCGTCGCGCCGCCCTTCCGGGCGGCTCAAGGTGGGCGTGATCGGCTGCGGAGGCCGAGGCACCGGCGCGGCCGTGAACATCCTCGAGGCCTCGAACGACGTCGAAATCCACGCGCTTGGCGACATGTTCACCGACCGCGCGCACGGCGCACTCCACGAACTGGGCGACATCGACCCCGCGCTGGCGGCCCGCGTCGACGTGCCTGAGGAGCGAGTCTTCACCGGCTTTGATGCCTACCAGAAGGTCCTGGCCACCGGCGTGGACATCGCGATCCTTGCCACGCCCCCGGGCTTCCGGCCGACGCACTTCGCCGCCGCCATCGAGGCCGGGGCCCATGTCTTCATGGAGAAGCCGGTGGCGACCGACCCCGCGGGCGTCCGCACGGTGATCGACGCCGCACGCAAGGCCGCCGCTCGCAAACTCTCGGTGGTGACGGGCACGCAGCGCCGTCACGAGCAGTGCTACCTCGAGGCGATGCGCCGCATCCAGGAGGACGGCGCCATCGGCGAGGTGATCGCCGCGCAGGTCTACTGGAATCAGGCGGGGCTGTGGCACAAGGAGCACGAGCCCGAGTGGAGCGACATGGAGTGGCAGATCCGCAACTGGCTTTACTTCACCTGG
Source organism: uncultured Phycisphaerales bacterium (assembly GCA_903929885.1). Lineage (GTDB taxonomy): Bacteria > Planctomycetota > Phycisphaerae > Phycisphaerales > UBA1924 > UBA2402. Next base: position 9,162 of record CAIYWI010000013.1, read on the forward strand.
CTCAGCGGCGACCACATCGTCGAGCAGCACGTGCACAACATCGACGTGGCCGCCTGGGCGATGGGCGAGAATCCCGCCTCGTGCATGGGCATGGGCGGGCGTCAGTCGCGGGTGAAGCCCGAGTTCGGCCACATCTTCGATCACTTCGCCATTCACTACGAGTACGGGGGCGGCCGCGCCGTGCACAGCTACTGCCGCCAGCAGGACGGCACCACGCCCCGCTCGGAGGAGGTCATCATCGGCACCAAGGGTCGTGCGGTGCTCGCCTCGGGCCGCGCGGAGATCTTCGGCGAACACCCGTGGAAGTGGAAGGGCAAGCAGACCAACCCCTACGTGCAGGAACACATCGACCTCATGGCGAGCATCACGGGCCGCGGGCCCTACCTCAACGAGGGCGAACGGATCGCCGAGAGCACGCTCGTGGCGATCATGGGACGGATGGCGGCGTACACGGGCAAGAACGTGGAGTGGACGCAGGCGATGGAGAGCAAGCTCGATCTCACGCCTCCGACGCTCGAGTTGGGAAGCATCCCCGTGCCCGACGTCGCGGTGCCGGGACGCACGCCGCTGATCTGAGCCGCCGCGACAGAGGCGTTGGGGCGACACAAGAGGAAGGGACTTCCGATGGACGTGACGCGTCGAGGATTCATCGCGGGCGTGAGCGCAGGGGTGGCGGGTGCCGCGATGGCGAGGCCATCGCCGGCCATGCGCACGGCCGAGCCGCCGACCCGCAAGGGGCGGCTCAAGCAATCGGTGTGTCGCTGGTGCTTCGGGTCGATGGCTCTCGACGACCTCTGCCGCGAGGCGGCGGCGATGGGGTACGGGTCGGTGGAGCTTCTCGATCCGCCCGACTTCGAGATCCCTCGTCGGCACGGCATGACGTGCGCCGTGGCGAGCTTCGTCAAGAGCAACACCATCCGCCGCGGCTTCAACCGCGTGGAGCATCACGATTCGATCGTGAAGGAACTCGAGGAGCGACTCCCCGTGGTGAAGGCCGCGGGGATTCCCAGCCAGATCGTCTTCTCGGGCAATCGCGACGGCATGAACGACCGCGAGGGGCTTCGGAACTGCGCGGAGGGCCTCAAGCGGATCATCCCGCTGGCCGAGCAGCTGGGCGTGACGATCGTGATGGAACTGCTCAACAGCAAGGTGGATCACAAGGACTACATGTGCGATCGCACGCCGTGGGGCGTCGAGTTGTGCAAGCGCGTGGCCAGCCCCCGCTTCAAGCTGCTGTACGACATCTACCACATGCAGATCATGGAGGGTGACGTGATCCGCACGATCACGGATCACTTCGACCACATCGGCCACTTCCACACCGCGGGCGTGCCCGGTCGCCACGAGATTGATGGCACCCAAGAGCTCAACTACAAGGCCATCTGCGAGGCGATCGTCGCCAAGGGCTACGCGGGATTCCTGGGGCAGGAGTTCATGCCCCGCCGCGAGCCGGCGATGCAGTCGCTGCGAGAGGCGTTCGACATCTGCGACGTGTGAAGTGAACGCCACGCGATTGGACGTGGCGTCCGTCGACGCGTGGGCCACGCCGAAGGCGTGTTCGTCGAAAGCCGGGGGTGTCGGCGTTTCGCCGACACCCCCGGATGAAACGACCAACGCGCCCAACGCCGAAGGCGTTTCCGCGGGATCGGCCCGATGCCACGGCATGGAACGTCATCGCGACATCGAACGTCGTGCCCGTTCCCACGGCGACCCCTTCGGGGTCGTGGTCGTTTGGTCGCATGACCGGGGGTCGCGGCGAAACGCCGCAACCCCCGGCTGTCGACGTGAATCGCTTCGCGATTGGGGCGTGGCGTCGGTTGGCACGCGGGACACACCGAAGGAGTGTCAGTGGGATCGGCGAGTGTCCGCCCGCGACGTCGCGATCAGCAACCGCCGGATTCCCACGCGATGAAGAACGTGTTGACGTCCCCCGCATCGACCCCGCCGTCGGCGTTGACGTCGCCATCGCAGCCGCCGGATTCCCACGTGGCGAAGAAGGCGTTGATGTCGCCGCCGTCGACGCCGCCGTCTTGATTGAAGTCGGCGGGACAGTCGAGGCATTGACAGACGGAGACGGTCGTCGGGCGGGTCACGAGCGTGCTGCAGTCGTTGGCGATCCTTGCCCGGACCCGGACCTGCGGCAGGGCGACGGACCCCTGGGCGTCGGGGGTGACGGTCAGCGTCGTGTCGGAGGTTCCTGCGACGAGCCCCCAGTCGATGCCGCCGATGACGAGCGTGCCGTCGACAAGGTCGCTCCAGCCGTCGACGCTCGAGGCGTCCTCGATCTGCCAGCGGATGGTGAGCGGGGGCGGGCCGGCGACGAGCGCCTCGATGGGCACGGTGCTGCCGCGACATGCGGTGACGAGCGGGCTGACGATGCCACCGATGCAGGACTCGACCACGACATCGTCAAGTGCGGGCCCACATGGACCGCTGATGGCGCTGAACAACTCGATCTCGGTCGCGGCGTCGGTCGCGACGAACTGCCATTGTCTGACGGACCATCGCATGTCCCCTCGCGACGCGCCGGTGCCGTCGAAGGAGATGAGTTCGGAGGTCTGCGAACCAGCGCGGATTCTGATGGACTTGACCGCGGGGCCCAGGTCGGGGTTGGCCGCAAGGGAGAACGTCACCACGTAGATCACGCCGGGAGCGGTCGCGATGGTCTGCGCCACGCCGCCCCTGTCGCCGCCATTGAGGTCGACGCTGCGGAAGCCCGACGCAGCGTTCCAGTAGGAGCTGATGTGGTCGATCGAGAAGCCCGTGACTCGCCAGTGGGGCATGACGAGCGAGCCGCCTCCGTAGGTGGTGAAACCTCCGGTCGGCGGCCCCTCCTCGAAGCTGCCGTTGAGGACGAGGTTCTGGGCCGAGGCGGCGCCGGTCGCGGCCAGCAGGCAAGCCGCGGCGGCGAGCGAGGTGACCCGAGAGCCGAGGTGGCCGAGATGGCGAAGTTGGGTGCAGGCGAGGATCATGGCAGGGTCCATGTCGAGCGGAGCTCCGGGATCGTCAGGACGACAAAGGTCGCGGCTCAGAGCATTCTACTGGGCGGCGGACATTTCTCGGCTGATCATCGAGACCCATGGCGAAAAATCGCGAGGATGGGGACAGGCATGGTCCGCATGGCGGCGGACAAGCGAGCAGTGGCGAATAAAAAGGCCCCCGGCGCATGCCGGGGGCCTTGGGATGAAGCAGCGGGTTTCGCCGATCTGATCGACGCGACGAGCGTGGCCCGCCCGACGACTCGGCGCACGCCGCGATCGCCGACCGGTTCGGGTCAGCAACCGCCGGCTTCCCAGGCGAGGAAGAAGCCCTCGACATCGGCGAAGTCGACGCCGCCGTCGTGGTTGACATCCGCAGCGCATTCGCCGGCCTCCCAGACTTCGAAGAAGGCGTTGACGTCGCGGCCGTCGACGCCGCCGTCGATGTTGAAGTCGGCCGGGCATGCGGGACACTGGCACAGCGAGAGCGTCGTGGCGGCGGTGAACGCGCTGCCGCAGGCGTTGGTGACCGTTGCGCGGAAGTGGAGTTGCGGCACGTCGAGCGAGCCATCCGGATCGGAGACGACCTCGAGTTGGGCGCTGGTCGACCCGGAGATCGTGCCCCATTCGATCCCGCCGATCTCCAGGGGCCCGTCGCCGAGATCATGCCACGTGCCCGCGACATCGACGTCCTCGACCTGCCAGAGATAGGTGAAAGGCCCCGTCCCGACGGGATCGACTGCGATGGAGACGGATTCGCCGCGGCAAGCGCCGACGAGCGGGGAGGTGATGCCTCCGACGCACGTGACGACCGACACGTCGTCGAGGGCGGGTCCGTCGATCGATTGCTCGGTGGTGCTGTAGAACTCGAGTTCGGTCATCGCATCGGCTGCGGTGAACTGCCATTGGCGGACGGTCCAGTCCATGGCTTCCGGAGGTCGGCCGGGTTGATCGACCGTGAAGGTCGGGGAATGCTCCGCGTCGGCTCGCACGCGCATGGTCTTGCCGAACGGGGGCGTGACATGGAACACCGCCAGCGAGAACTGCACGGTGTAGCTCGCGCCGGGGACGGTCGTGACCGACTGAAGGACGCCACCCATGCCCACGGGCGTGCCGTTGAGATCGATCGACCGCAGCCCGGAGGCCGGAGTCCAGAAGGTGCCGACATAGTCGACGGAACTGCCGGTGACCGTCCAGCCGGTGATGGCCGTCGAACCGCCGGGGTACGGATCGAACGGGCCGAGCATCGACGGCCCCTGCTCGAACCCGCCGTTGACGACGAGGTTTTGCCCCAAGGCGTGTCCCGTGAGGGTCGCGATGCAGGCGAGCAGCATCGAGGCCGCGCGCAAGCGCGGCGTGGCGTAGGAATGAACTGTCATGCCATCTCTCCTTCAGGGCAGCGCGACATCGACATCCGCGACGGGCGGGAAGATCCCGATCTCTCGCGGACGAGGCAGCCGGACGACGCAGTCCGGCTCGCTGGCGGGGTTGTGACCTGTCGAACGGGGCGATGCCCTCTTCAACTCAATCTACACGCATGGGCCGGCGTCCGGCTCGGTCAAGACGAGCGATTGCGCCCGATGGGGGAAGCGTGCGTGCGGGAACGAAGCATCGAGCGGCGCGTCGCACGTGGGGGAGGGAGATGTCGACGATCGGAAAAAGCGACAAGCCCGGTGTGCACCGGGCTTGTCGAGGGAACATCCACGATGTTGCGACGAGATCAGTTGAAGCGGATCTTGTCGGTGCCCATGGCGTCGTGCGAGTCCATGCCGCCGCGGGTGGGGGTGTCGCCACCGCGACGACGGTCGGAGCGGCCGCCGCTCTCGTCGCCGCCCGAGCCGGTGCCCGAGCCGCCCGAGGAGCCGCCGGTGCTGTCGCCCCACTGGGCGCGCTTCAGCGACAGGCCGATCTTGCGGTCGGCGCGGTCGACGCGGAGGATCTTGACGTCGATCTCGTCACCGGGCTTGACCACGTCCTGCGGGTTCTCGACCTTGTGGTCGGCGAGCTCGGAGATGTGGAGCAGGCCCTCGAGCTCGGCCTCGAGCTCGACGAAGACGCCGAAGTTGGTGATCTTGGTGACCTGGCCGCGGACGACCATGCCGGGCTTGTAGTGCTCGGGGATGGCGTTGAGCCACGGATCCTCGTGCAGTTGCTTCATGCCCAGGCTGATGCGCTGCTTCTCGCGGTCGACCTCGAGGACGACGCACTTGACGGTGTCGCCCTTCTTGACGACCTCGTTGGGGTGCGTGACCTTCTTGGTCCACGACATGTCGGAGATGTGGAGCAGGCCGTCGATGCCGGGCTCGATCTCCACGAATGCGCCGTAGTTGGCGAGGTTGCGGACCTTGCCCTCGATCATGGTGCCCGGGGGGTACTTGTCGCCCACGAGCTCCCAGGGGTTGACCTCCGTCTGCTTCATGCCCAGCGAGATCTCCTGCTTGTCCTTGTTGATCTCGAGGACGACGACATCGACCTCCTGGTTGGGCTGCACCATCTCCGACGGGTGGTTGACGCGGCGGGTCCAAGACATCTCGGAGATGTGGACCAGGCCCTCGATGCCGTCCTCGAGGCGGACGAACGCGCCGTAGGTCATGATGTTGACCACGCTGCCGCGGATGCGGGAGCCCACGGGGTACTTCTTCTCGATCTCGGCCCAGGGGCTGACCTCGCGCTGCTTGAGGCCCAGCGCGATCTTCTCCTTCTCGCGGTCGATGTTGAGGACGCGGACCTCGATCTTCTGGTCGATCTTGAGCAGTTCGCTCGGGTGGTTGATGCGGCTCCACGACATGTCCGTGATGTGGAGCAGGCCGTCGATGCCGCCCAGGTCCACGAACGCGCCGAAGTCGGCGATGTTCTTGACCGTGCCCGAGACGATGTCGCCCTCCTTGAGGGTCTCGAGGAGGCGCTTCTTGGCCTGCTCGCGCTCGGTCTCGATGAGCTTGCGGCGGGAGATGACGATGTTCTTGCGCTCAAGGTCGATCTTGAGGATCTCGGCCCGCACCTTGCGGCCGATGAAGTCGCCCACCTCGCCGGGACGACGCACGTCCACCTGCGAGGCCGGCAGGAAGACCGCCACGCCGATGTCGACGAGCAGGCCGCCCTTGATCTTCTTCGTGACCATGCCCTCGACGACGTCGCCTTCCTTCTGCGTGTCGACGATCCGCTGCCAGGCCAGCATGCGGTCCGCGCGGCGCTTGGAGAGCTCGATCAGGCCGCCCTCGCCCTGCAGGTTCACCAGCAGCACCTCGACGATGTCGCCGGCCTTGATGTCAAGGCCCTCGAACTCCTCCTTGGGGATCAGCCCCTCGGACTTGAGGCCCACGTCGATCACCACGTCGTCGCCGGCAAAGCCGATCACCGTGCCCTTGATGAGCTTGTCCGCGACGAGCTCCTCGACCTTCTCCTTGAGGAACCCGTCCATGTAGTCGCCCGAGCTCGACGCGGGAAGGGCCTTGGCGAGCGAGCCGCCAAGCTCGATCTCAAGGTCCTTGTCGCTCAGGCCAAGGGAAGCGATCAGCGTTTCATTGATCATTGCGAATGAATCCTCTTCGACGCACGCCTCGAAGGAGGCCAGCGTCGATCGCGGTGCCGTTCGCGCGGGGTGGTTCACGCGGGGGCGACATCGCCGGGGTTCGCCCGCCCAGCGGCAAGCGAGCCCCGTGCCCGTGACGGGCTGTTTCGATTGGTGAGGTCTGCCGCCCTCCGCAAGTCGCGGAGCATCAAGCGGGCCCACCACCCAAGGCGTCGCAATGGTAGCCGCTTCCGTCGCGCCGTGCACCCCGGCTCGACCCCCTTGTTCGGGTGGCGATAGGAATGGCGGGCGCCTCGTCGCTCCGCCCCCCTGTTCACCCCGCCCCCGCCCCCGCCGATACAGTGCCCGCCCATGGCTCACTCCGACCCCATCACTCAGGCCGTGCTCGATCTCCTCCGCACCCACGATGCGCCAATCGCCGACCTCATCGCCAAGGAGGCCTCGCGGCAGGCGTCGACCATCGAGCTCATCGCCAGCGAGAACCACGTCTCCGCCCCGGTCATGCACGCCATGGGCACGTGCCTCACCAACAAGTACGCCGAGGGCTACCCCGGCGCACGCTACTACGGCGGCTGCGTCTTCCACGACCAGATCGAGACCATCGCCCGCGACCGCGCCAAGCAGCTCTTCGGCGCGGCCTTCGCCAACGTGCAGCCACACTCGGGCGCGCAGGCCAATCAGGCCGTCATGCAGGCCGTCATGGAGCCCGGCGACACCTTCGCCAGTCTCGTGCTCAAGGACGGTGGCCACCTCTCCCACGGCATGAAGCTCAACCTCTCCGGTCGCTTCTACAAGCCCGTCCACTACCCGCTCCACTACGCCAAGGACCACGCCCAGTACGAACGCATCGACTACGACGCCGCGCGAAAGGTCTGCCTCGATGCCAAGCCCAAGGTCATCATGTGCGGCTACTCGGCCTATCCGCGCGTCATCGACTTCGCCGCCTTTCGCAAGATCGCCGACGAATGCGGCGCGCTCCTCGTCGCCGACGTCGCCCACATCGCCGGCCTGGTCGCCAGCGGCGTCCACCCCTCGCCCTTCCCGCACGCCCACGTCGTCACCACGACCACGCACAAGACGCTCCGCGGCCCCCGCGGCGGCCTGATCCTCACCAACGACGAGGAACTCTCCAAGAAGATCGACCGCGCGGTCTTCCCGGGCTCGCAGGGCGGCCCGCTCATGCACGTCATCGCCGCCAAGGCCGTCGCCTTCGGCGAGGCCCTCAAGCCCTCCTTCCGCACCTACTGCGAGCAGGTCGTGCGCAACGCCCGCGCCCTCGCCGCGGCGCTCATCGCCAAGGGCTTCCGCTGCACCACCGGCGGCACCGACAACCACCTCATGCTCGTCGACCTCCGCGCCCGCAACGAGAACCTCACCGGCTCCGACGCCGAGTCGTGGCTCGAAGCCGCGGGACTGGTGTGCAACAAGAACGGCATCCCCGACGACCCCCGCCCGCCGAAGGTCACCAGCGGCATCCGCCTGGGCACGCCCGCCACGACCACTCGCGGTTTCACCGAGCCCCAGATGGAACAGATCGCCGCGTGGATCGATCGAGTCCTGATCGCCGGACTGGCCGGCGACGCCGCTCGGGCCGACCAGACCGCCAAGGTCAGGGCTGAGGTCGAGGCCCTCTGCCAGCGATTCCCGCTCCCGGCGTGAGCCCCCGGCGGGGGCCCCGCGCAGCGCCCCGGCGGCGTGCTGAAATCCTGTCGATTCGATGCATCGGAGGTCCCGCGGGCTTGAAGTTCGCGGCGGGGCGTCTACTCTGTGCCAGTTTGCGCCTGCCGCCCGCCTGACGTTCGTGAACCCCTCGCCTCGGACATGGCACGTCGCCTCGCGACGCGGCCTCGCCGGAGCCGGGTCGACGTGCCTCAGGGGGATCGCGGGGCCTGTTGTCCGACGCCACCGACTCTCCTCGACCACACCATGCCAAAGCGGACCGACATCAAGACCATTCTCGTTCTCGGCAGCGGCCCGATCGTCATCGGGCAAGGGTGCGAGTTCGACTACAGCGGCACGCAGGCCTGCAAGACGCTCAAGGCCGAGGGGTACCGCATCGTCCTGGTGAACAGCAATCCGGCCACGATCATGACCGATCCGGCCTTCTCGGACCGGACGTACATCGAGCCCATCACGCCCGAGGCGGTGCGCAAGATCATCGAGCTCGAGGCCAAGCGGGGCCCGAAGATCGACGCCATCCTCCCGACGCTGGGCGGCCAGACGGCCCTCAACTGCGCGTGCGCCCTGTGGGACAACGGCACGCTCAAGGAGTTCGGCATCGAGATGATCGGCGCCAACCGCGAGGTCATCCACCGCGCCGAGGACCGCCAGGCCTTCAAGCAGATCTGCGAGTCGATCGGCCTCAAGCTTCCCAAGGCCGCCGTCGTCAACTCCATGGACGAGGCGATGGAGGCCATCAAGGACATCGGCCTGCCCGCCATCCTGCGCCCGGCCTTCACCCTCGGCGGCACCGGCGGCGGCATCGCGTACAACATGGACGAGTTCCGCGACATCATGGCCCGCGGCCTGGCCGCGAGCATGATCAAGCAGGTCCAGATCGACCAGAGCGTCATCGGCTGGAAGGAATACGAGCTCGAAGTCGTCCGCGACCGCAAGGACAACTGCGTCATCGTCTGTGGCATCGAGAATCTCGACGCCATGGGCGTCCACACCGGCGATTCGATCACGGTGGCGCCGATCCTGACGCTGACCGACAAGGAATACCAGGCGATGCGCGACGCGGCCATCGCCATCATGCGAGCGGTGGGCGTCGAGACCGGCGGCAGCAACGTCCAGTTCGGCGTCAACCCCAACCCCGCGCCCGACCCGGTCACCGGCAAGAAGCCCTTCGAGATGGTCGTCATCGAGATGAACCCTCGCGTCAGCCGCTCGAGCGCGCTGGCCAGCAAGGCCACGGGATTCCCCATCGCCAAGATCGCGGCGCGGCTCGCCGTGGGCTACACGCTCGACGAACTCCGCAACGACATCACCGGCACCACCAGCGCGTGCTTCGAGCCGACCATCGACTACGTCGTCACGAAGATGCCCCGCTGGACCTTCGAGAAGTTCCCCGAGGCCGACGAGACCCTCACCACCCAGATGAAGAGCGTGGGCGAGGCGATGTCCATCGGCCGCACCTTCAAGGAGAGTCTCCAGAAGGTCATCCGCTCGATGGACGTCAAGCGCTTCGGCCTCGGGCTCGACCGCAACGACAAGTGGCTCGAGGCACGCAAGGCCGAGGCACGCGGCTCGTCGCACGACGGCGTGCTCCGCACCGCCGACGGCCAGCCCATCGAGTGGCCCATCGCCGAGGACAAGCTCAGCCGCAAGCTCGCCGTGCCCAGCCAGGGCCGACTCTACTACGTCCGCTACGCCTTCAAGATGGGCTGGCCCATCGAGAAGGTGCGTCAGCTCACCAACTACGACACCTTCTTCCTCGATCAGATCAAGCAGCTCGTCGAGTTCGAGGAGACGCTCTGCCGCTTCGATTCCCTCGAGGCCGTGCCTGCCGAGGTGCTCTTCGAGGCCAAGCAGCTCGGGTACAGCGATGCGCAGCTGGCCAACCTGTACCAGGGCAAGCTCACGGCCACGTCGATTCTCGCCGTCCGCGAGCATCGCAAGTCGCTGGGCATCGAGCCGGTCTTCAAGCTCGTCGACACCTGCGCCGCGGAGTTCGAGGCCGTCACGCCGTACTTCTACTCGACCTATGAGCGGCCCGCCGCCCGCATCGGCGCGGCGTCCGGCAAGGCCGGCGCGTTCCGCGGCGACGACGAGATCCGCGTCAGCGACAAGCGCAAGGTCGTCATCCTCGGCGGCGGCCCCAACCGCGTCGGCCAGGGCATCGAGTTCGACTACTGCTGCTGCCACGCCGCCTTCGCGGCCGACGAGCTCGGCTTCGAAAGCGTCATGATCAACTCGAACCCCGAGACGGTCAGCACCGACTACGACACCAGCGACCTGCTCTTCTTCGAGCCCTTGACGCTCGAGGACACCGTCAACATCATCGAACGCCTCAACGGGCGGCCCCTGTCGACGCCGGGCGGGCTCGTGCACGGCGTCGTCGTGCAGTTCGGCGGCCAGACGCCCCTCAACCTCGCGCACGGGCTGGTCGCCGCGGGCGTGCCGATCATCGGCACCAGCGTCGATTCGATCGACCTCGCCGAGGATCGCGACCGATTCGACGCCCTGCTCGAGCGCCTCCAACTCAAGCGGCCTCCCTCCGGCATCGCCCGCTCCCTCGAGCAGGCCGTCGCCGAGGCCGATCGCATCGGCTATCCGGTGCTCATCCGCCCCAGCTACGTGCTCGGCGGTCGTGGCATGGAGATCTGCCAGGACGAGAAGGCCCTCCGCAGCTTCATCACCACCGCGCTGGCCACCTCCGGCCTTGACGACGCTCCCGTCCTCATCGACAAGTTCCTCGCCGGCGCCATCGAGGTCGACGTCGACGTCATCGCCGACTTCACGCCCACCTCGCCCAGCGGCATCCCCGGAACGCCCCGCAAGAATGCCCGCGCCCTCATCTGCGGCATCATGGAGCAGATCGAACAGGCCGGCATCCACTCCGGCGACTCCGCCTGCTCGCTCCCGCCCGTCTCGCTCCCCCGCGCCATGGTCGCCCGCATCGAGGACCTCGGCCGCACCATCGCGAGAGAGATCTCCCTCTGCGGCCTCATGAACATCCAGCTCGCCGTCAAGGGCGACGAGCTCTACATCATCGAGGTCAATCCGCGAGCCAGCCGCACGGTGCCCTTCGTCAGCAAGGCGACCCACGTGCCGTGGCCGGCGATCGCCGCCAAGGTGATGATGGGGCGTTCGCTCGAAGAACTCGGCGCCAAGGAACGCACGCTCAGCGGCTGCTACGCGATCAAGGAATCCGTCTTCCCCTTCAGCAAGTTCCCCGGCGTCGACGTGGTGCTCGGCCCCGAGATGCGCAGCACCGGCGAGGTCATGGGCATCGACGCCTCCTTCCCCATCGCCTTTGCCAAGAGCCAGATGGCCGCCGGCACGTGGTTGCCCACCGATCCCGCCAAGGGCGGCGTCTTCGTGTCGGTGCGAGAGGCCGATCGCCACGCGGTGGTGGAGGCCGCCCGCACGCTCATGGCACAAGGATTCAAGGTCTACGCCACCGAGGGCACCGCCGGCAGTCTCCGCGCCGCCGGTCTCGAACCCGCCGTGCTCCAGAAAGTCGGCACGGGCGCACGCCCCAACGTCCTCGACCTCATGGCCAACGGCCAGATCAGTCTGATCCTCAACACGCCCACCCGCACCGGCTGGAAGACCACCGAGGGCACCATTCGCGCCACGGCGGTGCGGCTCAACATCCCGATGATCACGACGGCCACCGCGGCCGTCGCCGCGGCCAACGCCATCGCCGCCATGCGAGAGCGTCCCTGGGGCGTGGCCGCCATGCAGGACTACATGGCGAGCGTGAAGCCCGCCGTCATGCTCGAGCCTCGGGGCGAGGTGCCGGTGACGACCTGAGGATGGGGCGCGACACGCGTTCGTCGCTGCGTCGCCAGCCCGAAGGGACGCCCGAAGCGGGCTGGCGTTCGCGAAGCATGTCCACACCTTCTTCGCCCACAATCTCGACGTGACCCTCACCCGCCGCCGATGATCCGGCGTCGCTGGGACACATAGTCCCACACCACGAACCGGTCGAGATCTCGCCCGCCCGTGAAGAGCACGCGTCCTCTGGTGGACTCGGCCATGCGGTGGGCAAACTGCACGTCCTCGCTGGTCTGCGACCACGATGGCAGCAGGAAGACGTTGATGGTGATGCCCTCTTTCGCGCACGCCTTGGCCTCGCGGAGCGTGGCCTCCTCGGTCCGCGGGTCGGGGGGGTAGAGCATGTAGAGCATCGACTGCTCGAAGTGGGCCGTGGGCAGTCCGTCGGTGATGAGGATGACCTGCCGGTTGGGCGTTGGCTGCGGCGCAAGCCACTGGCGGGCCAGTTGCAGCCCTCGCTGGATGTTGGTGAAGTGCTGGGGCACGGCCAGTTCGCTGGCCTCGGGGGCGCCCATGTCGACGCGCAGACGCACGCGGGGGCTGGTGATCGACACGGGCTTGGGCATGAGCGTCGGAATCTCCGACACGGGCCTGGCCTTGGCGAAGGTGAAGAGCTCGATGAACTGCAGGAAGTCGCCGGGGTACTCGCTGCGGATGAGCGCGTCGAGCGCCAAGGCCATCCGCTTCACGTGGATGTACTGCCCGCCGTACCGCATCGAGCCCGACATGTCCATCAGCACGCAGGTGGCGCAGCGGGGCGAGCGCCGCGTGACGTGCGTCTCGATGTCGTCGCGACGCAGCCGCAACGGGGCGTCCCGGTCGCTCGATCCGGCGCGACGGAGCAGGGCGTTGGTGATCGTCGCGGGCAGATCGATCGAGGACGCCGGGTCGCCGAACTCCCAGGGCCTCGTGCGGGCGAGTTCGACCGTGCCGTCGGGCGTCTCGACGCCCTCATGGCGACCCGACCGCGAAGAGGCCAGCGAGGCGAAGAGCTCTCGAAGCAGCTTGTGCTGAAAGGTTCGCATCGCCTTGGGCGAGAGGCGGAGCCCCTGCGAGGACTTCTCGAGCCCCTGCTCGCGTGCCTGGTTCGCGAGGTATTCCTCGACCTGTTGCCGCAGGCGGTTGAGCGATTCGATCTCGGCGGGGTCGGCGTGCTCGGCCAGCGAATCGAGGTCGATGATGCCGATGGTGGCGTCGGTCCTGGCCTGCTCGAGTTGCTTGAGCAGCTCGTCGATGGCCTCGAGCTCTTCCTTCACCTCGAGGGCCTGTGGCACATCCATCTCCTCGCGGCCGGTGAAGGCGTACTTGCCCGCGAGTTGCTCCACCTGATAGCGGTCGCTCAGGGCTTCCATCAGGCGCAGCAGGTCGAGCGCGAAGGGGGAGTCCTCGCGACGCTGCTCGTACCACAGCCGCTCCACGTCGCGAATCTGGCCGGCCTTGGCGATCCGCTCGAAGCGGTCCTTCATGTCGCGTGGCGGCCGTGCCGCTCGAGTGGCCTTCTTGACGCCCTTGGCCGCCAGCGACCTCGCTGCATCGGTCTCGTAGGTGGCGAGAATCTTCGCCTTCCGCTCCCTGAGTCTCGCGGCGATCGACTCGAGACTCGGGCCCAGCGACGGGAACAGCGACGGATCAATCCGCACCGCGCGGGCGAGTTCCTCTTCGGTCAGGTCGTCGAGCGAGCCGTAGGCCAGCAGGTGCTCCATCGCCCCCGAGGCCAGGTCGGGCGGCGGGGCCGAGGGCGACGGAAAGTTCTTCGGGTCGTACGCCAGGTACGTGTGCACCACGCCCGGCGGAGCCTCGTGGCTGTCAGGCTGCGGCACGTCGGTTGGGCCCGGTGCGGGGTTCATGGCGTGTCACACCTCATACGCCGTGCGGCCGTGACGCTGCGAGCGGCTCAGCCGGTCGGTGGCCCACAGTCCCGCCAGCACGAACTCGACGCAACTGGCCCGCACGGCCGGATCCTTCGCGGCATTGACCTCGAAGGCCTTCTCCCACACCGGGGGCACCCGCTTCAACGCCTGCTCATACGCCGAACTGGGCACCATGTCGCCCACCTCGATCGTCACGCCCTTGGCGAAGATCTCCGACACTTCCTCGAGCCCGTGCTTGTCGACGTACTCGCCGAACACCGTCTTGATCGCCTCGGCCAGCAGCGCATCGACGGCCTGCGACTCGGTCACCTGGTGCGTCCCCATGAGGTCGAGTTCCAGCTTGCCCGACGCCGAGGCGTGGACGTGCGAGAGGTCGCTGATGCGGGGCACCGCGGGCCGCTCGTTCAGCACGATCCCGCGACGGCGAGCCGACGCGATCATCGTGCGGTAGTTGGCGATGCTCAGTCGCGCCGAGACGCCCGAGGCCTGATCCACCATCTTGCTGCGCCGGGCGGCGATCGAGAACTGCTCCACGATCTCCTTCATGAAGCGAGGCACCGCCACCGGAAAGTCGCCCCCGGTATCCACCCCGGCCTCCTGCTCCATGATCTCGATGCCCAAGTCGCGACGCCTCGGATAGTGCGTCTGGATGGTGGCGCCGATGCGATCCTTGAGCTGGGGAATGACCTTGCCCGAGCGGTTGTACGTGGACGGGTTGGCGGAAAACAGCACCACGACATCGAGATCGAAGGAGACCTGGTGCCCCCGGATCTGCACGTCGCGTTCCTCGAGGATGTTGAACAGGCCCACCTGCACGAGATCATCGAGATCGGGCAGTTCGTTCATCGCGAAGATGCCCCGGTGCATGCGGGGAATGAGTCCGAAGTGCAGCGCCTCCTCCGAACTCATCGCCGCCCCGCCCACCAGTCGCGACGGGTCGATCTCGCCGATCACGTCGGCGAACTTGGTGCCCGGCGCGAGCCGTTCGGCGTACCGCTCCTCGCGAGGCCACCAGCCGATGGGCGCCTTGTCGCCGTGAGCCGCGAGGAACTCGCGGCCCCTCGACGTGACGGGGTTGAACGGGTCTTCGTGGAGCGGACAGCCGCCCCGGAACGACTCGGGCACGTCGAGGAAGGGCAGCAGCGGGTCGAGGAATCGCACGAGCATCCGCATCAGGCGGCTCTTGCCCTGGCCCTTCTCGCCGAGGAAGAGCATGTCATGCTCCGCGAGCACGGCGTTCACGATCTCCGGAATCACCGTGCTCTCGTAGCCGACGATGCCGGGGAAGAGTTCCTCTCCGTTGGCCAGGGCCCGGGTCAGGTTCTCCCGAAGTTCGGTCTTGACGCTCCGCGACTTCCAGCCTGAGGCCTTGAGCTCGCCGAGCGTGCGTGGCAGTGGGGTGGTCATGCGTGTCTCCATTGTCTAGTCGTCGCCCGGGCCCGGCCGGATTCGGCGTCCGGGCCGATCCGCGTGCATTCGTCGCGACGCCCTCGATGCGCCTCGTCGTGCCATTGCGTTCGCATGCCGTCCGTGCGAACGTCGTGCGAAGGCCGTCGGCGGGCCACAGAACTGTCGGACGGAACTCCCCGGCACCCCGTGAGACGGCCGCGTGACGCTAGCATGCATCGTGCCCGCAACCGTTGCCGGAGGCCCGCCATGAACCGCGAACAGATGAACAAGTGGATCGTCACGACCGATTGCCGCCATGCCCGTGTCTTTGCGTGGGAGCGAACCCCGGGCGGCTCCCTCCGCCTCGAGGCGGTCCGATGGATCGACAATCCCCACGAGGGCGAGCACGAACGCGGACGTCCGAGCGAGTTGGGCAGGACTGCCGTCGGCGCCCCTGGCCGGGGCGTTCCTCAGAACGCCTCGGAGGGACACGCTTCCGAGGAGGAGGAACGCAAGTTCGCTCGCGAACTCGCGGGAAGGGGCGGCTGGCTGTGCCGCACGATCCAGGAGCTCAAGGCCGACCGCGTGACGGTCTTCGCGCCCGCGAGGTTCCTGGGCCTCATTCGGGAAGAGATGGATGCGCACACCGGCCGAGGCGACGGGCCCATGCCCGAGTGCGTCGCCTTCGAGGCCGGCGAGTTGACGCACTTGCGGCCCGGCGAGTTGGCGGTGCATCCCAAGGTGGTGCGAGCCATCGAGTCGTCGACGTGCATGCCATGAGTCTCGCGACGTTCGGAAGGAGCGTGGAGCCGTGACCGAGCCGCAACGCAAGCCAAGGCCGTGGATGATCGCGGCATGGCCCGGCATGGGCAGCGTCGCGAGCATCGCCGCGCTCTACCTCGTCCGCGAGTTGAACATGACCGAGGGAGAGGACCTGCCCACCGCCGGCCACTTCGACGTCAGCGACGTCGAAGCGAGGGATGGCCTCATCGCGCCGGTGCGGTTGCCGCGCGGGAGGTTCTTCCAGTGGGTCAATCCCGGTGCGGGGCGAGACCTCGTGGTCTTCCTGTCCGAGGCGCAGCCGTCGTACGCATGCCTCGCGTATGCGAACGAGCTGCTCGACATCGCCCAGCGCAAGGGCGTGGAGCGGGTCGTCACCTTCGCCTCGCTGGCCTGCGGCTTGCACCCCGCCGAGCACCCCAAGGTCAGCGGCGTCGCGACGGATGTCGCCACGCTCGACGAGTTGCGACGCGCCGAGGTGAGCCCGATCGCCGACGGACAGATCGGCGGGCTCAATGGCCTGCTGCTCGGCGCGGCCGCGGCGCGAGGCATGACGGGCGTGGGACTGCTCGCCGAGATCCCGTTCTTCGCCATGCGAGTGGCCAACCCGAAGGCGGCCCGGGCGGCCCTGAGCGTCTTCAGCGTGCTGGCGGGCGTCGACGTGAGTCTCGGGGCGCTCAGTCGCCAGGCCGCGGCGTTCGACAAGGCGATGGCCGAGGCGATGGAACGAATGCGGCGCGAGGCCGAGGCCAACGGGCCCGAGGAGATCGACGTCGACGGCGAAGGGGGCGAGCCCGAGTCCGCAGAGGCCAAGCCCGGCCTCGAGGCCGAGCCCGAAGCCAAGCCCGACAAGCCGCCCGCGGCCGAGGACCCCGCGGCCGTCGCCCGCATCGAGGAGCTCTTCTCGCTCGCCTCTCGCGATGTTTCGCACGCCGTTCGACTCAAGCAGGAACTCGACCGCCAGGGCGTCTTCGGGAAGTACGAGGAGCGATTCCTCGACCTGTTCCGACGCGCGGGTTGAACGAGGCCGACGAGGCGTCCATCGACCCGCGAGGATGATCGGCGTCGCGACGACGCCTTCCCCAAAAGAGACCGGGGACCCGCGCCACACGACTCGACGCAGATCCCCAGTGCATGCCGTGATGTCGCGCGACTCAGCCCACCGGAACCTTGCGGGAGACGGGCTTGATCTCGATCTGTCGCGGCTTGACGCCGGGCTTCTTCGCGACCTTGATGGTCACCACGCCGTTGTCCGATTCGGCGACGATCTTCGACGCGTCGACCGACTCGGGCAGCTCGACCACGCGCCGGAACGCCCCGAAGCGGCGCTCGCTGCGGTAGTAGGTCTCGTCCTTTCGCTCCTCCTGCTCCTGCTTGCTGCCGCTGATGCTCAGCATGGAGTCGGTGACGGTGATGTCGATGTCCTTGGCGGCGATGCCGGGGATTTCCGCCTTGATCACGACCTCGTGGTCGTTCTCGCTCACGTCGAGCGCGGGCATCCAGCCCTCGGCGCGGCGCACGAACCCTTCGGAGCCGAGCGCCGTCGCCGGCTCGCGGAAGAAACGCTCGAACGCCTGGTCCATCTCGTCGCGCAGACGAGCCAGTTCGCCGTTGATGCCCAAGGGACGCTTCCAGAGGCCGAGGTTCATGCGTGATCTCCTGTGAATCGTGTCCTGATCGACCGTCGCGACCCGGGGACGAACGGGCCGCCCGATCGAACGCGCCGGCGGCGGCGCTCGATCGATGCTACCTCGACTCGACGTGAACGTACAGCGGATGGGCGATGCATGCGTCGAACCTGTGGACGGCGCGTGCGATGCCCGCGACGTCGGCGAGGATCGGCCGAAACGGCGCACGAAAAAACCCGCTGCCGCGAGGCGAACGGGTCTTTCACGGAAACGTGGTTGAGTCGCGATGCGGATCGGCGGGGCCGATCAGCGACGACGACGAGCCGCCGCCAGGCCGGCGAGGGCCGCGAGGCCGAGCGTGCCCGGGGAGGGGATCGTGTAGGAGAGGAACGTGCCGGCCACGGAGGTCGTGCCCCAGCCCGGCGTGGACTGGTCGGCGCGGCTGAGGTGGTCGACGCCGGGATCCGCGCCGCCGCCGGTGGTCAGCACGTCGAAGGTGAACGTGCCGTTGCCGGTCAGGCCCATGAGGGCGCGGGAGAGGGTGACCGAGATGGTGTTGCCCGTGGCCGAACCGGAGATGCCCGGGCCCGCGTAGGTGGCCGCCAAGAGCGAGTTGCCGTTGCCCGAGGGGTCGGTCATCTGGCGGAGCTCGCCGCCGAAGTTGCCGCCGCCGTCGTCGGCCCACGACCCGACCCAGTAGTCGATGCCCTGACCGGCCCAGTCGACGTTGCGGCCCCAGCCGGTGCCCGAGCTGTTCACGCCGCCGGCGGTGTTGATGCCGATGCAGGTCTTGCCCCAGTTGGTGGCATCGACGTCGCCGCGGAGCAGCACGTCGAAGTAGATGTTCGACGCGTCGTGGTTGACAGTGACGCTGACGATGTCGAGGTGGGCGAAGCCGTTGTCGAACAGTTCGTTCTGGGAGTCGCCATAGGTGGACTGCGCCTGCGCGGACGCGGCCAGACCCGCCGCCAGAAGGGCGGCCATGCACGAAGTCTTCATGGATCCTGTCTCCTCTTCTCTGCCGCTCGCCGGGGTCGCCAACACGGCAACTGCCCCACGCAAGCGTCTCTCTCGCGGGTTTCCCCGCGTTGGAGCCCATGATACCGCATGCACCGCGAGGTCGAGCGCCATTCCGCTCGCGTGATCCCGATTCAGCGGCATTTTCCTCGGCCTGCGCCGACTCCTCGAGTCGCCCGGGTCGGATAACCCGCGGCCCTGACGCGATATCGGACGCGGACGAGGCGGCATCACCCTCGCGGCCATGGGTACTCTCACCCCTCATGGATCGGCCCGACTTCACGCGGCGTTCGTTCCTTGCGCTGACGGGCGCGGGCGCGGTGAGTCTGTTCGCTCATCCGCGTCTGACCGCCGGCGACTCCGATCCCGATGGATTCCCCGTGTCCGCCGACAAGCGATTCCCGAAGGCCTGGCTGGCCTCCCTGGCCGCTCGCGGCGAACCCTTGCGAGCCACGTCCCGTCGCGACGAACTCAGGTTCATCGGCATGCCTGTCGGCGGCATCGGCTGCGGACGCGTGCTGCTCTCGGGCGATGGCCGTCTCTGGTGCTGGGAGGTCTTCAACCTCCCGCATGCCGCCACGACGCCGGCCTCGGCGGCCCACGCGACGCCTCCGTCCGTCAGCGCCCCGTTTCGCCTGAGCTTTGCGCTCGTGGAGTCGGATCAATCGCGTCCGCTCGATGCGGGGGGCTTTCGCGACATCACGTTCACCGGCACGTATCCGGTGGGCACCGTCGACTTCGCCGACGACGCCACGTCCCTCCGCGTGCGACTCGAGGCCTTCACGCCCTTCGCGCCCGCCGACCTCGATGATTCCTCGCTCCCCTGCACGGTGCTCCGCTACCGGGTGACCAACACGGGGCCGGCCCGCGCCGAGGCGGCCATCCACGCCGCGATGCAGAACCCCGTGGGCGTCGGCTCGGCGCCCGATGCTCGCCTCGTGCGCGTCAACCGGGTTCTTCAGGCGGCGGCCGACTCGCCCCTTTCGCTCGTGTGCGAGGCGGTGGCGCCGACCACGTCGGCACGACCCGAGATTCCCTTCGACGACTTCGAAACCGATCGCTTCGAAGGATGGACCGCCACCGGCGCGGCCTTCGGCGCTCGCCCGCGATCCGTCGATGAACTTCCGCTCGGCGACGACCTCAACGCGTCAGGTCGAGGCGTCGCCGACTCTCGCGCGGTGGGCGAGTCCGCGACCTTCGGAGGCCCGGACCTGCCGACCGGCACGCTGTCGAGCCGCGAGTTCGTCATCTCCCGTCGGTTCATCCGCTTCCGCATCGGCGGCGGCCGCAACCCCGGTCAGACGTGCATCAATCTCCTCGTCGACAACGCCGTCGTGCGCACCGCCACCGGCGATGACACCCGGCGGCTTCGATCCGAACGGTGGGATGTCGGCGAGTTCGAGGGACGCGCCGCACGACTTCAGGTGGTCGACACGTGGCGAAGCGTTGGAGGCAGCGTCACCGTCGACGACATCGTTTTCGCCGACGAGGCCCCCGATCCGGCGGCCGATCCGCTGCTGGCGCCGGATGCCGGCTCCCTCGCGTTGGCGCTGCTCTCCGATCGTCCGGATGCCGTCGTCGTTCCCGTCGCCGTCGCGGGTGAGCGTCCCGTCGGCGAGCTTCGGGTCCCGCTCACGCTCGCTCCCGGCGAGCAGACGACGGTCGATTTCGTCGTCGCGTGGCACTTTCCCAACGTGCAGGGATCCGCGTCGGTGGTCGAGGGCATGCGACGCCGCAGGGCCTATGCCGCGAGGTTCGCGGACGCGGCCGCCGTCGTCCGCCACGTCCACGGACGACGCGACCTTCTCGTCGGGCGGACGCTTCGCTGGCGCGATGCGTGGAACGACTCGACGTTGCCCTGGTGGCTGCTCGAACGCACGATCGCCAACGCCGCCACGCTGGCCACCGACGCGTGCATCCCGCTCGAGCAAGGTCATGTCGCCGCGTTCGAGTCCGCCGCCGCCGATGTCGCCCCTTGCGGCGACGGCTGGCGTCACGCGCAGGCCGCGTCGCGACTCTTCCCCTCGCTTGAACGCGCCATGCGCCTCCGCCACGACTTCGGCGCGAGGTTCGATTCGGCCTCGGGGCTGGTGGAATGCTCGGCCGCGAGCACCCCCGCCGATCTTGTCGATGGGATTGCATCCAGCATCGTGCGTGCCTGGCGCGACCACTCGATGGCCGCCGACGACTCGTTCCTCCGAGCCGCCTTTCCAGCCGTGAAGCGTGCGGCGGAGATGCTCCTCTCCCTCGATGAAGATGGCGACGGACTGCTCGAACTGGAGGCCGATGACATCGCGGGAGCGATCACGCCCGCCGGCGCCTCGCTGCACGCCGCCGCCATGCGAGCGGCCGCCTCGATGGCGACCGAGGCCGGCGACGCGTCGCTCGCGGCCATGTGCGCCTCGCGGGCCGACGCGGCCGCGGCGTCCATCGTCGACCGGTGCTTTCGCGACGGTTGGTTCCGCCCCGCGCTCGAGTCGTCGCGTGCCCGCCCCGCGTCCAGCGGGGAGGCCTCCGCCATCGACCAAGCCCTGGGGCAGGCCATCGCCTGGCAGACGGGCCTCGCCCGGGTGCTTCCCCGAGCGGAGACGGTCGAGGCGTTGCGATCGGTCTTCCGCAACAACGTCACCGGCGACGTGGGGCCCTATCGAGCGGCGATGGATCGAGTCGTTCGTGGCGGACGGTGGTTGGCCATGGCCGGCGAGGGCGGCACGATCATGTGCACGTGGCCGCGAGGCAACGCCGCCGCCGAGGTGCAGTCGTCGACGAACCCGAATCCCGGCGCGGCGAACGAATGTCGCTCGGGTCACGAGCACCTGCTGGCGTCGCACATGATCGCCGAAGGCCTCGTCACCGAAGGGCTGATCGTGGCCAGACTCGTGCATGATCGGCATCATCCATCGCGACGCAATCCCTACGCCGAAGTGGAGAGCGGACCCCACGCCGCCCGCGCGATGGCCGCGCACGCCACGTTCATCAGCGCATGCGGCTTTCGCCATCACGGCCCGCGAGGCGAACTGTCGTTCTCGCCACGGGTCTTTGCCGCCGCGGGCGATCGTCGGTTCCGGTGCGCCTTCGTGTCGAGCGAAGGGTGGGGGACCTACTCGCAGGAGTTTCGCGACGAGGTGGCGACCCATTCGCTGAGCGTGCTTCACGGCCTCGTGCGCCTGCGGAGGTGGGGCGTCCCCATGCTGCTCCCCATGCTGCTCGAGGAAGTGCGTGTGGAGACGCTCGCGGGTCCCGAAGTTCGTCTGGTCCGCCGCGAACCCAATGCGGCGGGCGAGGGCGAGTCGGCGTCGGGGTTCGGACGCTGGGTGCTCGAGTTCTCGCCCGGATCGTGCGACCTGATCGAGGGCGACGTGGTGAGCGTGCGGATCCTTCGGGCCTGAGCCGCGCGATCGTTCACGGGCCCAGCCGCAAGAGGCCGCTCGCCTTCTCCCGGAATCCGAAGAAGCCGCCGCTCGCAAGCGGGTGCAAGCGTCGATCCCACGCGCGACGCGCCAGCGTGAGGCGCCCGCCGGCCCCCGCCACGGCATCGGCGATCATCGCGATCGAGTCGTTGAGCGGCCCCGCGAATGGCGCGAAGGCCACCACCTCGTCAAGGGCGTGTCGGGCGACCCACGCGCCCGCGGCCTTTGAGATCGACTCCGATTCGCCGCCGGTCGCCTCGCAGCCAAAGTGCGCCGAGGCGCGGGCAAGCCCGTCCCTCAACGCCGCCAGTCGATGCGCCCGCTGCATGGCGGCACCCTCATCGGGCTCGAGCCACCCTCCCACGGAGATCGGGCGGCAGGCGGCCATCTCGCCCGTCTCGGGCACGAGATCGTCCTCGTGCAGCCAAAGACCCACGCGACGGCCGCTGAGCGCCGCGTCCCCGAGCGGCGTGTCCACGGCTCGTCTTGCCAGATCGGCATCGTCCGTCACGGCGGCGGTCGCCACGCGAGCATCGTCCACGCGATCGAGACCCGTGCGATCGCGGAGCAACTCGGGCGACAGGAACGATTCGATGTTGGAGCGACGGACAAGGTACGCCTTGCCCTTGGTGTGCAGGCCCGCCACCCATCGCCACGACAGCGTGTTGGAGGCCGGGTCGGCATCGAGCAGGTGTCGCATGAAGTGGGCGGCACCCAACTCCCACGGCAGCCGCTCCACGTGAATCCAGAACGATGCCCACCACATCCGCGCGTGGTTGTGCATGAAGCCCGTGTCGAGCAGTTCGCGGGCGAAGGCGTCCATCACCGCCACGCCGCTCTCGCCCGCCGCCACCGCCTCGGCGCGGCGAAGGATCGCGGTCGCGAGCGTCGACTGATGCCTCGCCACGCCCCGCAGGTACGATGCCCACACGCCGGGCCGCTGCTCGAGCCAGCCCTTCCAGTAGGTGCGCCAGAGCACCTCTTCGACGAACTTGGCGCAGACGGTGGGCCGGTGCGCCGCGCGAGCGGCCGCGATGACCTCCTCCTCGAGCACCAGCCGGTGCCGAATCGCCGGCGACAGGCACGACACGTTCGGGTGGCCCGGCAACACGTGGTTGCGATCCGCGGCATACGCGGCCACGCGGGGCGTGAAGGCCTGCAGGCGGTCGAGGGCGGCGGCACGTGTGGAAGGCGGGTGCATGCGATGGGGGAGTATTGTCACGCCGCGGCGTCGTGCCTCGACGGTCGACGCGATGCCGTGGAAGTTCACGCCGCAGGGTTCGGCCGAAGCGGGCCCTGCCCGGTCGCGTTGCGACCTTCGCGCCGAGGCACCTCAGTCGAGGTGGGCACGCCAACGCCGGTTGATCGCCTCCGACCACGGGTTGGGTTCCTCGAATCTCGCCTCCGCGTCGTGGCGGGCCATGAACGCGATGAAGCGGGCGATGCAACGAAGCTGCGGCTGCCACCAGAGATCAAGCAGGTGCGGCTCCGTGAAGCGAGAGATATCTTGGAGCAGATGGCCTGGGTACCACTCGCTGTCGTCGCCGCGAAGCAGGCGAATCATCGTCGGCGGCAGGTAATAGCGGAACCCCTCGGCGTTGATGAAGCTGAACCCGCCGATGCCCGGGAACGGGAACCACGTCGGGTCGTCGACCAACTCGGTCCAGCGCGAATCCGAGTCGGTGTGTCGAGCCGCCTCGCAGGCCTCATCGGATTCGTAGTTGTCGCGTGCGACGCATTCGTTCCAAGAGATGCCGCGCTCGCCGCGGGTGACGTCCTTGAACGACGCGTGGATGTCGGCGACGATCGAGTCTCGCTCGGCACGGGCGGCGGCGTCGAGATCGTGAAGCATCGGCAAGTCCCCCGTGCGGGTCCGAACGATTCTTGCGAGCCATATGGCTCGCAAGAGCGGTTCCGCCAACGACAACGCCCGCAAGTCGCGGACCTGCGGGCGTTTGCTTTGCAATCGGGGTAAGCGGATTTGAACCGCTGACCTTTTGACCCCCAGTCAAACGCGCTACCAAGCTGCGCTATACCCCGTTGGTGGATCGAACGGTAGGCAGCACCGGCCACGCAGGCCACCCTGCCGCCGTGCATCCGCATCGTCGAGATGGTCCAAGTTTCGGCCACGACGGCACTTCCCGGACCTGACGTGGAATCGCCCTCCGTCGCGACTACGCTGCATCATGGCACGTGTGACCGTTGTGGGGGCGGGAGTCATCGGGTTGACCACGGCGGATGCCCTGCTCGAAGCGGGGCACGAAGTTCGCGTGGTCGCCGCCGCCCTCGGAACCGGCATTACCTCGGCCGCCGCGGGGGCCATTTGGTTCCCCTTCCGCTCCGATCCTCCGACCACCGTCAACCGCTGGGCCGCCATGACGCGGACGTGGGAGACGCAACTGGCCGCCACCACGCCCGAGGCCGGCATCGACGTGCTCATGCAAGAGGTCTACGCCGACACCCCCGAGCGTCCGTGGTGGGCCGGCGCCGTCGATGATCTGGGTGATCCGATCATCGGTCGACCAGAGGCGCCATATCTCTGGCGGTTCGCGGCTCCTCGCGTCGAACCCGCCACCTTCTGCGCCTGGCTCGAGCGGCGACTGGCAGGACGCATCACCATCGCGCAGGTGAGTTCGCTCAACGAGGTGGAAGGCGACATCGTCGTCAACTGCACCGGCCTGGGGGCACGGCGCCTCTGCGGCGATTCGCTCCTCAAGGGCGTCTGGGGTCAGACCACCATCGTCGATGGCGAAGGCCTCGACCTGTCCCTCTCCATCAGCGATGAACGCGACGAGGCGACGTTCTTCTACTCCATCCCGCGCCGACGCGAAGTGGTGCTCGGGGGCTGCGCCATCGAGGAGTTCGGCGAGACGCCCTCGCCGCCGACACAGGCGTGGCGTGCCAAGATCCTCGAGCGTGCGGCGGCCCACGGCATTGTCGCGAAGCGAGTGCTCCGAGATTCATCGGGCCTGCGTCCGTACAGGTCCGCCGTTCGCCTCGAACGCGAGGGACGCGTGATCCACAACTACGGCCACGGCGGCAGCGGCTACACGCTCTGTCGCGGCTGTGCGCTCGATGTGGTGCAGTTGGTCTCGACCTGAGACCGAGACGCTCAGGCCTCGGCGGCTTGCGGCTTGGCCTTGGCCTTGCCGGGCCATTGAACGACCAAGGCGAGCAAGGCCAAGCCGATCCACGCGGCCAGCCACGCCAACGCGCCGCGCTCAGCCAGTGATGGATCGAGCACGCCAGCGACGCGAAGCAGCCACGCGCTGCTGAGCAGCACCAGCATCGCGCCAGCCAGCGACGTGATCGCCGCCCCTGCCTTGGCCGGAGCGGCTACGCCCAGGGCAAAGCCCAGCATCGCGCCGGCGAGGCAGGTGGCCACGAACGTCAGCCGCGTGTCGCCGGGCAGCGATCCCCACGCGTCGTGGAAGGCGTGGAAGCAGTCGTCGAGAAAGCCGCGCGTGTTGGCGGCGACCTCGTCCTCCGGCTTCTCGACGTCCGGCGAGGCCGCAAGCGTCGACGCGGCGACCGCGATCAGCCGCCGCGCCTGCGTGATGGCGTAGGTCTGCGGCGTCTCGTCGATGCGTTCGCTCCACGCCTCGCCGACGCGTGCGCGGTGGGCTTCCAGTGGCGGAATTGCCCCTGGGATGGTGGAGAGGTAGGCCGCCGCCGCCAGGAACGCCGCGATGATGAACGCACCGCACGACGTGAGCCCCAACGCGAAGCGGAACGTCGCCACCGCCAGCAGCGAGCCCAACGCCGCGCCCGCGACCATGCCGATGACCGGCGAGGGAATCCCCAGAAGACGATCCGAGATGAAGTTGGGGGCCATCAGGCCCACCAGCAGGCTGCAGGTCGCCGCGACGATCATCACATAGCCCGGTCGCAGCAGTTTCGCCCCCGCGACGCACAAGATCAGTCCCGCCACCAGCACCACGACCACTGGCAGGTGCACCGCCAGCGGCACGCCCGCGATCGAGCCCGCTTCAGCCGCCAACGTCAGGATGGAATCGATCCGGAACATCTGCGCATGCGTCGACAGCGGGACGGATGTGCCCGCAACCATCCTGCTTCGGAACAATCGGCGACGGCTTGCCACATTTCGGGGAAGATCGGATTGTGTTCGTGTCCGGCGACCAGCGGGGCATGGTCGCGCCGACGCGCCTTATCAGACCGAATCCCCGAATTTTCTGAACGACGGATCAAAAAGGCGGCGGCAAGCCGTTGCCACGCCACGGGTTTTCGTTACACTCCAGCTTATATAACGAGGCGTCTGGGCCATGTTTCCACCCGCGGGCATCCGTGTTCCGCCTGGTCGAGTCGTCTTGAGGGTTTCCGCAGGAGAGAGTCACATGAAGAACGTCGTCCTTTCGCTTGTCGCATTGGCGGGCCTTGCGGCTGTCGCCAGCGCGGCTCCCGTGTCGCTCACGCCCAACTCGGGTTTCGGCGTCAATGGCTGGCTGGCTCCGGTCGCAGGTTCCACGCTCGGCACCAGCAACAACGAGCGGTCGTTCGCCTACAACCCGGCGACCGGCAACCTCATCGTCGCCAGCCGCACCGGCGGCAACTCGCTCAAGACCTACAGCGGCGCAACCGGCGCCCAGGTCGGCACCCTGAACCTCGGCAGCGGCGTCGTCACCGGCGGCACCTTCCAGATCAATCAGGTCGGCGCCACGCGTGACGGCCAGATCTTCGTCGGCAACCTCCAGACCGACACCCGCACCAACAACATCAAGATCTACCGCTGGTCCAACGAGAGCGCCGCCGTCGATTCGACCCCGTGGGCCAACACCACGGTGGCCTCGCCCGTCGGCGCCGTCGCCCTCCGCATGGGCGACTCGATGGATGTCACGGGTTCGGGCACCGACGCCCGTGTCGTCATGGGCCACGGCAACAACCTGGCCATCGGCGGCTACACGATCTTCCAGGCCGGCGGCGTGAAGACCTCGGTCACCACCTTCTCGCCCGCCCTCACCGGCAGCCGCTTCCGCCTGGGCCTCACCTTCGGCGCCAACGCCAACGAGGTCTACGGCAAGGTCTCCAGCGACTCGCTGTACGGCACCAGCTACGTCGACGGCAACTCGGTGGGCACTCGGCTCTCGACCGCCATCGCTCTCACCAGCGGCGGCGAGTCGCAGATGGACTACGCCAACATCGGTGGCGCACCGATCCTCGCCGTCCTTGACCAGAACAACTCCACCCTCCGCGTCTACAACCTGACCGACCCCAACAATCCGGTGCTCCTGGCCTCGGCCAACGCCACCAGCGGCACGCTGGCCAGCAACGCCAACGGCTCGGGTTCGGTTCAGTTCGGCGCCATCGATCACGCCAACCAGACGGCGACGATCTACGCGATGGCCACCAACCAAGGCATCTCGTCCTACACCTTCGTGGTGCCGGCGCCCGGCTCGGCCGCCCTGCTCGCCCTCGGCGGACTCGTGGCCACCCGCCGCCGCCGCTGAGTTCCTTCGCATCTCTCTGCAGCATCCCGCACCCCGCGCTCGTTCGAGCGCGGGGTGTTTTCGTTGATCGATCGCTTTCGTTCGCTCGCCTCGCTCACTCGCCCTGCATTGACACCCGACCATCCGGTCGGTACGCTCCGATGGCCCGCGTCGCACCGTGGCAGGGTCGGCGGCGTCTGCCGCAGAAAGTGAGCCGTTGTCGATGAAGTTCGGAAGGATCCTTGGTGCGGCGTGCATTCTCGGTTCGTTGGCGCTGATCGGGGCCGGCTTGGCATGGTGGAAGTACGGCCAGATCAAGGCGGCGATGTCCGCCCCGCCCCCGCCCGAGCCCGCCGCCGCCGCCGAACTGCTCGAGGTCGTCGCCCGCCCATGGACGCCCACCGTGCGGCTGGTGGGCTCGGTCTTCGCGCTGCAGTCCATCTCGGTCAGCAACGAAGTGTCGGGCGTGGTTCGCTCGGTGGCCTTCGATTCCGGACAAGTCGTCGAGGCCGGGCAGGTGCTCCTCGAAATCGACGACGCCACCGAGCAGGCCGACCTGTCCGCGGCCCGCGCCACGCAGCGCGTGGCCGAAGCCGACGTGCAGGTGGCCGAGGCGCAGGTGCGGAGCGCACAAGCCGCCGCCACGCTGGCCGCCAGCGACCTGCGTCGCGTGCGTCAGGCCGTCGAGTCGAAGGCCGCCGCGGAGACCACCCTCGACCGGGCCCAGGCCGATCTCGAGCAGGCGCAGGCCGTGCTCGCGCAGGCGATGTCTGGCGTCGAACGCGCGAAGGCCGCGTCGGAGCAGGCGGCGGCCAAGGTCCAGCAACTCGGCGTGCTGCTGGCGAAGAAGACGATCAAGGCGCCCTTCCGGGCCCGCGTGGGCATCCGTTCCGTGCATCCGGGGCAGTATCTCGGCGAGAACACCCGCATCGCCGACCTCCAAGGCATCGCCGACACCGTGTATCTCGACTTTGCCATCCCGCAGGATCAGGCGTGGCGAGTGAAGCCCGGCATGGTCTTCCCGGCGATCTCCGCCACGCTGGGCGAAGGGATGGTGCCCTTGCGCGTGCAGGCCGTCGACGCCTCGGTCGATCGTGCCACGCGCAACGTGCGCGTGCGGTCGATGGTGCCCAATCCCGACGAACGCCTGCGTCCGGGCACATTCGTCGATGTCGAAGTGCCCCTGGGCGAACCCGGCGAACGCCTCCTCGTTCCCGCGATGGCCGTGCGACGCTCGAGCTACGGCGACCACGTCTTCGTCGCCGAACCCGCCGAGCAGCCGGGGCTCTTCCGCGTACGTCAACGCTTCGTCACCCTCGGGGCGGGCGTGGGGGGCGACGTGATCGTCGAGCAGGGGCTCAAGGCGGGCGAGCGAGTCGCCACCTCGGGGTCCTTCAAGCTCCGCGACGGCGCGCTCGTCGCGCCGCCGGCCAAGGACGCTTCCCCCTCCCCGTCCGCCCGCTGATCGGCAGGTCGCACCCGCGTTCCACCTCATGAAGACCTTCACCGACATCTTCATCCGCCGCCCCGTCCTCGCGGTGGTGGTCAATCTCATCATCCTCGCCGTGGGGTGGCGTGCCCTGGGCGGCCTGCCCGTGCGCCAGTACCCTCGCATCGAGTCGAGTTCGATCATCATCTCCACGGCCTACATCGGCGCGAGCGCAGAGACCATTCGCGGGTTCATCACCACCAAGATCGAGCAGGCCGTCTCCGCCATCGACGGCATCGACTACATCGAGAGCACCAGCACCGCCTCCTTCTCCCGAATCACCGTTCGCCTGCGGCTCAACCACGACAGCAACGATGCGCTCGCCGAGATCAGCGCACGCCTCAACCAGGTGCGCAGCGAACTCCCCCCCGAGGCCGAGTCGCCCGTCATCGAGATCCAGCGGGCCGACCGCCCCTTCGCCACTTTCTACCTCTCCTTCACCAGCGACGTGATGAACCTCACGCAGCTGACCGACTTCCTCGCCCGCGAGGTTCAGCCCGAACTGGGCGTCATCGAGGGCGTGCAACGCGTCGGCATCGAGGGACCCCGCAACCTCGCCATGCGGCTGTGGCTCGATCCGGCCCGCATGAACGCCCTCAATGTCACCAGCGAACAGGTCGATGCCGCCCTGCGACGAAACAACTTCCTGTCCGCCGTCGGCCGCACCAAGGGCGAAGCGGTGCAGATCGACCTGCTCGCCAACACCGATCTCCGCTCCGTGCCCGAGTTCGAGCAACTCATCGTCCGCGAGTTCGAGGGCACCATCGTGCGGCTCAAGGACATCGCCCGCGTGGAACTCGGCAGCGAGGAGCCCACGGGCGAGGCCGGCCTCGACGGCAAGCCCGCCATCTACCTCTCCGTGTGGCCCCTCCCCCGCGCCAACGAGCTCGAGGTCGCCTCGCGCCTGCGAGATCGCATGGAGCGACTGCGTCCCGCCCTGCCCGCCGGCGTCTCCATGCAGCTTGCCTACGACGGCACCTACTACATGGACAACGCCCTCAAGGAGATCACCAAGA
>CAIYWI010000014.1 GCA_903929885.1 uncultured Phycisphaerales bacterium
ATCTCGATGCAGGATGTCTGGTACCCGGCCTTCGCCCTGGGCTGGCGAGAGTGGACCCGCTCCAACGCCCTCTTCCTCCCGTGGCTCCTCGCGCTGCTCGCGAGCGCCGCCTGGGCGCTGCGGCACTGGGTCGCCACGCCCTCGCACGGCCCGGGGTCTCCCCCTCGCCCCGCGGCTCGCGCCTGGCTCGTGACGCTCGCGGGCGCGGTCGCCGCCATTGGTGCGTGCCTGCCCATCGCCATCATCGCCAACTATCCGGCCCTCTCACGCGTCACGTACGTCGTCGTGCTGATGCTCGCGTTGCCCGTCGCGTGCCTCTTCGACGGCGTGGGCCGCGCCTCGTTCGTCACGGCGCGAGCGGCGCGATGCTGGAGCATCGGCGGCGGCGTCATGCTGCTGGCGCTGATGCTCTTCGGAGGCGTCATGAGCGTGGGCGCCCAGGCCCGCCTCAAGCGCGTCGTCGATCTCGACGAACGCAACGCGAGACAACTCGTCGAGCAGGTGCCCGACCCCGCGCCCGACACCGTCTTCCTTCCCCTGCGTCCGCGTCCGCCGGCCTTCACGGCCCGCGAGATCCTCGTCCTCCACCCGTGGCTCACGGTCGACCGCATCCCGCGGGAACTCGAGATTCATGGTCCCGACATCGGCGCGTTCCAGTGGGCAGTCCGCAGCGCGTGGGACGGCCTGTGGTCGATGAAGTACTTCGTCAAGTTCGCGTACCGCCGAAACGACGTCTGGTCGCTCTACGCCGTCGAAGGCAAGCAGCCCATCCTCGACGCCGACGATCAGGCCGTGCGATTCATCTGGCCCTTCGGCATCCCCTACGACGTGCCCGACCCCAATCAACCCGGCGAGGTGCAGGCCCGCATCCCGTGGGAGAAGGTCATCCCCATCACCTTCGACGACGCGGGCAACCTGCTGACGGTCTCGCAGGTCCGCATCCGCCGCGGCGGCGAAGAACGCGTCGTCGATGTGCCCCAACTCAAGGGGCGACAGGGCGCCGCCGGCGAGATCGTGCTGCCATTGCCATGAGCACCGTCGCCACCGAGGCGTCGAACCCGCCTCCCGACCGTCGGATCAGGGCTCCATTCAGCTCCACGCGGCGGCCCGGTCGACAGCCACTAGCAGCCGCCATTCTCCCACGCAACGAAAAAAGCGTTGGTATCCGGGCCGCCCACGCCGCCGTCGGCATCGACATCGGCGTCACAATCACCGGCCTCCCATGCGGCGAAGAAGTCCTCCACGTCGCCCCCGTCAATCCCGCCATCCTGATTGAAATCCGCGGGACACGGCAGGCAGGCGCAGGTCACGAACGAGACGGCGTTGCTGCTCGCGGCGCCGCAGGCGTTGGTGACGACGCAGTCGTAGATCCCGTCGTCGAACTCGCCGACTTCGACAAGCACAAGCGTCGAACTCGAAGCGGTCGGATTGTCGACGGGTTCGATGGGGATCCCATTCCGCCGCCACTGGAAAGAGAACGGACCAACCCCTTCGCTCTCCACGCCAAACGACACCTCCCCGCCGACGCAGGCGGACGCGGACGTCGGCGTGATCCGCGGCGTCGGCCGACAATCGCTTTCGGTCAGGGACCACGTCAGCACGTCGTGGTCGTTCCACGCTCCACCTGTTCCCGCCGTGAATCCCACCCAGGCGCGACCCGACGAGTCGAAAAAGCTCCCGCCATTCACCGCTCCGAGGTCGACGGCGACACTGAGCGTCGGCGACGACGATCCGTCAAAGAACACCCGAAGCATCCCGGATGCGTACGAAACTCGAGCCCGGTGCACCTGACCATCTTTAAGGTTGAAGGGCACGTTGGCCGTCCCGAGCCTCGCCGACGCACATGTCGTGTTCGGCAGCAGGCCCCTGCTGTGTACCGCGACATGGTTGTTGTTTTCGCTTGAACAACCATCGCCGTTGGCCCATGTATCGAACTCGACGACGATCGACCTTGCGATGCCGGTGTATCCCATGTCGCCGCCGGTTCCTCCGATCGCCCCTAGGCCCGTTCCCTGAACCGCGAACGTAAAGCCGTCCGCGCCAGGAGTCGATCCTGGATTCGAGATTCGAAAGGTGAACTGCGTCTCGAATCCTGCACTGACTCTCGCGCGTCTTCTGGCCCACACGGCGCCCCGGTCGCCATACCGGGCTGGACACACCCGCAACTTGCCGGCAGACAGCGCGCCCGACCCTGCGAACGCGAGCCCGCTCTGATCGGCAAAGCCACTCGGGTAATCAATGATGGCGATCTGTCCGGCTGCACGCGGAACGACTGCGAGCATGCCGGCTGTCGCGGCCAAACCCAATGCGGACAATCGCCCCCGCACACTCGGGCCGCCACCTGCGCAATCCCTCCAATTCACCTGTGCGGCGACACGGCTCCTCCGCAATCCGGTCCACCAACCTGCCTTGCGATTCCCGAAGTTCACCTTCATGACTCAACTCCTTTTCCACTTGCGCGGAGTACCGGACGCCGTGAAGTTCCCCATGCTGCCCGTCCCGATTAACGGGGCATCACGACAGGAAACATCACAATTCGGAGAACGCGTCGCAAATGGTGACCAGACCCCGCGGCGGGTATGGAAATGGTGTTGCTGTCGCCGATCCGCGAATGCAGATCTGCACCTCCGCGCTCATGGCTGCAGGCGCATGCCCTGCCATGCCCCGCCTGCACCGCCTGTACCGCCCGGCTCCCGCGTCCATGCCGCCCGGTCGTGGAAGCGGCCCGGGCCGCCCAGCCACAACTCGACGCGCTGGGCCACCAGCCGGAACCCGCCCCAGTGAGGCGGCCTGGGAATCGACACGGCATTGCCCTTGAGGGCCAGTTCCGCCAGCGAGATGCCCAGGTCCTTGAGGGTCTGACGGGCCTGGGCGATCAACGCCGCACGGCTTTCGAGGGGTTGGCTCTGGTGGCTGGCCCATGCCCCCACCCGCGAGTCCCAGGGACGGGTCGCGTAATAGGCATCGCTCTCCTCGGCCGAGACCTGCTCGACACGACCTTCGACGCGGACCTGTCGCTCGGCGTGGTCCCAGTGGAAGCACACCGCCGCCCGAGGGTTGGCGAGCAAGGCCCGTCCCTTGCGTCCCTGATAGTTGGTGTAGAAGGTCAGCGTACCCGCGGGCACATCCATGCCCTTGCACAGGACGATGCGGCACGAGGGCGTGCCGTCGGCATCGACCGTCGCCAGCGACATGGCGTTGGGGTTGGGCTCCCGCTTGGCGGCTTTCGCCTCGTCGAACCATTCCTTGAGGATCGGGAACGGATCGGGCGGCAGCGGGTCCGGCAGCGTGCGCAGACTGGTCAGGACATCGAGGAGTCGATCAAGAACGCCAGTCTCGGACATGCCACAAGCGTACGAACCGGCGGGCCGAGCGGATTCGCCGGTGCGGAGGGCGCTGCTCACGCCGGCTGATGGCCTCGGGGGTCGTACTCGAGCACCTGCGTCAGGCGATTGCGATCGTCCACCAGCGCGGTGCGGGGCTTGTGCTGGGCGTATTCGGCGTCGCTCATCAGGGCGTAGTGCATGATGATGACGTGGTCGCCCACCTCGACCAGATGTGCCGCCGCCCCGTTGACGACGATCTGTCCCGACCCCTCGCGACCCCAGAGGATGTAGGTCTCGAAGCGTTCGCCGTTGCGACAGTTGGCCACCGCCACCTTGTCGCTGGCCCGCATGCCCGTGGCATGGA
Source organism: uncultured Phycisphaerales bacterium (assembly GCA_903929885.1). Lineage (GTDB taxonomy): Bacteria > Planctomycetota > Phycisphaerae > Phycisphaerales > UBA1924 > UBA2402. The sequence goes on from CAIYWI010000014.1 coordinate 3,691, forward strand.
GCAGGAGCGGGTCGATGGTGATCGACCCGACATAGGCGGTGTTGGCCTCGGTGACGACGGCCCGGTGGATCTTGCTGTGGAGCACGGAGCGGAGCATCAGGCCCGCAGTGTATGGGCGGGAACCGGTCGTCTTCGCCCCCGAGGCGTCCCCCGGTCGGACCACGTCCCCAAATGAAAAGAACCCGGCACTCAGTCACAAACCCAAGTGCCGGGTCTCGTGGGGGTCGATTGTCGGGCCCGGGCCGTCCCGGACACACGACTCTCCGACGGCCGGGAGACCCTGGTTCCACCTTTCGTCGATTTTTTTCGGCGCGGCCTCGCCAACGCCGCCCGGGGGGTCATCTCCCGGTCTGCAGACGCGTGGGAGGAGCGGGCGGAGACGCGGACGGCGGCATCACGCGAACAAGCCTGCGACCGGGCGTCGCCCCGGCCCGAACAACGGGCGGCTTGCTCAATCTGGGTGCCGTGAATATCCGCGTTTTGGGGGCCACCTGCCGGGGAGCGGATGCAACACCCAACCGCTTGGCTCCCAACACCTTGATCGGCGGAGGGGGCGGAGGCGGGGCCGGACGCGGGGGCGTGGGTGGGGCGGGGGGTGGGGCGGGGG
>CAIYWI010000015.1 GCA_903929885.1 uncultured Phycisphaerales bacterium
CTCAAGATCCTCGCCGACAAGAACATCTCGGCCTACTTCCTCATCGTCTGGGACTTCGTCAACTGGGGCCGCCAGCGAGGCATCCCCGCCAACGCCCGTGGTTCGGGCGTGGGCACCATGGTCGGCTTCGTGCTCGGCCTCTCCAACGCCTGCCCCGTCCGCTACGGCCTGCTCTTCGAACGCTTCACCGACCCCGACCGCAGCGAATACCCCGATATCGATATCGACCTCTGCCAGGACGGCCGAGGCGAGGTCATCAACTACGTCCGCACCAAGTACGGCCACGTCGCCCAGATCATCACCTTCGGAACCCTGGGCGCCAAGGCCGCCCTCCGCGACGTCGGCCGCGTCCTTGAAATCCCCCTCGGCGAAGTCGATCGCCTCTGCAAGCTCATCCCCGCCCAGCTCAACATCTCCCTCCAGGAATCTCTCGACCAGGAAGCCGACCTCCGCAAGGCCATCGAGGAGAACGACCGCTACCGCCAACTCTTCGATCACGCCATGGCGCTCGAGGGCCACACGCGCCACGCGGGCGTGCATGCCGCGGGCGTCATCGTCGCCACCCGGCCCCTCCATCAGATCGTGCCCCTCTACCGCCCCGCGGGCAGCGACGAGAACGAAATCATCACGCAGTGGGACGGCCCCACCTGCGAGAAGATGGGCCTGCTCAAGATGGACTTCCTGGGTCTTCGCACCCTCTCCATCATCGAGCGCGCCAAGAAGCTCATCAGGGACACCCTCCCCGAAGACCAGATCTGGGCCGCCGTCGGCAAGGCCGCGCCCAAGCCCGGCGACACGCCCCCGCCCCACCCGCTCGACCTCGACCGCATCGACTTCACCGATCAGAAGGTCTTCGAGCTCTTCCGTCGCGGCGAGACCACCGGCGTCTTCCAGTTCGAATCCGGCGGCATGCGCCGTCTCCTCACCGAGATGAAGCCCGACCGCCTCGAGGACCTCATCGCCGCCAACGCCCTCTTCCGTCCGGGCCCGATGGACCTCATCCCCGACTACAACCGCCGCAAGCACGGGCAGGAACCAGTCCCCAAGGTCCACGACATCGTCGAGCGCTACACCGCCGAGACCTACGGCGTCATGGTCTACCAGGAACAGGTCATGCAGATCGTGCACGGTCTGGGCGGCATCAAGCTCCGCGACGCCTACACCCTCATCAAGAACATCAGCAAGAAGAAGCACGACAAGATCGAAAAAGAACGCCCCAAGTTCGTCGACGGCGCGGGCAAGCAGGGCCTCCCCAAACCCAAGGCCGAGGAACTCTTCGAACTCATCCTGAAGTTCGCCGGCTACGGCTTCAACAAGAGCCACTCGACCGGCTACGCCATCGTCGCGTACCAGACGGCCTACCTCAAGACGTACTTCCCCAACCAGTACATGTCGGCCTTCCTCACGTACGAATCGCAGGCGAGCAAGGTGAGCGAGTGGATCCCGTACCTCGAAGACTGCCGCCGCACGCGGTTCGTCGACCCCTTCACCGGCGCGCAGGCCAAGGTGGGCGTCGAGGTGCGTCCGCCCGACATCAACCTCTCCGCTTCCGACTTCACCGTCGTATTCGCCGACGACGAACCCCACACCGCCCGCAACGGCCATGTCCGCTTCGGCCTTCGCGCCATCAAGGGCGTGGGCGACAAGGCCATCTCGCAGGTGGTGGCCGAGCGCGTGAAGGGCGGGCCCTTCCGCAGCCTGTACGAACTGACCGAGCGGCTTCCCTACGGCGTCGTCAACAAGGCCGCGCTCGACTCGCTCATCAAGTGCGGCGCGTTCGACGCCGTCCACGGCCGCGACCAGCGCGCCGCCATGGTCGCCACCATCGAGCGCGCCATGAACGCGGGCCAGAAAGCCGCCATCGACAAGGCCGCGGGCCAAGGCGCCCTCTTCGGCGGCGGCCCCGCCGCGCAGGAAACCTCGGCCGTCGTGCCCCTGGCCAAGACCGACGCGTGGTCCGAAGCCGAAACCCTCGCCTTCGAAAAGGAAGTGCTGGGCTTCTACGTGAGCTCGCACCCGCTCGAGCGCTGGAAGCCCTGGTACAACGCCTTCGCCACGCACACCACCGCGACCATCAAGGAACTGCAGCAGGACGCCCGCGTCGTGCTCGCCGCCATGGTGCAGCAGGCCCGCACCATCGTCTCGCGCAATGGCCGCAGCGCGGGCCAGAAGATGGCCATCCTCACCGTCGAGGACACCTTCGGCGCGGTCGAAAGCGTCCTGTTCACCGACTGCTACGCCAAGTACGCTCACCTGGCGAGCAATGAAGCGGTCGTCTTCGTGCTCGGACGCGTCGACCTCAAGCGAGGCGAGCCGCAGATCATCGTCGATCGGTTGGTCCCCATCGACGGCCTCCCCCTCGACGGCGGCCGACTGCGACTGTTCGTCGACGAGCAACGCCTCAACGGCGGTGCGGCGGCCACGATGAGCAAGGTCGCCAAGATCGTCAAGGCGAGCGTCCCGCCGCCGGCAACGCCCAAGGACGCCTCCGCTCCGCCCACCTTCCCCCTCGAGATCATCATCGGCACCGCCGACAACGTCGCCATCCTCGCCGCCGACCCCGCCCTCCGCGTGCAGCTCAAGCCCGACCTGCTCCGCGACATCGCGGGCGAACTCGGCGAAGGCATGGTCAAGCTCGCCGGCGGCGTCGCGCTCGACAAGGTCGAGAAGAACGACAAGCCCAAGTGGGGCAAGCGACGCGCCTCGAGCGACGACGACGAGTGATCCACCTCATCCCCGCGAACACCGTTTCGCCCGTCAGGGCGCACCAGTCGTAGCCGTGGGCGCCGCCCGGCTTTGCGGGCAAGCCCACGGCAAGCGGGCAACCAACGCGCCGATTCGCGCACTACTCATCGACCCCACCCGCACGCACGCCGCCCGGAGGGCGGACGACTGTTGCCACGGGTGACCGAACCCGCGCGGCGGGTGAGGGAAACCCGTGGAGAGGCGACCCATGCATCCCGCCCGTCAGGGCGCACCAGTCGTAGCCGTGGGCGCCGCCCGGCTTTGCGGGCAAGCCCACGGACGGAGGCATTCATCTGCGCACCCCGACGCGACCGCGCGATGATCTCCATACCCGCGACGATTCGCGCGAGCGCATGACGTCGATGGCAGGGTCGACCTTGCACTCGCGCAATTCAACGCCCGTGCCGCGCCGTACGCCGCCCTCCCCACCCCTCCTCCGTGGGCTTGCCCGCAAAGCCGGGCGGCGCCCACGGCTACCTCTGGTGCGCCCCAAAGCGGGCGAGGCACGAGCATCAACCCGCCAACGTACCCTCTCCCCCATGCTCTCCTTCCTCCTCCTCGCCGCCACGCTCACGCTCCCCCCCGACACCTCCACGCACACCTTCGACAAGGGCCTGCAGGTCGAAGGCGTCGCTCGCGGCGGTCGCCGCCCCGTCAACACCGACCACGTCGTCGCGGGCCTGGTCGACGGTTCCATCAATCTGCTCGCCGTCAAGGAAGGCGACAACGTGACCCCCGAAGCCGCGTGGAAGCCCGTCGAGGCCAAGGACGGCGCGTTCGCCCCCGGCAAGGGCGCCACCTACCTCCTCCTCCGCGTCTCCAGCGACGAGGAACGCGTGATGATGCTCGATGCGAGCGGGCACACGATGGTTTACGTCAACAACGAGCCTCGGATGGGCGATCCCTACGGCTCGGGCTACGCCTCGCTGCCCGTCCATCTGCTCAAGGGCGACAATGTCCTGCTCTTCGGGCACGCGGGCCGCGGGCCCGTCCGCGCCACGCTCCGCCGCCCGCAGGCCGAACTCATGATCTCCGATCGTGATCTCACCTTCCCCGACATCCTCCCCGGCATGTCGCGGGCCCTGGTTGCCGTGCCCGTCGTCAACGCGGGCACCTCCACCCGCACCCTCGCCGTCAGCACGCAGGCCGACGGCGCGGACGTCTGGTCCGCTCCCTTCACCCTCGCCCCCTGCTCGATCGCCAAGCTCCCGCTGGCCGTCAACCTCCCCGCCGGCGGCAAGCCCGGCGACCGCATCTCTTTCCGCGTCTCCATCCTCGACCGTGGCGTGCCCCTTGCCGAGCAATCCTTCTCCCTCGCCCGTGTCGCCGCCGAGTCGACCCACAAACGCACGTTCATGAGCCGCATCGATTCAAGCGTGCAGTACATGTCGATCGTGCCCCCGCCCAAGGCGACCGCCGCCCCCGCGCTGGTGCTCTCCCTCCACGGCGCGAGCGTCGAGGCCACCTCGCAGGCCGGTTCCTACGCCCAGCGTCCCGACACCGTCATCGCCTGCCCCACCAACCGCCGCCCCTACGGCTTTGACTGGGAAGACTGGGGCCGCATCGACGCCCTTGAATCGATGGACCTCGTCCGCGCCTGGTACAACACCGATCCCACCCGCCAGTACCTCACCGGCCACAGCATGGGCGGCCACGGCACCTGGAACCTCGGCGTGCTTTACCCCGAGCGCTTTGCCGCCATCGCCCCGAGCGCAGGCTGGCTCTCCTTCGACTCCTACGCCAGCGCGGGCGGCCCGCCCTACGCCCCCGACACCGCGATGGGCCGCGTCTTCCAGAACGCCCGCGCCACCAGCATGACCCTCGACTACTTCGAGAACCTCCGGGGCAAGGGCATCTTCATCCTCCACGGCGACGCCGACGACAACGTCCCCGTCGGCCAGGCCCGCGACGCTCGCGCCGCCCTCGACAAACTCGGCATCGCCTACGGCCATCACGAACAGCCCGGCGCAGGCCACTGGTGGGACGACGACAAGCCCGGGGCGGCATGCCTCGATTGGCCCGCCATCTGGGAGACCTTCGCCGCCTCCTCACTCCAACCCAACGCCAAGGCCGCCGTCCGCCCCCCCCTCGACGCACGCGGCTTCGTCGAAGGCACCTTCAAGCGCGCCTTCGATCGCTCCTTCACCCTCGTCTACTCCACCGCCGGCACCCCCGACGTCAACGCATGGTCCCTCGCCAAGGCCCGCTACGACGCCGAGCAATGGTGGTACCGAGGCAACGGCAACGCCCGCATCCTCTCCGACAGCATGTTCATGCAGAACCCGCTCGAGGGCAATGTCATCCTCTACGGCAACGCCGAGACCAACCGCGCCTGGGGCCTGGTCATGGACACCGACGCCGCCATCTCCGGCGGCGAACTCCTCCTCGCCGGCCGCTCCCTCAAGGGCGACGACCTCGCCTGCCTCATGTGCGTCCCGCGAAAGGACGCCCCCGGCGCCCTCGCCGCCGTCATCGGAGGCACCGGCCTCCGCGGCATGCGCGCCACCGAACGCCTCAACTACTTCACCAGCGGCACCGGCTTCCCCGGCACCATGATCTTCCGCGCGGGCCTCTGGCGCAACGGCTTCGATAGCGTCGAAGCCGCCGGCAACAACACCGAACCGGTCTGGAAGTGACGCCACAGCGCCCGCCGTATCAACGCGCCAGTCATCACCCAATCCGCACGAAGCCCATCGACCCCACCCGCACGCCCACCGCCCGGAGGGCGGACGACTGTGGCCTCGGGTGACCGAACCCGCTCCGCGGGTGAGGGAAACCCGTGGAAAAGCCCCGATGCGCGCGAATCAGCAGGCGACGTCCCATCCATCCCGCCCGAAGGGCGCACCAGTCGTAGCCACACACTATGAAAGCCGGGCCTCCCGGTGGGCGTGGTCCTGCGGAATGACGTTCGACGAGCGAACGATTCCGTTGAATACGAGCGTCGCCTCTCGCGAGGCCGGCTCAAGCACCAATCACC
>CAIYWI010000016.1 GCA_903929885.1 uncultured Phycisphaerales bacterium
CGACAGGCATGACGCATCCGCCCCGTCATCGGCGATCACCAAGGTGAGCGCAACGCCCTCGCCCCGGTCGTCGACCCAGCGTCGGCCGAGTCGTCCTCGCCCCGCGGTCTGGCGAGCCGCGACGATGGCCAGGGGCGTGGGCCCTCGCCAACGACGCGCAACATCCTGCGTGGAGACGGTCTGTGCGAGCAGCCGGACGGGCGGGGATGCACCGAACTGCGCGGGCCACGTGCAGAGGCGTCCATCGAGCCGGTTCATCCCTCGACATCCATGGCCACGTCGAGCACCACCGCCGAGTGCGTGAGCCCGCCGACGCTGATGCGATCGACCCCCGTGCGAGAGACGGGGCCGATGGTCTCGAGCGTGATGCCGCCAGAGGCCTCGAGTTCAAGGCCAGGGTTGACCTCGTCGCGTCGCTTCGCCGCGTGCGACATGAGTTCGCACGACATGTTGTCGAGCAGGATGATGTCGACGGTGCCGGGCGGCAGTGTCAGGAGCGCCTCGTACTGCTCGAGCGTGTCCACCTCGACCTCGACGAAGGCCGGGTGCGACTTCACCCTGGCGAGCGTGGCGGCACGCTGGATGGCGCGAGGCAGTTCGGTGACGCTCACGCCCGCGATGTGGTTGTCCTTGATCAGCACGGCGTCGAAGAGCCCGATGCGGTGGCAAAAGCCCCCGCCGCACCGCACCGCGTACTTCTCGAGCACTCGCAGGCCCGGCGTGGTCTTGCGGGTGTCGTAGAGTCGTGCCCGACACCCCGGCGCCATCGCCTCGGCGAAGGCCCGCGTGCGGGTGGCGATCCCCGAGAGGCGGCCGAGCAGGTTGAGGAGCGTCCGCTCGAGTCCGAGCAACTCGTCGAGCGGGCCGCGGAGCGTCGCCAGCGTCGTCATCGCCGGCACCGTGACGCCGTCGGCGGCCGACCTTTCGACGCTCGAACTGGGGGCGAACAGCCGCATGAGTTCCGGCAGCGCGGCGAGTCCCGCGATGGTGCCGCCCGCTCGCGCCACCACCTTCGCCTCGCCGATGCGAGCCACGTCGATGCAGCACTCCGACGTGATGTCGCCGTCGCTGCGGACGGTGTCGCGGCCAGGGGCCGGCGAAGGCCGGGGCACGCCCATGTCCTCGTCGTGCGCGAGTTCGAGCAGCCGCCGAATCAGGCCGGTGGCCTCGAACCTCGCATACAGCTCGGGGAGCGAGAGGGTGTTGGTGCGGTCGATCATGCGTCGTCGGCGCGGCTGGTCACTGCTGCGGCCGGGGCGCACGAGCCACCAGCGTGCACTCGGTCGTGAACTCCTTCATCTCGCCTTCGACCTTGCGGCGGTACGTGATCTTCACCACGTCGCCGGGCTTGGCCTTCGACAAGAGGGGCATCCACCCCGCCACGTCCTTGAGCTCGGTGTCGTTCCACTTGGTCATGAGGTCCCCTTCCTTCAGGCCCGCCTTCGCGGCCGGCAGTTCCGGGAAGACCTCGCCCACGAGCACGCCCGGCTCCTCGCCCGCATAGTCGCCCGGGGCGATGCCGAAGCGAACCCCCACGGCCACGCCGCCGACGTTGCCGGGGCGATTCTCCTGCACCGGCTCATCCTTCTTGGCGTCGTCCTTCGCGGGTTCGTCTTTCTTCTCCGCCGCGGGCGCGTCGGCCTTGGGCTCGCCGGTGGAGAAGACGAAGGCCTCTGGCCGCCTGGCGGCATCGAAGCCGATGCGGAAGGCCAGATCGGTCACCTGCACCGCGCCGTCGAAGTTGATGGTGTCCACCACGTCGAGGGGCGTGTGATACTCCTTGTGCAACTGGGTGAAGAAGAAGAGCGTGGGCACCTTCACGCCCGTGAACGACGCGTGGTCGGAGGGGCCGAAGCCGCTCTTGGTCTGTTTGATCGTCAGGCCCGACGACTCGATGTAGGGCTGCAGCCATTCCTGGAAGCCCTCGGCCGTGCCGACGCCCCCGAGTTCCAGCTTGCCGTCGCGAAGGCGACCGATCATGTCGAGGTTGATCATCATCGCGTGCTTCTCGATGGGCGCAATCGGGTGCTTCACGTAGTACTTGGAACCCACGAGCCCCGATTCCTCCGCGCTGAACCACATGAAGAGGATGGACCGTGCCTGTGCGCCCTCGGGCAGTGAGGCGTAGGCCTTGGCGAAACGCTCGGCGATGATCAACGCGCCCGAGGTGCCGCTCCCGTTGTCGTCCGCGCCCGCGTGGATCTTGCCCCTCGGGTCGGGGTCGCGCGAGCCAAAGTACCCGTAGCCCACGTGGTCGTAGTGGGCGCCGATGACGACGAGCTCCTCGGCGAGGGCGCCCTTGCCGGGCAAGATGCCTCCCACGTTGTCGGTCATCAGCGGCACCCGCTCGACCGCCACCTTCACCGTGGCCTTCGCCTTGGGCAGGGCCAGCACGCCCGCCGCCTCCTTGGGCAGTGCGTCGGCCCATTCACGAAGCTCGCGAAGGCCTCGCCCGGACTCGTCCGCGGCCTTCACCAGCCGGTCGGCGGCCTCCTGCGACATCATGATCACCGGCACCTTGCTCGAGTTGCCGCGTGAGCCGCTGAGTTCGAGGCCTTCCAGCTTGTTCACCCGAGGGTCGTCCGCGCCGGGCGGATTGACGAGGATGATCGCCGCGGCGCCGGCTCGCTCCACGAGCCGCAACTTGGAATCGAGGGCCGCCGCGGGCGTCCACGCGCCCGATGCGCTCCAGCGGCTCTTGCCCTGGTCGTTCATGGGCTCGAACCGAAGCACGATGGCGATCTTCCCCTCGACCTTCGCGCCGCCGAAGAAGGTGTCGTATCCCTTGTCCTCGTTCCGGGTCGCATAGCCGACGAACGCCAGGTCAGTCGTGACGTCCCCGCTGCCCGAGTACCCCAGCACCTTGTAATCGACGTCTGCCTTGAGCTCGGTGGACGTTCCGCCGGACTCGAAGGAGGCGCCCTGCGAGGTGATCTTCGTCGAATCGCCCGGACGCAGCGATGGCGGCGCCGTGAAGACCTGCCGATAGGTCGATCGCGGGCGGCTGTCGATCACCTTGCCTTCGGCATCCTTGGTCTCGGTGGGGAACGCCGGCTCCAGGCCCAGCCGCCGCAACTGGAACTCCAAGTAGCGGGCGGCCATGCGGTTGCCGTCGGTGCCGGGGGCGCGACCTTCGAAGAAGGGATTGGCGATCGTCGTGATGTGGTTGCGGTACGACGCCGCCAGCGACCGCGACTCCTCTTCGGTCGCCGGCACCGTCACCGTGGCGGGCGAGGCCGGTTCGAGCAGCCGGGGGGCGGCGGCATGCCCGGCGAAGGCCAAGGCGGCGGCGGAGAGCAGGGAGGCCCAGCGGGGGAGGGTGTGTCGGTTCAAGGGAAATCCTCGTGGAATGGGCGGCGAAAGCAGAACCACATGGTAGTGAAGTTGGGCAGGTGGGGCCCGCAGCCCACCCCTCCTACGCCCGGGACGGCCCCGCGTTCCGCCCGGAGGGCCAAACCCCTGCTGTCCGACCGGTTCGAAGGCGAGTCGCTACCATTTCCGCCCGGTCCTTGCGACCCACGCGAGATCGGATTTCCTCCCGCACGCCAGTCGTTCGACGCACCCTGTTCGCCCGGCCTCCCGGACCCTGCCATGAGCCACACCGTCTCGTCCTCGTCCGTCGCCTCCACGCCCGTCTCCAAGGTCGACCTGATGCACGCCCAATCCCACCTCGCCGCCAACCCCCTCGCCCCTCTCGACGCCTTCGAGCCGCGGCACTTGGGTTCGGGCCGCGAGGACACCGAGGCGATGCTCCGGGCCGTGGGCGTGGCCTCCCTCGAGGATCTCATCTCCCAGACCGTTCCGGCCTCGATCCGCCTGGGTCGTTCGTTGCACCTCGCCGGGCTCGAGACGCCCCTTGGCGAGCAGGCGGCCTTGGCCCGCCTCGAGTCCATGGCCTCCCGCAACATCGTGGCCCGCAGCTTCATCGGCGCGGGCTACTACGGCACCCACACCCCCGCGGTGATCCTCCGCAACATCCTCGAGAACCCGGGGTGGTACACGCAGTACACGCCCTATCAGGCCGAGATCGCCCAGGGCCGCCTCGAGGCCCTCCTCAACTTCCAGACGATGGTCAGCGACCTGACCGGCCTGCCCCTCGCCGGCGCAAGCCTGCTCGACGAGGCCACCGCCGCCGCCGAGGCCATGACCATGTGCTGGGCCGTGGCCGACCACGCCAAGGGCACGTTCATCGTCGACAGCGCGTGCCACGAACAGACCATCGCCGTGATGCAGACCCGCGCCGACGGGCTCAACATCAAGCTCCTCGTCGCCGATCTCGCCAAGGCCCCGCCCGCCATCGACGGCACCGTTTGCGGCGTGCTCGTGCAGTACCCCTCGACCTGCGGCACCATCACCGACTGGCGCCCGCTCATCGAGAAGGTCCACCAGGCCGGCGGCCTCGTTGTCGTCGCCACCGACCTGCTCGCCCTGACGCTGCTGGCCTCTCCCGGGGAACTGGGCGCGGACGTGGCGGTGGGTTCGGCGCAGCGCTTCGGCGTGCCGATGGGCTTCGGCGGCCCGCACGCCGCCTTCATCGCCACCCGCAGCGAATACGTCCGCAAGATGCCCGGCCGCATCATCGGCGTCTCTCGCGACGCGCAGGGCAACCGGGCCCTTCGCATGGCCATCCAGACGCGCGAGCAGCACATCCGGCGCGAGAAGGCCACCAGCAACATCTGCACCGCGCAGGCCCTTCTGGCCATCATCGCCGGCATGTACGGCTGCTACCACGGCCCCGAGGGGCTCAAGGCCATCGCGAGCCGCACGCACCGCATGACGTCGATGCTCGCCCGCGCCCTGGCGGCGATGGGCCACGAGGTGCTCACGGCCTCCTTCTTCGACACGATCCGCGTCCGCGTTCGCGGGGGCAAGGGCGGCGCGGCCGACGGCGCGACCGTGCGGGCCCGCTCGCAGGCCAAGGGCATCAACCTCCGTCACTTCGCCGACGGCACGGTGGGCGTGAGTCTCGACGAGACGGCGACCGCGGCCGACCTCGCGGGCATCATCGCCTCCTTCGCCGCCGCCGACGGCCCCGCCGCGGATCTCGCGGCCTTCGACACGGCCCCGTCCTCGCTCCCCGCGTCGCTGGCCCGCACCAGCGCGTTCATGGCGCACGAGGTCTTCAACAGTTTCCACGGCGAGCACGAGATGCTCCGCTACATCTTCAAGCTGATGGGACGCGACCTCTCGCTGGCGCACAGCATGATCCCGCTGGGTTCGTGCACGATGAAGCTCAACGCCACGAGCGAGATGATCCCGGTGACGTGGAAGACCATCGGCGGGCTGCATCCCTTCGCGCCCTTCGAGCAGGCCAAGGGGTACGAGGCGATGTTCCGCGACCTCGAGCAGTGGCTCGCGGAGGTCACCGGCTTCGCGGCCGTCTCGCTGCAGCCCAACGCGGGCGCGCAGGGCGAGTACACGGGCCTCATGGTGATCCGCGCGTACCACCACGCCCGGGGCGACAAGCACCGCACCATCTGTCTCATCCCCGAGAGCGCCCACGGCACCAACCCCGCCAGCGCGGTGGTCGCGGGCTTCGACGTGATTCCGGTGGCCAACACCGAGAGCGGCGACATCGACCTGGCCGACCTCAAGGCCAAGGCCCTCGAGCACAAGGACCGCCTGGGCGCGGTCATGGTGACCTACCCCAGCACGTATGGCGTCTTCGAGGAGGGCATCAAGGAGATCTGCCGCGTGGTGCACGAGTGCGGCGGGCAGGTCTACATGGACGGCGCGAACATGAACGCGCAGGTGGGCCTCTGCCGCCCCGGCGACATCGGCGCCGACGTCTGCCACCTCAACCTGCACAAGACCTTCTGCATCCCGCACGGCGGCGGCGGCCCGGGCATGGGCCCCATCGGCGTGGCCTCGCACCTCGCGCCCTTCCTCCCCGGCCACCCCGTCTCCTTCCCCGGCACGCTCAAGGCCCAGCAGGCGGGCGACAAGGCCATCGGCCCCGTGAGCGCCGCGCCGTACGGCTCGCCGAGCATCCTCGTCATCTCGTGGATGTACATCGCGATGATGGGCGCGTCGGGCCTCAAGAAGGCCACGCAGCTCGCGATCCTCAACGCCAACTACATGGCCGCCCGGCTCGAAGGCCACTACAACGTGCTCTACAAGGGGGCGAGCGGCCGCTGCGCCCACGAGTTCATCATCGACGTCCGCCCCTTCGAGAAGACGGCGGGCATCAAGACCGACGACATCGCCAAGCGGCTCATGGACTTCGGCTTCCACGCCCCGACCATGAGCTGGCCCGTCCCCGGCACGCTCATGATCGAGCCCACCGAGAGCGAGAGCAAGGCCGAACTCGACCGCTTCTGCGACGCCATGATCGCCATCCGCGACGAGATCAGGGCCGTCGAGGAGGGCCGCATCGACAAGCTCGACAACCCCCTCAAGAACGCGCCGCACACCAGCGGCGTCGTCACGGCCGACGAGTGGAAGCACCCGTACTCGCGCCGCCAGGCGGCCTTCCCGCTGCCGTGGGTCGCCGAGCACAAGTTCTGGCCCTTCGTCGGTCGCGTCGACAACCCCTATGGCGACCGCAACCTCGTGTGCACCTGCGCCCCGATGGAGGCGTACAAGTAAGTCGCGACGGAGCCGCGGTTCATGTCGAAGCTCTCGCACATCGACGCCTCGGGCGCGGCCTCCATGGTCGACGTGGGCGACAAGCCCGTGACGCGACGCGTCGCCGTGGCCGAGGCCTTCGTCGACGTGTCGCCCGCGTTGGCGGCGGCCATCCGCGAGAACTCGCTCGCCAAGGGCGACCTGCTCGCCGTCGCCCGGCTGGCGGGCATCCAGGCCGCCAAGCGCACGGATGAACTCATCCCCCTGTGCCACTCCCTGCCCCTCGACGTCGTCGACGTGCAGGCCACCGTCACGCCCGCCGACGCCGCGTCGCATCACGTGCGGATCGTCGCCACGGCCTCGACGCATTCCCGAACGGGCGTCGAGATGGAGGCCCTGGTCGCCGCGGGCATCGCCTCGCTGACCGTCATCGACATGGGCAAGGCCGTCGACAAGACCATGGTCGTCCGCGGCCTCCGCGTGCTCGAGAAGCGGGGGGGACGCAGCGGCGAGTACGTGGCCGGAGACGTCGCCCCGTGAGCGACGCGCCCTTCGTCATTCGCGCGGCCGTGCTGACCGTCTCCGATCGCTGCGCCGCCGGCGCGTCCGTCGACGCCTCCGGCCCTCGCGTCGAGTCCGTCCTCCGCGAGCGGTTGCTCGCGGCGGTGGTGGAGCGGGCCCTCGTGCCCGACGGCATCGAATCGGTCGAGGGCGTGCTGCGACTGTGGTGCGACCCTCGCGCGGGGCTTCACCTCGTGGCCGTCACCGGGGGCACGGGCTTCTCGCCCCGCGACGTGACGCCCGAGGCCGCGATGCGAGTGATCGATCGGCCCGCGCCCAACCTGATGGAGTTGGCCCGCGCCCGCTGTGGCGCGGCCCATCCCAAGGCCTATCTCTCTCGCGCGGTGGCCGGCGTCGCGAATCGCACGCTCGTGATCACGCTGCCCGGATCGCCCGCCGGCGCCGCGGAGATGCTCGAGGCCATCGTCGACATCCTGCCCCATGCGGCGCGACTGGCGGCGGGCGACTCTGCCGGGCATTGACGCCTTCCGGGACGGACGCCTAGCGAGGTCGCAACGCGCGGGGCGTGCGGATCTCGGGCGCCTTGTCGAGACATTCCTGGGCCCAGATCTCGAGCGACACGACGCTCCACATCGCCTCGGTGAGCGTGGTGTCGCCGCGGTCGCGGATGCGGGCGTGCCAGTCGCGCACGGTCGCGGGGTCGAGCCAGCCGCGTCCGGCGATGCCGGGCACGAGCGAGTCGTTGAGCAGGGCCTCGAAGCGGGGGTGGCGGAAGTAATCGAGCAGCGGCAGTCCGAATCCCGACTTGCGACGTCGGACGAAGTCGCGTCCGAAGCGTCGCTCGGCCATCCGCTTGAGGATGACCTTGGTGCCGCGCTCCATCGCGTCGCGTCGGAACGGATGTCCGCCGACGCGAAGCCGCATGGGCAGTCGCCTCGCGGCCTCGACCACGTCGCGATCGAGGAACGGCACGCGGTTCTCGACCGAATGCGCCATCATCATCTTGTCCTGGCGGATCAGCAGTTCCACCATGAACGTCTGCATGTCGTACTTGCAGCAGTCGTCGAGGAAGGTCGAGCGGCCCTCGCGGAAGATCTCGCGACGTCGCTCGACCGGTGCGAGCAGGTCGGCGCCGGGACGCAGCGCGAGGGCCTGCCCGTCGCGCATCGACGAGCTGTACTTGATGAACCACGCCTCGGGGTCGAGCCCCGGCGGGGCGTCGAAGTTGCGGACCAGCTTGGGCCCCAGCCCCGGCACGCGACGCAGCGCCGGCAGCAGGGGCAGCACGCCCGGTCGCAGCCCGGCGAGAAAGAACCGCGGATAGCCGCCCAGCAGCTCGTCGGCGCCGTCGCCGCTGAGCAGCACCGTCACCCGGCGACGGGCCTCCTGCGCCAGGAGGAAGAGCCCCACGGCGTTGCCCAGGTTCAGCGGCGCGTCGTAGTGCCACGTGGCCTCGCGGAGGTGATCGATGAAGTAGTCGAAGGTGAGCGTGGCGGCGTGAAGCGTGGTGCGAGTCTTGGTCGCGGCGATCCGCATCCACGGCTCCTCGCTCACCGACGCGTCGTCGAAGATGATCGAGAAGGCGTCGAGATCCTGGTCGAACCGCTCGCGAGCAATGCTCGTCACCATCGACGAATCGATGCCGCCCGAGAGTTGGCAGCCCAGCTTCACGTCGCTGATGAGTTGGCTCTTGACGCTCTTCTCGAACGCCGCCTCGAACCGTGCCGCCGCGTCCTCGTCGCCCGCCTGCACGTCGGGGATCTCGTAGTGGCGGACCGTTCGGACCTCGCCGGCGGCGTCGATCCGCAGGCGAAAGCCCGGACGGACCTGCCGGATGCCCTTGGCGAGGAACCCCTCGCCCGCCGTGTATCGGAAGAGCAGGTGCTCGTCGAGCATCGCCGGATCCGCCTCGCGCGGGAACCCCGGCACGGCCATGATGCTCTTGGCCTCCGACGCGAACAGCAGCATCCCCGCGTGTCGCGCGTGGTACAGCGGCTTGATGCCCAGGTGATCCCTCGCCAGGTGCACCTCGCCGCGACGGAGGTCGGCGATCGCGAAGGCGAACATGCCGTTGAGCCGCTCGAGGCACCCCTCGATCCCGTGCTCCTCGTAGAGGTGGATGATCACTTCCGTGTCGGTGCCGCTGCGGAACCGGTGGCCCGCCTTCTCCAGGGCGGGACGATGGTCGAAGGCGTTGTACACCTCGCCGTTGAAGGCGATGAAGATGGTCTGGTCCTCGTTGGCCATCGGCTGATGGCCGCGGGGCGACAGGTCGAGGATGCTCAGGCGGTTGAAGCCCAGGCCGCCGGTGAACCCCCCCTCGGGCGGGCCGCGCGACGGGTCGTAGGCCGCGTGCGAGCCGGTCGCGAGCGAGAAGAGCCGGAAGCCCTGATCGTCGGGCCCGCGGTGCCTCGCCACGTCGGTCATGCGCCGCAGCACGGCCGCGTCGACGCGGCCGCCCTCAAGATGAATGATGCCAGTGATGCCGCACATGCGTCCTGATCGCCGTTGGCCGTTGCCCAGTCCCGCGGCCGCGCCGCGGGTCGGTCGATCGTGGACCAGGTGGGCTCGCCCGCGTCGTCGAACCTCGGCGGGGCGGGCGAGCGCTCGCCTCCATCTATCGCACGAATGGACAGGCCGCATGATCCGGGGCGGTGCGTCCGGTTCGTCGACGGCCGATCATAGCGAGCGGGCAGGCCCGGTAACCGATCGCCGCGGAAACCGTGCAACGCAGGCGGGGCGGCGAACGAACGGTGGTGTATCCTCGCGTGGTGGCGGGAGCCGCCGGCCCTGATGCCGGGAAAGGAACGTCTGATGTCCATGATTGCTCGTCGCGTGTCGATGCTTGGGCTTCTCGTGCCGTTGATGCTGGCGGCGGCGGCCGATGCCGCCGAGACGGTGGCGCCGGTCTGGGTGTTTCTCCAGCCCCGCGCCGTCGAGTCCGATCCCGCCGCGCTCGCCGCGGCCCTCGCCCGCGCCGAGACGACGGCCGATCCACGCATGCTCGAGCGTCGGCGCCTGCGACGGACCTCGCCCGGCCTGCTTGACGCGCGCGATCTTCCCCTCGACCAAGGCCCTCGCGCCGCGGTGGCGGCGGCGGCTCGCGTTCGCATCGAGTCGCGATGGCTCAACGCCATCAGCGTCGACGCCACGCCCGACCAGGTCGAGGCCCTCCGCGCGATGCCGGGCGTGCGCGAGGTGCGACCGGTGGCGCGAGGTCGCCGCTGCACCGAGGCCGCGACCTGCGAGGAGCCCCTGCCCGAGTCGTCTTCGCACCATGGGCCGCGGGACTTCTACGGTCGCAGTTCGGCGCAACTGGCGCAGATCAATCTGCACGCGCTCCACGCCAGAGGCTACACGGGGCAGGGCGTCGTCATCGGGATTCTCGACACCGGCTTCAATCGCATCCACCAGTCGTTCAACAACCCTGATCGTCCGCTCCATGTCATCGCCGAGCGAGACTTCATCAACGACGACGACCGGACGGGCCCCGAGGAGGGAGACCCCGCCGGTCAGCACTCGCACGGCACGCTCATCCTCGGCTGCATCTCGTCGTACCTCCCCGACCAGCTCGTCGGCGGCGCGTACGACGCGAGGGTCATCCTCTGCAAGACCGAGAATGTCGCCAGCGAGACCCCCATCGAGGAGGACTTCTACGTCGCCGGCATCGAGTTCATCGAGAATCTCGGCGGCGATGTCGCCACGTCCTCCCTGGGCTACATCGACTGGTACACCCGCGCCGATCTCGACGGCCTGACCGCCGTCACCACCGTCGCCGTCAACATCGCCGCCGAGAACGGCCTGCACTGCTGCACCGCCGCCGGCAACGAGGGGCACGACGACAATCCCGCCACGTCCACCATCATCGCCCCCGCCGACGGCCTTCGCGTCCTCTCGTGCGGCGCGGCCGATTCGGCCGGCGTCATCGCGGGCTTCTCCTCCGACGGGCCCACCGCCGACGGTCGCCGCAAGCCCGAACTGCTCGCCCGCGGCGTGCGGACCGCCACCGTGCACCCCGACACCGCCGACACGTTCGCCAACGCCAGCGGCACCTCGCTCTCCACGCCCCTGCTCGCCGCCGCCGTCGCCTGTCTCGTGCAGGCCAATCCATGGTGGACGGTCGATCAGATGCGCTCCGCGCTCTTCTCCACCGCCTCCGATGCGGCCAACCCCGATCCGCTCTTCGTTCGGGGCTTCGGCATGGTCGACGCGTTGGCCGCCTTCCAGTCCACGTGCCCCGCCGACTTCAACCAGGACGGCGGAGTCGACGGACTCGATGTCGCCGCCTTCTTCCCCGCATGGGAGTCGGGCGGCGACGATGGCCGCGCCGATGTCAATCATGACGGGGGCGTCGACGGGCAGGACGTCGAGGCCTTCTTCCTCATCTGGCAGGCGGGCGGGTGCTGACGGGGCGACGGCAAGGACATTCGCGCGTTATTGGCTCCATTTCGCGGATTCCCCTCGCTTTTTTCGTTTCAGGTGGCATATTCCCTTCATCTTCGCAGGCCTCGCGCGTGTCCGCGCGCACGGGGTTTCGTCGCAGGGAGTCGTTCATGCCCACGCTTCGCGCCTCGACCTTCGCGTCCGCCCTCGTCGCCTCGTCCCTGGCCGCCTCCGCCGAGATCATCACCGTCGGCGCCTCGAAGGACAACACGCTCTTTCAGAACGATGCCGGTTCCATCAGCAACGGGCAGGGTTCGTATCTTTACAGCGGCATGACCGCCATCGGCGGCCTGCGCCGTGCCCTGATCGCCTTCGACCTCTCCGCCATCCCCGCGGGCTCCACCATCACCGACGTGCGGTTCTCCATCCGCGTCTCTCGCACCATCACGGCCACCGAGCGCACCAGCATGCACCGCATGCTCGCCAACTGGGGTGAAGGTCTCAGCAACTCCACCGGGCAGGCCGGCGGCGGCGGCGGGGCTCCCGCCGAACCCGGCGATGCCACGTGGACCCACGCCTTCTTCGGGTCCGTTCCCTGGGCCCGGGTGGGCGGCGACTTCGATGCCGTCCCTTCCGCGGGTCAGCAACTCGTCGGCACCGGCTTTTACACCTTCTCCGGCGCGGGCCTCGTGCAGGACGTCCAGTCCTGGATCGACAACCCCTCCAGCAACTTCGGGTGGGCCATCATCGGCAACGAGACCGTCAGCGGGAGCGCCAAGCGACTCGACTCGCGCAACAACCCCACGCCCGCCAACCGCCCGTCGCTCGTCGTGACCTACACGCCCGTTCCGGCTCCGGCAACGCTCGGCCTGTTGCTCCTGGCCGCCGGCGGCCGCCGCCGTCGCTGACGCCATCCCCGGCCTCTCCCGGGGTTATACGTCATTTCAGGCGTGCAAGCGAGCGATTTGCCTTGCACCCGGCCCTCCATCCCTGTACGCTCAGGAGGCCTTCCGCCCTCGCGGATGCGTTCGATCGTTCGGCTGTTGGCCGGGCGGCGTGTTCGCGTCCCCGTGCGGCGGCGCATGGCGTGCAGGCGAGGATCAGAGAGGGCAAGCGGCGTGGAGCATCAAGGCGGCCCGGAGGCCACATCCACTCACCCCCGTGTCGAACGGGCGGCTCAAGCGACGGTCCGCGCGAGCGGTTCGTCGCGTCGTGCGCTCGTGGGCGCCCTTGTCTCGGCGTTCGCCGCGGCCGGCGCCAAGGCCGACGACCTGTCGGGCGCCGTCAGCGCCATGGGGGATGTCGACCCCTCCGCGATGCTGGTGCGACTGGTCAAGCGAGTGACGTTCGGCATCAACGCCTCCGAACTGGCGTCGGCCGCGTCGCTCGGCTACGCCGGCTATCTCGACCAGCAGCTCAACCCCGACCTCATCGACGACGCTTCGTGCGCCGCCCGCATCGCGCCGCTGGCCTCGTTGACCCGCAACTTCTGGGAGATCTACCGCCAGCCCGCGGCACAGGTCGTCAACGAACTCATCGAGGCGGCGATCCTCCGGGCCGTCTATTCGCGCCGCCAACTCCTCGAGCGGATGGTCGACTTCTGGACCGACCACTTCAACATCGACGTCAACAAGGACGCCTGCGCCTGGTTCAAGATCGTCGATGACCGCGAGGTCGTGCGAGCCAATGCCATGGGCAAGTTCGCCGACCTGCTCGCCGCCTCCGCGATGAGCCCGGCGATGCTCTACTTCCTCGACAACCACCAGTCGATCGCCGGCAACCCGAACCTCAACTACTCCCGCGAACTGATGGAACTCCACACCATCGGCGTCGACGGCGGATACACCGAGGAGGATGTCGGCGAGGTCGCCCGGTGCTTCACCGGCTGGCAGTTCACGCCCGACACCGCCGGATCGCTCGCGGGCATCTTCCGCTTCAACGCCGCCCAGCACGACAACAGCGCCAAACGCGTGCTGGGGCAGCACATCCCGGCCGGCGGCGGGATCAACGACGGTCTCACGGTGCTGCGAATCCTCGCCGATCATCCGAACACCGCTCGTTTCGTCAGTCGAAAGCTCTGCCGCCGCTTTCTCGGCGAAGGCGTCCCCGAGTCGGTGGTTCGCGCGGTGGCGGCGAGATTCGTGGCCGCCGATGGCGACATCCGCGAGGTCATGCGGTGCATTCTCGCGCCCCAGCACATGGCGCTCGCGACCCCTCGATTCAAGCGGCCCTTCCACCTCTACGTGTCGGCCATCCGCGCCACCGGTTGCCAGATCGCTTCCACCGGCGGCATGCGGGCCCAGCTCCGCATCGCCGGCCACCTCAACTTCAACTGGCCCAACCCCGACGGCTATCCCGATCGCGTCGACTTCTGGTCGGGCCTTGCGCTGCCCCGCTGGAACTTCGCGGCACAGATGATGAACAACGCCATCTCCGGCATCACCCCCGATGCCGCGTCCTTCTTCGCCGGTCTCTCGACCGCCGAGGAGATGGCCGCTCGCATCGACGCGGCGATGTTCGGTCACGAGATGCCCGCCGCCGAGCGCCGCCGCGTCCGCGACTACCTCGCCATCGACCCCTCGTCCCCCTCCGTTCGAGCCGAAGCCCTCGGCCTCGCGGCGGGGTCGCCCGCCTTCCAGTGGTATTGAACCCCTCCCGCCGGCCCTTCCCATGGAACCCACTCCCGCACGCTGCTGTCCCGAGTACGCCGAGTTGTCCCGGCGCGGGTTCCTGCAGGCCGGCGCGGGCTCGCTCGCGGGCCTGGCCGCGATGGCGTCGTGGTTGCCCCGCGTCGCCGTCGCCCGCGACTACCGCTCGACGCTCCGCGACACCATCGTCTGGATCTATCTTCGCGGCGCGGCCGACGGCCTCTCGATGTGCGTGCCATGGGGCGACGACAACTACTACCTCGCCCGACCCTCGCTCGCCATCGCCCGCCCCGATAGCGGCGCAGCCGCGCGATGCATCGATCTCGACGGCTTCTTCGGCCTCTCTCCCGCCATGGCGGCGCTGCACCCGGCCTATCTCGCCGGCGACTTGCTCTTCGTTCACGCCTGCGGCTCGCCCGATCCCTCCCGCTCTCACTTCGACGCGCAGCGGTTCATGGAGGTCGGCCAGGTCTCCGGCGACACGTCGTTGACGGGGTGGCTCGGTCGCCACCTCGCCAGCGTCGCGCCCGCCGATCCGCTCGCCATGCTGCGGGCCGTCGGCATCAGCACCGGCCTGCAGCGAGTGCTCGAGGGGGGGCCGGCCACATTGCCCATCCCCGACCTTGCCGCCTTCGGCCTGCTCGGCAACCCCGCCACCAAGACCGCTCGCACCAACGCGCTGCGTGACATGTATGCCACCGTGCCCGATCCGCTCCGGGCCACGGCCTCGACGACCCTCGCCACCGTCGGCCTGCTCGATCAGATCGGGTTCTCGACCTATCAGCCCGGTGGCGGTGCGCAATACAACGCCGCGGAGTCGCTGGGCTACGCACTCAAGACGTCGGCGGCCCTCATCAAGGCGCAGATCGGCGTCGAGGCCATCGCCATCGACGTGCACGGCTGGGACACGCACTCGGCCCAGGGCCCCGTCAGCGGCACGATGGCCATGCTCATGAATCGCCTCTCCGCGGCCCTCGCCGCATTCCATCAGGACATGGGCTCTGGCTCCAATCCGGGATACATCGTGGCGGTGGTGTCGGAGTTCGGCCGCCGCGTCTTCGAGAACGGCAGTCTGGGCACCGACCACGGCCACGGCAACGCCATGATGCTCATGGGGCCGGCCGTCGCCGGCGGTCGAGTCCTCCGCAACTGGCGGGGATTGGCGCAGGAAGATCTCTACGACTACGCCGACCTGCAGGTCACCATCGACTATCGCGACGTGCTCGCCGAGATCATCGAGCACCGTCTGGGCAACTCGAACATCGCCTCCATCTTCCCCGGCTACCAGCCCGTCAATCGCGGGGTGCTCGCATGATGCGACCTGTCGGCATCCTTCTCGCGGCGGCGACCTCGCCCCTCGCCTTCGCCCAGCCCATCTGGAGCAACCAGAGCGCCGATCCCGCCGTCCCCGCCTTCGCCCTCTCCGCGCGAAGCTTCAGCGGCGTCGCCGCGCCCGCCGGACGGCGTTTCGCCGAAGTGGCCGGCGCTCCCGGCGACGTCAACCTGATGGCCGGACTCAACGTGTCGCCCGATCCCGGAGCCGTCGGCGAGTCCTTCCGCGTCGCCGACGACTTCACCATCACGCACGAGCACGGTTGGCGGCTCGCCTCGGTCACCATCTTCGTCTATGTCGATGCAGCGGTGCCCGCCGGCGCCTCGCCCTTCTCCGCCGCCACCCTGCGATTGTGGGACTCCAACCCCGCCAGTCCCGAAACCCACGTCTTCTACGGCGATGCCGTTCGCAATCGGCTGCTTGCCGCCACGCCCACGGACGCGCTGCGCATCTTCAGCACGCGTCCCGTGGCTCCGACCAACTTCGTCACGCCCCCCGATGCCACGCGTCGCATCTGGGCCCTCGAACTCGACCTGGGCGGGTACACCTACATGCCGGCGACCTACTGGCTCGACGTGCAGGTGCAGTGCGTCGATCCCGCCATGCAGGCCTGGATCGTCCCCGTCACCCGCGAAGGATTCCGCTCCCGTCCCGACGACAACGCCATGGCGCTGGTGCCCGACGGGCTCGACGATGCCTGGGTGCCCGTGATCGATCCCGGCAAGACCATGCTCTCGGTCGCCGTGCCCCAAGACATCGCCTTCATCCTCAATGGCGAAGCCGCGGGACAATGCCCCGCCGACTTCAACCAGGACGGCGGCGTCGACGGCGACGACATGACGGTCTTCTTCGCCGCCTGGGAGCAGGGCGAGATGATCGCCGACGTCAATGCCGACGGTGGCATCGACGGCGACGACGTCTCCACCTTCTTCCGCTTCTGGGAGGCGGGCGGCTGCTGAGCCGCCGGGGGGTCTGCATCACCCCCGCAGGCGTGCTCGCCAACGCTCCAGCGCGGCCTCCAACTCGGCACCCGATGTCGCCTGTGCACCCGGTCCGAAGTGCACGCGTTCGAGCGAAGCGATTTCTTCCGTCAGGGCCTTGAGCGTCGACGAGTCGAGGTTGGGTCGCGTGTCGCGCAGCAGGCGGAGGGCGGTCACCACGCTCAGCGGCGTCACGCGGTCGGGAATCAGCGTGTCGCCGATGGCGGCCGGGGCGATCGCTCGCCGCCGCCGCAGCGCGACGACGACCACGCCCGCCACCGCAGCGGCCCCAAGGCCAAGGCCCACCACGGCGCCCGTGGTCCAGCGGTGCTGCACCGGCACCACGCCTCCCTCGACTGGAACCAGGTCCATGTCGGTGTAGTGGCGAGATTCGATCGTCGCCGCCAAGTCCGCCTTGAGCGTCGGCACCTTGAAGGCGTTGTCGCGAGGCGCGGCGGTGGGGGTGTAGGTCACGAGCCACGATCGCTCGATGTCGAGACGGTACATGCCCGTGTCGTCGGGCTCGGGGTAGCCGCCCTTGGGCGGCTCGGGGCGGCTGAAGAAGAAGCGGTCGGTCGCGGCCGTTCCTTCCTGCATCACGAGCATGGGCCTGGCCTCGATGCCCTTCTCGCCGATCTCGTAGCCGGCGATGGCGGTGTCGATGCCGTCGAGGGCGTCGCGAAGGTCGGGCACCACGCCCTTGCCCCGGATGCGAACCTCCATGGTGATCGCGCCCCCCTTGTCGCCGCTGCGGGCGTTGCGGACGTCGATCACCTGTTCCACCTTCGTCTCCTGCGCCGGCCTGGCCGTGCGCTCGGCGCCGGTGGCCACCGGCACGGCGTTGGATGGAAGCGCGAGCGTGACCGGTCCGCTCTGGTCGTCGAACTGCATGTCCATCGTCACCGGCGGGATGCGATCGACCGCGCCATCCTTGCGGCTGAGCACGACGTAGGCCATCGGCTTCTCCAGCCAGCCGTCCTGCTCCTGCTCCACCACGCCGCGAGCGGGCATGAACGGATCGAAGAAGCCCACGGATTCGATGGTGAAGCCCTTGCCCAGCGAGGTCTCGATCTCCTTCTGGAAGCGGTCGCGGTAGTTGATCTCGCGGAAGTCGCGTCCGACGCGGCCCCACACGTTGTTCTGCAGGTACTTGGCGAATCCGCCCGTCTCGCGATCCACGGCGTTGGTGAATCGCAGCGACACCAGCAGGCCGAAGGGCTGTCCGGTGCCGATGCGATCAGCCCCGTCGATCGTGAGCCGCAGGCGGATCTCCTCCTTCACGAGGTCGCGGTACAACTCGTCCATGGCCCGCAGCGATGCGCCGGCCGGGTGATCGCCGATGACGCGAAGGGCGTGCTTCACCAGGCGAGGCTTGACCTCGGGGTCCGACCGCATCACGGCTTCGCTCACGTCGGAGGCGAAGTCGCTGAGGTGACGGAAGGCCACGTCGGGCGCCATGCCGGCGATGGTCTTGCGGATGCGATCGATCTGGTCGTCGCCGATCGATCCCTCCGCGGGCAGTTCGTCGACGCTGACGAAGTTGAGCTGGGGCGTGCCCAGCGCCGCGCCGAACCACGCGGTGAAGACGCGAGCGTCCTCTCGCTCCTCGCCCCGCGCCAAGGCCGCCGCGTACACGCCGGCCGCGGCCTCGAAGGCCTCGAAAGCCGCCCTCCTCGCGTCGTTGAGCGAGGCCGCGTCGGCCTTCTTCCGGGCGTTGCGGAACTGCATCCGATCGAAGGCCAGCCCCGCCCGCAGGGCGGCCACCCGCCACGAGTCGGGCTCGCGGGCCGACGCCGCCTCGGCCAACTCCATCGCCACGCCGTACCCCTTGTCGACCAGGGCGGCGATCTCGTTGTCGGAACGCTTGGTGCCCGTCTCCTGCTGGGCGGCGCGGTTCCGCCAGTCGCCGTTGAGGTTCGCCGCCATCGTCGACGCCAGCGACACGGCGGTGGTGGCGGGCATCGCCTCGACGGGTCCGAAGATGCGGACGATTTCCGCGCGGTCGAAGACCTCCGACCGCCCGTGGCACGCCTTGAAGGCCGACGCGATCGACGGCAGCGTCCGCGGATCGACGCCCGTCGCCGCGATCGTGGTCATCACCGTCTGCAACCGCTCGAGGTTGCGTCGCTGACGCCCTCGCGTCAGCGGAGCGGCCGGAATCGCCTCTCTGTAGAAGAAGAACAGCCGCTGCTCGTCCTCCATGTCGCCCGCGGGACTCAGCCGCGACTGCCAGTGGGTGAGGAAGTCGTCGGCGATCGCCGCCGCGGCCTCGGGGGTCCGCTTCGCCGCGTCGGCCAGCATCGCCAACGCCATGTCCGTCTCGTCGGCCACCGTCGCCAGCGCGATGCACGCCTTGGCCGCCCTCGCCGCCATGCTCGGTTCGAGCGCATCGAGCCACTGGCGGCCGGGCACGGCGCGCAGCAGCACCTGCGCCTCGCGCGTCAGCGCCTGCTGACGCCCCTTGGCCTTCACCGCGTTCTCCATCTCCGTCAGCAGCGCGGCGGTCATCATCCGCAGGGGCACCCTCAGCGACTCATTCTGGGCCGACGTGCGAGCGAGGAGCACGTCCGCCGCCTCCTTGAACGTCAGGATCGCCTCGGCTCGCTCGGCCTCCGATTGCTTCTCGTCGCCGATCGCGGCCGCCTTGAGCGCCATCAGTTCCAGCGCGGCCGGCGCCAAGGCCGCGTCGGCGAAGAGCGACTCCAGCCACGGCGTGATCCGCACCCTGGGGACGTTCGTCAGCAGCGACAGCCCTCGATCAATGGCTTCCCGCCTCGTCTTGGCCGCGGCGCGATCGAGCATCGACACCCGCGAATACAAGTCCCACGCCTCGAGCCGCAGGCGTTCGGCCCCCTCGGGCTCGCGGTCCGCCAACGCGAGCTTGTACCCCGCGTGCACCATCAGCACGCCCGCGTCGCCGCCCGTCGTCGCCTCTTCCAGCGACGGCAGGTACTCGTACGCCTCGAGCATCAGCCCCGCGCCCGCAAGGAACTCCACCGTTCGCGAGCGGTGCTCCGGCGTCGAGGCGCCGAAGAACCGGGTGCCCTGCCTGAGCGAGGCCAGCATGTTCGCCGTTCCCGCCTGCGACACGCTCTTCTTCAGGATGCCCGACAGCGTCGTGAGTTGCCACGGCTTGAGGTCGCCCGGCGCGGCCTCGGAGAGCGAGAGCACCTCCTCGGGCAACAGCCCCGCGTCGCCCCGGTTCATCCCCTGAAGAATCGTCGAGTAGATGCCCTGCGCCTCGGCCTCCGGACGCTGCCTCAGCCACTCGCCCAGCACGCCCCATTCGCCCGCCATCGCCTGCAGGTGCACCCACTTGGCCACGTCCATCGGGCTCGCCGATGCCGCGTTGGGCTGGGGCACCTGTCCGAACGCCAGTTTCGACCTCGCCGCCAGCACCGCCTGGGGCGTGCGGGCAAACTCCATCTCTCGCATCGCGCCCTGCAACTCCATCGCCCTGGCCTGCTCGGCCCCCTTGGCCGCGTCCAGGCCCAGGGCCTTGTCCACGTCCACGCCAAGGTCCGCGTAGTACGCCCGCAGTTCGCCCTGCTGCTCGGGCGACGCGGCCTCCCATGCCGCCTTCAACTCGGCGACTTCGTCGGGCGGCAGCGTGATCCCGGCATCCTTCTTTTCGCCCGGCTTGGCTTCGCCGTTCGCGACCTCCTCGACGTCGGATGCGTTCCCGCCCTGGGGCTTGGCCTCGCCGTCAGGCGTCTCCGGCGGCTGCGCCGCGGGCATCCGCACGATCGGAATCGCCCGGATCATCGGTGGCTGGCCGCCCGGCTGAGCCGTCGCCTGGCCCGCCAGCAGCATGAGGCACGCGCACGACCATCCCGCCGTGCGTCGCGTGCCGTTCATGGTCGTCAACTCGTTGGTCGCCTTCATGCCTGTGCTCCTGCCGTCGCCCGCTCGCGCGGTCGCTCCTGCGACCGCTCACCACCCCGCGCCGATGTCGCCCGCCGCGCCCGCTCCACGATCGTCGCCCTTGCGAGGCGGGCGAGGCGACTTGCCCTTGCCCGGCCGATTGCCCTCGCGATTGCCCGGCGGCTCGTACTTGGGCCTGGGCTTGGCCTGCAAGTCCTCCAGCGAACTTTGCTCGAGGTTGAGAACGAGTTCGACGTTCCGCTGAAGGTCCATGCCTGCATTCGCGTCCTCGCTCGCCGCACGCTCGGCGAGCAGGCGGAAGTGCTGACGCGACATCGTGGCCTGCGATCGCCACTCCTCCGGCGGTGCGCCTGCCAATCGCAGCAGGCGCGCCTTGTAGTACTGCCCGGTGGCCAGATCCTCGCGAACGTCGCGTGCAAGCGACTCGGCCCCCGGTCGCCCCTCCGATTCGTCGAGCAGCGACTGCAGTTCGTCGATCCCCGACTCGAGGCGTCCCGCCCGCACCAGCGCACGCCCTCGGAGCCATCGAACCCGATTCGCCCTCGCCGCGTCCGAACCCTTGAGCGCATCGATCGGCCCGGCCAGCGCCTCCGCCACTCGGCCCCACGCCGCCTCGGCCTCCGCTCGGGCTCGCGACTCGATCTCGCGCGTGGCTGCCAAGGCCGCCTTCGACCCCTCGACGCCGGATGCCGCGCTCATCGCCGCCAGCGTCGCCAAGTGGGCCTCGAACGCCGCTGCCTGCGCCGTTTCCGCGGCGGCGTGCAGACGCATCGCCTCCGCCACCTGCGACGCCGCACGCTCACGCTGCCACGCGGCTTGCCCCGGTCCGAAGTGGAAGGTCGTCATCGCGACGGGCACCAAGGCCCAGGCCGACCACAGCAGCCGCGAGCGACGCGTTGCGCGAGCCCGAGTGGTCATGTCGCCGCCTCCTCGCTCATGCTCGCCCGCACGCGACGCCGCTGCTCGCGGAACTCCCGCTGCATGCCGAAGGCCGCCAGCAGCGGCCCGATGCCCGCCACCAACGTGGCCCCGAGTGCGGTGGCGATCAACGCGACCTCGCGCAGGCCGAGGTCCATGCCGTCGCGGGGCGAGAGCATCGTGAGGGCGTCGAGCACCGACGAGGGCAGGTGCATGCGGTTGCCGTCGTGATAGATGCCTCCGAACTTCGCCGCCACCTGCTTGAGCGTCCACGCATCCTGTCTCGACGAGTGGCCCGAGACCAGCGACGCCCGGGCGGGGTCGCCCACGCCGATCACGATGGTGTCGGCGATGGACGCCGGCAGCGAAAGCGAGCCCAGCGACGCCGCCCCCGACTCGACATCGCCGTCGCCGATCACCACGAGCGTCGCCGTCTTGCGGTCCCACGGCTTGGCCAGCCGCACGCACTCGCGCAGGCCCGCCGCCATGTCGGTGGGGCCGGGGTCGAACCCCACGTGCATCGGCAGTCCGTCGAGCATGTTGGCGATGACGTTCTTGTCGGTGGTCTGCTCGAGCACCACCAGCGCCTTGGAGTAGAAGACCACCAGCGTGATCCGCGTGGTCTTCATGTCGATGCGGTCGAGGATGCCCTGAAAGACCTTGCCCGCCCACGCGGCACGCGTGACCTTCTCGGCATCGGGCCCCGCGTCGGCCACCTGCATGCTCGGCGACACGTCGAGACACACCAGCAGTTGGCGCGAGGCCTTGGCATCCGGAACCGCCTCGGCATCGATCGGATCGTGCCTCGCCAGCGTGACGCTGCCCCAGGCCAGCAGGAAGACGCCCAGACACCGCGCCGCGGGGGCCAGCATCGTCCACGGCGCGGGTCTGCCCGTGGGGCCGAAGGCCAGGCGAGCCACGCTTGCCACGCGTCGTGCGTGCAGACGCTCGCCGACCATGGCGACGGCCAGGCAGCCGCAGGCGATGGCCAGGGCGATCACCATGGCGTGTACCTCGCGCCGAGCAGGGAGAGCGAGTGCAACGCCGCGACGGCCGCCGCCGCGATGGCGAAGGGCCCGAAGAAGTCCAGCGGCGCGGTGCCCGCGGGCTTGAAGACCGCCGGCTTCATGCGGTCGATGTGGTCGAAGACCTGACGAATCGTCCCCTCGTCCGCCGCGGCGAGCGCCTGGCCGCCCGTCGCCCGCGCGATCTCCACCACCGAGTCGGGGATGTCGTCCTGCGACACGTGGATGTGGTAGAGCGTGATGCCCGCCTCCTGGAGTTCCTGCGCAATCTCCAGTTCGCTCCCGCCGCCAAGGTCGAAGCTGTCGCCGTCGGAGACGAGGATGATCATCCGGTCGCCCGGAGCCGCGTCGGCCTCGAAGAGGTCGCGAGCGTACCGCAAGGCCGCGCCGATCAGCGTGCCTCCCATGTGCGAAGGTTGGTTCGACGGATTCGCGAAGGGCATCGCCTGCCTGATCGCCGAGAGATCCCGCGTCAGGGGCACCCACCGCATCTGCGCCGAGCCGAAGATCATCAGCCCGAAGGCGTCCCCCTCGCGACGCCTCGTGAACTCCGTGATCGCCTCCGACGCCCTTCGGTACGGGTCGCCCGACATGCTGCCCGACACGTCCATGCAGATCTGGATGTTCGTCAACTGCCGCTCGCGACGAGTCTGCTGCAGCGTCTGCGGCCCCGCGAGCATCACGATCGCCAAGGCCAGCGCCAGCAGCGGCACCGTGTCGAACGCCCCCAGCGCAAGGCCCGTCCATCGCCGCCTCGGTCGCTCGCCGAAGTCCAGTGGCAGCGTCACGCCCGGCGCGCGGGCCGCCACCGTCCACGCCAACAGCACCGGCAACGCCAGCAGCAACAGCACCCATGGATGCGTGAACGTCAAGACGCTCCGCCTCCCCCCGTCGTCGCTTCGCGCATCGCGACGGCCCGAAGTCGCGACAACGCGATCTCCTGTGCGGCGGCCGGGTCGCTCGCCTTCGCGTGCAACCACGCCTCGAGCGCCAGCACCACGTCGCGAGTGCGATCGTCGCTCCTCGCTCGCATCATCGCCGTCGCGATCGCCTCGTCACGCTCGGCCACGGTCGCCCGCTGGTGACGCAGCGCGAGCAGCTCGAGCGCCGCTCGCCGCTCGATCCCTCGTTCGCCGCCGGCGCCCGGGCCCGTCCACGACTCCAGCATCGCCAGCAACTGCTCGGCCAGCGTCGGCTCGGGGGCGGGAGGCGGCGGAGGCGCCGCAACCGGACGGTTCAGCCGCCTCCGCACGTACGCCGCCACGGGAGCCAGCGCCCACGCGCAGCCGATGGTCGCCAGGGCCGCCACGTATCCGCGGCTGAACGGCAGGTTCGGCTCGGCCAGTCCCAGCACGTCGGTGGCATGGCCCGGCGGCAGCGTGCTCTCGATCCGCACCGTCATCGCCGACAGGCCCGAAGGGGCTCCGCCGTCAGGCCGCATCAGGAACTCGCGAAGATCGTGCTCGCCGGCCACAAGCCCGATGAACTCGACGCGCTGACGCCCCGAGGCGTCGACCGGCTCGACCCGAACCACCACCCGCGGCTGTTCGCCGGCCGCGATGGGCCTCGCCACCAGCGGCTTCCCTTTCGCATCGATGGTGATCGACGATGCCAGTCCGCGCGGGGCGACAGGCAACGGATCAACCGCGACCAAGGCCGCCAGCCACAGCATCATCGCGACCCCCGCGAGAGGGCGGCCCTGGCCGCAAGGAACCGTCGCAGCGGCGCGACAAACGGCTCGTCGGTGCGAAGGCACACCGAGGCAATCCCCGCGCCCGCGAGATCGGTCCGCACCCGCTCGACGCGACCGGAGGCCACGTCGACGCCGCGTCCGAGGAAGGAGCGACCCGTTTCGGCCTCCTCGCCCCTGAAGAATCCCGCCCGGAAGGGAATGATCTCCGCCGGGTCGACGATGTGCACCACCGCGACATCGTGGCGCTGAGCCATTTGGCGGAGCGAGGACATCGCCTTGGGGTCGTGCAGATCGCTGATGACGAGCACCATGGCGGTGCGGCCGAGCCCGGCTTGCAGTCGTGCGAGTCTGACGGCGAGCGTGGTGGGTTCGTCGCACGCAGGCGTCAGCAGGGGATCGATCGCCCGCCACAGGTCGCTCGCGCGAAGACTCGGCGACATCGGGCTCGTTCGAGCGCCGGCTCCGATGATGGCCACCGGGCTCATGCGTCGCTGGGCGAGCAGGCCCGTGCCCGCGGCGGTCCACACGGCGATGTCGTGCTTGCTCAGGGGCGTCGACGCGACGGCCATGGAGGCCGAGGTGTCGACGACGATGTGCACGCACGTTCGCTTGAGGGCCTCGTATTCCTTGACGAAGGGCTTGCCCGTGCGGGCCGTCAGTCGCCAGTCGAGTTGTCGCACCGAATCGCCGGGCTGGTAGAGGCGAGAACTCGCGTATTCGAGCCCGCCGCCGACGAAGCGGGAGACGTCGGAGCCGAAGGCCAGGTCGTCGGCGAGGCGGCGCACGACCATCTCGAAGTTGCCGCGAGCCAGCGAGGCGGGCGCGTGCGAAGGCGATCCGCCGGCCGCGGGGGCGGCCTCGAGGTCGGAAGCGGTGGAGGAGGCCGAGGGCATCGGGCGTGGTTCAGGTCAGGTCGGCCAAGAGCGATTCGAGCACGTCTTCGGGACGACGTCCCTCGGCCACGGCCTCGTAGCGAAGGCGAATGCGGTGCAGCACGACGTCCTGCGCCAGCGCGAAGAGATCCTCGGGCACGGCGTAGTCGCGCCCGTGGATGAAGGCCCTGGCCCTGGAGGCGTGCACGAGCGCGAGCGCGGCGCGGGGGCTGCAGCCCAGTTCCACGTCCTTGTGGCGACGCGTGAGGTTGACCAACTCCACGCAGTCGCGGATGAAGACGTCGCTGACGTGAACCTCCTGCACCTTGGCCATGGCCTCGGTCAGGTCGCGAGCGTGCAGCTTCTGGTCGTTGGCGATGGCGTCGAAGGCCGACATCGGCACCGCGCCGTCGCCCTGACGCTTGAGTCGAAGGGCCAGGCTGCGCCGGACCACCTCGGCCTCGTCGGCGGGCGAGGGGTACGTGAGCCGGTGCCGCAGCATGAAGCGGTCGAGCTGCGCCTCGGGAAGCTCGAAGGTGCCGGCCTGTTCCACCGGGTTCTGGGTGGCGATCACGAGGAAGGGCGCGGGCAGGTCGTGCGTCGTGTCGCCGATCGAGACGCGACGCTCCTGCATGGCTTCCAGAAGGGCCGATTGCACCTTGGGGCTGGCTCGGTTGATCTCGTCGGCCAGCAGCAGGTTCGTGAAGATGGGCCCCTTGTGCACGCGGAACTCGCCCGTGCGCTGCTCGAGGATCTCGGCTCCCACGATGTCGGAGGGGAGCAGGTCGATCGTGAACTGCACGCGCCCGAACTTGAGGTCGATGGCCTTGGCCACCGATTGCACCAGGAGCGTCTTGGCGATGCCGGGCACGCCCTCGAGCAGCAGGTGTCCGCCCGTGAGCAGCGCGATGAGCACCCGCTCCACCACGCGGCCCTGCCCGACCACCGTCCGCGCCACGTGGGCCCGCACTGTTTCGGCGAAGTCGTTGGGATAGCTCGCGGGCGCGGGCGGCTCGGTCAGGCGAATCGTCGTCGTCAAGGTCGTGGCTCGCTCGATGAAGGGGATGGAACGGATGTCACTTCGACTCGGCCTTGCCGGGGGCGGGTTCGGCCAGTAGTTTCTCGAGCACGGCCTTGAGACTTCCCGCCTTCAGGCCTGCCGCCCGCACCGTGCCCGTTCGGTCGATCACGAACGTCGTCGGTTGCATCGTCGCGTTGAACGCCGCGGCGGTCTTTCCCTTGGCGTTCTTGTCGTCGGCCTTGCCCTCGCCCTTCGACTCGACGGCGCCATCGCGTGCCGCCGGCGTCGTGATCTTCATCTTGGCGAGCGACTCTTGCATCTTGTCCCAGTGCGACGCAGGATCGCAAACGGCCACGAAGGCGACGCCCTGCGAGCCGAACTCGCTCGCCGCCGCTCCGAAGGCCTCGAGCTCCTTGCGGGCCGCCGTTCGCGTGGACGTGAAGTGCACCACCGTGATGGCGCCCTTGAAGGCCGATTCCGGCGGGGCAGTGCCCCCGGCCCATGTCTCGACGTCGAGAGCGGGCATGGGCTTGCCCTCCATCGCCATCAACGCCTTGGAGCGCATCCGTCCGCCGAGGTACGCATCGTCGGCGAACTCCCCCGCGCCCGCCGCGGCCTCGGTGCCCGCAGGGCCGGGCTCGGCCAGGAGCACCTTGACGGCATCGGCCACGCGATTGGGGAAGAGGCCCGCGCCGCGAACCACGCCCGCCTTGTCGATCACGACATAGGTGGGCCAGAACTGCACCTTGTACGCCGCCGCGGTGACGCTCAACGGGCGCTGCTTCTTGTCGATGGCGATGGGGTAGTTGATGCCCCGCGCCTTGACGACGCCTGCGGCCTTGTCGCTCCCCGAGTTGCCGTCGTGCACGCCGATGAACACGAGGTCCTTGCCCTTGTGCTCGTTCACGAGCTTGATGTTCTCGGGAATGGCCGCCATGCACGGGCCGCACCAGGTGGCCCAGAAGTCGAGCACGATCACCTTGCCCCTGTTGTCCTTGATCGTCGTGGCGTCGCCGATCCACGACGCGATGTCCAACTCGGGCGCCGGCTTGCCCTCCAGGCTCTTGAGCGGCGCGGGACGCTTCTCGGCCTCGAAGAACCACTCGTCGGGGAAGGGCTTGGACTGGGCCAGCACGGGGGTGGCCATCGCCATGGCGACGGCCGCGACAAGGACGCGGGCAAGGGGGCTGGACCGCATGGCGATGGACTCCTCAATGGTCGGTGGCGAGCGTGCGGCTCAGTGTATCCGGGCATGGGTTCCGAAGGTCTGATACCACGCGTTCTGACGCGGGTTGCCTCGCTCGGAACGCCGATGTCCGACGCTCCCCGACGCAT
Source organism: uncultured Phycisphaerales bacterium (assembly GCA_903929885.1). Taxonomy (GTDB): domain Bacteria; phylum Planctomycetota; class Phycisphaerae; order Phycisphaerales; family UBA1924; genus UBA2402. The sequence goes on from CAIYWI010000016.1 coordinate 27,183, forward strand.
GCCGCTATCATCCCGCGAATGACCAGCCGGCCCCACACCATGACGTGCACGACCTCTCGATGACGCGGCCAAGCCGGCCCCGCCGCGTGTAGAACCCCGTCCCCTCCCGAGGCCCGGCACCCCATCGCCGGGCCTCGTTCGTTTGCTCTCCGCCTCACCCCCCCGACCCAGCCCCAGCCATGCCCACCATCACCCTTCCAGACGGCTCCACCAAGTCCTTCGACGGCCCCGTGACCGCACTGGCCGTGGCCCAGTCGATCGGTCCCAAGCTCGCCGCCGCCGCCCTGGGCTGCAAGGTCGACGGTGAGCTCCGCGACCTCTCCACCCTCCTCGACCGCGACTGCTCGCTCGCCATCATCACCGAACGCACCCGCGACAAGCAGCCCGACAAGGACGCCCTCTTCCTGATGCGCCACACCGCGGCACACATCATGGCCGAGGCCATTCAGGACGTCCTGGGCAAGGAAATACAGCTCGCCTACGGCCCCCCGACCGACACCGGCTTCTTCTACGACATGTTCGTTCCCGCGGGCAAGTCCATCAGCAGCGACCACTTCGCCGCCATCGACGCCCGCATGGCCGCCATCATCAAGGAGAACCGCCCGATCACCCGCTACGAGCTCCCCGCGGGCGAGGGCCTCGCCAAGCTCAAGGCCGAGGGGAACAAGTACAAGCTCGACAACGCCGAACGGGCCCTGGGACTGCCGCCCACGCAGTACAAGGGCGCCAAGAGCGATGCCGAGCCCAAGGCCGCGGCTTCCAACGCCAACGCAAGACTCTCCTTCTACGCCACCGGCGAGGCCGGGAAGAACTGGGAAGACCTTTGCCGCGGCCCGCACGTGCCCTCCACCGGCCGCGTCGGCGCTGCCAAGGTCATGTCACTCGCCTCTTCCTACTGGCACGGTGACGAGAACTCCGACCGGCTGATGCGAGTCTACGGCACCGCCTTCGCCTCGCAGGTCGAACTCGACTCGCACCTCACGCAGCTCGAGGAGGCCCGCAAGCGCGACCACCGCGTGGTGGGCAAGGCCCTGCGTCTCTTCCACATCGACGACCAGGTCGGCCAAGGGCTCATCCTCTGGACGCCCAACGGCTCGGTCCTGCGTCAGCAACTCGCCGACTTCATCGGCGAGGAACTCCGCAAGCAGGGCTACCACCAGGTCTTCACGCCCCACATCGGCCGTCTCGAACTCTACAAGACCAGCGGCCACTTCCCGTATTACAAGGACAGCCAGTACCCGCCCATCATCGAGCGGGAAGCCCTCGAGCAGCTCATGGCCCAGGGCTGCGGCTGCGCCGAGATGATGAATCGCGTCGAGGGCGTCTCGGCGCGGCTCGCCGCCTCGCTCAACGAGCGGACCGGCCGCGAGGTCATCGCGGCTGATCGCGTGCGGCCCGACGAGGAGCTCCTCGACGGCTACATGCTCAAGCCGATGAACTGCCCGCACCACATCAAGATCTTCGCCAGCCAGCCCCACAGCTATCGCGACCTTCCCGTGCGACTCGCCGAGTTCGGCACCGTCTACCGCTGGGAGCAGAGCGGCGAGCTCAACGGCATGACCCGCGTCCGCGGCTTCACCCAGGACGACGCCCACCTCTTCTGCACCGAAGAGCAGGTCCCCGCCGAGATCGTCGGCTGCCTCTCGCTGGTCAAGACGATCCTCACGACCCTCAAGATGAACGACTACCGCGTCCGCGTGGGCCTTCGCGACCCCGATGGCGCGAAGTACACCGGCACCGCCGAGAACTGGGACCGCGCCGAGAAGGCCTGCCGCGACGCCGCGAGGTCGATGGGCGTCCCCTTCACCGAGGCGCCCGGCGAGGCAGCGTTCTACGGCCCCAAGATCGACTTCATGATCAAGGACGTCATCGGCCGCGAGTGGCAGCTCGGCACCGTGCAGGTCGACTACAACCTGCCGATCCGCTTCGATCTCTCCTACATCGGTCCCGACAACAAGCCCCATCGCCCGGTGATGATCCACCGCGCGCCCTTCGGCTCCTTTGAGCGATTCTGCGGCGTGCTCATCGAGCACTTCGCCGGCGCGTTCCCCGCCTGGCTCGCCCCCGAGCAGGTCCGCGTGCTCCCCATCAGCGAGAAGACCAACGACTACGCCGTCAGCGTCGTCGACGCGCTCAAGGCCAAGGGCCTTCGCGCCACGGTCGACCTCGGCGGCGACCGCATCCAGGCCAAGGTCAAGGAGGCCGCCGACATGAAGGTGCCCTACATGGCGGTGGTGGGCCCTCGCGACGCCGAGAACAACGCCGTGTCGGTGCGTGCTCGGGGCATCCAGAAGGACCTGGGCGCGATGCCCTTGGCGGCCTTCGTCGACGCGATCGCCCGCGAAGTGGCCACGCGCGGGGCCGAGCCGCTGCAGATCAATGGGTGAGGGCAGGGGTGAGGCCGGGGGTGGGCCTTATGCCCCGAGAATGTTCACGCCGCAGTCGACGTAGATCGTCTCGCCCGTCACCCCGCTGGCAAGGTCGCTGCACAGGTAGACGGCGGTCTTGCCCACGTCCGCGCCTTCGACGCCGCGGCGGAGCGGGGCGTGGGTGGAGACGGCGTCGGCCATCTTCTCGGTGCCGCCCACGGCCGAGCTGGCCAGCGTGCGGAGGTAGCCCCCGGAGATGCAGTTGACGCGGATGCCCGCCTCGCCCAGTTCGTTGGCGAGGTAGCGGTTGGTGCACTCGAGGGCGGCCTTGGCCACGCCCATGATGTTGTACCCCGGCACCACCTTCTCCGCCCCGTAGTACGACATGCTGAGGATCGAACCCCCGCCATTTCGCTGCATCAGCGGCTTAGCCGCGCGGGCGAAGGCCACCAGCGTGTACGCCGAGATGTCGATGGCGCTCAGATACTGCGCGCGGGGCGTGGTCACGAACTTGCCGGGCTGCAGCAGGTCGCGTTCGGCGAAGGCGATCGAGTGAATGACAAAGTCCAGCCGCGGGAAGTCTTGGCCGTACTTCGCGAAGACCGCTTCGATATCGGCGTCGTTCGAGGCGTCGAGGGGTTGCAGCCACGCGTCGGGCTTGCCCATCTCGGTCAGCGACCGCTTCACGCGATGGGCGTTGCGGTCGCCGGGCAGGTGGGTGAAGGCACACGTCGCGCCGTGGTCGGTAAGGGCCTTGGCGATGTGCCACGCGTAGGAACGCTCGTTGGCCACGCCGATCACGAGCCCGGACTTGCCTGCAAGAAGAGTCATGCCTCCAGCGTATGACCGTGCCGGGCGAAGGGGAAGGGCCCGGCGCCGGCCGACCACGCCGCGTACCACGCGGTGATTCCCCGCTCCCATCGCGAAGCGATGCCCGGGCGTAGCCGTCTATAGAGAATCGCACGAAGTCAAGTGACAGTTCGGATTCCGGACAGGATGCTCATTCGTCTATCCGAGCTCGGCCCGCGAAGGCCTGCCCATGTTGGTGGCATCCGAAAGACAACGGAACGGGCTGCCCCATCGGGGGACGGGTGTTGATTCCCACGGCTACGTCGAGCTCGCCACATTCCGCCATCAAGCTTCCTGTCGGGTCCTTGCCGCCACGCGACCGCGTGAGACGCTCCGACGACGGGATCGACCCGCCGCGTCGGCCCTTACGCCGCCAGTGGTTCACCTCCCGACGGGGGCTTCTGCTCTTCCCCCGTCAGTGTTCTTTGTCTGTTCATCTCCTGTTCGAACGTCTTGAGCTCGTGCCATGTCGAGCGGCACCACCGGTTGGCCACCGCGACGATGGCCACGCACGCGGGCTTCCCGCGTCCGACGAGCGACCGGAAGACCTCCCGCCATCGTCCCTCGTATCTCGCCGCCCGATGGGCGACCTGGATCAGCATCGTCTTGAGCACCGGACTGCCCGCCCGCACGATCCCCGCGTCCGCGACGCGTTCGCCGCTCGACGCGTTCCGCGGCGTTAGCCCGCAATACCGCGAGAACTGCTTGGCGTTGCGGAACCGATCGAATCGCCCGATCACGGCCCGAAGGATGCACGCCGTCACCAATCCCACGCCCTTGATCTCCATGAGCCGCTGAATGTGCGTGTCCCGCTGGGCGATGGCCTTGAGCATGCGGTCGAGCGCCTCGCGGGCTCGCCGCAGGGTCTCGTGATCCGCCAGCAGGTCGTCGAGCACCAGGCGGAGCATCGGCGACAACTCGAGATGCGTCAGCCACGTCATGTAGGCGATCGTCCACGGACGCCCCGCCTCGCCCGGAACTGCGAGCCGCTTGTCGCGGAGAAAGGCTCGAATCCGCTGCTTGCAATGCTGCATCGCCTCGGTGCGTTGGTGCCGACGCATCACCAGGGCACGCAGCTCGCGGATCTCCTGCGGCGGCAGCCAGACCTCGGGCAGGAAGTTGGTGCGGCACAGATCCGCGAGCACCCGTGCGTCGCCGTTGTCGGACTTGTCGATCGACGACCGCATGCGGGAGACGATGCCGGCGTGCGCCAACGACACCTTCCATCCGACGGCGCGATGGAGGTGATCGCCGAAGTCGGCGGCGCCCGAACAGGCCTCGATCGCGACCCGTTGCACGTCGCCCAGCGGTTCGATGATGGAAATCACGCCGGGCAACGACGACTCCTGCCGCCGGTTGCACAAGACCTTGCCCGCCTGATCCATGACGCACACCTGAACGCTCTTGCTGTGATAGTCGAGTCCAACGTACACGGGTACCCTGTTCATAGAGACCTACTCCTTTGTTGAAGCCTTACTGCACTCAATCAAAGGCGACCACGCGTTGTGGCCGTCCCGGTAGGTCTCTATCCCAATCGGGGGTTGCCGCGCTTCGCGGCTACCCCCGGACCGACGCGTGGCGTCCCACCAACCCCGGAGGGGTTTCCGTCGATCATGGCCATCGCTCGCGTGAATCACGCGAGGTCGCACGCATCGACCGTTCTCACGGCGACCCCTTCGGGGTCGTGCGCGATTGGTCGGGTCAACCGGTGGTGTCGGCGAAACGCCTCCACCACCGGCTACGTTCGGACACCGCTTCGCGGTGGCTTCGTACCTCACGCTGGTCG
>CAIYWI010000017.1 GCA_903929885.1 uncultured Phycisphaerales bacterium
CCCCGAATCAGCAGCCACCGTTCTCCCGCGCCGTGAAGAAGACGAGGATGTCGTCGCCATCGACGCCGCCGTCGCAGTTGAAGTCCGCGGGGCAGTATTCGAGGAGCGAGTACGCGCTGTTGGCCACGCCGCACGGAGCGGAGACTGGGCAGAAGTAGAGCGCGGTGTCGGCGGGCGTGAAACCGGTGATCGTCATCGAAGCGGTTTGCGTGCCCGTGACGAAAGAACCGCTGGGTTGGGGGCCGTTGGAGATCGGGATGCCGGGCCAGATGTGCCACTGGAACGTCGGCGTTCACGGGGTGCTCCGTGATGGTGAAGGGATATGCGGGGCTGAGCAGGGCGCTGGCGGCGATGGCGTTGTTGCAAGGGCCCGTGACGTTGCATCGATAGCGGGTGAAGTCGCCCGAGTTGGGGCCCGCGATCGACAGGGTTGCCGTTTGGGTGCCGAAGTACGAACCGCCATTGCCGGTCGGCCCGTCGAAGATATCCGCGTAGACGTTCGGGAAGGGATCGACGCGCTTCTGCCATTGGTACGTGACGTTGGCGGGCGTGGCGCTGACGGTGAACTGAGCGATGGCGTTTGGATTGTGGCACACGGTCGTGTTGACCGGCCCCGACACCACGGTGGTCGTTCCGGAGATCGTGACCAGGACGCGATCGGTCGAGACGCAGTTGTCCCTCAAGCACTGCGGGTTCATGACCAGGCAGCGGTACCTGTTGGAATCTCCCACCTGCGCGTTGTTGATCGTCAGCGTCGCAGAGGTCGTGCCCGAGAACGTCGACCCGAAGCCGGTGGGGCCGTCGGAGATGTCCTCGTAGACGTTGGGGAATGGGTTCACGCGGCGTTGCCACTGGAAGGCAAGCGAACCGGCGCCCGGGATCGCGTTGACGGCGAGGGAGACAGCCGAACCGGTGCACCCCGACGTCGGAACGGGCTGCAGGGTGATCGTGGGGGCGATGGAGTTGATGACGACCGTCTGGGGCGGGCCCATGACCGGAGCCGCTCCCTGAACGGTCGCTTCCATGGTGTAGACACCCGCTTCGGCGGCCGTCAGGTTGGACAAGGTGAGACCCGGTGACGTCGTCCCGATGATCGTCGCGTTGCTGGGCTGAAGGCCCTCCGTGAGCAGCACCCCGTTGCGGAACCATCGACACTGCAAGCCGGCTCCGCCGACCTGCGCGGGCGGCGGGGAGAAGGGAAGACCCTGTGTGGAGTTGACGCAAAAGGTCCACGTCCCCGCAGTCGCGTCAAACGTCGTTGTGTTCAGGCCGCGGACGACCCACCCCCGCGGCGAACCGTTGTAGGAGCCGAGGCCGCCGAAGGCCGTGGCGTTGGCATTGACCGCGGTGCAGTCGGTCAGGGTCCATCCCGCCAGATTCACGCCGCGAGCCTGAAGATGCTGGGCAAGCGTCTGGAGGCCGATGCGAGGCGTCCAGATGCTCGCGACCAGACCGGAAGAGCCGTCGGCCTGCCCGACGACCGCCACGCCGTCGCCGCTCATGCCTCGGACCCGAAAGATGGTGCTCCCGGAGAACAGGCCCAGATCCACCATCCCCGTCGATGCCGTCCACCGGAAGCCCCGGTCGTTGAAACCCGGACGCCAGATCCCCGCGATCACCGAACCGTCGGTGCTGGCGCCCAAGCCCACGGCGCTCGATTGGCCGGAGAGTGAGCCACGACTCTGCATTCCGCCGCCGCTGGTCCAGCGGAAGGCCACGCTGTCGCTTGCGCCGGTGACGGTCAGGCCGTTGGGGCTGATGGCCCGGCCTTCTGACCAACCTTGGCCCGCCACCACGCCGAGGTCGACGCTGCTCGCGGGGAGTCGCCGCGTTCCAGAGAAAGGCCCGCTGGGCTGCTCCAACCCCGCTCTTGCCCGTCACGCGACTGCCGTCGCCGCTGATGTCCGTTGCAGGTCGCGCAGGTGTGGCCCGCGAGGGGCGGCAGCACCTGATACGAGCCATTCCAGCGGAACGCCCTCGAGCCCGAGGGCGTCCCGCCATACCCCGCCAGCATCGCCCCGTTGGAACTGATCGCTTCCGCGTACGAGTTGAACGCTCCTCCGGGAACGAGACCGAGGTCGGTCGATCCGGAGGAGAGCTGCCATCGGAGCGCGAGGTCCATCGAGGAGGCGTCGTCGGACCATCCCGAGGCGACGGACCCGCCGGAGGAGATGTCGGAGATGCTCGAATACGAACCCCCCGCGTGCGGCGCAACGGCGTGAGTCGTCTGGGCGTGGATGCCCATGGCGATCGAACCCAGCGCAACGGGACCGATGAGCGTGCGACATGACATGCGATCGACTCCCTGGGGCGGACGGGCCATATGAACCGACCTCCGGATGCTCTTAACGGAAAGACCTTCGTTGCGGAAGCACTGCCGGGTGTCCGCGACGAGTTCCTGTCCGGAAATCCAACGGGAAGACGAGCGGCGGCCAGACCGCACCCCAACGGCGAGGCGTAGCATCAGCGGCCATGCCCACCCGCGCCTTTGCCGCCTTCTCCCCGACGACTCCGCTCGGTCCTCACGCCATTGAGCGCCGCGAACCGCTTGCCTCCGACGTCGAGATCGACATCCTGTACTGCGGCGTCTGCCACTCCGACCTGCACTTTGCCCGCAACGAGTGGGGCATGACGGCCTATCCGGTGGTGCCGGGCCATGAAATTCTCGGACGGGTGACCCGCGTGGGACCCAAGGTCAGCAAGTTCAAGCCCGGCGATCTGGCGGCTGTCGGGTGCATGGTCGACTCGTGCCGCTCGTGCGATTGCTGCCGACGCGGGCTCGAGCAGTTCTGCACCGGTGGGGCCGTGTTCACCTACAACGGTCCGGACTCGCACCTCGGCGGGATGACCTTCGGGGGCTATTCGGAGCGGGTCGTCGTCGACGAGGCCTTCACGCTCAAGGTGCCCTCGAACCTCGATCCCGCCTCGGCCGCACCGCTTCTGTGCGCGGGCATCACCACGTGGTCGCCGCTCAGGCACTGGAAGGCCGGGCCCGGCAAGAAGGTCGGCATCGTCGGGCTGGGGGGCCTTGGTCACATGGGGGTGAAGTTCGCCAAGTCGCTGGGCGCCCACACCGTGCTCTTCACCACGAGTCCCTCGAAGGCGGCCGACGGCCGTCGCTTGGGGGCCGACGAGGTGGTGATCTCCACCGACGCGACCGCGATGAGTCGCCACGCCGGCAGCTTCGATCTGATCATCGACACGGTCTCGGCAGACCACGACGTCAACGCGCTGTTGGCAACGGTGAAACTCGACGGCACGATGGTGATGGTGGGGGTGCCCCCCGCGCCGCAGGCCGTGGCGGTGTTCAGTCTCCTCATGCCGCGCAAGCAACTGACGGGCTCCCTCATCGGAGGGGTCGCCGAGACGCAGGACATGCTGGACTACTGCGGCCTCCACAACATCGCCTGCGATGTCGAAGTGATCGATATCCAGCGCATCAACGAGGCCTACGAGCGGATGCTCCGCAGCGACGTGCGATATCGATTCGTCATCGACATGGCGACGCTCAAGCGATGATTGTGGCGGGATCGGACGATGCCGCCCGATCCGTGGCGCGGTACCATCGGGCCATGGATCCACTCAGCCTCCGTCGAACCTTCGAGAGTCGCCACACGTGCGTCCGAATCCCGACGAGCGAGGAGACCGAGGCGGTCCGCATGGCGCTCGACTGCGCCGCGGACATGAAACTGGAGCCCTACTTGTGGTCGGTGACCACGGGCATTCGGCCCGCGAGGCTGGCCGACTCCAAGCCCATGGTCGGCACTGACAATCCAGGCGCCGCGCTGGCCTGGTGGCGAGCCAACATCAAGGCTCCGTCGATGTGCATCACGCTCGACTTGCTTGACTTCCTCGACGACAAGCGCGTGCTCAGGGCGTGGCGGGAACTGGTGGAGTTCTTCCATCATGGCGGCGCGGTGGGGGAACTCGAAGGCAGGCTGTTCCTCGCGATGATCGACCACTCCGAGCACGCCCCCGCGTCGGTGCACGCCTCGAGCACGGTGCATCATGTCCCTCCGCCCGACGACGTCGCCGTCGAGGAGCTGGCCCGGCAGACGCTCCGACGAATCAACCGCCGAACGCCCCTCAAGACCGAGATCTCGAAGCAGCACTTCGAGGCGATCGTCAACAATCTCCGTGGTCTGGCCCGACGCCAGGTGGAACAGGTGGTCGCCTCGGCGGTCGCCAACGACAGGACCCTCGATGCCACCGACATCATGAACGTCATTCGGGAGAAGCGCCGGTTGCTCCAGTCATCTGGATTGCTGGAGCACGTGGACGTTCCGGGGAGCATCGACGACGTAGGCGGCCTGAAGCGACTGAAGGGCTGGCTTGAACAGCGAAGCGCGGCCTTCGGCGAACAGGCGGCGGAGTTCGGGCTTGTGCCGCCTCGCGGCGTGCTCCTGCTGGGCGTGCAGGGCGCGGGAAAGAGTCTCACCGCCAAGGCGATTGCCGCCGCGTGGAAGCGTCCGCTGATGAAGCTCGATCCGTCGATCCTGTACGACAAGTACGTCGGCGAGAGCGAACGTCGCCTGCGAGACGCCCTGGCCCAGGCCGAGGCGATGAGTCCGGTGGTCCTCTGGATCGACGAGATCGAAAAGGGATTCGCCAGCGCGGCGAGCACCAGCAACGACGGCGGCCTGTCCCGGCGCATGTTCGGCACCATGCTCAACTGGATGCAGGAGCACCGTGCGCCGGTCTTCCTCGTCGCCACCGCCAACGACATCGAGGCGTTGCCTCCCGAGCTGCTCCGCAAGGGACGCTTCGACGAGATCTTTTTCGTTGACCTTCCCGGGCCCGAGGCGCGCGAGCAGATCTTCCGCATCCACCTCGCCAAGCGAAAGCTCGAGGCCGGGACGTTCGACCTGGCCATGCTCGTCGCGGCCAGCGAGGGGTACAGCGGGGCGGAGATCGAGCAGGCCGTGCTGGGGGCGCTGCACAGCGTGTTCGCCGCCAGGCGAGCGGACGCGGGGGCGTTCGTCAAGACGGCCGACGTGCTTCAGGCGCTTCGCGACAGCCCGCCGCTCTCGGTGATCATGGCGGAGAAGATCAGTTCCCTTCGCGAGTGGGCGGCGAACCGCTGCGTGCCCGCCGACTGAGTGTCGCGGCACTTCAGCAACCGCCCGCCTCCCAGAACGAGAAAAACGCGCCGATGTCCCCCCCGTCGATGCCGCCGTCCGCGTTGATGTCGGCGAGCCCCTCTCCCGCCTCCCACCGGGCGAAGAACTCCGTCACGTCCTGCCCGTCGACGCCCCCGTCGCAGTTGAAGTCGGCGGGGCAGACCAAGACGCGTGATCCGGCTGTCGAGGAACTTCCGCAGATGCCCGCGGGGCCGACCAGATCGACGGTGTAGACACCCGCTTCAGCCACGCTGACGGCAGGGAGCGCAAGCGTCGGGCCCGTCGCTCCTTCGATGGGCACGCCGTCCTTGCGCCAGCCGATGATGGCTTCGTCGTCCGCCCCCGACACCGTCAGGGTAAGGGGCAGGCCTGCGCACGTGCGGACGAGCGGCGGCGAGACTGCCGGGACGGCGGCCCCCACGTGGATGTTGTCCGCCTCGGCGTAGATCTGGGGCCTCAGCGAACCGTTGATGATCGCGTATCCCTCGACGGTCGCGGACACGATCCCGCGGCATGCCACGACGCCGACGAACCCGTCGATCCCATGGTTCATCCCCGTGTTGCCGTCGACAACGCCCGACACATGCTCCACGCCGTCGGTGTCGAGCACGCGCAGTTTCGAGGCGTTGAACGCAGCGCTGTCGTCGTCGAACAGCCACAGGCCCAGCGACGACACCGGCGGATCGAAGTTGAACTGCAGCCTGCCGGCGCGACCGTTGCTCGACAGCGGCAGGATGGCTGATGCGTAGACCTCTCCCCAGCGATTGAACGCGCCCGACACGAAGATGCGTGCGTGATCGTCGACGAAGGCGCCCACGTCGTCGACCAGCACGAGATCGATGCCGGGGCTCAGGCGTTCGATGATGCTCCAGTTCGGCAACGAATCGAGCGTGAAGACCGTCGGCGACGAGGCGTTCGCGGCGAGAAAGCTCCCGTGATCCAGTTCGAAGAACCGAACTTGCGCCGACGAAGAGCAGGCCATGATGCCGACAGCGACGAGGATGGAACCGCCATGGAATCGCAGCATGATCGAAGCGTATCCGGGGGCCATGAAGTCGAGTTTCTCCCACTCACCTCGCGACCATCGGGCTTATCGGTCTGCATGCAGGGAGCGACGCTCCGCCCACCGCACGGCTTTGATGATCAGAACGCGATCCGCCTCGGTCGTCGTGCCGTCGCCGTCAAGGTCGCGTGGACTGGCGTGCCACGCGTAGATGTCTCCCGGGTCGACGTGCCCGTTGCCGTCCTGATCGAACGACGGCGCAGGCAGGAGCGCCGGGTCGTCGATCGCGTCGATCTCGGCGCAGGTGACGAAGCGATGCAGTCCGCCCGGACGTGCCCGAAGCCGCACTCCCGTGATGATCGCCGATGCGTCCAGCACCCAATCGAGGCGTTGAAAGGGCGTTGATGCGTCCGGCGGATCCGACCAATGGCCAGACAAGGCCGTCCAGATGCCGTCGACTCGTGCTTCCATCGATGGGGCATCGGCCCATCCGCCGGTCATGGTCGGAAGGGTGAAGTGGTCGCCCTCGATGAAGCGAAGCCGATCGACGGTTACGGCACGGTCGTAGCTTACCGAGAGGGTGATCTCGCTCTGGGGCGTGGCGCCGAACGTCGACAAGTACCGCCGCAGGCCATCGGCCTCCTCCGCACCGCTGAACTCATGCTCCAAGGCGTTGGCGAACACGGCCGGCGCCGACACGCCGGCGTTCGGCGGCGGCGCACCGATGACGCTGCTGGCCGCCACGGCCGTGCCTCCCGCGGCGGTCACCCTCACGGTGGCGCTCGACATCCATTCACGGTGCGTCGGGGACCACTCGAACGCGTCGCCTCCGATCACAGGCGGCAGGAGCCATCGCCCGGTCTCGCTGTCGACGAGCCCTCCCGCCTCGATGATGGTCTGCTCGACCAGCGGCAGCATCCGCGACGCCATCAACTCGAACGTGTCCTCGACGTCTCCCGTCCCGGGCACATGGTCGGTGAGTCCGTCGCGAGTCATGCTCCACCTGTACGTGGTCGCCAGCGTGCGACCGGGAAAGGCGGCACGCACGCCGGATGCTCCGATTCGCATGCCGATGAGGCCACCCATCGTCGACGTCGCGTTGTCGCTGTCCCACCCGGTGAGCGTGCCGATCTGCACGGTTCGTCGGAAATCGCCCTCGCCGTAGAGCAGCGCGACGATGCCCGCCGCGAAATTGATGCTCGACTCGTACCACCCGCGGTAGACGAATCCGTGCATGGCGGGTTGGGACTGATAGCGAGCGTGCACGCGATCGCGGGTCGACTCCCAGTCGTTCGCGTCCGGGTTCGCGAGGTAGTCGGCGGTGCAGAAGTCGAGGATGTCGGCCGCCTTCGAGGTATCGGGGATGAAACGACGTGCCTGGGCCAGGAGCCACAGGTTTCGTTCGCGGCCGGGGAGTCCGACGGGCGCGTCCTGGTCGATCGCGTGCAGCAGCACATACACCTGCGACGCGTGGGCGGCGTGACCGGAAGCCGTCGCCAGCACCGGCAGGTTGGCGAGGGCCAGCGCCCGTTCGGGCATGCCCGGCGCGAACACGCCGAAAAACTCCGTGGTCAACTGAGCGTCGATCATCAGCCGGTTGGCGTTCGCCTCGCCCACGCCGGTCATCGGGGGAGTGACGCCTCGGCCCATCAGCCCGCGTGCCGAGGCATTGCTGACCCAGATCATCCGGTTGATGTGCGACAACCACTCGTCGCGGATCTCTGCGCCCGTCAGCAACGCTCGACCCCGCGTGTTCGCGCCGTGCAGGTAGACGTACTCGATGTCGGTGTCGTCGTCGGCCAGCCACGGCGATTGGTTGGTCACCCAGTCCAGCGGCGCACCGCCGTTGAACGGGGGGCCCCAGTCCGCGTCGGTGAGAAACGGCGGTTGGGTGCGGACCGCCTCGGTGCGGCGTCCCGTCCAGTTGGCGATGCATTGCCCCAACCAAAACCCCTCGAGCCGGTCTCGGTATGCCTCGCGACTGAGCGAGCGGGAAGATTGAGCCACCGCGGATGACGCGGACGCCACTGCCAGCAACACACCCACGCTCGCGACTCGGGTTCGATGCATGGCTCCTGCCTCCTGACCACATGGTAGCGATCGCGACCTGATACCATCGAGCATGACGAACGAGCTGCGAACGGGTGCCTCCGCCTCCCAACTCCTCGTGTGCGCCTTGCTGGCGGTCTGTCTTGCGGGCCCGACGGCAGCGCAGGGGCCCGAGGGCAAGACCGTCCTCAAGCCCATCTCGCCACTGACGCCGCTTTCGGGCGGCGACCCATGCACTCGTTGCGCGGGCTACCTGCTTCCGGGGCGGGCCGAAGCCAATCCGGACGCCATCTATCGCATCGATTCGGACCTGCCCGAGATGCTCGTGTCGACGGGCGTGCTGTACTCCACCGCGCCGGTGCTGCCCGAGTTCCTGACCAAGGCCGGCGAGCCTGTGATCGAGTCGCAGCGACGGCAGCGGAACCTCGGGTTCACGACCATCGACGATCGGTTTGAGGTCTTCGTGTATCACCTCAACTACGAGGGGCAGGCTCCTCGCTCGCGTCGCGTGCTGGTGCACGCCCGCAACACCGGCGACTCACCCGTGACCATCAAGCCCAGGCAAATCATGGAGTCGCACGGCATCATGGCCAAGGCCGACGGGCCGGAGTCGCGGCTGAGTGTTCGCATGCTCGCGAATCGATGGGATCGCGTCCTCGATCGAGTCGAGATTCCGGCAGGCGAGGGACGCGTCATCGGGTGGTCGCCGCGACTCAGCGTTGCCGACGCAACTCCCGACGATCTTGACACATCCAAGAGCGACTTCTTCACCGGCATGGTGCAAGGTGAGTTCGAATCCTCGCAACCCGGCAAGGCGTCGATCGAGGTCGCGGTGGTGGCCATCGACGCGGCAGTGCCCCGCGAGGGATTCGATCTGGCCTGCATCGAGGCGATGACCCGCGGAGCACAGTCGGGCGAGGAGGGGATGGATCTGCAAATTCCGCCCCCGGCGTGTCACGTCCGCCGTGTCGGCGGGGTCTCGCGGAGTTTCCTTTGGAGGAGCGACGAGATGGTGATCGACGTCAGCTCCCTGCCTCGCGCCGGCAAGCCCTTCGGTCCTGCAGGGCTGTCGTTCCTGATGGCGGCTCCTGCGGTGCAGACTCGCGACTGTCCCCAGGCCAGACAGACCGGCGACATGCTGCTTCACCCGGGCTATGTGCACGCCGACACGATCGGCAACTATCAGGTCGAGTATCTCATCACCTTCACGCTGGTGAACCCGGGCGGTTCAGGCGACGCAGCACTGGTGGATCTTCGCTTCGGCAAGCACGACGCCGACATCGGCCTCGCATGGCAGTTCCTGGTCGGCAAGTCGCCCGCCACGCGGGAGCAACTCGCGTCGCGGCCCTTGTACGTTCAGTGGGCCGGTCCGTGGCGGAAGGACGACCTCTCCGACGACACTCGCTCGTTCTTCGCGCCCGTCAAGGGCCTGGCCGAGGAACCTGCCATCGAGGGGCCCATGGCCCTCGTGCCAGGCGAGCGAATCACCGTCACGCTTCGGCTCATGCCTGTGGGCACGAGTTCGCTGCCCTTCCATATCCACGTCGTGCCAGTCAAGCCCACCCTCAGCATCCCGGCCGCCGTGCCGGTTGCCGAGCCGTGACGTCGAGGGCTGCTCAAAACAGGAGGCGGAGGCCGAGCGTCACCGTCAGGTCCGTTTCGGGCCGCTCGTCGACATCCTGAATGACCGGCCATCCGATGGTGGCCTCGGCGGCGAAGGTCGAGGCTTCGTACAGCAAGCCCGGTCCGAGCAACGCTTCATTGTCGCCGCCCGTTTCGTACAGGCCGTTGAGTTCCAAGGTGGCGTACAGCGCGGCAGTCGTCTCTGCCGTGTACGAGGCCGGGTCGACGCGGACGAGGTATGCGGTGTCGTATCGAAGCGCGTCCTCGCGTCCGTCCCCGGGCCGCATCGTGAACTCGTCGCCCCCTGTGTTGAACTTGTAGGAGAGTGATTGGTTGAAGCCGTGGCGGCCGATGATCGCGGTGAAGACGGCGCCTGCGAAGGGGTCCCACGAGTGACTCGAGAGGTCGCCGTCGCCGCTCGGGATCTCGACGCCCCCGACGAACGCAAGACGCACGGAATCGACCGGCCCGAGGTCGGCCTGGAACGGCCGAAACTTGAGCGAGAGCGAGAGGTCGTTGATGCCGAACTCACGCTCGTCGGCCCCGGGCGAGTCGACCGAGACGTACGCCAAGGGCATCTCAAGCGTTGCCGACAGGTCGCGGCGGAGTCCGTATGCGAGGGTCGTGGTGGCCACGAACTTGTCGATCTCGCGGTCCGCGGGCGACGGGTCGTCACTCAGCGCCACGTATTGCAGTCGCTCTCGCACGGCCAGATGTCCGGCGGCCGGTTGGGTCGCAGCCGGGGTGTTGGTGGCCTCTTGCGCCCAGGCAGGGACGCAAGCGAGCAGCACGGGGGCGGCTGCCCCCGTGAATCGAGCAATCGAGACGGAGAATGGCGTCATGGGACCTCGATGGTCTTGAGGGAAAACCCGCTCTTGTCGACCGCCTTGGACAGTTGGCCCCGCGTGACCGGGGTGACGCCATCGAGCGTGACGGTGGCTCGGCCGCTTCCCATGTCGACGGTGACGCCCGCCACGCCGGGGACGGCGCCCAGCGTCTTGTCGACGTTGTTGGCGCACAGCGGACACGACATGCCGTGAACGACCAGCACAACCTGCCTGCCTGAGATCGGGGCGTCGTCGCTTGCCGCCGCGGCGGGTGTCGCTTGCGAGGGACGATGGTCGGCGCATCCGCCCGCGAGGGATGTCACGATGACGGCGGCACAGGCAAGTCGATGACGGGGCATGGCGTTCTCCACGGCGATGAGACGATTGATGATCAGCGGTTCATTCGTTCGGTGAGTTGCAGCAACTCGTCGATCATCGCCTCGCGACTGGTGCCGGTGCGAGTCATCGCCTTCGCGGCGCAGTGGCGGAGATGGTTGCTCAGCAGGTGGCGAGCGACGGTCCGGAGCGATTCCCGGGCCGCCGCCACTTGGGTGATGATGTCCGCGCAGTAGCGGTCCTCCTCGATCATCGAGGCGATGCCGCGAATCTGCCCCTCGATGCGACGCAGATGTCGCAAGTTGACCCGCTTGATCGACGCGTCGACGCCGGCGGCCAGGCGATGGCCGGTCTGGGCGGGCGGCTCCGTGCCGCACCCTCTGCACGGCGCGGCTGTCGCGGATGCGGACGGGGATGGCGTTCTTCGGGGCATGGCGGCTCGCTGGCGAGATGATACCCCCGGGGGGTATGTCGGACCACCGCGGGCCCGATCGATCGTCACGGGTTCGAGGAAGTTTCCCCGTGGAGTCGACGCCGCGAATCGCTCATCATGTGCATGTCGGGAGGGAGCCGCGTGCGTTTCCCTCGCCCGACGGAGAAGGAGACAAGCCATGGTCCGTCGAACACACGTCGTCGCTCTCG
>CAIYWI010000018.1 GCA_903929885.1 uncultured Phycisphaerales bacterium
GAGAGACACGTCACTCCTTCATCGACCAACTTCCAACGCCGCCGCCAACGCTCGATTGCCTGTCGTCCATGGGCCTGTGCGCGACGCAAGTGGGGGACTACCCTCGGACATGCACCTTTCCGCCCGACTTCCTCTACCGGGAGTGCCGCGGCTGTGTTCGCGCCCGGCGCTCGTCGTCCTGTCATTCTGCGTTTCGCTCCTGTTCGTCCTCTGGACGCCGGGGTGCGACAAGAACATCACCGACCGCGACATCCGCGCCATCTCCGGCTCTGAAGTGCGGCGTCTGCTCGACGAGGCCGCCGCCAAGGGCAAGCCGGAACTGATCCTGCTCATCGACCCCCGAACGCCCGCCCAGTTCCAGGCCGGCCACATCGCCGGAGCCCGCAACATCCAACTCGACGAGTTCCAGTCCCAGTCCACCCGACAGGGCCGCATCCCGGCCTACGAGCG
The DNA here is from genome assembly GCA_903929885.1 of uncultured Phycisphaerales bacterium. Lineage (GTDB taxonomy): Bacteria > Planctomycetota > Phycisphaerae > Phycisphaerales > UBA1924 > UBA2402. The sequence goes on from CAIYWI010000018.1 coordinate 451, forward strand.
ATTCGAGAACCTGGTCGTTTACGGCAACGACCCTGCATCGACGGTCGCCCGGGCCATGGCCAAACGCCTGCTGGCCAATGACTACAAGAACGTCTATTGGTACACCGGCGGTGCCGCCGAATGGATCCGCACCGGCGGCAAGCTCAACGCCACCCCCTGAAGAGGGGGCGTGTTTGGGTGCCGGTGAGGTGACTGAGTGGTGGAGGAGTGGCCGCGGGCGGGGAGAAGGCCTATCATGCAGGCCCGGCACCACACGCCGGGACGATCTTCGGAGCACTTGGCCATGGGTTACAAGCACAAGAATCACAAGGGTCTGCTCAAGCGGATCCGCATCAGCAAGACGGGCAAGATCCGCCACAAGACGGCGGGTCACAAGCACTTGCGGTCGGGCAAGGGCGGCAAGAAGCTCCGCCAGCACCGCAAGGACCCGTACATGTCGAGCGCCGACACCAAGCGTCTCGAGAAGCTGCTGTTCCGCCGCCTCCGCGGCCGCACGCAGCCCCGCACGGCGATCAAGCGCAGCCCGACCCCCGCCGAGCGGAAGGCCGCTCGAGCCGCGGCCGAGGGCAAGTAAACGCCAACCTTCGGGTTGACGCTCACGCACGCACCACTGTGTCTGCCGGGAACCAAGTCGGCCGCCTCTTCGGGCCGCTCCGTTCAGACCTCTTCGATGGAGCTTTGACATGCCTCGTGTACGCAAGGGCGCAGCTCGCGCTCAGGCCCGCAAGAAGATCCTCCGCAAGGCCCGTGGCTACTACGGGACCAACCACCGTCACAAGTATCGCGCCGAGAACGCGGTCATCCGCGCCGGCGTGTACGGCTACCGCGACCGTCGTCGCCGCAAGCGCGACTACCGCAAGCTCTGGATCACCCGCATCACGGCGGCGTGCCGCATGCGTGGCGTCCGCTACAGCCTCGTGATGAACGGGCTGCGTCTGGCCGGCATCGTGCTCAACCGCAAGATGCTCAGCCAGATCGCCATCGAAGACCCCAAGCTCTTCGACGGCATCGTGGCGACGGCCGTGAAGGCCTCCCGCGCATCGGTCGCGAAGAAGAAGTGACCTTCCGCCGACCTTGACTCAGACTCACGCACGCGAGCCCGGTCTTTCACCGGGCTCGCGTTCTTTTTCGGTTGGTTCGGGCCCGTACCCTTGCGCTCGCGCACGACGCGCGGGATCGGAGCACTGCATGAGTTGGTGGGTGTCGGCGGCGTACGAGCTGAGTCCGGTCTTCCTCTACTCGTGGATCTTCTGGGTGATCTTCTCGATCGTCTGCCACGAGTTGGCGCACGGCTGGGCCGCCATCCGCGTCGGCGACGACACCCCCCGCATGCTCGGCCACATGACGTGGAACCCGCTCGTGCACATGGGCGGCGCGAGTCTGCTCATGTTCGCCCTCTTCGGTTTCTGCTGGGGGGCGATGCCCGTGAACCCCTCGCGATTTCGCGGTCGCTACGCCGATTCGTGGGTGGCGTTGGCTGGTCCCGGGATGAACCTGCTGCAGTTCATCGTGCTCGTGCCCGCGTGTGCCGCCTGGCTCGCCTTCGCCGACGGCGTGAGCGAGCCGCTGAGGAGCAACATGCGGCTCTTCCTCTTTGCCGGCGCGATGATCAACCTGATGGGCGTGCTCTTCAACCTCGTCCCCGTGCCGCCGCTCGACGGCTCGAAGGTGATGGCCAACATCAGCCGCGGCTATCGCGACCTGATCGAGAGCGAGAAGGGCCAGATCGCCACCTTCATCGCCGTGATGCTCCTGTTCTTCATCGGCGGCTCGAAGATCTGGGCCGTGACCACGAGCGTGACCGTCAGCGCGGTGTACGCGGTTGCGTCGGCGATGGGAGACGGCGGCACGTCGATCTTCGGATCCAACTGAGCGGTGGGGGGCCTGCGGTCAGGCCGGGGGCAGCCGCTTCGCATACGCGGCGACTTCCGGGGGCAGTTCCCGAATGCCTCGCCTCGTGGCCTTGCCCACGGCATACTCCATCGAACGCCGCATGCGCGTCTCGACCTTCTCGGTCACGGGAAGCCCGAGCTCCCGCATGGTGTCGAGCGAAAACTTCCACGCGAGGAACTCTTCGAGGCAGCGAGGCTTGTGCACGCCCAGGCCGATGGCGTGATGGCCCACCTCGTGGAGGAAGATGGACATCGAGAGGGGCGTCTTGGGCTTGGGCGATTCGAGGAAGCGCCGTTGCGTGCCGTCGCGATACGTGAGCAGCGTGGCAATGCCCGACATGCTCTTGCGCCACCGACGCACCTTGATGTCGTACTTGGCGAGCATCTCGCGGACCACCTGGTCGTACCGCTCCTGCATGGGCACGCGTCGGCCGGCGTTGCGTGAGGGCTTGGCCGCGCGGGGCGCAGAGCGGGTGGAGGGAGCAGAGCGAGCAGGACGGGCAAAGAGCGTGGGTTCGGCTGCGTCGGGTGAGGGTTTGGGCCGAGCGCGACGCGGGCCCCTGCCGCGTCCGGCGGCGGGCTTGGATGCGGGTCCCGGGCCGCGTCCGCCGGGTCGACGACCTGGCGTGGCCTTCGTGGGACCCATGCCCAGCGCCTTGGCGAGGGGCCGGAGCAGGTCCCACAGGGTCACGGGGCGGCCTCCGCGGGCGGGGCCTCCAGCACTTCACCGGGCTTGGGGCGTCGACCGCACGAGAAGTCGGCCCAAAGCATGGCCCTGCTGCCAGCTGGCTGGACCTCGACGAGCTTGAGGACGGTGCCGCCGCCGCAGGCGATGGTGCCGTCATCGACGTCGATGATGGAGCCGGCGGGCGCGTTGTGGGTGCCTCCGGGCAGCGAGGCCCGCAGGAGCTTCATCGGCTGGTCGCGGAAGGTGACAGTGACGCCCGGCCACGGCGTCAGCCCGTGGATGCGGCGAAGGCAGGTTCGGGCCGGCTGTGTCCAGTCGACGCGTCCGTCGGCCTTGGTGAACTTGCCCGCCAGCGTGACGGCGGCTTCGTCCTGCGCCCTGGGTTCGAGCTTGTCGCGACGGCGTGCCGCGAGCACGTTGAGCACCAGTTCCGCGCCGTCGGCCGAGAGCAGGTCGTGCATCTCGCCGGCGGTGACGCGGTCGTCGATGGGGCGGCGCGAGGTGCCGAGGATGTGGCCGGCGTCCATGCGATCAGCCAACGTGATGACGCTGTTGCCCGTCACGTCGTCGCCGGCGATGATGGCCGCGTTGATCGGGGCGGCCCCTCGCCAGCGAGGCAGGAGCGAGGCGTGCAAGTTGATCGCGAAGACGCCCTTGAGCAAGTCGGGGCCGAGCTTCTGGCCAAACGCGATGACGACCCACGCATCGGCCCCCAAGTCGCGGAGGAACTCGACGGTGTCCGGGGTGTTGACCTTCTGCGGCTTGACGACGTGGGCGCTCGGCAGGTTGGCGGCGGCCCATGCCCCGATGGGCGTGGCCACCAAGGGCGAGCCGCGACCGGCCGGCTTGTCGGGCTGCGTCACGACGGCGACGATGTCGTGGCTCTTGGAGAGCGCCTCGAGCGTGGGAAGGCCGAAGGCCCCGGAGCCGAAGAAGACGAGTCGCATGCCGCGGCAAGGATAGCGGGCGGAGCGAAGCGGGGCGATGGCGTCAGGCCCGCTCGAGGTCCCGGATGGCGGTCTTGTTGCGAAGACGCGACATCTGCGTCATCTTGTCGATGATGAGGACGCCCTCGAGGTGGTCGTATTCGTGTTGCCAGCAGCGGGCGAGCAGCTCGGTGCCGGTCTGGGTGAACTCGCGGCCCTCGAGGTCCAAGGCCCGGATGGTGATGGTGGGGGGCCTGAGGACGTCGCCACGGATGTCTGGCAGACTGAGGCACCCCTCCTCCATGGGCTCGACGGGCCCGACGGGCTGGCTCAGGACGGGGTTGATGTACACCATCGGCCCATCGGTGGCGGTGAGGGGGTCGGAGGCGATCGACCGCTTCGAGTCGGGGCGGACATCGACGACAAAGAGGCGGATGGAAAGCCCGACCTGAGGCGCTGCCAAGCCGACGCCATCCTCCTCGTACATCACGCGGATCATCGCCTTGGCGATGTCGCGGATCTCCTGCGTGACCTCGGGGATGGCCTTGGCCTTGGCGCGGAGCACCTTGGCGGGGTAGATCTGCAGGGTGAGCGTGGATGGGTCGACGGACATCGCTGATTGAAGGGTACGCTCGCGAACGAGCCTCACATCCTCTCGACCGTCGGCAGGCCCAGCACCTTCAGGCCGTCTTCGAGCACGCGGCGGGTGAGGTGGCACAACCGCAGGCGGCCGTCGCGGACCGGGCCCTCGGCCTTCAGCGTCGGGCACTGGTCGTAGAAGGTGCTGAAGCAGCCCGCCAGATCGAAGAGGTACTGGCAGAGCCGGTGCGGCTCGAGCGAGTCGGCCACCGATCGCAC
>CAIYWI010000019.1 GCA_903929885.1 uncultured Phycisphaerales bacterium
GCATCCGCGCCGTTGATGTGATGCGCTCGCGCGAATCGGTGCGTTGGTTGCCCGACTGCCGTGGGCTTGCCCGCAAAGCCGGGCAGCGCACCACGGCTACGTCTGGTGCGCCCTTGCGGGCGAAGGGGGGAGGCGATGTCGTTGATCAGGGCGTGGCGTACCGGCATTGACGCCATCTCGTCAGGGTCGCGTACCGTCTTGCGGCATGGGCGAGGAATCATCCCTGCAACTCTCCACTCCCGTCGAGGCCTTGCCGGGCGTCACGTCGCGGCAGGCGCAGGGGTTGCGCGCGCTGGGGATCTCCAATCTCGGGTGGTTGCTGGCGCACCTGCCCCTGCGCCATGAGCGGATCGAGGCCGAGGCGACCATCGATCGCCTCGAGCCCGAGAGCACGGCGTGCGCGAGGGGCGAGGTGACGGCGACTCGCGTGGTGCGAGCCGGGAGGATGCCCAGGGTCGAGGCGGTGTTGCACGACGGCACCGCGCGGCTGGACTTGGTGTGGTTCAATCAGATGTTCGTTCGCAACGCCGTGATGCCTGGCGTGCGGCTGCGGGTGCAAGGAAAGGTCAAGCAGCGCGGGCCGGGGTTGCAGATGGTCAACCCCAAGTACGAGGTGCTGGCGGGCGAGGAGGAGCCGCCGGAGCACGAGGCCCGCATGCGGCCGGTGTATCCGGCGACGGAGAGCTTCAAGTCGTGGGCGATCGAGCGAGTGATGCGGACGGCGGTGCCCCTGGGGCTGCCGCTGATCGAGGATCATCTGCCCGAGGCGTATCGCGTCGAGCGCGGGTTGCCGTCGCTTCGCGAGGCGTACCGCATGCAGCACACGCCCGTCGACGAGGACGAAGTGAAGGCGTCGCGGCGGCGATTGGCATACGACGAGTTCCTGCTGCTGCAACTGGGCGTGCACCTCAAGCGGGCGCACCTGCGCGAGCGGCTGAGAGCCCCGAAACTCAAGTGGAACAAGGGCATCGATGCGCACATTCGCGAGCGGTTCCCCTTCGCGCTCACGCCCTCGCAGGAGGAGGTGGTGAAGGAGATCGCCAAGGACCTCTCGCGCGAGGTGCCCGCCAACCGGCTCATCCAGGGCGACGTGGGCTCGGGCAAGACGGTGGTGGCGCTGTATGCGATGCTGATGGCGGTGGCGTCGGGGGCGCAGGCGAGCCTGATGGCGCCAACCGAGATCCTCGCCGAGCAGCACTTCCTCTCGATCTCGCGGATGCTCGAAGGTTCGCGGGTGCGGGTGGAGTTGCTGACGGGGGCGACGCCGCCGTCGCCAGAAGCCAAGGCCGCGCTGCTCGAGCGGCTCGCGGCAGGGGAGATCGACCTGCTCATCGGCACGCACGCGCTGCTGACCGACCGCGTGCGGTTCAAGGACCTGGCCGTGGCGATCATCGACGAGCAGCATCGCTTCGGCGTGGTGCAGCGGGCGGGGCTGCGAGAGAAGGCCAGCGACGAGGCGAGCACGCCCCACGTGCTGGTGATGACCGCGACGCCGATTCCGCGGACGATGGCCATCACGCTCTTTGGCGATCTCGACGTGTCGTCGATCAAGGGGCTGCCGCCGGGGCGTCAGCCGGTGACGACGCGGGTGGTGGCATCGACGGGCCGGGCGACGGTGTACGAGGAAGTGTCGCGGCGACTCGCCAAGGGTCAGCAGGCGTACGTGGTGGCGCCGGCCATCGACGGGGGCTCGCAGGAGGAGTTGCCGCTGGGGGGCGGCGATGCGGCCGGGGAGAAGGCGACCGTCAAGACGATTCGCGACGTGCGCACGGTGGCGAAGGAACTCGAGACGACGTACTTGCCGGGGGCGAAGGTGGCGGTGCTGCACGGGCAACTCGCGCGGGCGACCCGCGAGGAGGTCATGGAGCGGTTTCGGCGGCGTGAGATCGACGTGCTGGTGGCGACGACGGTGATCGAGGTGGGCGTCGACGTGCCCAACGCGACGGTGATGGTGGTGGAGCAGGCGGATCGCTTCGGGTTGGCGCAGCTGCACCAGCTTCGCGGCCGCGTGGGTCGCGGGTCGGAGGCGTCGGCGTGCTACTTGATTGCCGATCCGACGACCGAGGTGGGGCACGAGCGGCTGGCGGTGATGGAGGAGGTGTCGGACGGATTCGCGTTGTCGGAGAAGGACCTTGAGTTGCGAGGGCCCGGCGAGATGTTCGGGATGAGGCAGAGCGGACTGCCGCCGTTCAAGGTGGCGGACCTCATGAAGGATCGGCAGTTGCTGCTGCTGGCGAGGCGCGACGCGGCGGCGTGGGTGAAGGCCTCGCCGCGGCTTGGGTTGCCGGAAGAGGCGATGCTCAAGCGGCGGATGCTCAAGGCGTATGGAGAGCACCTGGGCTTGGGGGATGTGGGGTGATGGGCATGGGCGCGGCGATGTCGCGTCTGCATCGCGAAGCGATTTCCGAAGGGATTGACCAACGCCTGGCACGTCAACGCGCGATCGCATGCGATGGGCGTTCCCGCGGCGACCCCTTCGGGGTCGTGCGCGATTGGTCGTCCGGGACCGGTGGTGGCGGCGAAGCGTCGCCACCACCGGCTACGTTCGGGCACCGCTTCGCGGTGAGCATGGGTGGCCGTCACCGTCCGGCGCGGGGGAATCGCATCGACATGAGTTCCGCGCTGCGGGCGGCGTCTCCCAGACCCGACTTGGCGCGACGGTCGGCCTCGACGCAGCCTCGGTAGATGGCCGTGGCGCGACGCCAATCGAGCGAGGCGCCGAGCGACATGAGTTCATCGCCGCCGGGGCCCCAGAGCTTGGCGGCCTTGCGGACCACGTCGGGGCGTGCGCCGGACTTGCTGCCCCGCGAGATGACATGGAGCTTGCGGGCCAGGTCGGTCAGCGCGAACAGGACCAGCGTGGGGGGCTGGCGGAGGACGTTGATGGCGTAGCGGATGGACTCGATGCGGCCGGCGTTGGAGGCGTGCAGCACCGTGCGCTGCACCTGCCAGACGTCCTCGTCGCGGGTCTTGCCGACGAACTGCGTGACCAGGTCGGTGGTGATGGAGGGGCTGCCGCAGGCGGCGACGGCGAGCTTGGCCATCTCGGTGTCGAGGTGGGCCTGGGTGGGGCCGATCTGATCGACCAGCAGCGTGGCGGCGGCAGGATCGATGCCGATGTCGTGCCGCTGCTTGCACTCCTTGAGCACCCACTTGATCGCCATGTCGCGGGTGGGGGGCTCGCAGGAGATCACCGTGCCGACCTTCTCGACCTTCTTGCCGAGGTTGCCCGGCACGAGCTTGTCGGAACGCAGCACGAGCGTCGCCCCTTCGCTGGGGTCGTCGGCGTAGCGCTCGAAGAGATCGCGCGAATGCTCCTTCACCACCCGCTCGGCGTCGTCGACGATGAGGAGCTTGTGGCGGGCGATGAGGCCGAAGCTGCGACATTCATCGAGGATCTCGGCGGGGGTCGACGCGGCCCCGTCGAAGGTCATCACGTCGACCTCGCCGTGCTGCTTCTCGAGCGACTCGCGGAGGATCTTGGTGCTCTCGGCGCGGACGAAGAGGTCCTTGCCGATCAGCAGCACGATGCGACAGTCGGCGCCCAGGGGCTTGCCTCCCCCGTCGACCGGCGTTGCCTTGGTGCTCGCCTTCTTGGCCATGCGCGGAGGGTATGGTGCCGAACGCGGCCGCAACGTCACGCCGTGTGCACGGGCGTGGCGCGTTCGGGGTGCAGGGCGCGGTGCAGGGCCCGCTGTTCGTAGACGGCCGCACGGACGAGGGTGAAGTCGAAGTGCTCGGCGAGCGAGGCCAGCGTGGCCGGGGGGCCGCCGTGCCAGCCGAAGCGGCGGGCGAGAAAGTCCGCGGCGGCGGGGTCGGGCAGTCCCGCGTCGACGGCGCGGCGGACGCCGGGGTGGGGTTCGAGCCAGCGTTGCCAGTCGTTGACCATGAGCGACCAGTCGGGCAGGTCGTGCATGTTGGGGAGCAGCGGGCTGGCGCGGAGGCGGCCGACGACCACCAGGGGCTTGATCTCGCGGAGCCAGCGGACGGCGTGGCGGTCCATGGAGAGGGAGATGGCGCCCGCAAGGCGGCCGCCTCGGGAGGAATCGAAGGCGTCGATGGCCTCGCCGATGCGTTGCACGCCCTCGATGAGCATGCGGGGCATGGAGGTGCGGGGGAGGTCCTCCATGCGGCGGCTGAGGCGGCCCTCGACGGTGTCGATCATGAGCCGCAACTGCGAGCGGATGAGTTCGAGCTTGAGACGCGAGGCCCACCGCATCATGGTTTCGATGCGGTCGAGCGAGATGGTGCGCGGGAAGAGGCGGTGGAGCGCGGCGATCTCGTCGAGACAGCGGCGGCGAAGGAGGTGATACGCGGCGAGGCGAGCCTTCTCCTCGATGGCCACGACGGGGCCGGCGGCACGCGCGGCGGCGATGAAGCCGTCGATGGTTCGGGGCACGGGCACGGCGAGGCCCGTCACCACCGGGGCGGCATCGAGCGGGTTGGCGCCGCGGCGCTTCGAGGAGGGCGAGGGGGCGATGGCGCCGGCGAGGGCGGCGGCGGCTTCGATCATGCCCAGGTCGCGGCGAGCGGCAGCGGCGGCGGCGGCCGGGTCGGAGCGATCGGGCTCGTCGCCGAGCAGGCCTTCCTCGGCCCATTCGAGCAGTCGCTCGGCGCGTGCGACGGCCACGGCGCGGCGGAGCGCGGGGCGAGAGCGGCGGAACTTCGCGCTCACGAGCGCGGGGTCGATGCCCAGCCGCCACGCGCGGTAGACGGCCTCGCGTCGGCGGTTGGTGAGGGGCTCGGCCTCGTCGAAGATCATCGGCGGGACGGCCTGCGGGTTGATGACCAGCCCGGCGCGGCTGCGTTCGTTGGCTTCCTTGGCCCGCGTTTCGTAGCGCTTGAGCACCTGACGGATGGCTTCGTGGCTTCGCCCGAAGCGCTCGGCGATGCGTTCGGCGGCCATGTTGAGCGACCAGCCGAGCCAGCGCTTGTAGCGACGCGCCCGCTTGATGATGCGGGCTTCGTCCTCGGGGCTGATGCGCGAGTAGTCGGCGGCGCGGGCGATCTGGCCCGCGTGGGTCTTCTCGAAGTGCTCGATGGTCGCGGCCCCGAACATGACGCGGGGCTTGCCGTCGGGCGCGAGCAGGCGGCGGCCGACGAGCCCGCGCTTGCGCATGCGCACGAGCGTTCGGCGGCTCATGTTCCAGCGGGTGCACAGGTCGTCGGCCTCGACCATCGACGCGTCGTTGACGTCGTCGATGGCGATCTTGCCGGCATCGCAGAGTCGCTCGACCAGGGAGGACAGTTCGCTCTTGAGGAGTTCGCCCCGGATCAGTTCGGGGGTGGCCAGCTCGGGGCGGTGGCCGGTGACGCGAAAGGCGATCCAGTCTTCGGGGTAGGGCTGGTCGTCCTCGATGTCGCGGGCGAGGCCCTCGGCGCGGAGGATGTCCTGGAGCAGCGTCTCCTTGGGGGAGAAGCGAAGTTGCTGCTCGAGGCGGACCAGCGCGGGGATGGTGAGGGTGGGAAGTGGAGGCAACGGGTGGGTGTTCCGTCGGACTCGGGGCTGGGTTGCTCAGGGAGCAGCCGCGGGGACGGGCTCGTCGGCCCATGTCACGCTACGGCCGTCGGTCAGACCCAGTTCCCGGGCCGCGTCGAGGAAGGTGGCCACGGCGGTGCGTTCGCGGGGGCCGACCTGATATCGGAGCAGTCGCCCCAGGTAGTCCTGCGCCAGGGGGAGGGGCCAGCCGGCGGCGGCGGCTCGGTGGGCGACGATCCAGTCGAGGCGGGTGGCGTTGTGGCGACGTTGGCGATCGAGCACGTCGCGGGCCATGCGGACGGCGGGGGCGTGCTCGTCGCCTCGGCGGCACATCCACATGGCGTAGACGAAGGGAAGCCCGGTGAGGGACTTCCACGCCTCGCCCAGATCGAGTTGATGGGGCCAGCGGTCGGCGGGCGGGGCGTCGGTGACGACCTTGTCGCCGATCAGCAGGACGCTCTCGGGCCAGCGGTCGGCGTGTGTCGAGGGCTTGGCGGCATCAAAGCCCGTCATGCGGGGACGGAGGCCGTGCAGGCGCCACAGGAGCACTTGGGAGAGGACGACGGAGGTGTGGCTGTCGAGGTCGGCGTGGAGTTCGGTGATGGAGGCGATGGGCACCTTCGAGAAGAGTCGGACGGTGAGGGTGGGACCGTCGCAGCCGATCATGCCCACGGGCAGGAGCGTGAGGGGCACGGGCGAGTGGACGCAATCGATGATGGAGGCCAGGCCCACGTCGGCGCGGTTCTCGCACAACTCGTCGACGATGCGCGAGGGCACGCAAGGGACGAGCTCGACGTCGGCCAGCTTCTCGAGCCCTTCGATGAGCGGCGCGGTGTTGAGGTATCTCACGGCGGCGATGCGGGCCCGGGTCATGCTCAAGCGTAGTGTCGCGTGCACGGGGCACGCGACCTATCTTTTCCCCAACGGTCGCGTTGCCGATGCGGTGCGGCCGGACGTTCACTCATGGAACAGTCCACGCACATCATTCTCGTCGGCGCAGGCGGGCACGCGCTGGTGGTCGCTTCGGCGGCCAAGGCCGCGGGCCTGAAGGTCGACGGGTTTCTCGACGACTCGACGACGACCACGCTGGGGCGCCTCACGTCGCTGCGGCGGCTGGGCTCGATGTCCGAACTGGCGACGACGGTGCTCGCGCCGATCCTGTGCGTGGGCGACCTTGGCGCGAGGCGCCGACTGCTGGCGACCGGCGGCTGGGGGCGGGCGGCGACGGTGATTCATCCTCGGGCGTTCGTCGACCCCACGGCGCAGATCGGCGCGGGCGTCTTCATCGGGCCGCAGGCCATCGTGCAGTCGCACGCGAAGGTGGGTGATCATGCGATCATCAACTCGGGCGCCATCGTGGAGCACGAGTGCGTGGTGGGGGCGAATGTGCACATCGCGCCGGGGGCGGTGTTGGCGGGCAATGTGTCGGTGGGGCCGCACACGTTGGTGGGGCTTGGTGCGAGGGTGTTGCCGGGGCGGAGCATCGGAGCCGAGGCGGTGGTGGGAGCGGGGTCGGTGGTGCTTGGTGACGTGCCGGACGGGCGGACCGTCGTGGGCGTGGTGAAGGGATGAGCGAGCGACATCTGCCGCCGTCGCCGGGACGGCTCGCGCTGGCGAGGCGGGCGGGCCTCTTCGTGCGCTCGCCGCTGGCGGGGGCGGGGTGCGTGCTGGCGGCTGTGCTGGCGGGAAGCGATGTGCTCGAGCGCGTGGCGAGCGGCGTGGCGAACGTGGCGGCGGCGGCGTGGTCGCAGGCCGGGCAGACGTCGAGTCGCGATGCGTGGGCCGTGGCGATGCGAGGGGTCGTGACGCGAGCGGGCGATGTGGTGCCGCTGGTTGGCAGTGCGATGGTGTGGGTGGCGGCGGCGGGGTTGTTCGCGGCATTCGTGCAGGTGGGGCCGGCGTGGACCTGGGGGGCGGGCGATGCGAGGCGGCGACTGGGCATGGGGCCAGAGGCGGCGCGTCGCGGACGGAGACTGGCGGCGGTGGTGTGCACGCTGGGGCCCTTGGCGGTGGCGGGGTTCTCGCTGTGGGCGAATCGCGCAGGGCTGGCGGACGTGGCCGCTCGCGAGGCGGCGGATGGCGCGAGGGTGGTGGGCCGTTCGCTGCGAGAGGCGGGGTGGTGGCTGGCGGGCGGGTTGCTTCTGGCAGGGGGCGTGGAGCACGTCGCGGGGCGACTGGGGCTGCGGGCGCGGCTGAAGATGACGCGCGAGGAGGCCCGGCGGGAGCAGGCAGAGCAGGGGGGAAGGGTGTGGAGGGGTGAAGGGGCGCCGGTGCTTGATGACCGGGCGGCGGTCGCCACGGCGGCGGCGGTCCTGATGGGGGACGGGGTGGCGGTGGCGATTCGATATGAGGGGCGAGAGGGGGAGGTGCCTCGGGTGGTGGCGGCGGGGGTGGGTGCGCGGGCGGGGTTCTTGGCGGATCTCGCTGCGGAGGCAGGAGTTGCGACGGTGCAGGTGGAGGAGGCGGCGGTGCGGGCGATGGTGGCGCGGGGGGTGGGCGAGTTGATTGAGGCGGAGCAGTATGGGGTGGTGGGTGAGGCGTTGGCGGGGGGCGTTGCGGGGCGTCAGGGGCGGCGGGTCGATGCGTGAGTGGTGAAGCCGCCAACCCCTGAACAAGGGCGCGGCCCCGCGAGAGAAATATGGTTATAAGACCTTGCTCACGGGATTCGGCCGGTTTGACCGATGGACGGGGGTCGCTACCATTCGACCCTTCGCGCCGGCGGGCGGGCGGGGGACGTAGTTGACAGGTTTCGAGCATCACCAGCTTGAGCGCGCCGTGTGAGTCGCGGGGCGACGGGCGTGCATCGGGTCGGGTGATGAGCAGCAAGGCCACCGTAGCTCAGTGGTAGAGCACTCCCTTGGTAAGGGAGAGGTCAAGGGTTCAAATCCCTTTGGTGGCTTTCCGAGATGTCGAGCGTGGGCGTGGCGCGTGGGGCGGCGAGAGCCGGCCTTTGGCGCTGCGAGGCGAGCGGCATGTTGGGCGGGCGGCTTTGGCAACCGACCGCGATGGTGTCGTAGCTTCAAGTGTCTGGGCGTCCGCGAGGGTTCCTGGTCAACGAGTTGCTGGCTTGGTGGAGGCGTGATGGGATCCCCGCCCCAAGCCTTCTAGTTGGGCGTCCCGAAAGACCGTCCGGCGATGTGCCGGACCAGTTGGAGCACTATCCCATGGCGACCGGTTCATTCACTCGCACCAAGCCGCACGTCAACGTCGGCACCATCGGCCACATCGACCACGGCAAGAGCACGCTGACGGCGGCCCTTTCGGCCCGCTCGGCGTTCAAGCTCGGCCAGAAGCCCAAGACCTACGCGGAAATCACCAAGGGCGGCACGGTCCGCGACGCGAACAAGACGGTGACGATCGCCTCGTCTCACACCGAGTACGAGACGGCCAACCGGCACTACGCCCACGTCGACTGCCCGGGCCACGCCGACTTCGTCAAGAACATGATCACGGGTGCGGCGCAGATGGACGGCGCGATTCTGGTCGTGTCCGCCGCGGACGGCCCGATGCCCCAGACGCGCGAGCACGTGCTGCTGGCCCGTCAGGTCGGCGTGCCCTACATCGTGGTCTTCATGAACAAGGTCGACCTGGTCGACGACCCCGAGCTGCTCGACCTGGTCGAGCTCGAGGTTCGCGAGCTGCTCAAGAAGTACAGCTTCCCGGGCGACAAGACCCCGGTGATCCGCGGCCAGGCCAAGCTCGCGCTCGAGAACCCGGGCGATGACAAGGCGTGCGCCCCGATCGACGAGCTCTTTGCCGCCATCGACAGCTACATCCCCGAGCCCGTCCGCGAGAAGGACAAGCCCTTCCTGATGAGCGTCGAGGACGTCTTCTCGATCAAGGGCCGCGGCACGGTGGCCACGGGCCGCATCGAGCGCGGCATCGTCAAGGTCGGCGACACGGTCGAGATCGTCGGCCTCCGCTCCGAGATCAAGAACACGGTCGTGACCGGCGTCGAGATGTTCAACAAGACCCTCGACAGCGGCGAGGCCGGCGACAACGTCGGCGCCCTGCTCCGCGGCGTCGACAAGGAGGACATCGAGCGTGGCCAGGTGCTCTGCAAGCCCAAGAGCATCACCCCCCACACGAAGTTCAAGGGCGAGGTGTACGTGCTCACCAAGGAAGAGGGCGGCCGCCACACGCCGTTCTTCTCCGGCTACCGCCCCCAGTTCTACTTCCGCACGACGGACGTGACCGGCGGCACCAAGCTCATGGGCGGCGCCGAGATGTGCATGCCCGGCGACAACATCACCATGGAAGTCGACCTGGGCGACAAGCCCGTCGCCATGGAGAAGGGCGTTCGCTTCGCCGTCCGCGAGGGTGGCAAGACGATCGGCTCGGGCGTCGTCGTCGACATCATCCAGTAAGGTGATGGCACGAAGATGACGGCGGATCGGATCCGCTTTCGAGACACTCCAACCGCCCGGCTCCTCGAGCCGGGCGGTTTTTTGTCGCCACGGCCCGCTCGTTTGCGATTTGTCAGGTCGCGAGCCGGCGGGGTTGCGAGCGTCCGGTTGTGGCTTGCGGGACGAGGGCGGCTATACTTGCGTCCGTGACCGCCCGGGTCCCCAAGGCCCGGGCGGTGGCATCTTGAAGTCGCGTCGTGCGATCGCTCGGGTGGACCAGTTCGCGGGGATGGCTCCCGCGGCCGGGACGGGCGTTGTGCGTCGGGGCATGTCGGCAGCAGTCGAAAGGTGGGTTTTCCAGTGGCGAAGAAGAAGGCAGCGGCTCGCGAGTTCCTGTGGCTCCAGTGCACGGAGACGGGTGATCTCAACTACCGCACGAGCGTGAACACCAAGGGCGGCATGCCCGAGGGCCTCAAGGAAGGCATGATGAAGTACTCCCCGCGTCTGCGGCGGCACAGCCTCCACAAGGTGAAGCGCAAGTAAGCGTGGGCCTGTGTCCTTGCGGGCGAAAGTTCCGCGAGGTGGCTTGGGTGTCGTTGCTGGACAGGGCAATGTCGTGAGCACGAAGACGAACAATTCATCCGGCGCATCCGGCGAGTCCGGCGGCGCAGGCACTACGGCGGTAGCTCAATTGGCAGAGCAGCGGATTCCAAATCCGCAGGTTGCGGGTTCGATTCCCTCCCGCCGTGCTTCCGATGGTGGCGGTTCCGACCGCCCGGGCGACGAGTCGTCCGTTGGTCCCTGGGGCATTTACAAGTATGGCCAGGGGTATTGGGTTCGCATGCTGACGGCCGTGTTGGCGGGCACGCTGATCCTGATGGGTGCCGCGTGGTCGTGGAGCCGCCTGGCGGTGGTCTCCATTCCGATCACGGGGTATTCGCTTTCGGTGACGCAGGTGAACGGCAACCTCGCGCCGGCGGAGACGGTCGAACTGTTCAAGGGCCGGGACAAGATCGGCACGGCGGTGATCGAATCTTTCGCGCCGTTGGCGGGCGACACGAGCGGCGTGGCGAAGGTGAAGGACGTGACGCTCGACAAGGGGCGCATCGCGGCCGACATCGATCGCATGCGGCTGGGCGACGCGTCGGCGTCGACCTTTGCGGGCGTGGTGGCCGGTCGCGACCCCACGTTCCTGTTCCCGAAGGTGTATCTGCAAGCGGGGGTGGCCTCGCTGATCGTGCTGCTCGGCGGGTTCTTCCTGCATCGCTTCGTGGCGGCCCGGCCTTCGACGGTCGACTTCCTGGTGGCCACCGACAGCGAGATGAAGAAGGTGAACTGGTCGACCCGCAAGGTCGTCCAGGACACGACGGTGGTGGTGATCGGCGCGACGTTCCTCATCGCCGGTTTCATCTTCGTGGCCGACATCGGCCTGCGGATGTTGATGGAGTTGATCGGCGTGCTGAAGACGGGCTGACGGAATCGTCGGCCGAGGCGTTTGGATCGACAGTTCGAGATCGTGAGGCCCGGTTGGTGGAGGGATGGATTCCCGGGTCTGGTTGAGACACACCGCCGCGCTTGTCGCGGCGTTTTTCACAAGGGGAAAGCCCATGAGCAACGAGTACGAGACTGAAGCCGCGGAACCCACCCCGATCGCCCCTCCGGAGCGCAGCGGCCTGTTGCGGGCCGACGAGCCGATGCGTCAGGAAGGCATGAACTGGTTCGTGCTGCGCGTGGCGAGCAACAAGGAGTCGTCGGTTCAGAACACGCTCTTGCGCAAGATCCAGATCGAGAACATGGGTCACCTCGTGGGCCGCATCGTGGTGCCCACGGAGAAGACCAAGACGGCCAAGGCCGGCAAGATCAAGATCACGGAGACCAAGCTCTATCCGGGGTACGTCTTCGTCGAGATGAAGCTCGAGCCCGACGGCCGCATTCCGCAGGACGTCTTCTTCCTCATCAAGGAGACGACCGGCGTGGGCGACTTCGTCGGTCCGGCGGGACGTCCGTCGGCGATGAAGGAGCACGAGATCGAGAAGATGCTCATCGACTCGCGCAAGCCCGAGGACGAGCCGACGGTGAAGCTCGTCTTCAACAAGGGCGAGCACGTGGTCATCAAGGAAGGCGCGTTCGCGACCTACGAGGGCACCATCGACGAGGTGTTCCCGGAGAAGGGCATCGTCCGCGTGCTGGTGACCATCTTCGGCCGCCAGGCGCCCATCGACCTCGAGGAATGGCAGATCGGCAAGCAGGGAGACGCCTGAGAGCGACGCCTTCCACGGCTATCCCTCACCCGCGTTGCGGGTTCGGTCACCCGTGGCAACACTCGTCCGCCCTCCGGGCGGCGTGCGTGGTGGTGGGGTCGAGGAGTTTCGCGCGGATCACGTTGTTCCCGATCTGTCGCCCGTGAGGGCGCACCAGACGCAGCCGTGGTGCGCTGTCCGGCTTTTCGGGCGAGCCCACGGACGCGGCGGTGGGGGGCGTGCGTGCGTGGCGGGGTTGAGGGGATGTCAGCCCATGCCCAAGCCGCGGAGGCGGTCGACGATGGCCTTGACCATCATGTCGGCTTCGACGTTGACGCGGGCGCCGCGTTGCCAGGTCTTGAGGGTGGTTTTCTCGAGCGTGACGGGGATGAGCGCCACTTCGATGCACGAGGCGGGCTTGTCGACGAGGGCGAGGGTGAGGGAGACGCCGTCGAGGCAGACGCTGCCTTTGGGGATCATGAAGCCCATGAGCGCATCGGGCAGGCGGAGGCGCACGCGCCAGCCGTCGGTTGTGTTGACCGACTCGACCTCGCCGGTGCCGTCGATGTGGCCTTGGACGAGGTGGCCCCCCATGAGGGTCGAGGCGGTGGCGGCGTGTTCCAAGTTGACCGGGCGGCCTGGCCGGAAGGAGCCCACGGTGGTCTTGGAGAGGGTTTCGGGGATGGCGTCGAAGGTGAGCAGGCCTTGGGGGGTTGCGTCATGGACGGCGGTGAGGCAGCAGCCGTCCACGGCGACGGAATCGCCTCGGGAGGCCCGGTAGGACCATGCGGGGGCGGCCACCTCAAGACGGAGGCCGGCGTGGGAGGGGGTGGCGGCGTGCACCGTGCCGACGGTCTCGATCAGGCCCGTGAACATGGCGTCATGGTAGAGGAACCGGCCCCGGGGAGGGCCCGGGCCCATAGACTCCGTCCTTCACCATGGCAGGGAATCGAACCGACGTCTGCATCACCGGTCTTGGCCTCGTCAGCGGCTATGGCGCGGGGGTCGAAGCCTTCTGGGAGGGCTTGTGCTCGGGCGCGCCCTCGCTTCGGCCGATCACGCGCTTCAAGGCCGATCAGGCGGCGTGCAATCTGGCGGGCGAGGTGCCGCCGACCATTTCGGCCAAGGACTACGTGCCCAAGCACTATCGCAAGGGCGTGAAGGTGATGGCGCGCGACATCGAACTGGCGGTGGTGGCGGCGGCCGAGGCCGTTCGCGATGCTTCGCTGACGACGCGGATGCACGCGGGCGACGGCGAGGCGTCGGCGGCGACGACCTATCCATCCGAGCGGAGCGGCTGCCACATCGGCGCGGGGTTGCTGCCGGCGGAAGTGCCTGAGATCGCCGGGGCTTTCGCCACGGCGCGTGATCGCGCGTCCGGGCGAGATGATCGGCTGTCGCTCAGGGCGTGGGGGACGATCGACGCGGACGGCGCGGTGGCGGCGGGCGGCGGCACGGTGGGGGGCATGAACAACCTGCAGCCCCTGTGGATGCTCAAGTACCTGCCCAACATGCTGGCGTGTCACGTGACGATCCTGCACGGTCTGGAAGGGCCGAGCAACACGCTGACGTGCAGCGAGGCCAGCGGCATGTTGTGCGTGGGCGAGAGCACGCGGGTGATCCAACGCGGTGCGGCGGACCTGTGCTTCTCGGGGGGTGCAGAGTCGAAGGTGAACCTGGTGGGGACGGTGCGGAGCCAGCTCTTGGGTCGGCTTGCGGGTCATGAGGGAGACGGATCGCTGACGCTGCGGCCGTATGCCACGGGCGACACCAAGGGCACGGGCACGGTGCCGGGCGAGGGCGGGGGCATTTTGACGCTCGAACGCGAGGACTTGGCGCGGGCCCGGGGGGTCAGGCGCTATGCGAGGGTGTCGGGGTTCGGGGCGGCGCACACGCTGCCGGTGGCGGTGCCGGTGCTGGAGGAGCGTCACCCGCCGATGTCGAAGGCGGTGCAGGCCAGACGGAACGGGTTGTCGTTGGCGATCAGGGCGGCGCTCAAGGATGCGGGGCTGGGGCCCGAGGCGATCGACGTGATCGTGCCGCAGGCGTTGTGCGTGCCCAAGCACGATGCGCACGAGCTCGAGGCGTTGCGGGAGGTGTTCGGGAGCAGGTTGTCGGAGATCGAGTTGGTGACCTTGCCGCCGCTGCTGGGCGATTGTGCGGCGGGATCCGGGGCGTTGCAGGTGGCGGCGGCGGCGTTGTGCGTGAGGCACCAGCGGGTGCCGGCGCGGGTGCATGGGGGCGGAGGCGAGGGCGGGATGCGGGTCGGGGCGGCGGCGAGCCGCGAGGCGAGGGTTCGTCACGTGCTGGCGTGCACGGGGTCGTTGGCGGGCCAGAACGCGGCGGTGGTGGTGTCGGCGGCCGACTGAGGGGCTTTGGCGTGCCGGGGCGGGGTCGGCGCGGGTCGTTGGCGTAGACTACCTCTCGGATCGTGGGCTGGACCACTGGCGGATCACGAGCACAAGGGAGTTCCGATGACTGGCGATTATCGCGATGAGGGGTCGTCGTACGGAGGTCAATACCGCTCGCACGGGCGGGGCTCGGGTCGCGGACCGTCGCGTGGCGGGGGCGAACGGCGGGGGATTCCGCTGTCGGACCTTGATCCGGCGACGACGGAAGCGTCGCGGAAGGCGATCGGCGCGTCGATCGAGGTTCACAAGGCGTTGGGTCCGGGCTATGGGGCCGAGGCGTACGCGAACGCGGTGCGGATGGAGCTTGATGCGCTGGGGGTGACGTACAAGCTGAATCAGTCGCTGCCGGTGACGTACCGCGAGAAGCAGGTGGGGACGGTGACGGTGCCGATGCTGGTGGAGGATCGGTTCGTGCTCGAGATCATGAGCCGCCCGGGCGAGGTGTCGACGCACGAGCGGCTGGCGGTGCGGGCGCAGCTGAAGGCGGCGAACCTGGACCTGGGGCTCATCGTGAACTTCGCGGAGCGGCGGCTGAAGGACGGGCTGGTCCGCGTGGTGAACGTGGAGAAGATCCAGCGCGAGAAGGGCGTGTCGTTCGACGACGATCAGGACATGGGCCACGACGAGGGTCAGTGAGCATTTCGGCGGCGGGCGGGCGAGCCAACACGGCGCGATCATGAGCAGACAGCAACGCAGGGTGGTGATCACGGGGATGGGGTGGGTGACGCCGCTGGGCCACGACGTGGACGCGGTGTGGTCGCGCCTGATGCGTGGCGAGGGCGCGTTCGGGCGGGTGAGCCGCTTCGACGCGAGCACCTTTGCGACGAACTTCGCGGCGGAGGTCCGGCACTTCGACTTCGGGGCGTCGTTCCCGTCGGCGGCACGCCACGCGAGCGCGGGCGACAGCACGAAGTACGCGCTGGTGGCGGCCCTGCATGCATGGCGTCAGGCGGGGCTCGACGGGTTCGCGGGCTTTGACGGTTCGCGGATGGGCCTGTACATGGGCAGCGGCGAGGGGCCACTCGACATCGACACGTTCGCGCACGCGTGCCTTGCGAGTTTCGATCCGGCGACGCGGGGCGTCGACGACGGCGCGTTCCTGCGGACGGCCCTGGCGGAGATGGATGCGCTGAATGAACTGGAGCAGGAGCCCAACATGACGTTGGCGCACCTGGCCGACGCGTTCGGGCTGCAGGGGCCGGCGTTCAACTGCATGACGGCGTGCGCGGCGAGCACGCAGGCCATCGGCGAGGCCTTCGAGATCATCCGGCACGGCGACGCGGACCTGATGTTCGCGGGCGGCTCGCACACGATGATCCACCCCTTGGGCATGACGGGGTTCATCCGCCTGACGGCGATGAGCCAGCGTCGCGACGGGTACACGACGGCGGCGCGGCCCTTCGACCAGACGCGCGACGGCTTCGTGATGGGCGAGGGCGCGGGCATGCTGGTGCTCGAGGCGCTCGACCATGCCATCGCGCGCGGCGCGACGCCCTTGGCCGAGATCGCGGGCTTCGGCAGCAGCGCGGATGCCTTCCGCATCACGGACATCCAACCCGACGGCAAGGGCGCGGTGGCGGCGATGAGCCAGGCGTGCGCCCAGGCGGGGATCGATCCCTCAAGGCCCGGACCCGATGGGCGGCCTGCGGTGCACTACATCTCGGCGCACGGCACGGGCACGCAGGAGAACGACCGCATCGAGACCCGGGCGGTCAAGACGCTCTTTGGCGCGTTGGCGCCCCGGGTGCCCTTCAGCAGCGTCAAGAGCATGCTGGGGCACCTGATCCAGGCGGCGGGCGCGGTGGAACTCATCACGTGCGTGCAGGCCATCCGCACCGGTTGGGTGCCGCCGACCATGAACCTCGTCAACCAAGACCCGCAGTGCGACCTCGACTATGTGCCCAACGCGGCGCGCGACCTGGGCCCCGCGGGGGGCGTCGACGTGTGCCTCTCCAACAGCTTCGGCTTCGGCGGACAGAACGACACGCTGTGCGTGCGACGGTTCCGCTGACCCATTCGCGACCGACCGGATGATGGACCAAGCCCCGCTGATCCCGGCGACGACTGATCGGCGGTTCGCTCGCGTCTTCGCGTGGTGGGTGCGGCGGATGCTGCGATCGGACTTCGCGGCCGTGCGGCTGCGGGCCGGGGCACGCAGCGTGCTCGAGGCCGTGGCGCGTCACGAGGGGCCCGCCGCGGTGCTGCTGACGCACGGTTCGTGGTGGGATCCCTTGGTGGGCGTCTTTCTCGCCGACCGCTTCATGCCGGCCCGCGACGGGTGTGCGCCCATCGACGCGACGATGCTCCGCAAGTTCGGCTTCTTCCGCAAGCTCGGCCTCTTCGGGATCGAGCCCGACCATCCGGGCGCGGCGCGTGCGATGCGCGACCACGTGCTGGGCCTGTTTGCCGCACAGGCGAGGCCGACGCTGTGGATCACGGCGCAGGGGCGGTTCGTCGATCCGCGAGGCGAGCTCGAGTTGCGGCCCGGGGCCGCCTCGGTGTGCGCGGGCGCGAGGAACGCGAAGGCCGCGTGCGTGGCCATCGAGTATCCCTTCCTGCTCGAGCGAAAGCCGGAGGTGGTGATCCATGCGGTCGAGGTGCCCGCGCCGGCGCGGCCTTCGACGGCGCACTGGCACCGCGCGATGACCGTGGCGATGGATGCGGCGCGTCGGGCGTTGGCGGCGGACATCACCGCGCGCGACGTGACGACGTACGAGACGCTGCTGTCGCGCGCGGGCTCCGTGAACCCGGTCTACGACTTGTGGCGAGCGCTTCGGGGCGGGAACGCCAAGGTGGAGGATTCGCATCGAGGAGGTCGTGGGGCGTGACGACGTTGCTGGTGCTGCTGATCGTGGGCGTGTGCTTCGCGTCGATGACGCTGATCATGACGCTGATCAACCTGTCGCTCTGGCCGCGGCCCGAGCCGGGTGCGGCGTCGGAGGAGCTGGTGTCGGTGTGCGTGCCGGCTCGCAACGAGGAACGCAACATCCGCGAGGTCGTCGAGTCGCTCCTGGCGCAGGATCATCGCGCCGTCGAGGTGCTGGTGTACGACGATCAGAGCACGGACGCCACGGGGCGGATCGTGGCGGAACTGGCGGCGCGCGATGCGAGGGTGCGGGTGGTGGCGTCGATGCAGCTGCCCGCGGGATGGAACGGCAAGCAGCACGCGTGCTGGAGGATGAGCAAGGAGGCGAGGGGCGCGTGGCTGCTCTTCACCGACGCCGACGTGCGGTTCGCGCCCGACTGCGTGTCGCGGACGCTGGCCACGGCCAAGGCGATGGATGTGCCGCTGCTGAGCGGCTTTCCCAGGCAAGTCGTCGAGACGCTCGCCGAGCGGCTGACGGTGCCGATGATCTTCTTCATCCTGCTGGGGTACCTGCCCTTCGCGCGGATGCGGACGCGGCTCGATCCCTCCGCGTCGGCCGGGTGCGGGCAGTTCCTCTTCGTGCGACGCGATGCCTACGACGCGAGCGGCGGGCACGAGGGGTTCAAGGCCTCGATGCACGACGGCATCCGATTGCCTCGCGCGGTGCGGAAGGCGGGGTTCCGGTCGGATCTCTTCGATTGCACCGATCTGTGCGAATGTCGGATGTACTTCGGGTGGGGCTCGGCGTGGCGCGGGTTCGCGAAGAACGCGTACGAGGGGCTCGGCAACCCGTTCCTGCTGGCGTTCGTGACCGTGGTGCATGCGTTGACGGCGGTGCTGCCGCTGGGCGTGCTGGCGGCGTGGGGAAGCGTGCCCTGGCCGATGCCGCTGTTGGCTGGGTTGTGCCTGGCGATGGCGGCGGTGCAGCGTGTGGCGATTCATCGGCGCGTGAGGCTGCCGGTGTGGGTGGTGGCGCTGCATCCGGTGGCCATCGTGGTGATGACCGCGATCCAGTGGCACAGTTTCGTGCTGCACGTGACGGGGCGGAGGACGTGGCGGGGGCGGGTGAGCGGGGGTTGATTTGCGCGGATCGGGGCCTTTCCACGGGTTTCCCTCACCCGCTGCGCGGGTTCGGTCACCCGCGGCAACATTCGTCCGTCCTCCGGGCGGCGTGCGTGGTGGTGGGGTCGATGGGTTTCGCGCGGATTGGCGTGGGCTTGGCCTGATCGCCCGCTGTGGGGCGAACCAGGTGTAGCCGTGGTGCGCCGCCCGGCTTTGCGGGCGAGCCCACGGAGGGCTGAACGATGCGCGGATGTGCTGTCGGCGGAGCGCGATCAGGGGGCGAGCAGGGCGTGGGTGATGGCTGCCGCGCCGTAGGCCAGGGCGCTCATCCAGACGAACTGGAGGAGGGCCCACTTGGCGTGGCCGGTTTCGCGTGCGGTGACGGCGAGGGTGGGGAGGCACTGCATGGCCAGCACGAAGAAGACGAGCGTGGCCCAGGCGGTTTCGCGGGGGAAGAGGGGGCCGCCGTCGTCGCGTCTGGCGGAGGCGAGTTGCTGGATGACGCCTTCGTCCTCGGCGTCTTCGTGACCGGTGACCATGACCGAGAGGGTCGAGACGAAGACCTCGCGGGCGGCGAAGCTGGTCATGACGCCCACGGAGATGCGCCAGTCGAAGCCCAGGGGCTCGAAGAGGGGTTGCACGGCGCGGCCGGCCATGCCGATGTAGGAGTGGGCCTTGGCGTGGGATTGTGCCGCGGCTTCGGCCTCGAAGGTGAGGCGCTCCGCCTCGGCCGCGTCGGTGGCGGCGGCGGCCTGTGCGCGGAGTTCGGCGGCCTTGGCGGGTTCGTCGACGCGGGGGAAGGCGCTGAGCCACCAGAGCAGGATGCAGATGGCGAGGATGTTGGTGCCGGCCTTGACGAGGAAGACGCGGGCGCGGTCGAGCGAACTGGTGACGGCGTTGACGAGACTGGGCGTCTTGTAGGTGGGCAGCTCGAGGGCCATGGGGCGGCGTGCGCCGCGGAGGATGGTGCGTCGCGCGATCATCGCGCTCAGCACGCCCGCACCGGCGCCGAGCGTGTAGCAGCCGATGAAGGCCAGCGCCGCGTGCAGAGGCTCGCCCGGGAAGAGGATGCTGGTGAGCAGCACGTAGACGGGCAGGCGTGCCGAGCAGGTCATGAAGGGGGCCGCGAGGATGGTGGCCAGTCGCTCGCGGGCGTCGGGGATGGCGCGGCAGGCCATGATGCCCGGCAGGGCGCAGGCGTGGCAACTCAAGAGCGGCACGAAACTGTGGCCGGGGAGGCCGAAGGGGCGGAGGAGGCGGTCCATCACGAAGGCGGCCCGCGCGAGGTAGCCGGTGTCTTCCAGCAATGAGATCAGGAAGAAGAGCAGCATGATCTGCGGGAGGAAGACGACGGTGGCGGCGATGCCGCCGAGCACGGCGTCGCACACGAAGTCGCTGAGCAGGCCGGCGGGCAGTGCGGCGCGTGCCAGCCCGATGACGCCTTCGCCCAAGGCGGCTTGGAGCCAGGCGGGTTGCCATGGGGCGGTCCACGCGTCGTTGCCGCCGAAGAGGCCGTCGAGCAGTTCCATCGGCACCTGGGCCAGACTGAAGATGGCGAAGAACAGGACGGCCATCACCGCGAGGAAGACGGCGAGGCCCGCGACGGGATGGGTGACGAGGCGATCGATGCGATCGGAGAGGCGGTCTCGCACATCGGCGGGTTCGGCGCGATCGAAGAGGCGTTGGCAGACGGTGTCGGCCCAGCGTTCGAGGCCTTCCTGGGTGCCGGGGGGCGTGTGGTTGGGGACCACGGCCGAGCCCAGGGCGACGCGGAGCGATTCGACGCCCTCGCCGCTGCGGGCGTTGCAGGGCACGACGCGACAGCCCAGCAGTTGCTCCAGGACGAGGGGTTCGATGATGAGGCCGCGGCGGCGGGCCACATCCATCATGTTGAGCGCGACGACGGTGGGGAGGCGGCGGCGGAGGGCTTCGCCCACGAGCAGGAGGGTGCGGGGAAGGTTGGAGGCGTCGATGACGACGCACACGGCGTCGGGTGCGGCGACGGGACCGCCGGGGATGGCGAGGGTGCCGGCGAGGACGCGGCGGCAGACTTCCGCCTCGCTCATGTCGAGTTCGAGGGAATAGATGCCGGGGAGGTCGATGAGTTCGATGGCGCGGGGGTGGTCGGCGTCTCGACGGGCGACGGTGCCTACGCGGGCTTCCTGGGTGGTGCCCGGGAAGTTGCTGGTCTTGTGGCGCAAGCCGCAGAGCCGGTTGAAGAGGGTGGTCTTGCCGGTGTTGGGGTTGCCGACGAGGGCGACGCGGGTGACGGGGTGGTCGCCTTGGCGAGCGGTGGAGATCTGGATCGGGGTCGCCATCAACGGGGCTCAGGCGGGGTGGGCCGAGAGGCGGACGGTGACGCGATCGGCCAGGTCGCGGGAGAGGCCGATGCGACAGCCGCAGGACCCGGTGGCGGGGTTGACGCCGACGACCTCGACGATGCAGGGCTCGCCGGCGCGGATCATGCGGATGCGGGCGCACGGCCGCATGCCCATGGCGCGGAGCATGGCGGCATCACGTGGGTCGAGGCAGGTCTCGCAGACGTGGGCCAAGGCATTCACCGGGAGGCCGGAGAGGGCCATGGGGGGGGTTTCAGGCAGGGGGCACAGGGCCGGGTCACCCGCGCACGAGACGCGGTTGGCGGCGGGGGCATGTTCCTGCGAGGTCTCCACGGGTGATGATAGGCCTTCGCACCTTGTTGAGACTCAGTTTCAACGAGATGGAGCATGCGGAGGGAGGATTCCTACGCTTGGCGGTTCGGTCATCAGCAAGGAGTCACCATGAAGCGTTGCATCGCGTCGCTGTCGGTTCTCTCGATCATGTTGGGCGCGGGCTGCGCTGGGACCACGTCGTCGCACGGCGGGTCGGCGGCTCCCGTCGCGACCACTGCCGGCGCTTCGGCGTTGGCGGAGACGGGCCCCGGCATCGAGCGGTTCGTGCGGATCCGCACGCCGGGCTCGCCGTCGATGGCGCCCGACGGCACGATGTACGTGCGGGACTTGCCCGAGGGCGTCTTTCAGCTGTACCGGGTGAAGGGCGATTCGGTGAAGGCGGACTTCAAGGGCGAGAAGCTGACGAACTACAAGGACGGCCTCGCCGGTTTCTCGATGTGGGACGACGGCTCGAAGATCTTGCTGCTGCACGCGTTCGGGGGCAACGAGAACACGCAGGTGTCGCTGCTCGACACGGCGAGCGGGACGATCACGGAGGTGCTGGCCAATCCGAAGGTGCAGCATGCGGTGAATCACTGGCTGGATGACGGCAGCGGGTTCGTGTACACGGCGAACGACGAGAGCCCGAACGACTTCTACATCTACCGCCACGACTTCGGGACTGACGGGAAGGGGAAGAAGACCAAGCTCCTGGGCAAGGAGGGATCGTGGTCGCTGGCGGACATGACCAAGGACGGCACGCGGGCGATCGTGAGCCAGTACCGGTCGGCGTCGGACTCGACGATGCAGGAGTTGACGACGGCGGGGAGCATCCTGAAGGACCTGACGGTGTTGCCGTCGGGGGGCGGGACGGTGTCGGTGGAGGCGGTTGGGTACATGCCCGACGAGCAGTCGGTGGTGTACGTGAGCGACATCGAGGGCGGGCTCAAGAAGGTGTTCGTGCGAGACCTCAAGACGGGGGCGGTGAGCAAGCCGCTGCCCGCGCTCGACGGCGTGCACGTGGACGGCGCGTCGATCAACCGCGAGCGGACGCTGATGGCGGTGGTGACCAACGAGGACGGGTATGGCGTGCCTCATCTGTTCCGGTTGCCCTCGTTCGAGCCGGTGAAGCTGCCCGCGATCGAGCGGGGCGTGGTGTCGCTCAGTTCGCTGAGGGGCAACAAGGTGCAGTGGACGTTGAGCAACGCGAGGACGCCGGGCCTGACGTACGGCTGGACGGCGCCCGAGGCGGGTCAGGCGGGCGGGGCGGTGAAGCAGCTGACCTTCGCGGACACGCAGGGCATCGATCTCGCCGCGTTCCCGCTGCCGGAGTTGATCCGCTACAAGGCGGTCGACGGCCTGTCGGTTCCGGCGTTCCTCTACACGCCGGCGGGGTACAAGAAGGGCACGCCGATTCCGTTCGTCGTGAACTACCACGGCGGGCCCGAGGGGCAGTTCCGTCCGGTCTTCGATCGCACGGTGCAGTACCTCTTGAGCGAGGGCTTCGGGGTGCTGCAGCCCAACGTTCGCGGGAGCGACGGGTACGGGCGCGAGTTCCTGATGATGGACGACTACAAGAAGCGCTGGGACAGCGTGCGCGACGGCGTGGACGCGGCGGCGTGGCTGGTGGCCAACGGGTACGCCGTGCCGGGCCGCATCGCGACCTACGGGGGTTCGTACGGCGGGTTCATGAGCGTGGCCTGCATCGTCGAGGATCAGCAGCGGGTGGACGCCGGGACGCAGCAGTCGCGGCTCTTCGGCGCGGGGATCAACGTGGTGGGCATCGTGAACGTCAAGACGTTCCTGGAGCAGACCAGCGGGTATCGTCGCAAGCTTCGCGAGGTGGAGTACGGGCCCCTCTCCGACCCCGAGTTCCTGCACAGCATCTCGTCGATCCACAAGATCGACAAGATCAACGTGCCCATGATGATCGCGCACGGCCTGAACGACCCGCGGGTGCCGGTGGGCGAGGCGATGCAGTTGGCGGTGGGGCTGATGAAGCGGGGCATGGATCCCGTGCAGTTCTACTGCCACGACGAGGGGCACGGCTTCCAGAAGTTGGACAACCGGCTGCTCTTCTCGCGGAAGATGAGCCAGTTCCTCAAGTCCACGATCGCGAAGTGAGTGCGTGGTCGTCGGTCCCTCGCGGGGCCGCGCGAGCATCGGCGTCGTGTCCGCGAGCTTGCCTTGCCCGCTTCGCGGGCCCTGCGGGCCCGGGGTGCGTGCGTTGAAGGCGATCCCGGCACGCCTCGTGCGCCATCGGTGTGGCGTGTACGATCGCGCATGCGGATTCTGCTCACCAACGACGACGGCATCAGGGCTCCGGGCATCATCGCGATGCACGACGCGTTGATCGACCGTCACGGCATTTTCGGAGGCATGCTCGAGGACCGCACGGCCGGCGCGGTGACGCGTTCGCCCCGGAACGTGGTGTGCACGGTGGCGCCGGCGACGGTGCAATCGGCGACGAGCCACGGCGTGACGTTCCACACGCCGCTGATCGTGCGCGACGAGCAGGTGAACGACCG
Organism: uncultured Phycisphaerales bacterium; assembly: GCA_903929885.1. GTDB lineage: Bacteria > Planctomycetota > Phycisphaerae > Phycisphaerales > UBA1924 > UBA2402. Next base: position 23,584 of record CAIYWI010000019.1, read on the forward strand.
GATGGAGGGGGTGAGCGTCGAGGGCAGGCCCGCCGACTGCGTGAAGGTGGCGTTGGCGGGGATCTGGCCGGAGCGTTTCGGGGAGGGGGCGTTGCCGGACCTGTGCATCTCGGGGATGAACGCGGGGGCCAACTGCGGCATCAACGTGATTTATTCGGGGACGGTGGCGGCGGCGATCGAGGCCGCGTTCCTGGGGGTGCCGTCGATTGCGGTGAGCATGACGCTTGGGCGGGGCAGGCCCCGGTTCGACATCGGGGCGACGTGGGCACGGCGGACCATCGAGCGGCTGCTGCGGCAGGGGCTTCCCAAGCCGCACGAGTGTTTGTCGATCAACATTCCGGTGATCGAGGATGCGTCGTTGACGTTGGAGTCGCCGATGCCGCGGATCGAGGTGTGCCCGATGAACGCGCACGGGCTGGTGGATCGGTACGAGAAGCGGGTGAGTCCGACGGGGGGGACGTACTACTGGTCGGCGGGGTACGGGTTGGAGTTCCGGGACACGGACCACGGCAGCGACGTGCACCACCTGCTCGGGGGGCGAATCACGGTGACGCCGCTCATGTACGACCTGACGCGGCACGATGTCATCGAGCGGTGGAAGTCGGCGGTTGGCTGACCCTTGAGCCCGGGAGGCGTCGATGGCGGGTGAAGGACAGGTGCGCGTCTTTTCCTCCCGCGACCTGAGGGAGATGGACCGGCTCGCGGCGAGCGAGTTCGGCATGCCCACGCTGCTGCTGATGGAGCACGCGGCGATGGCGGTGGCTCGCATCGTGAAGGAAGGATGCGACTCGCTCAAGAGCCAGCGGATTCTCTTCGTCTGCGGACCGGGAAACAACGGCGGGGACGGGTACGCGGCGGCGCGACTGCTGCTCGATCAGGGGGTTCGTGCGCACGTCGTGATGGCGGGGGGCGAGCCGCGTGAGGGGACGGATGCGTGGACGAACCTGCAGATGGCCAGGTCGTTCGGCGTTCCGGTGCACGGGATGTCGGATCGGCACGTGAAGGAGCTCTTCGAGCAGGCGGACCTCGTGGTGGATTGCGTGTTCGGGACGGGGTTGTCGCGCGGGCCCGAGGGAGAGCCGTTGGCGGCCATCGAGCGGATGAACGCGGCGCGAGATCGCGGGGCGTTCGTCTTCGCGGTGGACGTCCCGTCGGGGATGGACGCGGACTTGGGGCTGCCCTTGGGCGCGTGCGTGCGTGCGAACGTGACGATCTCGCTGACGGGATCGAAGGTGGGGTATGTGAGCGAGGCGGCGTCGAGCGCGTACACGGGGTGGGTGTTGGCGACGCCCATCGGGATGCCGGCGGCGTTGATGGCCCGGTATGGGCAGGTGGTAACGCTGCCGGCGGGGCCCAAGGCGGCGACGAAGCGACGTGCCGCGGTCATCAAGAAGAAGGCGACGGCGCGACGACCGCGCAAGTGAGTGGGATGCATCCGGAATCAGCCGTCGTGACCCCGCTCGAAAAAATCGCTGGGAGTGATGTCCGCTTGCGGGCAACGGCTCCGTTTTCATGGCGAGGCGACTTGCACGCGCGGATCGTTCTTGTTGGCGTTGGGCCGGTGGAGCGATGCACCGATCCGCACGAGCGTTGTCGGGGGTGCGAAGGCGATGAATGGTCGCGGCTTTTTGGACCGCGTTCGGCGCGATGCGCCGAACGCGGTTCGTTGCGCGCGTGAGTCGCTTCGTGGGTGAGGGGGGATGCGGATCGGAAGCGAAGCAAGTCAGGAGGACTTGCCGCAGAGCGGACGAACCTTGCAGGAGGTGTCGTCGACGAGACCTTGGAGGGTGGTGGCCTCGAAGATGCGGATGGCCTGACGCGTGGCGGCGTCGATGACCTTGTGGAGCGAGCAGAGTTGATCGCGGCTGGTGGTGGGGAGCGGGCAGTGGTCGATGGGCTCGAAGTCGCCGATGGCGCGGATGATGTCGATGAGGGTGATGGCGGAGGCGTTCTTGGCGAGCTTGTAGCCGCCACCGACGCCGCGACGTCCCTTGAGGAGCCCCTGCGAGGTCAACTGCTGAAGGACCTTGGCGAGGTAGTTGGCTGGGATGTGCGCTCGCTGGGCCACTGCGACCGTGGAAACGAGTTGGTCGGGGTGGGTGGCGAGAACAGCCATCGCCCTGAGGGCGTATTCGGTGGTTTGTGAGAGCATCGCGTCAGATTCCGGCAGACACAAAGGAGAAGACGCCCGCCTCCGAACCGACATGCAACCCGTTCAGGGTTGCGAAAGCGAATATACGCACAGGGTTACCCGGGCACGTCGTGAAACTGGGAAATTTCCAGAGAAAACACGCGATTTGGCGTGTTTCAATTTCGACGTTCGGGTGGCTTGAATCGCAGGAGCAGCAGCGAGTTGGCGACGACGATGAGCGTGCCTCCTTCGTGGGCGAGAACACCCAGCGAGAGGGGCACGTGCATGCCGCTGCGTGATCCGACGAGCGTGAGAACGGCCATGGCGACGATGGCCGAGAGCGCGATGGCGAGGTTGGTGCGGATGGTGGCGCGGGTGGCGCGAGCGAGGCGGATGGCCCAGGGGATGGGGGCGATGGAGTCGGTGAGGAGCACGACGTCGGCGTTCTCCATGGCGGCGGCGGTACCGATGGTGCCGATGGCGAGGGAGACATCGGCGGCGGCGAGGGCGGGCGCGTCATTGACGCCGTCGCCGACGACGGCGACGCCGCGGGCATCGGCGGGACGGGAGGCGATGGACGTGCGGATGGCGTCGGCGTGCGCGAGTTTGTCGGCGGGGAGGAGGTCGCCGTGGAAGGCGTCGAGGCGGACGTCGCGGGCGACGCGGGCGGCGGTGCTGCTGTTGTCGCCGGTGAGCATGACGACGGGCCTGACATCGATGGCGTGGAGTTGGTCGACGAGGTGATCGGTGCCGGGGCGGAGGGCATCGGCCATGACGATGATGGCGGCCTGCGTCAAAGGGCGATCATCTTGGGGTTGGGCGGCGACGAGCACGGCGACCTTGCCTTGCTCGTGCAGTTCGCTCAGGCGTGCGCGGGTGGCATCGCGGCGTTCGGCGGGGATGAGGGGTTCGACGAAGCGGAAGCTGCCGAGGCGAACGACGTGGTTGTTCCACGAGCCCTCGAGGCCCTTGGCGACGGTGTGGCCGATGTCGGTGACGGGTGCGGGGGCGATGGAGCGGGCGATGGCGCCCTCGCGGATGGCGACGGCGATGGGGTGGGTGGAATCGGCCTCGAGGGCTGCGGCGACGGCGAGGAGGTCGTCGGCATGGTTGCTCTGGGGGGCGTGATCAAGGGGGATGACTTGTTCGAGGATGGGGCGGCCGAAGGTGAGTGTGCCGGTCTTGTCGAGGCACATCGCGCCGGTGCGGGCGAGGCGTTCGAGGCAGTCGCCGCTCTTGAAGAGCACGCCGCCGCGGGCGGCGCGGGCGATGCCCGAGAGGGTGGCGGTGGGCGTGGAGATGATGAGGGCGCAGGGGGAGCCGACGATGAGGAGGGTGATGGCGGTGTAGAGCGCGCCGGGCTCGGTCTCGGTGCCGATGGCGGGGACGCCGAAGAAGAGCCACCAGACGAGGAAGACGGCGATGCTGACGGCCATGACCCCCAGGGAGTAGGGTTGGCTGAGGCGGTCGATGGTTCGCTGGACATCCTGTCGGCCCTCGCGGGCGTGGATGACCATGTCGAGGATCTTCTGGACGCTCGATTCGCGGGCGGGTCGGAGGACGACGGCCTCGACGACATCGTCGGCATTGATGGTGCCGGCGAAGAGGTCGTCGCCCGGGACGACGTGCCGTGGCATGGATTCGCCGGTGATGGCGGACTGGTCGAAGGACGTTTCGCCGAGGACCACGCGGGCGTCGGCGGGAACGCGTTCGCCGGCGCGGATCTTGACGCGTTCGCCGACGAGCAGGCTGGTGGCGTCGGCGTGGACCCAGGCGTTGTCGCGGAGGACGAGGGCGTCGGAGGGGAGGAGCTTGGAGAGAGCGGTGATCTCGCGCTGGGTGCGGGCGTGGGCGAGTTCCTCGAGCGCGCCCGAGAGGACGAAGAGGAAGAGCAGCAGCGCGCCTTCCTCGGCGTGGCCGATGTACGCGGCGAGCCCAGCGCCCACGACCATCAGCACGTCGATGTCGAAGGTGCGGGCCTTGAGGGCGTCGAGCGCGGCCTTGCCCCCGTAGAGCATGCCGACGGCGAGACTGGCCCAGGCGAGCCAGTCGCCCCAGGGTTGATCGAGCAGCGTGGAGCCGACGAAGGCGCCCAGCAGGAGCGCGCCGGCGAGGATCGCGGCGCGGAGTTGCATGGTGGCGGAGAAGAGGGTGGTTGGCACCGCACGGCAAGTGTAGAGGGGAGGCGACTTGCCGCGGCCGCTGAGGGTGGGCCGGTCGCCGCCGCGGGATGCCCAGTCCATGAAGGCACGGCCGGGGAATGGCGGACGAAGCTGCGCGACGTTCGTTGCGCGGGCTCGGCGTTGTCGTGAAAGGTGTGCCGCTTGTGCGTCGCCGCGGTTTGCGTGGCCGGCGCGAGTCGGCTCGAGGTCGCCTCACGCCCAGGCGATCTGTCAGTTCACGCGTTCAACGGGGATCTGGAACTCGCTCCACTGGCGGGCCGGCACCACGTCGGGGCCGTTGTAGTAGAGCGAGCGGGCGGGGCCCGCGGCACGCCACTGGGGGTTGGCCTCGAGCCAGGCGCGGAGCGTGGCGAGGTTGGCGAAGTCGCGCGAGGCCATGTACGGGCCCATCATGCCGATCGACAGGACGGTGAGGGGGGCTGCATCGGTGATCTGCACCTTGCCGTCGGTGCCGGTGGGGCCAAGATCGGTCGTGCGGTAGAGGAACGACATCGTCCACTCGTTGGAGGCCTCGGCGGTTGCCGCCTTGGGATCCGAGTCGATCTTCACGCGCGGATAGTCCATCTCCACCGGCGAGGTCATCTCGATGTCGTTCTTGCTGATGTGGTTGAAGAGGGGCCAGAAGGCGAGGTTGCGGCCTTGTTGCGAGTTGACGCCCTTGTCGGCTTCCATGCGCATCTCGGCGCGACGGACGGTGGGGTAGCGCTTGAGTTCGATGGCGCCGGGGGGTGTGGGGGCGGGGTAGCCCTGCGGGAGGGGCGTGGTGATGGAGCACTTCTTCCAGTAGAAGGAACCGTCGCGCTCTTCGGGGAGGGCGAAGAGGTCGCCCCCGACGCGCCAGGTGGTCCAGGTGTCGGGCATGGCGGCGGCGGTGCGGGCGGCGCGGACGGCCTCGTCGAGGGCCGAGGCCTGGCCGGGCGTGTGGCCCGAGAGCGTGCCGGGGTTGGCGTCCTGCCGCGGGGTGGAGCAGGCGGAGGCGGCGACGAGGGCGGCGAACATGACGAGGGCGAGGGGGCGGTTCATGGGGGTTCCTTCTGGATGAGGCCGGATGCTTTCGTCGGCGAGGGCGGGTTGGTTTTTGGACCTGAAACGGTTACACCCCCTGAATGGTGGTCTTTCGGGCGGGCGAGGCGGAGTATCTTTCGGGCCCGCGGCGAGGTGATGCTGCGGCACAAGAAAGGCGGTTGAGGGCATGGGTCAGCTTGACGTGGTGCGTGGCAAGGCGGCGATCGGTCAGTCGGGCGGGCCGACGGCGGTGATCAATCAGTCGCTGGTGGGCGTGGTCGAGGGCCTTCGGATGGGGCTGTGCGCGTCGGGGCACGTGACGAAGGTGCTGGGCATGCGTCACGGCGTGCGGGGGCTGGTGAAGGACGACTTCGTCGACCTGACGGACATGCATCAGGACCGGCTCGATGCGTTGGCGTTGACGCCTTCGGCGGGGCTTGGGAGCACGCGCGACAAGCCGGACGCGGCGTACTGCGAGCGGATCCTGGAGGGGTGTCGTCGCAACGACATTCGGTATTACTTCTACGTGGGCGGCAACGACAGTTCGGACACGTGCCGCATCGTGAGCGAGATGGCGCAGGCGACCGGCTACGACCTTCGGTGCTTCCACGTTCCCAAGACGGTGGACAACGACCTGAAGGAGAACGACCACACGCCGGGGTTCCCGAGCGCGGCGCGGTTCGTGGCGATGGCGTGCATGGCCGACTTCATGGACAACATCTCGCTGCCGGGGATCAAGATCAACGTGGTGATGGGTCGTCACGCGGGGTTCCTGACGGCGGCGAGCGCGTTGGCGAGGCGTCGCGACCGGGCCTTCGACGAGGCGCCTTCGGCGAGCACGGACGGGCCGCAGCTGATCTACTGCCCGGAGGTTCCCTTCGACATGGATCGCTTCGTGGCCGACGTGGACGCGATCTACCGGGTGAAGGGGCGGTGCCACATCGTGGTGAGCGAGGGCATCTCCGACGCGCAGGGCAAGCCCATCGGCGCCACGCTCATCAAGAACGCCCAGGTGGATGCGCACGGCAACGTGCAGTTGTCGGGGTCGGGCGCGCTTGGCGACCAGCTGGGCGACTTCCTCAAGGAGAAGTTGACGCCGGCGGGGGGCAAGCCGCCCCGGGTGCGGGCCGACACGTTCGGGTACGTGCAGCGGTGCTGGCCCGATTCGAGCGTGATTGATCGCATCGAGGCGCGTCGATCGGGTCGGTTCGCGGCGCAGTTGGCGTTGCAGGGTCATCGCGACGGCTCGGTGGCGATCAAGCGGACGGGGTCGGGTTCGGCGGCGTGGCTGGGCGACAAGGGCGAGGCGTACGCGAGCGAGTACGCGCGGGTGGAGTTGTCGGCCATCGCGGCCAAGACCAGGCACATGCCGCCGGAGTTCCTGCACGGCCACAACAACGTGAGCCGCCGGTTCGTGGAGTACTGCCTGCCGCTGGTGGGCGAGTTGCCGGGCTTCGAGCGGCTGTAAGCGACGCAGATCAAGCGCGGATGGGCCGCCGCGGTCGAGCTGCGCGCACGACGAATCGCGGGATTCGTCGTCGCATGCCGGACATCGCGGACGGCTGCATCCGGCGCCCGAGGGGCGAAATCGATTCTTTGTGGCAACCGGGGTCGCGGCTTGGCCGTATGTGGGGCGTCGGTCGTGGGTGCTCGTTCTGCCTGATCGATCCGATTTCTCGGATCGATTTCGTTTTTGCACAGGAGCATGGCATGCGTAGAGGCACCTTCATGGGAATGCGTCTTGCGTCGGGTTCTCGGGCCGCGGCGGTTGCGGCCTTGTGTTCCTGGGCCGGCGTCGCGGCGGGATCGGACTTGATTCGTCCGGTGGCGGCGACGGCGCAAAGCGAGTATTACTACGAGCTGATGGACGATCGTCGCGCGATCCGTGCGATCGACGGCAGCGGCATGTTGGGTGGCGGCGAGGTGACGATGACGTCGACCTGCGGCACCAGTCCGAGCCCGTCGATGTGGATGAGCAACGGGACTTCGAGCACGTGGATCACCTTTGATCTGGGCTCGGTGCGGACCGTGGCGGGGCTGCGGCTTTGGAACTACAACGAGGGAGGCCAGTGCGGGAACGGCGGCGCTGCCGGGCGCGGCATTCGCACGTGCGGGGTGTATCGCGGGTCGTCGATGCTGCCTGCCGGCACGTCCTACGAGCTCGCGGGTCCGCGGTGGGGAACGCTCGTCAAGGAGATGACGTTCGATCGCGCTTCGGGGAATCCGAGGCAGGCCGGCCAGACGCATCTCTTCGACGCGCCGGTCACGACGCGGTACTTGCAGTTGTACGTGAGGTCGAACTTCGGCGAGTGCGATGATCACACGGGGATTGCCGAAATCAGGTTCATCGACGTGGCGACGCTTCTGGGCCTGGGCGGCAACGTCGCGGGGAGCACGGCGGAGATCGGACCGACCGACGGGAACGTCACGGCGGTGCGATGGACGGTGCCTCATGGCACCGATCTGGCGTCGCTGGCGCCGACCTACGAGGTGTCGTCGGGTGTGGGGCATCCCGCGTCAGGAGCGCGTCCATCGCCGGGATTCGACGCAGGGCCGGTGACGTACACGATCACATCGGCCGGCAGGACGAGTGCGTACGTGGTGACGGCGGTCGAAGCCGCGCCGCCGCCGCCGCCGCGGGATCCGCCGACGCAGGTCTTCGTGGTCAGGACGTCGCGGACGGGGCTGGAGGCGGGCGATTATTCGTATCTCGCGTTGATTCCGGCGTCGGCTCGCATCAACAACGGCGTGCCGGCGGTCGTGACGGTGGAGCGGGAGGCCGACGCGTCGGGGCACGTGTATCTGCGAGACTACCTGCGCCGTCTGCGGCCGTCGCTGGTGAACACGCTGAACTTCGCGGCAAGCGACCTGCAGCACCCGACGGCGCGGCTCGACGCCTCGGGGCCGCTGGAGTTGTCGGTGGCGATGGCTCGCGCGAACTGGCCGGAGGCGGGGACGGTGGTGTTGGTGAGCGACGCGGTCGACGCCGCGAACTATCCGAACGTGCTGCAGGCATCGGCCTTGGCGTCGAGGCTGGGCTCGCCGTTGCTGTATCACAACGCCGACCCGGCGAAGGAGGCGTTGGTGCGGGGCACCATCGCGGATCTTGGCGCCACTGAAGTCGTGTACGTGAACGCGGCGGGCACCCGTCCGCTCATGTCGACGCGCGTGGTGACGGGGCCGGCGTCGGTGGCGGGCTATCTGGCGAGCCGAAACATCGCGACCGAGTACCTCGCGGCGACGAACCCCAAGGATCTCGCGTTGGACACGGGCTCGAAGCTATCGCTGACGGCGGCGCACGTGGCGGCCAGGCGAGGCGGCATCGTGGTGCCTGTCGCGGGCTATGAGCCCAGGCCCACGCCGACGGAACTCTTCGCGTATTCAGGGGCCCCGATCATCCGCGAGGAGTTGAGGGGGTTGTACGCGAGCATCGGGCGATATCCGACCTTCCTGGCCTTGGTCGGCAATGCGCGGAGCATGCCGATGAGCTACAGCGTGCCCAACGAGAACGATGGCCAGTTCTGGCAACCGCCGACGGACTTCGACTACGCGAACGTCGATTCGGATCCGTTCGCCGACCTTGCGGTCGGGCGGATCATGGCGTACAACCTCCACGATGCCACGCTGTTGACGGCCCGCATCTCGACGTACGAGCGGCTGCTCGACGGCACGTGGGATCGGACCTTGGCGGGCGTGGGGGCGGATTGGGACGCTTCAGCACAGGCCGCGCAGGCGTCCAACTACGGCTTCGATCACGTCGACCTGACCGGCGTCGACCTGGGCGGGAGCGATCAGGCGATCGAGGCGGGCATCATCAACAACAACTATCACAGCGCGGCGGTCACGCTCGGGGGTTCGATCGGCGTGGGTTCGACGAACATCCTCGCGCCGGCGCTGGTGCTTTCGTCCGGGTGCGCGGTGGGAGCCATCGACTTCGAGATGCTGGACAACGATGGGGTTCGCGCGTCCTATCGCGGCACGCCGGCGATCGTCATCAACGATCTCTTCAAGCTCGGGGCGGTGGGCATCTTGGCCTCCACGCGTTCGGACACGGGTGCGGGCGCCATGACGGTCTCGAAGATGCTCAACGCCTTGCTGGCGGGCAAGTCCCTCGGTCAGAGTTGGATGGACGGAGTGTCGGTGTGGGTGCACGACAGCGATCCGATGCGGATATCGATGTACTTCGGTGATCCTGCGTTGAGGCTGCACGTCCCGTCGGCACCGGTCGTGGCGCCAGCGTCGCATGTGCTGGAGGGCGACGAGTGCGGGGGCGTGGTGCGGGTGAGCGTTCCCCAGACGCTGCTGACGCCGCAGATGGACCCGGGCATGTGCGACCACTGGGGGCTGCGTTCGCCCACTTATTGGGGCGTGAAGGCGGGTCTTCACGGCATGGACGTGGATGCGCGCTATCAGGTCCGGTGCACGGTTCCCGCGTCGGTTCGGAGCGTCGAGAACGTCGAGGAGTGGCCCATCGTTCGTTCGTGGGTGTGGGGCGACATTCGGCTGGGGTTGGCGGGTCAGCCGGTGATGGACGTGTTGCGGGACGGGACGAGGCAGGTGGTCTTCGACGTTCGCGCCAACGTGATGGACTGGGCGGGCGTCGGCGGCGGGGCGGTGCCGCTGGCATCGACGACGTCGCTCTCGTTGCGGCTCGTCTACGGGACGGGCAAGGAGATCACGTCGTTTCGGGGCAGTCTGTCGGGAGGGGTCGCGACGTTGACGGGCGGGGCGTGCTCGGAGGGAGTGATCACGCTGCATGTGCCGCCGCAAACGACCGATGCGCAGATCGCGGCGATTCGGACGACGCACACGCTCGATGACGGGGCGACGTGCAACCAGCCCAACGGGGCGATTCCGACGCCGCCACTGAGCGTCGAGCGACCGGTGGAGTACGTGGTGAGGTCGGGAGATCCGACGGATGGGACGGCGCGGGTCTATTCGGTGAGGGTGACGAGGCAGGCGGGGCCGTTCGGGTATGCGAGTTGGACGGGCGACGCGGATTCGGGGATCTCGAGCGACGTGCCGCACGTGGCTTCGGTGAACTTCGCCGGACCGGCGGTGACGGTGAACGGGGTGCCGTTCGCCGCCTCGGCGACCTCGGGGCCGAACCACGCGATTCTCGGCGGGGTGGCGGAGGCGGACGGCGGAGCGTGGGTGAGCGGTCGGAGCCAGACGTTGGCGGCGGGATTCATCTACGGCGGCGTGCCGCGAGTGGTGCAGTTGACGGGTCTGGAGCCCGGCGCGACGTACGAAACGACGCTGTTCAGTTACGGGTGGGAGTCGACGGGTCGTCCGATCGCGATGGAATCCGGGGGCGTGAGTTGCGTCATCGATCAGGACGCGTACGGCGCGGGGCGGGGCATTCGTTTCATGCACCGGTTCATGGCCGACGAGAGCGGTCGTCGCGTGATTTCGCTGTCACCGGCGCCGGGGTTCGACGGGACGTTCCACCTGTGCGCGATGACGACGGCGATGATCGCGCCCAGGTGCCCGGCCGACTTCAACCGGGACGGGGGCATCGACGGCGAGGACGTGGCGGCGTTCTTCGCGGCCTTCGAGTCGGGCGAGGCGACGGCGGACGTCAACGCCGACGGCGGCGTGGACGGGAGCGATATCGAGTCGTTCATGGTGCCGTGGCAGGCGGGCGGCTGCTGACGGCGGGCGCGGGCCTCACTCGCGTTCGACGTCGTCGAAGCAGGCGGGGGCCATGCGGCGGGCGCGGTCGCGGAGGAAGGCGGCGACCTGGACGTCGGAGTCGAGCTTGAGGGTTTCTCGCGCGACGCGTTCGCACTGTTCCTTGGAGATCGAGCGGATGAACCGCTTGAGCTTGGGGATGGAGGAGGCGGAGACCGAGAGGGTGGTGACGTCGAGGCCCACGAGCAGCATGGCGAACTCGAGATCGCCGGAGGCTTCGCCGCAGTTGGAGACGGGGATGCGGTGGCGTCGGGCCGCGCGGGCGACGTCGCGGATGAGGCGGATGACCGCGGGGTGCATGGGGTTGTAGAGGTTGGCGACGCGTTCGTTGATGCGGTCGACGGCCAGCGTGTACTGCACGAGGTCGTTGGTGCCGATCGAGAAGAAGTCGCACTCCCTGGCGAAGGTGTCGGCCTGGATGGCGGCCGAGGGGACCTCGACCATCATGCCCATGCGAATGGAGCGATCGAAGGGGAGGCCTTCCTCCTCGAGTTCCTCCATGACGTCGTTGACGAGGAACTTGGCCTGGCGGAGTTCCGCGATCGTCGAGATCAACGGGAACATCACCTTGATGGGCCCATCCGCGCTGGCCCTGAGGATGGCGCGGAGCTGCTTCTTGAACATGCCCTTGTTCTTGAGGCAGTAGCGGATGCTGCGACAGCCCAGGAAGGGGTTGCGCTCGGGGATCTCCTCTTGCGCCTGGGTGTACTTGTCGGCGCCCAGGTCCATCGTGCGGATGACGAGTTCCTTGCCGGCGGCCAGTTGCACGCACCGCTTGTACGCGCGGTAGTGGACGCCCTCGTTGGGTTCGTCGCTGCCGGTGAGGTAGAGGTATTCGGTGCGGTAGAGGCCGATGCCCTCGCCGCCGGCGGCGAGCACGCGGCTGACCTCCTCGGGCAGCTCGATGTTGCCCATGAGGTGCACGGCGACGCCGTCGGTGGTGACGCTGGGCAGGTCGCGCATCTCGACGAGGGCGGCCTGCTGGGTGCGGCGCTGCTCGATGGCTCTCGAGACCTGCTCGAGCATCGTGGCGTCGGGGTGGAGCGTGATGAGGCCGCGATCGCCGTCGAGGACGACGAGGTCGCCGTCCTGCACGGTGGCGAGGAGGGTTTGGCAGCCGACGACGGCGGGGATCTCGAGGGCCTTGGCGATGATGGCCGTGTGGCTGGTCATGCCGCCGAGGTCGGTGGCGAAGCCGAGGATGCGGCTGCGATCGAAGCCGGCGGTCTGGGAGGGGGTGAGATCGCGTGCGACGATGATGGTGTCGGCGTCGGCGCCGGCGGCGCGGTTGGCGCCGGCCTCGGCGCCGGCCAACTCCGAGAGGAGGCGGTCGGTGAGGTCGTCGATGTCGTTGACCTTGGTGGCGAAGACGGGGTCCTTGTGCTGGCGGAACATCGAGGCCAGGCGTTCGAGGACCTGCATGGCGGCGTACTCGGCGGTGACGCGATCGCGTTCGATCATCCCGCGGATCTGCGAGAGCAGCGCGGGGTCCTTGAGCATGCCGATGTGGAAGGTGAAGATCTTGGCGGCTTCCTTGCCCATGTCCTTCTCGGCCTGCTCGTGCAGGGCCTGGATGCGGGCGATGGAAGCCTTGAGGGCGGCGTCGAGGCGGGCGAGCTCCCGCTTCACCTCGTCGGCGGCGATGGCGCGACGGACGACGCGGCGCATCGAATCGTCGATGACGAGCACCCGACCGACGACGATGCCGCCCGAGACGGGCAAGCCCTTGACGGTCGTGGGCACGCGCGGGCCGTGATCGGGGCGATGGCGTGCCGACTGGGATGCGGGCGTGGCGGGGGGCTGTGTCGGGCGCTTGGGCACTGGGCGGAGTGTAGATCGGGCCTCTGGAATGGGCGGTTCAGCCCTGGGACGCGGGGGACCATGCGTCGGAGGCCGCGGCGGCGAAGGTGTCGATGCGGTGGAACCAGAGGTGTCCGGCTTCGATCCGCTTGCGGCCGCGTCTGGCGAGGGTGGCCGCCTCTTGAGGGGAGGCCAGGAGGCGGTCGACGGCTGCACGGACGGCGTCGGGATTGGAGGCGTCGGCGAAGAGGCAGGCCGGAGAGCCGCCGGCGGGATCGAAATCGCGGCGGGCCAGGAGGCGATCATCGGTGACGCACGCGCACCCGGCGGCCATGGCGAGGAGGAGTCGTTCGCTGTGGGTGTGGGCGAACTGGGTGGGGCCCCACGCGACGCAGACGCGGGCGGCGCGGAGCCACTGGGCCATGGATGCGTAGGGCACTTCACCGGCGTAGCGGATGGTGCCGCTGCAGTGGGGTTCCCACGCGGCGGGACCGGCGACGAGGGCGGGGAGGCCCTGCATGGCCTTGACGATGGCGGTGCGACGGAGGGTGTTGGCCTTGGCGGTGGCGTACTTCCAGACGGTCTCCATGAGCCCCCAGAAGTTGGTGGCGTGGAGGTTGGTGGGCAGGCCGAGATCGAAGGCCTGCGTGAAGGACATGGAGGGCGTGGAGGCGAGCAGGTCGGCGACGTGGTCGGCCCCATCGCGGACGGGGCCGGGCAATCGGTCTCGCATCTGGGCGAGTTCGTCGGGCGCGTGAATGGAACCGGCGAGCGCGACGGCGACGGGGCGTGCGCCTTGGTTGGCGGCCGCAAGGTGCTCGGCTTGGAGGGGGTCGAGGGGGCAGAGGGCCTCGAGGGGCACGCCGTGCATGCAGTGGAGGTGGCGGAGGCGTGGCCAGCGGAGCCCGAGCAGGTGGGTGTCGTCGCGACAGGGCATCAAGAGGCGGTAGGTGGGCCAGCGGGAGAACTCGTCGACGTGCGGCGCGTGGAGGGCCAGCGGGTGGTCGACGTGCAGATGGAGGATGGCGGCGTTGAGCATGTCGCCGACGGTTGCGGCGATCCACGAGCGGATGTTCTCGGTGCGTTCGGGCGTGTTGAGGAGGATGAAGAGCCCGCGTTGGCCCGGCGGGTGGCTGGGCGCGTTGACCACCGCGCCGGCGGCGGCGAAGGCGCGGGCGAGTTCCTCGGCGAAGGCGCCGAGCAGGCTGTAGCGGGAGACGAACTGCGTGGGGATGTGGACGTGAACGCTCAACGGGGTGCTTTCGGCCGGGTGCGGTGTCAGCGGGGTGCGACGATGGGCCTGGCGCCCGTCAGCGTGACTTGGTTGTCGCGGAGGTTCCAACGGATTTCGCGGGCGGTGACGGGCGATGCGCCGTCGCGGCCGGTGAGCGTCACGGCGGGTTGGTCGCTCGACGACACGGCGTGGACGGTCGAGGTGAGTGCGTCGAAGGTGAGGGCGTCGGCGACCATTTCCGAATCGCGGGCGGAGAGCCAGACGCTGCCTTGGGCCTGAGCGGCGCGGAACGAGCCGGAGGCGCCCTTGGCGTCGGGGCCGGGCACGTCGAGATCGGCCGTCAGGTGACCGCAGCGGAGTTGGGTGACCGCGCCGTCGGCGAGCGCCTTGTGGGTCACGGTGACGTCGTCGCGGAGCATGGCGCGACCTTGGGAGCGATCGAAGGTCATGGAGCCCGACCAGCCGAAGAGGGCGGTGCCCTTGGTGTCGCCGCCGAGGCGTGCCGACATGCCCCCTTGGGGAGCGGTGGTGGCCTTCTCGCGGTCCATGGTGAGGAGTTTGCCCGCAGAGGCGACCTCGAGGCGGCCGGCCTGGTTGTCGGCGCGGATCGAAGCGCCCTCGAGGTACATGAGACGAGCGACGGTGGAGGGGTTGGAGGCGTCGAAGCGGCGGAGCTCGATGCCGGCGGGGTCGGCGGCGTCGCCTTCGGCGAGCGCCCAGAGGAGCGGGCGATCGCCACCGTCGGGCATGGCCACCTTGAGGGGGTCGGCGGCGGGTGCGGCGGGTTGGGCGGCGTCCTTGACGGGGGCGGGGCCGATGGCGACGACGACCTTGCGGGCCTTGAGCGAGTCGCGCTCGAGGTCGCCGCGGCGGAGGTCGGCGGCTGCCGCCCCTTCGCAGGTGACCAGGCCGGAGGCGTCGTCGAAGGTCATGGCGCGGGCCCAGGAGACCTTGGCCTCGGTGGGGGGCACGGCGGGGGCATCGGCGGTGGCCGGGCGGCCGGGGTCCTTGTGGGTGAACTCGCCGGCGCCTTCGACGGCGAGGGTGCCCTTGTCGCCATCCATGGTGATGGTGTTGCCACGGATGGCCGAGCCGCCGCGACCGACGCGAGATTCGGGGCCCGAGAGCGTGACTTGGCGGCGATCGGGGCGGGTGGTGAGCAGGTGGGTGAAGGCGTGAACGCCGTCGTCGCGACGGAACTTGACGTCGCCGCCGGCGGTGGCTTCGACGACGACGGTGGCGAAGCGGCCGTCTTCCTTGGGGAGTTGGTCGAGGGTGGCTTCGACGGTGGAGGCGGTGAGGACGGCGTCTTGCTGCGAGGCGCGGACGGCGCCGGAGGCCTTCATCGAGGTCGGCTGCGACTGGGAGGTCTGGCCGGTGCGAGCGAGGGTGATGTCGAGTTCCTCGGCTTCGAGCGCGCCGCCGTGCGCGTCCCAGCCCTTGGAGCCGCCGGTGGCGACGACGCGGGAGAGGAAGGAGGTGGCGGCGTCGATGCGGGTGAACTGGGCGATGAGGGTCTGGGCGGAGAGGCCGCCTCCTTCGTCGGCGGCGGCGGCCTTGACGTCGCCCTCGAGGTGGAGGCGTTCGAGGCGGGAGGACATCCGCTTGTTGTCGACGCCGAAGATGAACTCGGCGTTCTTCGACCAGGTGAGGCGTTCGGCCTTGCGCTTCTTGCCCACGCCGGCGGACATGGAGCCCTCGATGAAGCCCATGCCTTGGGCGGTGACGCGGCCGGTGGCGGGCGTGGCGTCGAAGCGACGGGCGGCGGCTCGGCCGGAGCCGAGTTTTTCGAGGGTGGCGGGGGAGGCGTCGGTGCCTTCGATGGATCCGGCCTGCGTGGTGGTGAAGTACTCGACCATGCGGCCGCGGACGGTGACGTGCTGTTCCTGGTCGCGGAGCGCAACGCCGCCGTCGGTGGAGGAGGTGACCTTGAGGTAAATGTCATCGCTCGCCAGCTGGGGCGGTGCCTGCTTGGCGGCCTTGAACTCCATGACGCCGCCCCAGGTGAGCTCGATGGGGGCTTGGCTGCTTTCGCTTCGTGGGCGTGCGGGGGGCTGGGCGGGCTTGGGGCGGAAGGCGGCGGTGCGGATCTTGACCTTGGGGCCAAGGAGCACGGAAGCGGGATCGGCCTGAGTCTTGAGCGACGCGCCGGCGATGGCGTTGTCGCGAAGGCCGTTGTCGATCAGTCGTACCGCGCCGGTAATGCGTTCGCCGGTGAGTTCGCGAGCGCCCTGCACGAGCCGCGGGTTGCCCTCGACGGCGAGGTCGTAGAAGGATTCCTTGGGCGTCTTGGCAACCGGGGCGGGTGTCGCGGGCTGGGTGGCGGGCGCGGGCGGCGGGGTGGTGGCGGCGACGGGTGGGGGCGGCGGCTCGTCGTCGGCGTCTTGCGGGCGGAAGACGCAACGTGTGGTTCGTTCGATGCGAACGAGTTCGAGTTGCTGGTCGATTTCGTTGACGAGCACGAGGACATCGCGGCCTTCGAAGTCGATCTGCGCGCCGGTGAGGGTGACGGCGCCGGGGAAGCGGAACTCGCCCGAGCGAAGGTCGAACTTGAGTTCGTCGCTGCGGAGCGTGACGAGGGCGGGGGTGGTTTCCGGGTCGGGCAGCGAGCCGTCGGGCGTCGGGTCGAAGAGTTTGGCGACCACGCGGCCCTTGATGGCGCCGTCTTCGGGGCGGCTGCCGGTCAGGTCGGGGATGAGCGCCTGGCCGGAGTCGGCCTCGACGTAGACGGTGCGTCCGTCGCGCATGAAGCTCCAGACGCGGGGCTGTTCCATGCGGTAGCGCTTGCCCTCGAGGGGCGTGGACTTGGCGGCGGTGAGCTGTCCGGCGACGCGGGTGGGGTCGGTGCGATCGGCGAGCTGGACGAAGAGGTCTTCGCCTTGGCCGAGGTTCTTGAGGGCCTTGCCGCCGCGACCGGCGGGGACGTCGACGACTTCGGGCGAGGGGGAGACCGGCGAAGGCGCGAGGCCGCCGCCCTTGGAGGGAGTGCCGCGATAGGAGACCGCGACGACGACGATGGCGAGCGCGCCTGCGGCGGCGGCGAGGACAAGGCCCCACCGTGCCGCACCGCGTCGGACGGTGGCCGCGGGCCGGGCGGGAATGGAGCGGAGTGTGGTGCCCATGGGCGGTGGGAGGGGTGGGGTCAGTCCTTGACGAGCTTCATGGCCATGAGATCTTGCACGTCGAGGATGCCGACGGGGCGGCCTTGATCGTCGACGACGGGGATTTCGTCCTGGCGGAACTCGCGGAACATCTTGACGGCGTCGTCGACGATGGCGCGATCGCTGAGGGTGCGGGGCGTCCTAGTCATCACGTCGCTGATGGGCCGCGAGAGTTCGGCGGGGTCGCGGAGGATGAGGCGGCGGAGGTCGCCGTCGGTGAAGATGCCGGTCATGCGGCCGGTGGCGCGGTCGATGAGCGGGAGCGCGCCGGGGCGACGGCCCGAGCGGGCTGCCATGGCGAGGGCGTCGTTGACGCTCATGTCATCGGGGACGAGGGGGAGGTTGCGACCGGTGAAGGTGCGGAGGATGTCGGTGACGGGGCGGAGGAGTTCGCCCAGGGAGCCGCCGGGGTGGCGGCGCTTGAAGTCTTCGTGGGTGAAGTTCATGCGCCGGGCGGCGGCGAGGCCGATGGCGTCGCCCAGGGCCATGGTGGCGGTGGTGGAACTGGTGGGAGCGTGGAAGGAGCCCCCGCCGGCTTCGGCGGCGATGCCGAGGCGGAGGGAGACGGAGGCGAGGCGTTCGAGGCTGCTGGGGGCGGGCTGGCTGCCGCCGGTGATGGCGATGATGGGCAGGCCGTCCTGGCGGAGGACGGAGGCGAGGTTGACGACTTCGTCGGTCTCGCCGGAGAAGGAGATGCAGATGACGGTGTCGGCGGGGCGGAAGCGGCCGAGGTCGCCGTGGAAGGCCTCGGA
>CAIYWI010000020.1 GCA_903929885.1 uncultured Phycisphaerales bacterium
CATCTGCGCCCATCGCCCTCCGCGTCCGTGGGCTCGCCCGCAAAGCCGGGCAGCGCACCACGGCTACGTCTGGCTCGCCCCAACGCGTGCGTCCGAGCAGACACCACTCAATCCGCGCGAGACCTCACGACCCCACCACAACGCACGCCGCCCGCAGGGTGGACGACTGTTGCCACGGCCGACCGAACCCGCGCCGCGGGTGAGGGAAACCCGTGGAAGGGCCTCGCCCCGCCACCCTTCACCGCCCCACCAACCCCTCCCCCACCTTCCCCTCGATCTCCGCAATCGCCCGCTCCACCGGCTTCTCCCCCTCGAACCGCGCCGGCCACACCGCACGCAAGAACGCCCACGCCCGCTCGCGCTCGCCCGCGTAACACAACTCCACCGCCGTTCGCAGCGGCACGCTCACCCACAACCCAAAATCCTTCTCCTGGTTCGCCACGCACGCCGCCGCCACCTTCGCCAACTCGGCCTCATTCACCCCCGACTCGCCCACCAACGCCGGATTCACCACGCGACGCGTCAAGTCCGCCCTGACGCGCCAGCCGCGCGACTGCACCTCCAGCACCACCTTCACGTACGGGTTCGCATACCCCGGCGTCCACCAATACGCGAACGTGTTGTCCACCGCGACGAACTCCAACTGGCCGTCGCCGTCGACATCCTCGAACCAGCCGACATGAGGAATCACGCACGCCGGCCGCACGCTCGGCGATGACGCCCCCTCCTCCAGATCAAACAGGTACTGCTCGCCGATGGCACCCGTTCCCGGACTCGGATCGCTGATCCACACATCCGGCGCGCCGTTGCGATTGAGGTCCGTCCGCACGCCCAACCCCGGCGGCGCGGTCACCTCCGGCGGCATCCCGTACGTCCCCACCTGCGGATGCGCCGCCTCCATCGCGAACACCGTCGACCCGCGGTGCCGAATCTCCACCCGCCGCGGCATCCCCATCCAATCCGGCCGGATGTTCGCCAACACCACCACCTCATACTCGCCCGTCGTCCCCGCCGCCACCCGCTGCTCCACCCACCACGCCGGCACCAACCGATACGCCCACGCCACCAGCCGCTCGCGACCCGCACCCAGATACACCGCCCCGCACGCCATCATCGCGCCTGCCGCCACCATCCACCACCGACGCCGCGCCCGATGCCGCTCGCGACCCTCGCTCCTGGTGCCGCACTCGGGGCACGTCGGCCCCGCGCCCTCGAGCGAATACCAGCACGAAGGACACCGCGCCCGTCCGCGCGCAAGATCGCCCCACAGGCCCCATGCGACGGCCCCCAACGCCACGAGCCCCAGGATCGACGCCGCGATGATCATCATCGCGCCATCCTCCCGGGGCTCGTGCTCGAATCGTTCGACCCGCGCTTCATCGCGATGAAGCTCAGGCCACCGTGATGCTCTTGTCGAGGTACACGTCCTGCACCGCGTGCAGCAACGCCGCCCCGTCCTTCATCGGCTTCTGGAAGGCCTTGCGGCCCGAGATCAACCCCATGCCGCCGGCACGCTTGTTGATCACCGCCGTCGACACCGCCTCGGCCATGTCGCCCGCGCCCTTGCTCTCGCCGCCCGAGTTGATCAGCGGCACGCGCCCCATGTAGTTGTTCAGCACCTGATAGCGGCACAGGTCGATCGGGTGACCGCCGTTGCCCGCCTCGTCGCTGCCGCAGAGGTTCGTGTACACCCGCTTGTCCCACTTGCCGTACGACGAGCCCCCGCTGTTCAACGCCGCATACCCGCCGTTGTTCACCGGCAGCTTCTGCTTCACGATGTCGGCCTGGATCGTCGCGCCCAGGTGGTTCGCCTGACCCGACAGGTCCGCGCTCGCGTGATAATCAATGCTCTTGCCGTCCGCGCCCTTGGCCTTGAAGGCGTTGTTCCGCGTGTAGCACCACAGCACCGTCACCATGCCCAGCGCGTGCGCCTCCTCGAACATCTCGCTGACGTACTTGATCTCCTCGCGGCTCTCCTCGCTCCCGAAGTACACCGTCGCGCCCACCGCAATGGCGCCCATCTCGTAGCACTGGCGAATGCTGCCGAAGTAACTCTGCTTGAAGATGTTCGGATACGTCAACATCTCGTTGTGGTTGAACTTCACCAGGAACGGGATCTTGTGCGCATACTTCCGCGCCACCGCGCCCAGCACGCCCACCGTCGACGCCACCGCGTTGCACCCGCCCTCGATCGCGAGCTTCACGATGTTCTCGGGGTCGAAGTACGCCGGGTTCGGCGCAAACGACGCGCCCGCCGAGTGCTCGATGCCCTGATCCACCGGCAGGATGCTGACATACCCCGTCCCCGCCAGGCGGCCCGTGTTCATCAGCGTCTGGAAGTTGCGCAGCGTCGCCACGCTCCGGTCGCTCTGCGAAAAGACGCGGTCCACGAAGTCCGGCCCGGGCAGGTGAAGCTGCCCCTTGTTCACCGTCTTCGACTCGTACCCCAGAAGCGCGTCCGCGTCCTTGCCCAGCAACCCGCGAATGTCAGTGCCCATGATCGAACCCTTGGCCTTTCAGACAGTTGAACCAATCCTGCGCCGGCGCCGCACCAGCAAAAAGGCCCCGAAACGCCTCCGGAACCCGCGCCGCGGCCCAGTGTAGGACCAACCCCCGCGCACGTTCCCGAATGCCGCTTGGCCGCAACCCGCATCGCCGGCCACGCAACGGAATCGCAGATGCGAATCACCGGTACACTCCCCCATCCCTGCACACAGGAGCACCCGCCATGGCCAAGAAGAAAGCATCCAAGAAGCCCGCCGCCGCCAAAGCCGCCACCAAGTCCCCCGCCAAGCGAAAGGCCCCCAAGAAGGCCGCTTCGCTCGCCCCGCGGCCCATCTCCTCCGGCAAGGGCGCCACCCCCGCCGAAATCGGCGCGGCCGTCGTCGCCCACCTCAACAGCGGCGCCGCCAGCGACGCCCCGCTGTGGGACAGGTACTGGTCGAGCGCCGTCGAAAGCGTCGAAGGCAGCGGCAGCGTCTGGTCCGGTCGCAAGGCCATGCAGGCCAAGTGCGCCGAGTTCATGAGCCAGCACGACATCCTCGCCTGCCGCGCCACCGGCCCCTTCGTCGGCGCCACCGGCTTTGCCGTACACCTCGAGATCGACCTCAAGCCCAAGCAAGGCGACGCCATGCAACTCAAGGAAATCGCCGTCTACACCGTCAAGAACGGCAAGGTCGTTCGCGAAGAATTCATGTACGGCAGCTGCTGAACCCCACGCCGCCCGCGTGCTCCGTCTCGCGTCACCCATCCTCCTGCCCCTGCTGCTCGCGATCCTCCTGATCTGCAGCCCGGCATCCCTCGCGCAGCCGCCCGCCGACGGCACCCCCGTCGCCATGCAACGCGCGTGGATCCTCCAGTGCATCAACGACCGTGCCGTCCCCGACGCCGCCGCACGCTTCACCCCCCGCTTCCTCGAGTTGCGTTCCCTCCCCGAGGTCGTCGACCAACTCCGCCACCTCCGCGATCGCGTCTTCAACGGCGAACCCGTCAGCGTCATCCGCGACGAGAACGAACCCCGCCCCGACGCCCTCTCCTGCATCATCGGCAACGACGACACCGAACGCTACCTCGCCCTCATCCTCGCCGTCGACGAATCCTCCGGCCGCATCTCCCTTCTCTCCATCGTCCCCACCGGCGGCGGCGGGCCACCATCAAACAGCGGCTGGAACGATCTCGCCGGCGACTTCGGCCGCCGCAACGACGGTGTTTGGTTCGGCGCGTACGAAGTCCTCATGGACCAACCCGGCACCCCCCGGGCCGATGTCCGCATCCGCGATATCTACGAGTTCGGCAACCCCAAGCCCCTCGCCATCACCTCCGCCTCGCGCGTCTACCTCCTCCTCGCCCTCGCCGACGCCACCATCGCCCACACCCCGCCCGCGCTCGACAATCTCCCCTCCCTCGTCGCCTCCGTCACCCGCGGCTCGGCCGATGCCTCCGACACCCTCCTCCTCGCCCTCACCCGCCCCACCGTTGAGACCTGCCTGAGCGACCTGCAGGAACGCCCCGGCCCCTCCCTGCCCTTCCTCTCGAGAGCCGACGTAGCCCTCCTCAAGTCGCCCACGCAAGGCCATGTGCTGCAACGCTTTCTGCGGGTCGACCGTGCCGAACGCACCGCGATGCTCGCCCCGGGCGGTCTCGTGTCGCTCCACCGCGCCGCCTTCCCGCCCCGTCGTCAGGCCAAGCCCACCGCCGTGCAATCGGTCGGCTGGTTCGCCACTCGCAAGGAAGCCGCGTATGCCATGGCCCGCCTCGCGCTGCTCGAGCGCCACCCCGCCGTGATCGCCGCAGGCTTGCCCGGCGCATGGCGTCAACCCCAGCCACCACCGGCGTCCCCGCCCCGCCCCGCCGACGCACCCCCCGCGCCGACCATCGAGCCCCTCGACTTCGACCCGGCCCAGTGGAAAGACCACGTGCTCCTCGCCGGTTCCGAGCCGGGCATCTACACCCTGCTCCTGCACCTCACCAGTCACGACGACCGCACCTTCGCCCTGGTCATGACGTGGAATCACGTCGACCTGCCCCTCGAGGAACCTCGACTCCACGAGTTGGCCCGCCGCGGCATCGCCATCCTCGCCCGCGAGCTCGCGCCTCGCGAATCGCCCCGTCCCTGACAAGCAATCCTCACCCCGCTCCGCGTATCATCCGCGCCATCGCGGCGGCATCAGAACTTCTCGCCTCGTCGCCCCGCCTTGGCCGATGTAGGAAGACGCGCGTGCCCTCCACCGACCCCGCTCAATCCCGACCCTTCTTCGATCCGGGCTGGCTCTTCCTGCTCTCCGGTTTGGCGTTGCTTGGCGCGGTCGTCATCATCCCGGCTGTCGAGGACGTCGCCGCCGCCCGCTTCAAGCGCGATCAGGTGCTCGCCATCGAGAAGCACCGCGACAGCCGCATGGCTCGCTACGAGGAGTTCATCAACGCGGTCGACAACCGCGAGCCCGCCCTCCTCGTCGCCCTCGCCCAGACCCAACTCAACCAGATCCCCGCCGACCGCGGCACCGTGCCCCTCCCGAGCAACGACGGCCGCGACGACGCCTCCATCTTCCCCAGTCTCGAACCCGAGCCCCTCAAGCTCCCCGAGCGCACCAAGGTCGTCTCCCGCCTCGAGCACCTCACGACCGACCCGACCACGCGCCCCTTCGTCATCATCGGCGGGGCCTTCCTCGTCCTCATCGGACTGCTCCCCACCGGCCGCTCCCGCCCGGCATGAGCCACATCCTCATCCGCCACGTGCCCGCCGAGGCCACCCACGCCCTCCGCCACAAGGTGCTGCGGCCACATCAGCCCATCGCCATGATGGACTTCCCCGGCGACCGCGACCCCGCCACCACCCACGTCGCTGCCGTCGATGGCATCACCGGCCAACCCGCGGGCATCGCCAGCATCTACCTCGCCCCGCCCCCGGCCCACTTCCAACCCGCCTCGCCCCTCCTCTCGACCGGACCCTGCTGGCAACTTCGGGGCATGGCCACCGACCCGTCCATCCGAGGCACCGGCATCGGACGCCGCCTCCTTCTTGAATGCATGCACCACGCCAAAGCCCAAGGCGCAAGAGCCATGTGGTGCAACGCCCGCGTCGAGGCCCTGCCTTTTTACGAACGACTCGATTTTCTGGTCCATGGCGAGCCCTACACCCCGCCGGGCCTGGGGCCCCACCGCTTCATGTGGCGGCCATTGTGAGGAAGAAAGCAGGGGCTGCAGGGGCCCTTGCGACGAATGAAGAGGGCTCGCCTGCTACACTCGTCTCCCCCTTAAGACGGAGGGGTGTCCGAGAGGCTGAAGGAACGCGACTGGAAATCGCGTATACGGGAAACCGTATCAAGGGTTCGAATCCCTTCCCCTCCGCTTGCAGTCTGGTTCGGCCCTTGCCCAACGCATGGCCGGCCCGACGAACGTTGCGACCGATGCCTCCGCGGCGGGATGTTCCTGCCGCCGCATGGTCGCCTATACCCCCGAGGCCGGCCCGGCACCACGCCAGGCCCCCTCCAACCCCGGGCTCCCCATCCATATGAACGCACCCCGCCTCGCCGTCGCACTTGCCGCGATGTTGTCCATTGTCGGCGCCGCTCAGGCCCTCTCCGCCGCCACCCCGGCCCCCGCCGCCGACGTGGCGACCATCGTCGCCGAGAAGTCCCCCGCGATCGTGAGCATCAAGTTCATCTTGAAGGGCGGCGAGCAGGACGAGGAAGTCGAGACCACCGGCTTCGTCATCGAGGCCTCCGGCCTCATCCTCAGCAACAACAACGCCTTCGGCGGTCTCGCCGCCCGCTTCGGCGGCCCCACCCCCACGCCCACCGACATCAAGGTGCTCATCGGCGAGGACACCCAAGGCCTCGATGCCAAGTTCATGGCCCGCGACTCCGAGCTGGGTCTGGCGTGGGTGCAGCTCAGCGAGCCCCCCGCCAAGCCCCTGGCCTTCATCGATCTCGCCGCGTCGAGCGAGGCCAAGATCGGCGATCCCATCGTGCAGGTCTCGCTCATGGGCAAGTTCTTCGACCGCGTGCCAATGGTCTCGACCGGCGAAGTCGCCTCCGTCGTCAAGAAGCCCCGCGAACTCTACATCCCCAGCATCGGCTTGGCCGCCGGCGAGATGGGCCTGCCCGTCTTCAACGCCGGCGGTAGCATGCTCGGCGTCACCACCCTCATCCTCCCCGACCAGGAAGAAATCATGGGCAGCGCGGGCGGCATGCGCTCCGCGATGCGCGGCATCACCGGCGGCATGATCCTCCCCGCCAAGGAAGTTCTCGCCGCCACCGCCCGCGCCAAGGACACCGCCAACAAGCCCGCCGACGCCGCCCCGGCCGAGGCGGAGAAGCCCGCCGCCGACAAGCAGCCCGAACAACCCGCAACCGGCGACAACAAGTAAACGCCAACCGCCCGCGGAGCCCAACGAACGTTCCCGCGCGCCCGCCGCCCGGATGGCGGACGAGGATGGCGGACGAGTGTTGCCACAGGTGACCGAACCCGTGCAGCGGGGTGAGGGAAACCCGTGGAAGGGCACCGTTCCGCGCCGCATGTCCACCCCGCGTCCGTGGGCTTGCCCGCAAAGCCGGGCGGCGCACCACGGCTACGTCTGGTGCGCCCTCACGGACGACAGATCGGGACCAGCACGTTTCGCGCGAAACTCCGCGAACCACCACGGCGCGCGCCGCCCCGCCCGCGTCTCAAAGCAGGTTGGCCGCCAAGCTCGCCAGTTCGCTGCGTTCGCTCTTGGTCAGCGTGACGTGGCCGAAGAGCCGCACGCCCTTCATCTTCTCGATGCAGTACGCCAGGCCGTTGCTCGACTGATCGAGGTATGGGTTGTCGATCTGCCCGATGTCGCCGGTGAGCACGAGCTTGGTGCCCTCGCCCACGCGGCTCGCGATGGTCTTGATCTCGTGGGGCGTGAGGTTCTGCGCCTCGTCGACGATCATGAACTGGTGCGGGATCGACCTGCCGCGGATGTACGTCAGCGGCTCGAGCACGAGCTTGCCGTCGGCCATCAGCTTCTGGATGCGTTGCTCGACGCTGTGGCTGTCGGCCCCCTGCACCTGCGCGCCGCGGGTGCTGAGCAGGTACTGGAGGTTGTCGAAGATCGGCTGCATCCACGCCGTCAGCTTCTCGTCCTTGTCGCCGGGCAGGTAGCCGATGTCGCGTCCCATCGGCATGATGGGCCGCGCCACCAGCAGCTTGTCGTACCGGCCCTCGCCGAAGACCTTCGCCATGCCTGCGGCGATGGCGAGCAGCGTCTTGCCAGTGCCCGCGCCGCCCAGCAGCGTCACGAACTTGATGTCGTCATCCATCAGGGCGTCGAGCGCCATCGTCTGCTGCACGTTGCGGGCCATCAGCCCGCTCACCGGCTTGCGCGGGCCCGTCACCGGGATCACGTGATCCGTGTCCGACAGTCGCCGCGCCAGGCCCGTGTGGTTCTCGTCGTCCTTGTTCCGCAGCACCACATACTCGTTCGCGAGCACGGCTTCGGGCACGAACAGGTCCGGGTCCGCGTCGGCGGCCGTCTTCATCGCCTCGCGAAGCCGCTCGAGCGTCAGCAGCCGGTCGTGATACAACTCGTCGATCAGCTCGCCCTCGACGGGGATGGTGAAGTGGCCCAGGTGCAGGCGGTCCGCGTCGACCTTCTGGTTCGTGAAGTCCTCGGTCTTGATGCCCAGCGAATCGGCCTTGATGCGGGCGGACAGGTCCTTGGTGACGAAGATCGTGCGCTGGCCGCTCTTCATCAGGTGCCACGCCACCGCGATGATGTGATTGTCGGGCGAGTTCTCCGCGATGGCCGAGGGCCTCGCATATTCGTTGACGTCCACGCGAATCGTGCCCGTCACGCCGCCCGGGCCCACCGCGTGCGCGGTGTTGGCCAGCGGAAGCAGGCCCGACCAGCTCACGCCCTCGCTCAGCGTGCCGATGGCCCGGAGGCGGTCGAGGTGCCTGATGCACGTGCGCGCCGCGCGGCCCAGGTCGTCCTCCTTCCGCTTCATCTTGTCGAGCTCCTCGATCACCATGAAGGGGATGACGACGTGGTGCTCCTTGAAGACGAAGATGGCGTCCGGATTGTGCAGGACGATGTTCGTGTCCAGGACGAACGTCTTGACGACGCCCCGCTCGTCGATGTGATCGCGCAGCGACGCGCCGCTGAGGCCGCCGTGGTCCGAGGTCGTCATGTGAATGATGCTCCGATCAAGGGGCCAGGTCCGTCGGCATCGAGCCGCGGACGCCGTCGCCCGCTCGCTCCGCCGCCGGCATCCATGCCCGACGGCCGCTCT
The DNA here is from genome assembly GCA_903929885.1 of uncultured Phycisphaerales bacterium. Classification (GTDB taxonomy): domain Bacteria; phylum Planctomycetota; class Phycisphaerae; order Phycisphaerales; family UBA1924; genus UBA2402. The sequence goes on from CAIYWI010000020.1 coordinate 8,757, forward strand.
CTTGCATCGACAGGATACCCGCTCCGCCCCCGAACCGGATGAAAATTCCCGCAAGGCCCGCCCCATCGCCGATGCCTCGTCGGGGCGTACGCTGCCCCGCAGGCACCATCCCCCGTGAAGATCGTTCACTTCATCAAGTGGCTCCGCCTTCGCGACGGAGGCACCGTTCGGGCCGTCATCGACCTCTGCGAGGCCCTCGCCCGTCGCGGGCATGATGTCATCGCCGCCAGCGCGGATGATCACGACCTCCCGCCCTCATGGAAGGGACCACCCGTCCCGGGCACCCCGCGGTCGCTCCGCCTCGATCTCCGCGACCTCGCCCTCGAACTCAAGGGCCGCCCCGTCTCCGAGGCCGTCCGAGACACGCCCCTGCAGTTCCTCTCCAAGGCCTCCATGCACGCCGCCCGCGACACGCTTCGCGGCGTCGACGTGCTCCACGTCCACGGCATGTGGGCCACCGCCAACCATCAAATGATCCGCGCCGCCCGCGCCATGGGCGTCCGCCATGTCATCAGCCCCCACGGCATGCTCGACGACTGGAGCATGTCCCAAGGCCGACTCAAGAAACGCCTCCACCTCGCCATCGCCTCGGGACGCTCCCTCGCCACCGCGCACGCCATCCACTGCACCGCCCAAGCCGAGCTCGATCAGGCCTCGCAGTGGTTCCCCAACACCAAGGGCGTCGTCATCCCCCTGCTCTTCGACACCGCGCCGCTCCTCACGCTCCCCGGGCCCGCACCCGCCCGCGCCGCCTTCCCCTGGCTCGCCTCCGATCGACCCGTCGTCCTCTTCCTCAGTCGCGTCAACGCCAAGAAAGGCCCCGAACACCTCATCCGCGCGCTCGCCATCGCCACACGCGGCGATACGGCCCCATGGCAACTCGTCATCGCCGGACCCGCCGACCCCCCCGGCTACGACGCCTCCCTCAAGGCCCTCGCCCGAACGCTCGGCGTCGATGCCCACGTCCACTTCGGCGGCATGGTCCAAGGCGACCTCAAGTGGTCCCTCTACCAAGCCTGCAACATCTTCGCCTTGCCCACCAGTCAGGAGAACTTCGGCTACGTCCTGCTCGAGGCCCTCGCCTGCGCCAAACCCGTCATCACCACTCGCGGCGTCGACATCTGGCCCGAACTCGAATCCTCCGCCGCCGCCCGCATCATCAACAGCCCGCCCGACACCCTCCCCCGCGCCCTCGCCGACACCATCGCCGCCCTGCTCGCCGATCCCGCCGCCCTCGATCGCATGGCCGCCGCAGGCCGCCCGTGGGCCCTCTCATTCCTCGATCGGGACCGAATCCTCGACGCCTTCGAAGCCATGTACCGTGCCCGCTGACCCCGCATCGCTCATCAAAGGCCCCGTCGAGACCCCCATTCCCGGACCTTTCCCTGCTCAGGCCGAATCCTGACGGATCCGACCCCGCATCGCATCCAAGCCAGCGACGGATCAGGTGCCCCATGCTCAGCGACGACCAGACCGACATCCTCGTCAACCGCGTGATCGACGGACGCGACACCGCCGCCGACTGGCAAGCCCTCGAGTCGCTGGGTTCACAAGACCCCGAGGTGTGGCGAACCCTCGCCTTGGCCCAGCGCGACCACCGCGCCATCGCCGCCGGCGTCCGCCACGCGGGCGACCTCGCCGCTCGCGTGCCGATGCCCACCATCGATGCAAGCCGGGCGCACGCGCCGTCACGCGCCCGACGCACCTCCGCGTGGGCCGGTTGGGCAGCCGCGGCCATGCTCACCATCGCCTTCATCGGTCGCACGATTCAGTCGCCCACGCACAACGCCGGCCCTGGCACCTCCCCGCTCGCCACCGCGTCGCTCGAGCAACCATTCACCGACGCCGCCGCCGCGTTGCAGTCCTATCTCTCCCAAGGACGTCAAGACGGCCGCGTCGTCACCGAGCGACCCATGCGACTCCTGGGCCTCGAGCAACTCCCCGACGGCGCGGGCTACCGCGTGCTCTACGAACGCCCCATCGTCGAAAGCGCCGTGCTGGGATCCCCCACCATCATCCGCCGAGCGAACCTGCAGCTGCAGTGAGCGAAACACGCTCGCAGCTCGCCTCGCAACACCCTCGGGCCCCACCACAACGCACGCACGCCGGGAGGGCGGACGAACGTTGCCACGAGTGACCGAACCCGCAACGCGGGTGAGGGAAACTCGTGGAAGAGCCCCGATCCGCGCGAATCAACGGGCGGCGACCCATGCATCCCGCCCGACAGGGCGCACCAGTCGTAGCCGTGGTGCGCCCCAAAGCGGGCGAGCAGGCAGCCCCACACCAGCACCCACACCTCACACCTTCTTGATCACCGCCACCGCCGCATACATCCCCGCCACCTCCTCCCGCTCCAACACCCGAGGCGGATACGCGCTGTTCAGCGGCTGCAGCCGGATCTTCTCCCCTCCCTCCTCGAAGTACACCCGCTTGAACGTCGTCTGCGCATCACGCTCCAGCCGCACGAAACAGTCGTGACCGTCCGCCACCACTCGCGCCGGACTGAACACCACCACGTCTCCCTCGCCATACGCCGGTGACATCGAGTCTCCCACCACCCGTGCCGCGAACGCGTCCGCGTCCGTCACCTCCGGACACCGCACGTACTCGTCCGCCACCCGCGCCGGGTACGACAAGTCCGTGAACTCCGTCGGATACCCCGCCGCCACCTTGTTGATCAAGGGCACGCTCCGCCCCATCGCCAGCGGCACCAACTCCGACCCCGCCTCCCGCCCCTCCTCCGGCGGCGAGATGCGATCCACCAGCCGCCGCAACGCGCCCGACGCGTGCAACGCATCCAGCGACCGCCCCGCGCCCGCCTCGCGCAACATCGCCGCCAAGTCGCGCGCCGCTTCTCGCGCCGCCTCCAACTTCGCCACCTCCGCACGCACCGTCTCCCCCCCGGCCTCCAAACTCCGACTCCATCGCCCTCGCCTCACCAACGTCCCCGGCGTCACCTCCAACGCCCGCTCCAGCCCCGCCAGCACCTCATCGCTCGGCACCCCTCGCTGCTCATTCTCGAGCGCCGAGAGATAGCTCTTCGCGCACCCAACCCGCTGCGCCACCTCCGCCAACGTCAACCCCAACGCCTCTCGACGCGACCGCACCACCCCAGCCAGCCACCCCGGCCCACGCTCGTCGCTCGTGCCCATGACGCTCCCTTCGCCCACCCCCACCCACATCCTTGCAACACCCGAACGCCCGTGTCCCGTTCGCGTCCCCCAATCCAAACAAAATGCAATCAAATCCTCCCCCTCGCCCTTGATGTCCCTCCCGAGTTCACAGTAGAGTGAACTTTCAGGTATCTGTTTGGACATCAGTGAACCGGCCAGCCAGCCAGCAGCCGGCCAGCAAGGAGGACCCATGAACATCGCACCCGCACGCTTCGCCCACGACCAGCCGCACCGTCTCCCGCCTTCCACCTCCAAGCGCGATCTGGTCCTCTGGGCCATCACCGAACACGGCAAGGCCCTCGACGGTCGCGATGAAGTCCTCCTCCGCGCCGTCGTCATCGATGGCGCCACCTACCAGGCCGCCGCCAAGCTCGTCGGCCTCACCCCCTCCGGCGCACGCCGCCGCGCCCTCAAGCTCGTCCGCCGCCTCAGCGCCTTCGAGTTCCGCTACGTCGCCCGCTACCGCGCCGCCTGGCCCCCGCGCGATGCCGCCGTCGCCGCCTGCTGCATCATCCGCGGCCTCTCCACCCGCGAGACCGCCGCCGAGCTCGGCATGTCCGCCGCCATCGCCCGACGCATCCGCGAACGCGTCCTCACCCGCATCGAAGGCGCCCGCGCCATGTACGACCTCTGCCGCCGCCAACTCCGTGGCGAGGTGGCCTCATGAACCACCACTCCCTCCGCATCTGCGACACCCATGCCGCCATCTCGCGACGCCTCCTCGAGGCCTGCGCCATGCTCGGCCTGGGCGTGCGACCCGTCGAGCCCCCGCCACTCCCGCTCCCGCCGCCACCTCACGCCCTCGAAGCCGCCCTCGCCCTCGCGCCCGGCGCGCACCTCCACATCAGCGGCGAGAGCGCCAGCGGCAAGTCCTCCCTCCTCCTCGCCGCCGAGCGCGCCCTTCACCTCGCCGGCCACGCCACCCAACGCGTCGCCTCCCCCTCCCTTCGCTCCCTGGGCCGTCGCTCCGTCATCGACCTCTTCGACGGACCCGTCGACCTCGCCATGGCCACCCTCGCCTGCGCTGGCCTGGCCGAAGGGCCGCTCCTCGCCTCGCCCGCGCGTCTGCTCTCCGAAGGTCAACGCTGGCGGCTCGGCCTCGCGCTCGCCATGCACCGCCTCGCCGCCGCACCGCCCAGCCAACGCCGCTGGCTCCTCGCCGACGAGTTCGTCGCCTCGCTCGACGCCCGCACCGCACGCTGGGTCTGCCACGCCACCAGCCGCTGGGCCTCGCGCGAAGGCATCAGCATCATCGCCTGCGGCACATGGGACGCCCCCGCCCGCTGGCTCGCCGCCCGACGCCTCGTCCTCCACGCCCGCGGCTCCCGCCGCTCCGCTCACCTCCTCCCCCACGCCACCGCCTGCGCATGAACCACCTCACCATCGAACCCGCCACCCTCGACGCCTACGCCCACTTCGAGCACCTCCACTACCGAGGCGGCACGCCCCGCGCCGTCGACCGCGTGCTCCTCGCACGCCTCGACCGCGAACCCGCCGGCGTCCTCGTCGTCGCCCGCCCCGTCCTCAACGCCTCGTGGCGTGCGCACGCCTGGCCCCATGGCCCGTGGCACGCTCGCACCAAGGCCGCCGCCTTCGTCAATCGCAACGTCCGACGCATCGCCCGCGTCGTCGTCGACCCGCAACTCCGCGGCGTGGGCGTCGGCGCGGCCCTCGTTCGCGCCTACCTCGCCTCGCCCACCACCCCGCTCACCGAGGTCGTCGCCTCCATGGCCCGCTCGTCGCCCCTCTTCACCCGCTGCGACATGCGCGAAGTGCCCGTCAACGAGCCCGCCCGCCATCAACGCCTCCGCCGCGAACTGGCCGCCCTGCACATCGAGCCGTGGGAGCTCATGGATGTCACCGCCGCCCGTCGCCTGCTCGATGGCCAGCCCCGGTTCCGTCGCGCCATCGAACGCTGGGCCTCGGGCAGTCGCCACTCGCGCCAGGCCCTCACGCACATCGACCTGCTCGAACGTGCCGCCGTGCAGGCCGCATCGCTCGTCTCGTGGCCCGCAAGGGCCTTCGTGTTTCCGTGATCGCCCACTCGCCGCGCTCGGAGCCCATGCCATGCCACGCCGCAAACCAACGCCAGAACCCACCCCCGAGCCCGCCCCCCCGCCGGCCACCATCGCCACCGAACGCCCCGCCACGCCCGAGGCCCTGTGGGCGTGGATCTCGACCGAACTGGGCGTGCACATCCCCCGCCGCCCCGTGGTTCGCGGCCACGCGGCACCCTTCGAGTATCTCTGTGCCACCTTCTTCGAACCCGGCGACCCTGCCGCCCCCGCCACCGACCACCCCGCCCCCGAAGCCCCCGCGCGCGACCTGGTCCTCTGGGCCAACCGAGGCGGCGGCAAGACGTTCCTGGGCGCCCTGGCCACGCTGCTCGACCTGCTCTTCAAGCCCGGCATCGACATCCGCGTGCTCGGCGGCAGCCGCGAGCAATCCACCCGCATCTTCGAACACCTCCGCCGCTTCCTCGACCCCGCCCACCACGAGCGCCTCGCCGCCATGGTCGACGGCCGCATCACCGCCGACGGCGTGCGTCTGCTCAACGGCTCGAGCGTCGAGATTCTCTCCCAATCCCACACCTCCATCCGCGGCACGCGCGTGCAGAAGCTCCGCTGCGACGAGGTGGAGCTCTTCAAGCCCGACGTGTGGGAAGCCGCCCAGTTCACCACCCGCAGCCGCCGCTGCGGCGACATCTTCGTCCACGGCGCGGTGGAGTGTCTCAGCACCATGCACCTGCCCTTCGGCCTGATGCACGACCTCGTGCTCGAGTGTCGCCTCGGGCGACGCCGCCTCTTCAAGTGGGGCGTGGTCGACGTGCTCGAGCGATGCCCCGATCGCCTTGCCTGCGTCGTGAAGGATGAACGAGGCATGGAGCGACGCTGCGCCCTGTGGGACGAGTGCGGCGGGCGCGCGAAGGAGGTGCCCGCGCCCGGCGGGCACGTCTACATCGCCGACGCCGCGGCACAGAAGCGCCGCGTCTCGCTCCGCGCGTGGCGCAGCGAGATGGTGTGCGAGCGGCCCACCCGCACGGGCGCGGTGATTCCCGAGTTCGACCCCGCGTTGCACGTGCGGCCCTTCGCCATCCGCGAGGGCCGCGTCGAATGGAGCGAGGGCGACGCCGTCCGCGCCAGACGCATCGTCCGCATGCTCGGCGGCGTCGACTTCGGCGTCCGCTCGCCCACGGTGGTGCTCTTCGTGGCCCAGGACGACGAGGGCGTGCTGTGGGTGTGCGACGAGATCGTGCGGACCGATTCGATGCTCGATGACCTGGCCCGCGCCACGGCCGACGGCAACGCCGCGGCATGCGCGCAGCGAGGCCTGCCCCCATGGCCGACGCCGGCATGGATCGGCGTCGACCCCGCGGGCCGAGCCCGCTGCCTGGTGGCGAGGATGTCGGCGGTGGAAGTGCTGGAGTCGCACGGCCTGGAGGTGCGAGCGACGCCCCTGCCCATCCAAACGGGCATCGCGATGCTCAGTTCGCGGCTCTTCCCCGCCGACCGCGCCGGCCCGCGCCTGTTCGTGCACGAACGCTGCACGCGGCTCATCGAGTCGCTGCTGCGGTATCACTATCGCAGCGACGACGCCCACGACCTGACGGCAGCCAAAGACGGCCACGACCACGCGGTGGACGCGCTGCGATACCTGGTTGTGCACGTCGACGGCGGCCCGCCACTGACGCTGGGGCGATACACGGCGTGAGGGCAAGGAGCGCCAACGCCCAACGCCGAAGGCGTTTCCGAAAGCAGCCGGGGGTTGCCGCGCCTCGCGGCGACCCCCGGAACACGCGACACCGCGCCCCAACCGCGAAGCGGTTTCCGGAGGTGTTCCACGACCATCGCAGAGCACCGTTCCGATCGACGGTTCCATTCTCGCAATAGCCACATTCGGAAAGCCACCCCCGACGTCACCCCCAAAGTCGCAAAGCTCCTGCCACCCCTCCAAGGCGACATAACTCGGTATCATGCTGTTCTCCTTGATGCTCGTTAAATAGAGCTATCTAAGGAAGTTCAGCAAGCACCGCGATTCTCCTCCTTTTTCCCGCCAGAATTCTGAAAGCCTCCTCGGCTGCGGCTAAAGACTCAGCCCCGCGCCGTTGACGCGAAGCCAATCGCGACGCTCGCGGAAGTCGGGCAGAACCTTGTCTACTTCGTTCCAGAATGCCGCCGAGTGGTTCAGATGAAGGAGATGGGCAAGTTCATGGACGATGATGTAGTCGATGATCGTCGGCGGAGCCATGATCGTCCGCCAGTTGAAGTTCACCGCGCCGTTCTGGGAGCATGATGCCCAGCGATGCCGAAGCTCCATGACGCGGACGATCTTGACCGAGACACCCATGCGCTTGCTGAAATGCTCGACGCGCCGCCGAATCCAGATCAGCCCGCGCTTTCGATAGAACGCCTTGAACGAGGCCGTCGCCCTGACGCGGCTGGCAGGCGTTGCCTTCGACTTCAGGCAGAAGAACCCGCCCCTCAGGGCCAACGGATACTTCTGACGCTCGACCAGCTTCAAGCGATAGGAACGGCCCAGGTACGGGAATCCCTCGCCGTTAACAAACTCGCGGGTGTACCGCTTGGAATTGAGTTCATCCCATTCGGCGATGGCCTTGTAGATCTGAGGCCTCTTGACCTCGATGATGCGGTCAACCTGAGCATCGGTGAGCTTCTCGGGCACCAGCACAGAAACGCTGCCGTCGCGCTCGATGTAGATGCTCGCCGTCTTGCGGCGGCTCCGAGAAAGGGTGTACAGGATGTCTTTGTACTGGCGCATCAACCGACCACATCCTTGTGCCGCGCCCGAGCCAACGCCGTCAATTCCGTCACCAATTTGTCTGACTTGTCCATGACGGCGTCGATGTCGCTGACCAGAAGCATTTCGGCAAGATCGCCCTTGAGCCGCGCAACCTCGTACCCCTTGCTCCAGAACGCAACCAACCCGATGCGCTCCTTCAACAGCCCGAACACCGCCGCGGCGAGCTTCTTTACCAACTCTTCCTGCCCCTTCGGCGGTCCATCCTTGCCATAGGCGATCTCGACCATCAGGTCATGGAACGGCGCGACCGCCGGCGTTACGCCGGTTTCCGTCACCTCGCGTCCCTTCTCGACCTCCTGACGCAGCTCATCAAGTTCCTTGCAGAGCGCCGTCCAATCCTCTTTGTGCTTTTGAATCAGGGCTTCGAGTTTCTCGCTGAGCTTCGTGTACAGCGCAGGATCTTCTTCGAGGTGGACCTTGATGTGCTTGCGGATGGCATGCTCCATCTCGCTCGCCTTGGCGCGGGGGTCGGTGTGCTTGGCCAAGCCCTTGACAAAGTTGGGGTCAATCAACTCGATGGGGGCGATCTTCGGGTTGATGCCAAGGCTGATCAGATGCTCGTCAATGAGTCTCTTGACCTTTTCGCCCGCACCCGCGAGGTTGAGGCTGTTGTCTTTGTACCGCTCTCTCGTTTGCGCGAGAATGTACCCGAATCGTTTCACCGGAACCTTAAATGGGTTCCCCAGTGGGTGCGGCAGAACAATGTCGAGGCTCTGCATGAACTGCTTGAGGTAGACCTCGAAGGTCGTCCGCATGCGGATGTCCTTGAGGGCTTCGACCGCCTGCTCCAGGACCGCATAGGTCTGCTTGGGATCGGTCAACTTCTGCTGAGCGAACGCTTCGATCTCCTTGACGCCCTTGTCCTTGAACAGGTTCACCAGTCGCTGATACCGACTCTCAAGGATCGGCACTTCGGTCTCGATGTTCTTCAGCGACTCCTCGATGTCAAGCCGCTCATCCTCATCAGCGCCGTCGTAGATTGCCAGGGCGAGGCGGAGATGGTTGGCAAGACCGATGTAGTCAACAACGTAGCCGCGGCTCTTGCCCTTGCTGACGCGGTTGACACGGGCGATGGCTTGCAGCAGGCTGTGTTCGGTCAGCTTCTTGTCCAGGTACATGACCTGCTCGATGGGGGCATCGAACCCCGTCAGCAGCATGTCGCAGACGCAAAGGAGCGCGATGCCGCTGTTGGCCTTCTCAGGATCGTCATACTCGAACTTCCGCTTGAAGTTCTCGACGGCGTCCATCTGCTTGCCCTCTTTCCGCGCGGCGGTAATCTCTGCCTTCTCGTTGGTCTCATCCGCGGAAACCACCACCGCGGTCTTCAGGAACTCCAGCTTCTTGATCCAAACAGCGTCCGAGTTGGGCTTCGCCTTCTCCGCGGCGATGTACTCCTTCAGCGCCTCGTCGATGTACTTGCGGTACAGCACCGCCGCCATCTTGGACGACGACACCACCTGAGCCTTGAACCCGTTGGGCAGGATGTTCTCGGCGTAGTGGCGGACCAAGTCCTTCGCGATGGCCTCGATGCGCTTGGGCGCTTCGAAAATGTCGCCCGTCGTTCCGTACTTGAGCTTGATCGCGATCAGTTCCGCCTCAGTACGGTCCTTGAAGAGATCCTCGAACTTTGTCTCAAAGCCTGCGGGGTCGTTGATCGCCGTCTCAGCAGTCCGCCCCTCGTACAGAATCTGGACTGTCGCCCCGTCCTCCACCGCGTCATGGAGTCGGTACTTGTCGATGTAGCCGCCGAAGCGCTGCCAGGTCTTTTTGACATGGCGGTCCATGATCAGCGGCGTGCCGGTGAAGGCGACCTTGGTCGAATTGGGGAATGCCTCGAAAAGATTGTCCCCGAGTTCGCTCCCTTGTGATCGGTGGGCCTCATCGATCATCAGCAGGATGCGGTCGGAGGTGTTGATGACGCCGAAACTGACGAACTCGGGCACCGGCTTGCCCCCCTTGAGGGCTTTGGCGAGGTACGCGGGGGTGTTCCGCTCGGTCGCCTCCTTGAACTTGTGCATCATCACCATGTTCAGGTTCGAGGAGGTCGTCGCGAGCTTTTCCTTCAAATCCTTCGAGGACTGGATGACCGTCACCGTCTCGCCAGAAAGGGACGCTGTTTCGCTGAGTTGCTCCTCAAGATCGACGCGGTCGTTGACCATGACAACCTTGAAATCCTTAAGCGTCTCGGTCCGTCTGAGCTTTCGGATGGCGAAGACCATCGTCAAACTCTTGCCACTCCCCTGCGTATGCCAGACAACGCCTGATCGTTCTTCGGGCTTTGCGCCGGTCTCCATTCGCGTCAGCATTTTGCCGACCGCTCGATACTGCTGATACCGAGGGACAACCTTGACCCTCTGCTTCCCTGTATCCATGAAGATGACAAAGCTGCGGATGATGTCTAGCAGCGTCGCCTTGGGCAGCATGCCCTGAATCAGCTTCTCCTGCGCCCGTTCCTTTCCGAGCGGTGGCGTGTACTTCCTGTTCACCTCAGGAAAAATGTCGCGCCAAACAAAAAAATACTCCTCATCCGTCGAGGTGATCGACCCGTAGTCGGCCTTCTCGCCGCAGGTGCGGATCAGCAGTTGGTTGGTGAAGAACAGCCGCTCCTCACCCTCGCGCAGCCCAGCCGCCTTGGTCTCAGGCCTCTGGTTGCTGTACCGCATTAGTTGCAGGTACGCTTCGTACATCGGGTTCGAGGTGAACTCGTTGGCATCCTTGCACTCGACAACCACCAGCGGCATGCCGTTGACGAAGAGGACGATGTCGGGGCGGATGTGGTCCTTCGTCCGTCCTGGCGTATCGATCCTGTACTGGTTGATGGCGACGAAGCGATTCTTCTCCGGGTTCTCAAAGTCGATGAGGGTGACGGTGGGATATTCCTCGCCCGTTACCTCGTTGCGGTCCACCTGAATCTTGAACAGGAGCTTGAGGATCGCCTCGTTCACTTCGAGCAGCGAGTTTCCAGTTGCAAGCCGAACGCCACTGATTTCCTCGTAGAGTTCCTCTTTCTGCGAGTCCGTCAGCCAGCAGTCGCCATTGTCCAGCCGATTCAGTTCCGTCAGCGCCTTGAAGAACTCGTCCTTGATGACGACCTCGCGGAAATCAGTCCGCAGACTCTTCGCTGGGTCGATGGGTACGCCGTCGCCCTGATCGATGACCACCCAGCCGAGGGCGGCGAGTTGATCAAGGAAGGGCTTTTCGACATACCTGTATTCGGACATGGCGGTTTGGACCTCGTTTGGAGACCTTGTCTGCCCTCCTCTAGCCAGAAGGCCTTTCGTAAACCTCACGAAAACAAGCCATTTCTCTCTCCCATTGGCTAGCCGATTGGCTAGAGCTTGGCTAAGCCCCGGCCTCCGATGGTGGGTTAGCCAATCCCCATTTGGCTCCGCGACGTGCTTTGTCGGGTCGAATCGTCCCCTCGCGCCGCATCTCCTGGAGCAGGTTGCGGACGAAGTCTCGCTTCTGCTTGACGGTCAGCGACTCAGACAGCTTGTCGAGCATGAACTCCTCGATGTCGCTCTTCTCAGCGACCTCGAACTTCTTGAGATACTCAACGACCAGTCCTTTGTAGTGCTGTTTGTCAAGGCTGCGATGCTTGATGTACTCCGCCTTCGTGTCCGTCAGGGCCGCGATCTTCGCGGAGACGACGAAATTGGGCTTTCGTCCCTCGATGAGCTTCACGGTACGCAACGCCTTCGCCTCATCGTCGCTGATCGGGTAGTGCTTCTGAACGCGGTCGAGCGAGATGATCGTGGGAAGGCTCAACTCCGTTTGCGTCAGCAGCACCGCCGCGTAGTTGTCATCCAACACCTTGCCTGTGATTTTGACTTTGATGCGATTTTCTTCGGTCAGGTCGAAGTCTGGCATCGGGAAGAGTCGCTTTCTCTGCGTCTCGAACATCCGCTTGATGCCGCTGCCGATGGTGTCGATCATGTTCAATCCCACCATCGCATTCACGAGAAACTGATTGCGGTAGACATCTGGCGGCGAGTCCTGCTGAATCACCGCTTCAACCGACTTGGGGAGAAAGGAGCCGCGGTTGGTGAACAGCAGGCTGTCGTCCTGCTCGACCACGTTGATGCGGCCTTGCAACGAGTAGTCTTGGTGGGCGATGCAGTTGTGCAATGCCTCGCGGATGACCCAAGGGTCGTATCGACTGACCTCGTCAGGGAACAAGGCGGACTTCTTCAGATAGCGGTACGTCAGGTTTCTGATCTTGCCGAAGACCGCCTCCGAGTTCAACAGCAGCGGTGGATGAAAATGGGCGTAGTCCTTATCGATGCCCTTCTCGTCCTTCAGAATCCAAGTGATCTGGGCTTTCGCGGGAGACAGCATCACTTCGGACTCTGGTTTGCCAAGCAAAATGATCGCCGCACGCGTGATCTTTCCGCGAATGCAGACCTTGGCCTTGTTCAGGAACGTCGCATCGTCCCAGCCGTCTACCTCCGCCGCGAGGCTGGTATTCTTCTTCTTGAACTCATCCCTTGCTCGTTTGATTGCTGCGAGGTCGAGGTCAGCAATCGTCGCACCCTCAACAATTCCCGCCGACCAATCCTCGCTTCGGCTCTGCTGTCGAATTTGCTCCAACTCCCCAAGATTGAGCGGGACAAGCGACTCGCCATCCCGCCCGTAGTAATGGCCCTGCCAAGCTGTGGGAACGCCCCGAATCGCCGGAGGAATCTGAAACATGACGACGCGGCCATTGGGATGCACCACATCGAAGATCTCGACAAAGGTGACACCACCCGTTGTTTGCTTGGCAACCTCGTACTTCAGGCTGTCCAAATCCTTCCGCAAAGGTCGGTACTGCGAGCCGACAACCGCGTGGGTCTTATCCACCACGCCGAATACCAACCACGCGCAGTTCTTCCCTTTGAGATTGGCCTCGTTGCTCAGCGCGCTGAAGTACTGCCCAAGCTCCTTGAAATCAAAGCCCGCTTTCGCCTCCTTGAACTCGACCCACTCGGTCTCATCAGGGAGCTTCAGAAGCTCATCGAGAATGTCCTCCAGTTCCTTTTGGGTCATGGCGTCACCGCCTGAAGGTAGACCGCAACTTGGGCCGTCACTTGGGCCTGGACTTGGACCTTGCGCAAAGCGCCGCTCATGGCGTGCCTCCGAACAAGCCGCCCTTGTCCTTCCCCTTCGCCGCGTCGTACTCATCATGGAACCGCTTCAGCCCCGGCAGCGCCTTCTGCGCGACCTTGATGAACTCGGGGTCCGTCAGTGACTCGAACGTCACCCCCATGAACAAGAGCTTGACCCTCATCTTGCCGACGATGTCCGCCGCCGATCCAAGAACATCGCCCAACTCCTGCGCCAGCATGTCGCGGATATCAGCCTCGCTCGGATTCTGACCAATGAACCGCAACCATCGCGACGGCGGAGCCTTGACGATTCGAGGCAGGATCTGGGCGGTCAATCGGTCGCGCGTGGCGTCGATGGCCTTCTGGAGCTCCTGCTCCTGCTTCTCGCCAAATTCCTCGACCCGCTTCCGCAGCCGTCCGATCCGCTCCTCAAACGCAGCCTTGTTCTTTCGCAGAACAACAGGCTTGTACCCGCGGAGGACAACAAGGTATCGCTTGCGGATGGCGTCGCAGTAGACCTTCATGCGCCCGCCCGAAAGCTCAGGATGGTCCCCAATCAGTCCGACTGAGGTCTTGATCGCCTTGTTCAACTCCTCGTCAGTCGTGAACTTCGCCAGGTCAGGCGGCAGCTTGACCGACCGCTTCTGAATCAGGACCGACTCCAGGCTCAGATCGACAAACTCGAAGTAGGCGTTGAAGACCCGAACCTTCTGGGCGATGTCGAACGACAGCGGCGGGTTCTCCTTCAACTCCGTCTTGACCTCGGCAATCGTCGCGAGGTCGGCCTTGTCCAGGCCAACCTTCTGAGCCTTGACGCCCTCTGGACCTTGCCCAAGCTCCGCCGCGATCTTCGCCGGCGCGGCGCCCAGCAAAATGGCATTGGGCTGGCTTGCCTTCTTTGGCCCCGCCTCAATCAGCCGCGGCGTGGGGGAGAAGACCATCGTCTGATCATCAACGATCAGCAAGCCGATTCGGATTCCAGCCTGCCGATGGAGCATGGTCTGGAGCTCCTGACCAACCTCCTCCAGCATCGTCAGCGCTGCAGGATCGCCGTACCCAAGGCGGTAGACCTCGGGGTCAACATCAAGGATGACCGAGACCTTGTCCCTCCCCAAACGCCTCCAGGCGGCAACCAGAGCCTTGGCGACCCCCTCCGTCGCTGCGGGGGCGAGGAAGACGATCTTTTCGCGCGCGGAAGAAATGAGCGCCCCAAGCGTCTCGTCATTGGCGATGGTGATGGCGTTCGAGGCCGTCATGCTCGCGGCCCCCTGACGCTGGGTTCAGGCATGGATGCCCTCCCCTCGCGACTTCACGCCCGCTTTGGTCGCGCCATTGGGCGTAATGCCGTTGTCCTGATCACTGTGCTCCGGTTTCACCGGCACTTTCCCGGTCAGCAGATCCTGCATGAGGCCGAGCTTCAGCGAGCGGAGCTTGGACAGATGGGCAATCTCGGTTCGCATGCGTCGTCGAATCGACCACAGTCGCTCTTCGATGACCTCTTGCTCCTTAAGCGTCGGAACGGCAACGAGCAGTTCTTTCATCTCGCCAACGTTGAAATGTTGCTGCGCGAGTCCGCCTTGGCCCTGGAGCACCTGACCCTTGCCGAAATCAGAGTTGATCCAGAGCGAGAGGTACTCAGCCCGAATCCTCGGCCCAGGACGCGAAATGATCAGATCCACGCAGTTGCACCCATCAAGCGACGGCGGAATGACAGCAGTTGTACCGGGATATCCAGTACGAACCGAAACAAGGTCGCCCGCTTTCAGGCTGCTCTTCGACAACAGCCGATTAGAGGCTTCGCTGATAAAGACCATGTCTCCCCAAACGACGCCATCCTCTCGAACGTTTGCGGAGCGCAGCGCCGGCACTCCCTCGTTGACGTAGTGCCTTGCCGGTTGAATGACGATTCCAACAACAATCTCGCGGCAGACGCGCGACGCCTGTTCGAGCGTCCATTCCTTCGGAATCCACCCAAGCTCCGATTCCTTGTACAACTGCGGAGCCTGATCGCGGCTGGGGCGGAGGTGGCCATGCTCATCAACCCCGCGGGTAAACAGATCGTGCATCAGCCCCTGCTTGATGGACTGATACTTCGCGATCAACGCCTCGGTCTTCTCGATCTGGTTGTCAACCGTCGTCAGAATCTTGGCGATGCGACGCTGAACTGACGGCGCGGGCTTCGGGATCGGCAGCTTACGGAGCTTCGCCTTGTTGAGCGTCGCGCCTTTGATAGCCGTGTCTGAAATCGCTCCGAGCGCAACGCCAGGAAGAACGTGGTAAAGAAAATCTGGGACGATCTCGCCATCCTTCGGAACGAACGCAGCGATGGCTTCGTTGGTCAACAGATCGCACCCAGCGAAAGCGACCCTTCCAATGGTGAGCTTGAAGCTCATCATCAGCGTTCCTTCGCTGACCCGCTTTGCATTGGAATGGCGAAAACCACTTTCTGAAACTTGTTCTGCCGTCTCGGTAATCCGACGAGGCCCGAAGTCTGAAATGGCCATCCATTTGTGACCGGGCGAGCCTTCAGTAGACCAGTATTCGGGCTTGTCGCGAGATGGCGTCCCGCCGATCTCGATCTCGAAGTGATTCACAAGTGGGGTGGTTGGGAACTCAGGCATAGCCCAACTCCACAAGGAACCCGTCGAGAGTCTTCGCTTCGCGGTCGCGTTCGTCGAGGATCGTTTGAGCCGTCACCGCGTATTTGTCATGCAGATTCTCAACCGCGGCGATGAGACCGCGCTGATGCTGGCGGAGGTAGCCATCGAACTGCTCGCCAAGCACCTTTCGCAGACGAACGAGAATAAGGGTCTTCGCTTGGTCGGGCGTGATCTTCGCCCGCGCCGCGGCGATCAGTTCGTCCTTCTTTTTGCCGCCAGCACGGATGTTGGCCCTCAGGGTCTTGAGTTCCTCCTCCAGATTGGCGTGGGCTTCGAGCCTCTGGTCGATGGCCGCGATCTTCGTCTCTAGCTCGGCCATCTCCTTGTCCAGTCTGGCCTTCTCGCCCTTGAGCCTCGCGGCCTCAGTCTTGCCCTGAAGCCCGCCTTCCAGCCCCTTCAGATCTCTTTCGATAATCTTGCCCAGCTTTTTCTTGTCGCTGAGGTCGCCGTTGAGGCTCTTCCGTTGCTCCTTCAGCGCCTTGGCGACGGCCTTGGGCAGTACGCCGCTGCCATCGTCAGCAGCATCGACATCAACCTCGTCATCACCACCCTCATCGTCATCGTCGCCACCGGCGGCGGCATCGAACAGCGCTTCAAGCTCGGCGATCCTCGCCTCGTCTTTTTCCAGCGCGGCGCGAACTTCCGGGAACTGTGATTCCAGGATCTCCTCCTCAGGGATCAACTCGGGCGTCCAACCGCTCGCGGCGATGGACTTGAAGTCGGCAGACAAGAGCTTCATGTAGCTGGCAAAGCAGCCGCGGACCTTGAACCCGTTGAGGATGCCCTCGGGCTCCAGAGCTTCGGTGATCGTTCCCAGAAACTTCCGCCGTAGCTCGTAGACGTTGCCTGACTTGGGCAGCTTCTCGATGAAGCCGACGTTCTTGTCCCACCAGACTTGGAGGGCGGCATGGAAGGCCTTGGTCTTGGCCGTCAGCCCAGGCGCGGCCTCGATCAGGGGCTTGATCTGGTCCTTCTCCTTCACGCCCGCCGCGAAGTCGCAGTAGACGTGATTATGTTTCCGCGCGGAAACAATCTGTTCCCGAATGCCAGGGTACAAGTCGAAGTAGGGCTTGAGGGCATCGACCTCGACGGTGGGGATGCCGCCGAAGAGGTGGGCCTTGACATCATGCGGCTCAGGCGGCGGCGAGTTGTCCACGTAGCGGCGGATGTTGAGGTTGAACTCCTCGCGCTTGAGTTCATCGACCGAGACCTCGCGGCTGTACTTGGGGACGCTCTGGCGGTTGTGGTAGACATGCGAGATTTTCTCGATGTCCTCGGGCCTCAGCGAGTTCTGGTTCTTGCCTTCCTTGTACTCGCGGTCGGCATTGATGAACAGGACGCTCTTGCGGCTGCTCGCGCCGTTCTTATTGACGACGAGGATGCAGGCGGGGATGCCAGTGCCGTAGAACAAGGCGGGCGGGAGCCCGATGACGGCATCAAGGACGCCGCTGTCGATGAACTTCTGGCGGGCTTCCTTTTCTGCGCCGCCGCGGAAAAGAACGCCATGCGGCATGATGACGGCCATGCGCCCCTTGGGCTTCAAGACGGCGATCATGTGCTGGACGAACATCAGGTCCGCCTTCTTGCCCGTCTCAGGCATGAAGGTGTGGAATCGACCGTCAAACTTCAGGTCTGCCCGCTTGTAGTTCTGGCTGAAGGGTGGATTGGCGATGACGCGGTCAAAGGTCCGAAGCTCGTTCTTGTCGAGATGCTGGGGGTCTTTGATGGTGTCGCCTTGGCGGATGTCCGCCGCGACGACGCCATGCAGGATCATGTTCATGCGGCAGATGGCCCAGGTCGTTCCGTTGTTTTCCTGCCCCAGCAGTTCGAGGTTGCGGGGGTTGCCGCCGACCTCCTCAACAAACGTCTTGGACTGGATGAGCATGCCGCCCGAACCCACGCAGGGGTCGTAGATGCTCATGCCATCGGCGGGTTCGATCAGTTGGACGAGCGTGCGGACGACCTCGGGCGGAGTAAAGAACTCGCCGCCCTTTTTGCCTGCTGAGTCGGCGAAGAACTTGATGAGGTACTCGTAGGCCGCGCCGAGAAGGTCAGGGAACTCAAAGTCCTCGTTGCGGAGGGAGATGGCGTCGAAGTTCTGGATCAGTTCAACAAGGACTTCGTCGTCGAGGGGCTTCTGCCCGATCTTCTTGTTGAAGTTGATGCCCTTGAGGACATCCTGAAGGGTGTTGGGGTTGGCGTCTTCGATGGCGGCGAGGGCTTTGTTGAGCTTGTTGCCGACGTTGGTCTTGATGTGCCGAACTTTTTCCCAGAGCGCCTCTTCAGGGACAAAGAAGGCGTACTTGTCGGAGTTGCCGAGCAACTTCTCGATGACGGCGGCCTTCGTCCCCTTGGACTCCAGGTCGGCCTTCATGGCGGCACGGTCGGCGAGGAACTGATCGCTCATCCGCTTCAGGAAGAGCATGCCGAAAATGAACTCCTTGAAGTCGGAAGCGTCCATCTTGCCGCGCTGGATATCGCAGGCGGCGAGGAGGAGGCTTTCGAGCTTGGCAAGGGTCAGGTTTTGAGCCATAAGGGTTCGGGATGTCCTGAAGTGGGGAATCGAGAAAGACAGGGTATGAGCAGCTCTGATCGGCTGCCCGCTTCGCGGCAAGGAATGAGCATGCGTTTCTACCCGCGGTCCCATGCGGCCCCGTGTAGTGCCGGCGGTAGTTGTTGATGATCACGCTCGCCTCCCGAAGGCTGTGGAACACCTCGATGTTCAGGCATCCGTCACGAAGCCGCCTGTTGAAGGACTCGTAAGCGTTCCAGAATCGACGTCGCCACTCAATCCCGTCGACGGGCTGTTCGCGGGGCTACCTGCTCACGGGCAGCCTTGACTGAGGGTTCGCCGCGATCCACCGACCCGGCCGCAGCGGCACGAGTTCCTCGTCAGAGGGCGAGTCGCCCATTGGCGCCAGACGTGCGGGCACATTCGTCAGCTACGCCCACGGCTCGACCTCGTGCAGCTTCGCGCTGCCGATCAGG
>CAIYWI010000021.1 GCA_903929885.1 uncultured Phycisphaerales bacterium
TCACCTCGAGATCGACAACAACGCCTGCGAGCGGAGCCTTCGCGCGGTGGCGGTGGGACGCAAGAACTGGCAGTTCGCCGGGAGCCGGTTCGGCGACAAGGCCGCGGCGGCGTGGTTCAGCCTGATCGGCAGCGCGAAGCTGCACGAGGTCGAGCCGTGGGCGTACCTGACGGACGTGACCACGCGTCTGGCGCACCTGGGCGACGCGCCCTCCGACGAGGAACTCATGCCGCTGCTGCCGGATCGGTGGATCGCGGCGAACCCTCAGGCAAGGCTGCCCGTTAGCAGGGAGCCCCGCGAACAGCCCATCGACGGGATCGAGCGGCGACGTCGATTCTCGAACGCTTACTTGCGGTTGAGCACCACCCGCTTCATGTCCCGCTCGCTCGCGACATCGACCCGGCTCGCGCCACCTCCGCGAATCGGCCCCCATGCCGTGGGCTTGCCCGCCAAGCCGGGCCACGCACCACGGCACGCCACGGGACGCCCGCCGAGCGGGCTGACGGGCAAGAGCCGACCCCGCGTCCCTCTTCTCGCCCGCTTTGGGGCGAACCAGCCGGTAGCCCAGGGCGCTGCCCGGCTTTGCGGGCGAGCCCTGGGTGCACGGGCGCGAGCACGCGTGCCGCCCCGGGGGTGCGATTCCACGGCCCAGCCGTTCATTCGGATCGCGGCCAACGAGCGCACCCGCACCACGCTGGCCGACGGGTCCTACTGGCAGTACGTCTACGACGACCTGGGCGAGGTGAGCTCCGGCAAGCGCTACTCGAGCACCGGCGCGCCAATCCCCGGCCAGCAGTTTGAGTACACCTTCGACGACATCGGCAACCGCACCCAGGCCAAGGCTGGCGGCGATGCCTCGGGCAACAACCTGCGGACGGCCAACTACACCTCGAACCTGCTCAACATGTACACCGGCCGCGGCTCCCCCGGCAGCGTTGACATCATGGGGTACGCGCCGTTGGCGTCGTACCCGGTGAGCATCACCACGGGCGGCAACACGGTGCCCGTCGACTTCCGCCTGCTGGAGTACTATCAGAAAAAGCTCTCTTGGACCAACTCCGCCGCGGCGAGGTTTGAACAGGTGCTTGTTGAATCCGACCCAACCCACGCAGGCAGCGAGAAGGAACTCTGGGTGTTCCTGCCCAAGGACCCCGAGGCCTTCACCCACGATGTGGACGGCAACCTGCTGCAGGACGGCCGGTGGAACTACGGGTGGGACGGCGAGAACCGGCTGATCTGGATGGAGAGCAGGACTGACCTGCCCACGGCGATGCCGCGGCAGCGCGTCGAGTTCGGCTACGACTTCATGTCACGCCGCAACGTCAAGCGCATGTACGTGCCCGTCGCGGTCGCAGAGGCCCCCGGCGGGCCCCTGGGTGAGCCAGAGACGATCGGGGCCACCACCTCGGTCATCGACGGGGCGACGGCCTCGGTGGCCGGACCCGGCTCTGACGCCGCACCGGAGACGCTGCCCGCTTGGGCGGTCTCGGCCCCGGTGGGCTGGTCGCAGGTGGGGCTCTCCAAGTACGTCTGGGACGGCTGGAACCTCTTGGCCGAGCTGGACATCACGGACGCGAGCGTGCGGACGTTTGCGTGGGGCCTTGACCTCTCAGGCAGCGAGCAGGGCGCCGGGGGTATCGGCGGCCTGGTTCTGGGCTGGACGCGTGCAGATGGCAGCCTGGGCGGCGAGGTGAACGGCACCGGCGGCAACACGCTGCGGTACGTGTTCGATGGCAATGGCAACGTGATGGCCGCGCTAGATGACCTTGGCCGTGTCCGCGCGAAGTACGAGTACGGCCCCTTCGGCGAGACGCTGACGTCCGAGGGCGACTTGGCGGCCGACAACCCGATCCGCTGGAGCACGAAGTACACCGACGGCGAGAGCGGTCTGGTCTACTACGGGTACAGGTACTACAACGCGGGCACGGGCAGGTGGTTGAACAGGGATCCGATTGGGGAGCGGGGGGGGATGAATCTCCAGGCGTTCGTCAGTGGAGCTCCAACAAACCAGATTGACGCAAGAGGTCAGTACGGCGCTGCAGGACATTTGTACACAACATTTATTGCAGCGAGGTGCGCGGGCCTTAGTGTTGATGAAGCAGATGTTCTCGCGTTCTACAGCCAGCTGCCGGACGAGCTGGAGACAACGGATGCGTTCACGCTCGTCACGAACTACAAGACGGATTGGTCCACAGGTCAGGTTCGTAAAACGGAAGCCGAAAAAGTGCAGAGATCGCGATGGATGTTCAGGGTCACGCGAGAATTGCACTCACTGACTGGTGGATATGCAGACTTGCGAAGGCAGTGTTTGCTAAAGCTCCTCGGAGATCCCACATTAACTCTTGCAGAGCGAGGTGTGATCATTCACGCATTAGGTGACGCGTATGCGCATGTTTGGCTGAGTCCTAGCGGAGTCGAAGTGCTTTATCTCGCGCCCGACGGGCACGGGCTCGATTCCGTGCGCGACCCGAGATTGGAAAAGTACCCTCATCAGAAGTTCTTGGCCGGTCAATCTCTTGATCCGGCCTCGTGTCACACCGGGAGGTGTCCAGACTTCATCGCAAACTACCCCGCTCGGCACAGGCAGTATTTTATGCAGCTCTGTCAATCCCTTGGTGGTTCGTGGGGTCGATGTGTTATGTGTTCCGCGAAACTCCCTATTCCGCAGATTTCTCCACGGCTCGAGGACATAAGTTATTTGCAGGCGGCTGTTGAAGTTGGGTATCCGTCAACAGGATTTGTGCCGACTGGGAAAATGGATCCGAAGTTGAACCAGATTGACACGCAGTTCTCTTACACAAATTTCATAGACTCAGTGATTTCCAAAATACAGAAAGCCTGTTGCTATCGGGGTCCAGTTCCGACTGAGGAGCATCCTTGATGTTTTCCGGAGTTTCGGAGTTTCGCCGCATACTCGATACAACCTTGGTTGGAGGGGCTGCGGCCTCGATAGCATTTTCGCCATTTGCACACTGGTTTGGGGTTTCTACGGTGACTGCTGTACGAAGTGTCCTCTCGCCATCTTGGCGAGTGGCCGAGGATCCGTCGTTGCCTTTTCTTGTGACGGTAGCAATCTCGGTTGCGGCAGTTCTGATTTCCGTTATCGCAGCGGTGATTCTGATGAGCTCAAGATCCTCTTGGGAAATTCGACATCGTGTACTGCAAATCGCGTTGGTATCTGGTTCGTTGTATGCGTTGACGTACATGTTCTGGGTTGGCTTCGCTGCGACGTTGCCAATTCCGGGGCGCTTGGCGTTCTTAAACATCCCCGCGCAGGCGCCATTGTTCGTCTGCCTTTCAGGTCAGGTAGTTTCGCTGCGTCGCGTGTATGGCGGTATCTGGGCATTCAGGCCCGGTGCTTGTCGGGCCTGCCGGTATGACCTGGTCGGTATGTCGGCAAGCAGATGTCCGGAGTGTGGAGCCGATGTAGCGGTAGACGGTCTGCGTCGCCCGACAAACTTGTCGCTTGGGTCGTTTTGTTTCTGGTTTAATGTTGCCGCGGCAACTGCGTCCGGGTTCGCAGGTGAAAGTGACAAGGGGAGCTGGCAAGTACGACACGCGGCCCCATTTCCACTTGCGATTCGAGCGCTTTTGCATCTCTGGGACGCGGTGGGAAGAGTGTTCGATTTCTCAGCTTGGAGTCCATCCCAGAGGTTGTTTCCCATGGTTGCCATGACCACCGTTCCATTGCTCGCGTCCTGCCTCCTGGGTTGGCTGAGTGCCACTTGGATTGGTTCTGCAAGAGCGCGAGGGGCCGTGATATGCATGCTTCTGGTTTGGATTCCCTACTTGGTCTGGTTGGTGCTCGAGCAAGTTCGGCTTGGGGTGAGCTTCATGGAACTCGCGCAGGCTCTGCCGATGATAGTGCTCGGGTATGTACTTATTCGACATTTGCCCCAGTTTGCATCGCCGATGAACGGCAGGGTGCGATGAGGGGGCCTCGGACTACGCCCTCAAGCAACCGCCTCCGTTCAGGGGTCCGAGATCTCGCGGCGTGTATGCGTCCGGCTGGTCTGCCACCCGATGGGGTCCACAGTAATGAGAGTACCGTCATGTGTCGGACCGGGTCCGGAGACTTCATCAACTGAAGCAGATCCGCCATGCTGCGAATAGATCAATCAGCAAGCACCTGGCGGCTGGCAAAACTCTGACTCGAGGTTTTGTGACTGCCTAACCAACGACACACCCCTTAGTCTCGCCGCTCGCTCGCATTCGTCGCTCCATTCATTCATCTTGTCTAGAGCCCATCATTGCCAAGTCGGCCGCTGCCAGCTGCTGCACTCCGAGCTACCACAGCGGCGAGGGCGTGAGATCATCGCCGAGTCCTCATCGCACCTTGTTGGCGATGGCGGGATTTGCTCAATCGGGCAGGAGCTACCCCTAGGCGGTCGATCGCTTCCCTAACCTGCTACGGATGGCCTGCATCGCGCCCGACAGCTCGGGTCGATGGTGACCGCTCCACGAACTACACCCCTCGTCACCCGTCAAGCCGCTTCACGCGGTGGGCCTGCTCGACCTTCCACCGGTCCGGGAGCCAGCGTTCGAGGTCGGTCCCGCTCGCCTGCGGCACGTTCGTCAACGCCTGCGTCAGGTAGAGCTGCGGGTCGACGCCGTGACGCTTGCACGTCGCCGTCAGGCTCGACAGGATCGCCGCCGTCTCCCCGCCGCGTTCGTTGCCCACGAACAGGCTGTTCTTGCGGTTGAGCACCACCCGCTTCATGTCCCGCTCGCTTGCGTTGTTGTCGATGGGCACCCGCTGGTCGCCCGCGAAGACGCTCAGCTCCTTCCACTGGTTGAGCGCGTAGTTCACCGCCTGCGTCATCTCGTGCTTGGGCAGCAGCTCGCGGCGCCACGCGTGCAGACGCTCCTCGATGGTCGCCAGCAGCGGCATGGTCTCGCGTTGCCTGGTCGCCGTGCGTGCCGCCGCGTCGAGACCCCTGATCCTGGCCTCGATGGCGAAGAGCCCGCCGATCAGCGTCGCCGCCTCGCGGGCGATCGCCGGGGCGCTCCCCTGAGCGTCGACGAACTTCCGCCGCGCGTGCGCCCAGCAGCCCGCCCGCGTCAGGCCCTGATCGGCCACCA
>CAIYWI010000022.1 GCA_903929885.1 uncultured Phycisphaerales bacterium
CCTTCGGGGTCGTGGGTGCTGGGGTCGCGTGACCGGGGGTGTCGGCGTTTCGCCGACACCCCCGGACGCCGTGACCAACGCGACCGAACGCCGAGGGCGTTCACGTGGGAACGGCCCGACGCCGCCGCATGCAACGTCGCCGCGCCATCGAACGCCATGCACGTTCCCACGGCGACCCCGTCGGGGTCGGGGGCGTTTGTCGCGTGACCGGGGGTTGCGGCCAGCCGCCGCAACCCCCGGCTGTCAACGTGAATCGCTTCGCGATTGGGGGAGGTTCCGATAGCGACGCTCGCGTCGGGTTTGCGGACGCGGGGGCTGGCGAATCGTGACACCTGCGGATCGGGACCAGGCGAGGAGGGGGTACCATCAAGGCACCACATGCCCATCGGCCCCTCCCTGGTTCTCCGCGGCGTCATCAACGACCAGCAGCTCGAGCAGGCGATCGCCGAATCGCGATCGAGCGGCGAGCGGCTTGATCGGGTGATCGTGCGTCTGGGTCTGGCCTCGCGCCAGGACGTGCTGGCGGCCGTGGGCGAGCAGTTCCACATGCCGGTGGTCGACCTGGCCTCGTGCGTCGTGGAACCGGCGGTGCTGGGCATGTTGCCGGCCAAGCTGGTCTTCAGGCAGCGGTGCGTGCCCATCGCGAAGGAGGGCGCCGCGCTGCGGGTGGCCACGAGCGACCCGTACGACATCGCGGCCCTCGACGAGTTGCGTCTGCTCACGGGCTGCTCGATCGAGACGGTGCTGGCCGACGAGGAGGAGTTGCAGAAGTTCATCCGCGCCAACTACGGCGTGGGCGGCGACACGCTCGACGCCATGTCGCAGGGGCAGGCGGCGTCGCAGGTCGAGGCCAAGCCCGTCGACGAGGCGGACCAGGCGCAGGAGGCCTCGGTCATTCGGCTGGTGAACGACCTCCTGGCCGAGGCGATCTCGGAGCGGGCGACGGACGTGCACATCGAGCCGTACGAGCACGAGCTGGCGGTGCGGTACCGCATCGACGGCGTGCTGCAGCGTGCCAACGTGCCGGCCACCATCCACCGCTTCGGCGCGGCGATCGTGAGTCGCCTGAAGATCATGGCGAACCTGAACATCGCCGAGAAGCGCAAGCCGCAGGACGGACGCATCACGTTCCGTCATCGCATGCCCCAGGGGGGCGGGGCGCAGGAGTTCGATCTGCGCATGAGCGTGATCCCGATGCTCTTTGGCGAGGGCGTGGTGCTCCGCGTGCTGAGCAAGACGGCGGTCCTGATGTCGCTCGAGGACCTGGGCATGCCGGCGGGCGTGAAGGACCGCTGGGCGTCGCTGATCGAGCGGCCGCACGGCATCGTGCTGGTGACGGGGCCGACGGGCTCGGGCAAGAGCACGACGCTGTACGCCTCGCTCAACCGGATCGTGAGCGACGAGATCAAGGTGATCACGGTCGAGGATCCGGTCGAGTATCACGTCAGGGGCGTGAACCAGATCCAGGTGAACACGCAGGTGGGCCTGTCGTTCGCGTCGGGCCTGCGGTCGATCCTGCGTCACGACCCGGACGTCGTGATGATCGGCGAAATCCGCGACAAGGAGACGGCCGAGACGGCAGTGCAGGCGTCGCTGACGGGGCACCTGGTCTTCTCGACGCTGCACACCAATGACGCCGCGGGATCGGTGACGCGACTGCTGGACATGGGCGTGGAGCCGTTCCTGGTGGCCTCGTCGCTCGAGGGCGTGCTGGCTCAGCGGCTGGTGAGACGGATCTGCCGCGAGTGCGCGGAGGCTTATGTGCCGGACGCGGCGGACGTGCCCGCGGCGCTGGGGCTCGCGCCCGGAGCCGCCCTGATGCGAGGGCGCGGGTGCAGGGCCTGTCGCCAGACGGGCTATCGCGGGCGACTGGGCGTGTACGAGTTGCTGCGACTGAGCGAGGCGACTCGCCACATGGTGATGGAGCGCACGGCGGCCCCGGGGATCGCGGCGGCGGCCCAGCGCGAGGGGGAACTGTCGACGCTGCTGCAGGACGGCTTCACGAAGGTGCGCGAGGGCAAGACGACGCTCGCCGAGGTGTTGTCGGCGATGAGCGAGTGATCGAGGGCGGCCTGCCGATCGCACCGCGATCGGCGAACGCCGGGGGCGTTCGCCAACCGACCTGACGCTCCATGCATCAACCGAGGCCGACTACGCTCCACTCGCGTGGCTGCGATCCCGACACGAATCCTGCTGATCCGGCCCAGCGCCTTGGGCGACGTGGCGAGGAGCGTGCCCGCGGCCGCGAGCCTGCGCCTTGCCTTTCCCGACGCCCGCATCGACTGGCTCGTCGAGGAGGGGTTCGAGGCCGTGGTGTCGCACCACCCGGCGGTGTCGAGCGTGGTGAGTTTCCCGAAGAGGCGGATTCGTCAGGCGTTGCGACGGCTTGATCCCGGGCCGCTGGTCTCGTTCGTGCGCACGCTGCGAAGCGCGAGGTACGACTGCGTGCTCGACCTGCAGGGTCTGGCCCGCAGTGCGGCGATGGCCTGGGCGACGGGTTCGCCCTCGCGGATCGGGCTGGGCGACGCCCGCGAGTTCGGGTGGCTGGCGTACACCACGCGGGCGGCGGCGACGAGCGAGATGCACGCCGTCGAGCGGATGTTGGCGGTGGTCGCTTCGGCGGGCGTCGTGCCGGTGACGGACATGCGGCTGTACGTGCCGCCGCCGGGTGCGGCGTGGCTCTCGGCGCAGGCGTGGGCGAAGCGGCCCTACGTGGTGCTGGCGCCGACGTCGCGGTGGCCCGCCAAGCAGTGGCCGGCCGATCGGTTCGCGGCGGTGGCGAGGGCGGCGCGGCAGCGGGGCTTTGGCGTGGCGGTCGTGGGCGGGCGGGGGGAGCGTGCCCAGTGCGAGGCGGTGACCTCGCTGGCGCATGGCGACGAGGGGGTCATTGATCTCGTCGGCGCCACCGATGTCGCGGGTCTGATGGCGTGCATCGACGCATCGCGGGCGGTGGTGGCCAACGACTCGGCGGCCTTGCACCTGGCGGTGGGCCTGTCGCGGCCGACCGTGGCGTTGTTCGGGCCCACGCGAGTCGACCGGGTGGGTCCTTTCGGGCGGAGCCATGAGGTGATTCAGCACGTCGCTGCGTGGGAGTCCCTCGACCACAAGCGGGCATCGGGAGTGCGACTGATGGAACGGATCGAGGCGACGGAGGTGGTCGAGGCCTTGGGACGGACGTTGGAACGGGCGGCAGAACGCAGGTGAAGCGGGCGGGATATCCTTGGGGCCGGGCGACTGTCGCCCTTGGAACGATCGCGAGCGAGGAGACACAGGACTTTCATGGGCAAGCAGGACGACAAGTTCACGTTCGAGGCGGTGGTGACGGAAGCGTTGCCCAACGCCATGTTCAAGGTGCAACTGCCCAATGAGCAGCGGTCCGAGGTGTTGGCGTACGTGTCGGGGAAGATGCGGATGAACTACATCCGCATCCTGCCGGGCGACCGGGTGACGGTCGAGATCAGCCCCTACGACCTGAGCAAGGCCCGCATCACGTTCCGTCACTGAGCGGCATGGCAGAGGGCCGGCGATGGAGCCGGAGGGCCCCTGCCCATCCGATCGAAGCCCAAACACGGTCGCAGACGCGCAGGGCAGCCACAGGGCGGCTCGAGCGGTTCGCGTGACTTGTTGGCTTGGCGGGTCTATGATCGGGGCCCCACTCGTCGCGACGGGGGCCGTCATGCGTTCGACGCGAACGGCCATCGGGCGACGGGGCGCGGGTTCACAGGTGAAGTCAGGTCAAGACTGGAAGGTGACACGTGAAGGTCAAGGCAAGCGTCAAGAAGATGTGCAGCTCGTGCCAAGTGGTCCGTCGCAAGGGCAAGCTGCGGGTCATCTGCAAGTCGGATCCCAAGCACAAGCAGGTGCAGGGCTGAATCGCCGTTGAGCTCGGGGCTGCGATGCGCCGGGCGTGAACACAAGAGCAAGGGCGAGGGTCGGTTCCCGTGGAAGGGACCGTGGCCCGAACCGCCAAGGAGTCTGAACAGTGCCTCGTATCGCCGGCATCGACGTCCCCGACAAGAAGAAGATGTACTTCGCGCTGCAGTACATTCACGGCATCGGCCCGAAGTTCGCGAAGGAGATCCTCGAGAAGGCGAAGGTCGATCCTGACCAGCGCTCGAACGAGGTGGACGAGGCCGCGCTGGCTCAGATCAACGCGGTGATCGACGCCGAATACCTGGTCGAGGGTGCGTTGCGCCGTCAGGTGCAGCAGAACATCCAGCGTCTGAAGGACATCAAGTGCTACCGCGGCGACCGTCACCGCAAGGGGCTTCCCGTCCGCGGTCAGCGGACGCAGAGCAACGCCCGCACCCGCAAGGGCAAGAAGAAGACGGTGGCCGG
The DNA here is from genome assembly GCA_903929885.1 of uncultured Phycisphaerales bacterium. Lineage (GTDB taxonomy): Bacteria > Planctomycetota > Phycisphaerae > Phycisphaerales > UBA1924 > UBA2402. Next base: position 4,339 of record CAIYWI010000022.1, read on the forward strand.
CAAGAAGAGCGTCAAGGCGAAGTGATCGTCCCGTCGCGACGTCGCGACCGTGAGACACGGCGCGGGGTCGAGTCGAGGGCGTGGTTGGATCGGGCACACACATCGGGGACGACCCCACGCGGGTCGGCTGATCCGAGGAGACATCAATGGCCAAGAAGGGCAAGATTCGCAAGAACGTGGTTCGGGGCATCGTGCACATCAAGAGCACGCAGAACAACACGATCGTGACGATCACGGACACGAACGGCGAGACGCTGGCGTGGGACTCGGCGGGCACGATCGGCTTCAAGGGCGCCCGCAAGAGCACCCCGTTCGCCGCGACGCGTGCGGCCGAGCAGGCCGCGGGCAAGGCCCGGAAGATGGGCATGACCGAGGTCGAGATCCGCATCAAGGGTTCGGGCGCGGGCCGCGAGAGCGCGGTGAACGGCCTGACCGCGGCGGGCCTTCGCGTGACGGCGGTCGAGGACCACACGCCGGTCCCGCACAACGGCTGCCGCCCGACGAAGCGTCGTCGCGTCTGATTTCGCATGCAGGACTTGCGTCCCGGGCGCGATGGCGACCGGGGCGATTTCGTGAGCAAGCGGCGGCAGAAGGCCCGCGAGAGCGACTCGGCTGCTCTCGATGGTGCCGCGACCGTCGCGACTGTTCCCCACGCCGACGCGCGTCCGCCCGGGCGAGTGTCGGCCGGCAGCCGAGATGACAGAGAGGGCATTTTCATGACGACTCGCGTTCGCTGGCGTGGCCTGGAACTCCCCAACAAGGTGATCCAGGACCCCAAGTTCAAGTCCGACGTGTACGGCCGCTTCACCGTGGAGCCCTTCGAGCGTGGCTTCGGCACGACGGTGGGCAACAGCCTGCGTCGCGTGCTGCTGTCGTCCCTCGAGGGGGCGGCGGTCTCGAGCATCAAGATCAAGGGCGTCCAGCACGAGTTCTCCTCGATGAAGGGCGTGATGGAGGACGTGACGGACATCGTCCTCAACGTCAAGAACCTCATCGTCAAGATGGAGGGCGACGAGCCCCGCGTGATGAAGCTGGCGGCCCGCGGCCCCGGCGAGGTCACGGCGGACATGATCCAGGCCGACACCTCGATCAACATCCTCAACAAGGACCTGGTCATCGCGACGCTCACCGACGCGGTGGACTTCGAGATGGAACTCAACGTGACCAAGGGTCGCGGGTACGTTCCGGCGAGCGAGAACTACGGCAAGGAGGAGGAGCAGGAGATCGGCCTCATCCACGTCGACGCCCTCTACTCGCCCGTGCAGCGCGTGCGTTACAAGATCGAGGAGACCCGCGTCGGTCAGCGCACCAACTACGACAAGCTCTCCCTCGAGATCTGGACCAACGGCACCGTCACCCCCGAGATGGGCCTGGTCGAGGCCGCCAAGATCCTCCGCAAGCACCTCAACCCCTTCGTCCAGTACTTCGAACTGGGCGAGGAGCGCGTGAGCGAGGAGGCGGCGGCGGCGGCCAGCGTCGACGAGGAGCTCATCCGCAAGCTCAACATGCCCATCTCCGAGCTCGAGCTCTCGGTCCGCGCGAGCAACTGCCTCGAGTCGGCCCGCATCGACACGGTCGCGCAGCTGGTCTCGCAGACCGACGCCGACCTGCTCAAGCTCCGCTCGTTCGGTCGCACCTCGCTCCGCGAGGTCAAGCGCAAGCTGCAGGACATCGGCATGGATCTGGGCATGCCCCTGCCCGACGGGTTCCAGGTCACGGCTCCGCAGATCACCATCTGAGTCGCGGGGACCACGGGCTGTTGCGGACGGCCCGTGACGACCGGGTTGAATGATTCCATCCCGTCCGCGGGTGAAGGCCCGCGGGCGGCATTCGTCAGGTTCTCGGTAGGATCGGGCGTGGGTGTGGTTCTCGTCCGCTCTCGAATGAGCGGCTAGAATCAAGGCCCAGGATTGGTTCCCCGCCTTTGGCGCGGGGCGGCAGGGCGCGCTAGCGAGGCGTCCGCCGGTCTTGAGTTCGTCATCCGCCGCGTCGCTCGCGGTAGGGAGCAGGCATATGCGTCACGGTCGAGCTGGTTACAGGTTGGGTCGCACGACGGCGCACCGCGCCTCGACGCTGCGGAATCTCGCGGCGGGTCTTTTCGAGCACGGCCAGATCGTCACGACGATTCCGCGTGCCAAGGCCGTGCAGCCGATGGTCGAGAAGATCATCACCGCCGCCAAGTCGGGCACGCTCGCGGCTCGCCGCAACATCATCGCCAAGCTTGGCGGCGATCGTCGCGGCTTCGAGTGGCTCTTCCTCTCGAAGGCTCCCAGCGAGCAGGAGAAGGACTTCGTCGAGAAGTTGCGCGACCAGCGTCGCCAGTTCTTCGACCTGCCCGCGAGCAGCGAGGTCGAGCGCAACCGCTATGGCGAGCTGCGCAAGAGCCCCAAGCTCGTCAAGCACATCTTCGACCGCGTGGCCCCCAAGTTCGCGGATCGCGCCGGTGGCTACACCCGCATCGTCAAGCTCGGCCGTCACCGCATCGGTGACGCCGGCGAGCTCTGCCTGCTGCAGTTGGTGGGCAACGAGGAGGGCCCGGAGATCGGCGGCCAGCCCAGCACCCGCCGCCGCATCGCCGACAAGCGGACGGCGTTCTACGCCAAGCTGAAGGCCGGCAAGGGCGAGTAAGCCCCGGGCCAGGGCCATGCAGGGGAAAACACCTGCATGCTCGATGAACTTCCCCGAACCGTGCGGCCGGCCGCACGGTTTTTTCATGGCCTGGCGGCGAACTCCCCCGGCGGCGAGGTCGTAGGGACCGAACATACAATAACGGGGCCGTGAGCGGGCGTGCGTGTGCGTCGCCGGCGCGGTTCGTTCCGTCCAGGGCTTCGGGAGGCATGGAGTCTTCCGCCTGCGACGGTCAGTTGATTGACGTGCTGACTACAGCAGGAGATGTTTCAATGAAGACCACCACGATCCTCGCCGCCGCCGCCCTTGCCGCCCTCGCCTTCGTCGGCGGCTGCAACAAGTCCAGCAAGAGCGACATGGGCGCCGTCAGCGGCCAGAAGTGCTCCGACAAGGCTGCCTGCTGCGGCACCTGCAACGGCGACAAGTCCAAGTGCAGCGGCGGCGCCTGCACCGCCAAGAAGGACGGCGCGATGGGCACCGTCGGCGAGAAGAAGGACGGCTGCTGCCCCTCCCAGAAGAAGGACGCCTCGATGGGCGCGGTGAACGGCAAGAGCTGCGAGGGCGCGAAGGCTGCCTGCCCCGCCAGCGGCTCGGGCTGCTCCTCGAAGAACTGAGATCTCCTTGATCCGTTCGGATCGCGAAGGGCGGCCCTTGGCCGCCCTTCGGCGTTTTTGGCGGAGATGTCGCGACAGGATGAACGGCAACGCCCTCGCCGCTTGGCGAACCGCGAACCTGAGGCCGGGGATGGCGGCGGTGGCATGGACTACGCTGTGGCATGCCACGACCCGTGACGCTCTTCACCGGACAGTGGGCGGACATGCCCCTTGAGAAGCTCGCCGAGACAGCCGCGGGGCTGGGGTATGACGGGCTTGAGTTGGCCTGCTGGGGCGACCACTTCGAGGTGGACAAGGCGTTGTCGAACGACGCCTACTGCCGCTCGAGGCATGACATTCTGGCCAAGCACGGGCTCAAGTGCTTCGCGATCAGCAATCACCTGGTGGGCCAGGCGGTGTGCGACCTGATCGACGAGCGGCACAAGACGATCCTGCCGCCGCGAGTGTGGGGCGACGGCTCGCCCGAGGGCGTGAGAACCCGGGCGGCGGAGGAAATGAAGGCGACGGCGAAGGCGGCGTCGCGGCTGGGCGTGAAGGTGGTCAACGGCTTCACGGGCAGTTCGATCTGGCACAAGCTGTACTTCTTCCCCCCCACCGGCGCGGCGGAGATCGAGGCGGGCTATCGCGACTTCGCCCAGCGGTGGAATCCGATCTTCGACGCCTTCGACGCTTCTGGCGTGCTCTTTGGACTCGAAGTGCACCCCACCGAGATCGCCTACGACATCCACACGTCGCGACGGGCCCTCGAGGCGGTGGCCGGGCGTCCGACGTTCGGGTTCAACTTCGATCCATCGCATCTGATCTGGCAGGGCATCGACCCGGTGAAGTTCATCGACGCCTTCGCGGGACGCATCTATCACGTCCACATCAAGGACGCGAAGCGGACGATGGACGGGACCAACTCGATCCTCGCGTCGCACCTGGCCTTCGGCGACCATCGACGCGGATGGGACTTCCGTTCGCCCGGCCGCGGGGAGATCGACTTCGAGGAGATCATCCGCGCCCTCAACCGCGCCCAGTACCGCGGCCCGCTGAGCGTCGAGTGGGAGGATTCGGGCATGGACCGCCTTCACGGGGCCCGCGAGGCGGCGGCCTTCGTGAAGCGTCTGGACTTCGACCCCTCGCACGTGGCCTTCGACTCGGCGTTCGCCGAGTGAGGTAACGATCGGGAGGTTGTTCCCGTACAAGTCGCCGGTTGCATGACGGATCGCCGGGCACGAAGCATCCTTTCCTCCGCTCTCTTTCCTCCGTTCGCTTTCCTCCGGTCTCCGGCTTGATCGTTCTCGATCATCTCGCCCTGCAGCGGGCAGGCCTTTGGGCCCGCCAGTGATTCCCCAAGCTCGCCGCCACGGGCGGCCCCCACAGCCATGAAGCACTCCCTCATCGCTCGTCTCCCGCTCGCCCTGACCCTCGCGTGCGGCACGCTGTCGTGCGTCTCGCTCGCGGATGTGACGCCCCACGGCGGCATGGTGCGCTACCCCGACGTGAGCGCCACGCACATCGTCTTCTCCTACGCCAACGACCTGTGGACGGTGCCCAAGACCGGCGGCGTGGCCACGCCCCTCTCGAGCCCGCCCGGGGGCGAGGCCTTTCCCCGGTTCAGTCCCGATGGCAAGACCATCGCCTTCGTGGGCAACTACGAGGGGAACCGCGACGTGTACACCATCCCGGCCGCCGGCGGCGCACCGACGCGGGTGACGTACCACTCGGCAGCCGAAACGCTGGCGGACTGGGCGGGCCCCAACTTCCAGGGGGGCGACCGGCTGCTGTACCTGACCAACGGCTTCGCGGGATTGTCGCGTCAGTCGCAACTCTTCACGAGCCCCGCGGGGGGCGGGCCGGGCACGCCGCTGCCGGTGCCGTACGCGGGCTTTGGCGCCATCAGCCCTGACGGGCAGTGGCTTGCGTACGCGTTGCACTCGACGGACAACCGCACGTGGAAGCGGTACCGCGGCGGCATGGCCACCGACCTGTGGCTCTACAACCTCGGCGACGGTTCGGCCAAGCGGTTCACGACCTGGGAGGGCAACGACACGCTGCCGATGTGGGTGCCCGGCGGCGATGGCTCGACGGTCTATTACCTCAGCGACCAGGGCCCCGAGCATCGGATGAACATCTGGGCCTACACGGTGGCGACGGGCGCTCGCGAGCAGGTGACGGCGCACGTCGACAACGACGTTCGCTGGCCCGGCATCGGGCCCGGCGAAGGGGGCAAGGGCGAGATCGTCTTCCAACTGGGCACCGAGTTGCGACTGCTCGACCTCGCGACGCGGAAGGACCGCGTGGTGAAGGTGACGATTCCGGGCGATCGGCCCGCGTTGCGGGCGCGAACGGTCGATGCATCGAAGTGGATGCAAGACTCGGCCATCTCCCCCACCGGCAAGCGCGTGGTGGTCGGCGCACGAGGCGATCTGTTCTCGGTGCCCGCGAAGGAAGGCGTGACGCGGAACCTGACCCGCAGCGGCGGCGTGTACGAGCGTGATCCGTCGTGGTCGCCCGACGGCCGCTGGATCGCGTACTTCAGCGATGCCACCGGCGAGTACGAACTCTGGGTGCGTCCCGCTGACGCCAAGGCGCCCGAGGAGAAGGGCGACAAGAAGGGCGCGGAGAAGAAGGAACAGGAAGGGGACAAGAAGGAAGGCGACACCAAGGGTGACGAGTCCACGTCTCAGGAAAAGGGCGCGGATGTTGCGCCCGCGAAGCTCGAGCCGCGAAAGCTGACGTCGCTGGGGGCTGGGTTCCGCAGTCGCATTCAGTGGTCGCCTGATTCGACGATGATGGCGTTCACGGACAACGAGGGGGCCCTGCACCTGACGACGCTGGAGACGGGCGAGACCAAGCGGATCGACAAGGACCCGTGGGGCAACGGCGTGTCGGTGAGCTGGTCGCACGACTCGCGGTGGCTGACGTATTCGCTGGCGCAGGACGACAGGCTCGCGAACAACAGCGTGGTGATCCTTCACGACGTGAAGGAGGGCAAGCGCACGCAGGTGACGAGCCCGATGTTCTCGTCGATGTCGCCGACGTTCGACCGCAAGGGCGACTGGCTCTTCTTCGCGTCGAGCCGCGTGATCAACGCGCCGACGTACGGCGACCTCGACACGACGTTCGTGTACCGCGACAGCGAGGCGTTGTACGCGGTGCCGCTGAGGGCGGACGTGAAGAACCCGTGGGCGCCCAAGAGCGACGAGGAGGAGTGGAAGAAGCCGGAGAAGAAGAAGGACGACGCCAAGAAGGACGACGCGGGCGAGAACAAGGGGGAAGGCAAGAAGGAGGAAGGCAAGAAGGACGAGGAGAAGAAGGAGGACGCGAAGCCCGCGGGCGAGACGAAGGCCGCTCGCGTCGAGGACGCCATCACGGGCACGTGGACGGGCTTGGCGAAGGGCACGGCCGAGGGCATGCCTCCGGCCGGGCTGCCGGTGACGCTCAAGGTGACGTTGGGGGATGACGGCACCCTGACGGGCACGATCCAGAGCCTGATGGGGGGCGGCCCCATCGGCGGCGGCACCTTCGACAAGGCGACGGGGCAGTTCTCCTTCACGATGACGATGGGCCGGGCCAACGTGTCCTTCAGCGGCACGGTGACCGGCGAGGAGATGAGCGGCACGTGGACCGTCGGCGAGACGCAGGGGACGCTCTCGGCCAAGCGGACGAGCAAGGAGCCCCCGGAGGCGGCGGGCAAGGCCGACGCGAAGGACGGCGCGCAGGGAGCGAAGGGCGACAAAGAGGCGTCGAAGGACGTCAAGATCGAGCTCGAGGGCTTCGAGGCCCGGGCGATTCAGTTGCCCGTGCCCGCGGGGAGCTTCGGCCGTCTGGCGGTGACGCACGACAACAAGCTGGTGTTCGGACGTCAGTCGACCAAGGGCGGCTCGGAGGGCGGAGGCATCCGCATCTTCGATCTGGCCGACGAGAAGCGCGAGGAGAAGACGGTGTTGGCAGGATCGACGGGCTTCGAGATCTCCGGCGACGGGAAGAAGCTGCTGGTGGGCCGCGGCGGGGGCGTGTCGATCGTGGACGCCTCGGCGGGCGCGACGGCGCAGGCGGTGGCGATGTCGGGGATGTCGGTGACGATCCAGCCCCGCGAGGAGTGGCGACAGATCGTGACCGAGACGTGGCGGCTCTTCCGCGACTATTTCTACGAGCCGACGATGCACGGCGTGGATTGGCCGAAGGTCAAGTCGCACTACCTCGCGATGGTCGAGGACGCCGCGAGCCGCGAGGACGTGGCCTTCATCCAGGCCGAACTCGTGAGCGAGCTCAACATCGGTCACGCGTACATCAACGGTCCCGGCGACGTCGAGAACCCGGTGCCTTCGGTGAACGTGGGCCTGCTCGGCTGCGACTTCGAGCTCGTGAAGGGCGACGCGGGGAGCGCGTACCGCATCGCGAAGATCATCAAGGCCGCACCGTGGGATGCCGATGCGAAGTCGCCGCTGGACGCGTTGGGACTGGGCGTGAAGGAGGGCGAGTTCCTGCTGGCGGTGAACGGCACGCCGGTGGACGCGAGCAAGGACATCTACGCGGCGTTCCTGGGCACGGCCGACAAGGTGACGCAGATCACGGTGGGCCCCAACCCGGTGCTCGACGACAAGAGCCGCGACGTGCTGGTGACGCCGACGGGCAGCGAGTCGGCGCTGCGATATCGCGCGTGGATCGAGTCCAAGCGGGCGTACACGGAAGCCAAGTCCGAAGGGAAGGTCGGGTACATCTACGTGCCCAACACCGGCGTCGACGGACAGAACGACCTCTTCCGCCAGTTCGCGGGCCAGAGGGGGAAGGCCGCGCTGATCATCGACGACCGCTGGAACGGCGGCGGGCAGATTCCCACGCGGTTCATTGAGCTGCTCAACCGTCCGGCGACGAACTTCTGGGCCCGTCGCGGCGCGAACGACTGGCCGTGGCCGCCCGACGCGCACTTTGGCCCCAAGGCGATGCTCATCAACGGGCTGGCGGGCTCCGGCGGCGACATGTTCCCGTGGCTCTTCCGCCACAACAAGCTGGGCAAGCTCTTCGGGACGCGGACCTGGGGCGGCCTGGTGGGCATTCAGGGCTACCCGCCGCTCATCGACGGCGGCACGGTGTCGGTGCCCAGCTTCGGCTTCTACGAGCTCGACGGCACGTGGGGCGTCGAGGGTCACGGCGTCGACCCGGACGTCGAGGTCCTTGACGACCCGTCGAAGATGTCCGGAGGCACCGACCCGCAGCTTGACGCGGCCATTGCGCACCTGCTCGAAGAAGTGAAGGCCAAGCCCTTCACCCCGCCGTCGCGTCCGGCCAGCCCCAACCGCGCGGGCATGGGCCTTGACCCCAAGGACAAGTGAACCCTCGGTGAACGGGCCCCCGGGCTCTCCCGGGCCTGAGGCCCCCACTACCATCGGAGCGGCCGGGACCGGCCCGGCGATTTGTTCAGGCACCAGCAGAGGAACCCAGCGATGCATCAAGGCGAGAACGGTCAGAGTCGTCGTTCGTTCATGGGTCAGGCGGCCTTTGCGGCCAGTGCGGCATCGCTGCTGGCGATGACGGGCAAGACGCGGGCGGCCACCACGTGGGCGCCGCCGGGCAAGGCCAAGGCGCGCACGCCGCTGAAGGAGGGCGATCCGATCCGCCTGGGCATCATCGGCCCCGGCGGGATGGGCACCGGACACGTGCACGCCTTCTGCAACTACGCGGCACGCGGCGAAGAGAAGCTCGAGATCGTCGCGCTCGCCGACGTCTGCGAGCCCCGCTGGGAGGACGCCAAGAAGAAGTGCGAGGAGACGTTCAAGCAGCCGGTGCAGACCACCCGCGACTATCGCAAGATCCTCGAACGCGACGACATTCACGGCGTGCTGATCGCCAGCCCCGAGCACTGGCACGCCAAGCAGGCCACCGACGCCATCCTGGCGGGCAAGGACGTGTACTGCGAGAAGCCGATGTGCCTGCACCTCGAGGAGAGCATCGACCTCATGCGGCTGTGCCAGGCCAACCCGGAGGTGGTCTTCCAGGTGGGCACGCAGAAGATGCAGCTCAAGAAGTACCAGGAAGCCAAGAAGCTGATCGAGGCCGGGGCCATCGGCACGCCGACGTTCAGCCAGACGAGCTACTGCCGCAACAGCAAGAACGGCGAGTGGCTCTACTACGGCATCGATCCCAAGTGGGACCCCAAGACGAACATCGACTGGGACGCGTGGATCGGCAACGGTCCGAAGATCGCGTGGAACCCCGAGATCTACGCCCGCTGGCGTCGCTACCGCGACTGGTCGACGGGCATCATCGGCGACCTGCTGGTGCACGAGGTCACGCCGCTGGTGATGGCGCTCGAGTCGGTGGGCTGGCCGGTCCGCGTCGTGGCGACGGGCGCGCACCTGGTCGACAAGAAGATGGAGAACCACGACCAGGTCAACATCTGCGTCGAGTTCGAGAGCGGCCACATCATGACCGTGGCGGGCTCGACCTGCAACGAGGTGGGCGTCGAGACGATGATCCGCGGCCACGAGGCCAACCTGTACCTTGCCGATCGTCACTGCACGCTGCGTCCCGAGCGGCTGTACGTCAACGACATCGACGAGAAGAAGGTCGAGTGCCCCGACATCGGCAACGACCAGGACGTGCACCGCAAGAACTGGCTGCACTGCATCCGCACCCGCGAGAAGCCCTTGGCCGACTCGGTCACGGGCGCGAAGGTCATGGTCATCGTGTCGCTGGCCACCCGCTCGCTCTGGGAAGGGTCGGCGTTCCGGTTCGATCCCAAGACGATGACGGGTTCGAAGGCGTGAGCGGAGGCCGGATCGCCGAAGACCATGATTCGGGCATGATTCGGCCATGATTCCGTCGGGGCGGGTTGAATGTTCCGTCGATTCATCCCGGGGGTGTCGGCGCCTCGCCGACACCCCCGGCTGCGTTCGGGCACGCCTTCGGCGTGAAGTGATTCGTCGCGGCTGGAGACCTCACCAGTGATCTTTCGTGGTGCGTTCGAGGCGATGCGCACGCGTTTCGAGCTCGTGCTCGAAGGCGGCGATGAATCGCGTCTGGCCGCCGCGGCCGAGGACGTGCGGGCCGAGGTGGAGGCGTGCGAGGAACGGCTGAGCCACTTCCGGCCGGGCAGCATCGTGGCTCGCATCAATGCGGCCCGCGGTCGGCGCGTGCGGGTCGATCCCGAGACGTTCGATCTGCTGCGGCTTGCCGCCCGCGTTCACCGCGACTCGGGCGGGGCCTTCGACCCCACGGTGGGACCGCTCATGCGGGCGTGGGGATTTCGCGGCGAGTCGACGGGCGAGGCAGGGCCCGCTCGGGGCATGGAGCACCTGCACCTCGACGAGGCGGCCTGCGAGGTGTCGCTCGATTGCGAGGCGTCTGCGGGCCAGCTCGATCTTGGCGCCATCGCGAAGGGACACGCGCTCGACCTTGCCGCCGCACGCCTGGCGGAGGCGGGCGTGCGTCGGGGCCTGTTGCACGCGGGCACGAGTTCGGTGCTGGCGATGGAGGCCCCCGAGGGCTCGCGGGCGTGGAAGGTGGGCCTTGCGGGCGTCGATGCGAGGGTCACGCTGCACCGCATGGGGCTGGGCGTCTCGGCGCCGCACGGCCGCGTGGTGGCGGCGGCGGACGGCACGTCGGCCGGGCACGTGATGGACCCCAGAACGGGCCGGCCCGCGATCGGGGCGACGCTCGCCGCGGCGGCGTGCGCCACGGCGGCGGGGGCGGACGCGTGGTCCACCGCGTTGCTGGTGCTGGGCGAGGCGGCGATGGACCTCGACGTCCGGGAACTGGCGGGCCGTTTGGTCGTGTCGGAGGGTGGCGACGTACGCTCCCGTTCCGAGGCGGGGCCGCGTCCGGACGGGACGGGCGAGAGCGGCCCTTGGTGTTTGTTCGAGACTGGAGCATGAATCGCATGACCCCCCCCATGGACTTCGACCGTCGTTCGTTTCTGGCAGCCGCGGGCGGGAGTCTGGCGGCGATGGCGGTGATGCCGGAGCTCGGCTTTGCGCGTCCTGCGCCGGTCTCGGCGGATCCGATTCCCGTGGCGCTCATCGGTGCGGGGCGGCACGGGCGTGCGTTGGTGGACGAGCTGCAGAAGCTGGAGGCGTGCCGCGTGGTGGCGGTGTGCGACACGGATCCGGCTCGCCTGGAGTCGATCAAGCGTCGCGCGAAGGACGCGGCGACGTACGCGACGCACGCGGAGCTCCTGGAGAAGTCCAAGGACGTGAAGGCGGTGATCGTGGCGACGCCGACGCACCTGCACAAGGGGCCCGCGCTCGACGCGATGGCGGCGGGCAAGCACGTCTTCTGCGAGGCGCCGCTGGCGCACACGGCCGAGGACGCCCGCGAGATGGCGAGGGCGGCGGCGAAGGCCTCGACGATCTTCCAGTCGGGGCTGTACGCGAGATCGAACCCGGTGTACAAGCTGGCCCGCGGCTTCTTCCGCTCCGACTCGGTGCGAGACCTGATCTGCATGCGGGCGCAGAACTTCAAGAAGCAGACGTGGCGGTTCCCGGCGAGCGATCCGGCGCGGGAAAGGGAGGCCAACTGGCGGCTCGACCCTTCGGTGTCGCTGGGCTTGGCGGGCGAACTGGGCACGCACCAGTTCGACGTGTTCCACTATTACACGAGCAAGTATCCGAAGATGGTGACGGGGGCGGGGAGCATCCGCCTGCACAACGACAGCCGCGAGATCGCGGACACGATCGACTGCGCGTTGACCTTCGCCGACGGGGCTCGCCTGACGTACATGGCGACGCTGGGCAACTCGTACGAGGGTCGCTACGAGGTGTTCAACGGGAGCAACGCGGCGATCAAGCTGGCGTGGTCGCACGGCTGGCTGTTCAAGGAGTCGGACGCGCCGACGCAGGGCTGGGAGGTCTACGCGAACCGCCAGCAGTTCCACAACGACGAGGGCATCACGCTGATCGCGGACGCGACCAAGCTCGCGAGCCAAGGCAAGCTCAAGGAGGGCGTGGGCCTTCCGTACTCGCCCCAGTACTACGCGTTGTCGGACTTCCTCGCGTCGATCGTGGATGGCAAGCCGAGCGTCTGCTCGGCGGACGAGGGCGTGCGAGCCACGGTGGTGGGCATTGCCGCCAACGAGGCGGTGCGCACCGGCAAGCCGGTGGAGATCACCGAGGAGATGCTCAAGGCCTGATGGTTGATGGTCCTGCCCCGCTGACGGAGCCCTTCGCATGACTGACTTTCCCCGCCTTCGATCCCTCGGCACGCTGCACCGTCTTGCGCTGACCCTGCTGTGCCTGGTGCTGGCGGGCGGGTTTGCCGCGTCGGCGTCGTACCTGCAGATCAAGGTCAGCGGCCGCGACCAGGTGAAGGGAATGAGTCTCGACGACGTGAAGGGGACGTACCACGGCATCCGCACGCGGGCGCCGCTGCTGATGGCGCTCGAACGCAACCATCCCGAGACGCTGCCGGCCAAGGACCGCGAGACGCTGATCAAGTGGCTGAACGGCTCGCGCATCACGGAGGACTACGACAACCCGGACCTGGGCGACGACGCCCCGGCGGAGATCATCGCCCGCAACTGCGTCTCGTGCCACGGCCGCAACTCGCAGGACGCGCAGGGACGGAAGCTGCCCCTCGAGTTCCTCGACGACGTGCGGGCGGTGGCGGTGTCGCGCGACGTGAGCCCCAACCCGGTGGAGGCGGTGGTCGCGTCGACGCATGCGCACGCGGTGAGTCTGGCGACGCTCTCGATGCTGCTGTGCCTGCTGATGGCGTGCACGCGGTGGCGAGGGGGCTTCACGGGGCTCGTGCTCGCCGTGCACGGGCTGGGGCTGGTGTGCGACATCGGCGGCTGGTGGCTGACGCGACACCACGCCGACTTGGCCGCGTTGATCGTGGCCGGCGGAGTCGCGTACTTCGCGACCTCGGGCCTCTTGATGCTCATGGTGCTGGCGGAGTTGTGGCTGCCGGCCCGCGACAAGGCCTGAGCGGCCCGCGAAACCTCCCGCGTCACCCCGGCGAATCCACGGGCACGTGATCCGCATTCCCTGGCCCGACGATGACGGCAAGCCCGCCCGCGTGCGTTGGTGGCGTGGCATCACGCGTGGCGGGTGGCGTGGCGTGGGATCGCTCTGGCGGCCCCTGCTGCCGCTGGCGGCCATCGTGATCATCCCGACGGGGCTTGCCACGTTGGCGCTCTTCAACGGCCCGTTCGTGATCGCCATGGTGCTCTTCTCGCCCTTCGCATCGCTGCTGCTGGTCATCGGGTTCTCGCTGGTGCTGGGGGCGGCGGCGGCCGGCCGCCGCGTCGTGCGGGAATCGCTCGTTCGCCTGCGGGAGGCGGGCGAGTGTCCCTCGTGCGGGTACCCGCTGGAGGTCGAGGTGAAG
>CAIYWI010000023.1 GCA_903929885.1 uncultured Phycisphaerales bacterium
ACCTTAGTACGAGAGGATTGGGTTGGACGAACCCCTGGTGATCCAGTTGCACCGCTCGGTGCACCGCTGGGTAGCTACGTTCGGCAGGGATAACCGCTGAAAGCATCTAAGCGGGAAGCCCCCCACAAGATGAGGCTTGCTAGTCGAAAGACGAAAGACCCCTGGTAGACCACCAGGTTGATAGGCCGCAGGTGTACGGACAGTAATGTCTTGAGCCGAGCGGTACTAACGGTCGAAGCTCGACCACCAACCACGCGTCGTCGCGTCAGCGACGGCCTGGATGGTCGAGGGCTTGACAGTCTTCGGCGCTGCATGACCGCAGCCTGCTTCTTCCGCCGCCCGCAAGGGCGTTGAGATTCGTCGTTCCGGTTGGCCGCCTCCGCGGCTCAGCCGGCACCGCGGCCGAAAGGCCGTCGTGTCGGATTGTCGGTGTACATGAGCGAAGGGAAACACCTGTTCCCATCCCGAACACAGCAGTTAAGCCTTCGCTGCCGATGATACTTCTCCGAGGGAAAGTAGGTCATCGCCGACTCTTGAACCCCGTCAGGTAAACCTGGCGGGGTTCTTTCGTTTTTGCCCCTGCCTTTCGTGTAACGCCCGTGTCGCCGCCACGTACCACCTGCGAGAGATCTCGCGTCCATGCCCCGTTCGCGCCCGGGTGTTCCGGTGCGCCTCCAGGCCGTCGTGGTGCGATCGGAGGTTCTCATGCTTCGATTGGCTTCAGTCGTCTGTGCGTCCGCCCTCGCGTTCTCGGCCGGCGCGCAGTGCGTGCCCGCGTGGGACTATTCCCTGTCCGTGCCGGGCGCTCCGAGCGGGTATGTCGGCGCACTCGCCACATTCCAGGGCGATCTGATCGCGAGCGGTTCGTTCACCTCCATGGGCGGAGTCGCCAACACGCAGTACCTTGCCCGATTCAACCGCTCGGCGGGCGCCTGGGAACCCATGGGCGGCGGCATCGGCGCGGGCATCAGCAACGCCTTCGGCACTTCCTTCGCCGAATTCGGCGGTGACTTGTACGTCGGCGGATTCTTCGCCGAGACTGTCGGCGTTCCCGGCACCAAGAGCATCGCCCGTTGGGACGGCACCGACTTCCATTCCCTCGGCACCGGATGGGGCTTCGAGACCGTGAACGCCGTGTGGTCGCTTCTGGCCACCGATGCCATCGGCGGGCAGAATCGCCTCTACATCGGTGGCGGGTTCGATGCCATCGCAGGCCAGCCCGCGGGCTGCATCGCCTCATGGGACGGGACCACCCTCACCCCGCTCGCCTCCTCCATGACGCTGGTGGGCATCAACCCGCTGGTCACGTGCATGGCGGTCTTCGATGACGAGCAGGGCGGCGGACCACAACTCTACATCGGCGGACGCTTCTCGGCGGTCAACGGCGTGCCGGCCAACATGATCGCCCGCTGGAACGGTTCGACCTGGTCCGCCGTCGGCACCAACCTTGCACCTCGAAATGCCGCAGCCGAGATCGATGCCATGCTCGTCCACGATGATGGCACCGGCGCTGCGCTGTACGTCGGCGGGACCAATCTTCGCCTCAACGGCGACGGCATCAATCGCGCCACCGCCAAGTGGAACGGAACCACATGGACCGCTGTCGGGCAGCCCTTGACCGGCCGAACCTGGTCGCTCGTTTCCTTCGATGACGGCACAGGCTCCCGGCTCTACGCGGGCGGCACGCAGGCCGCCGTCGGCTACTTCTACCGCCTCGAGGGTGGTACATGGACCGCTGTCGGCGGCGGCGCCGGCGCCCAGGTCGTCAAGTTGCTCGTCGAGGGCAACCGCATGCACATGGGCGGCTCGTTCACCACCGCGGGCGGCCAGACCGCCAACCGCATCGCCGCTCGAACCTCCTGCATCGTCGTGTGCGGCTGCGCGGCGGACTTCAACGACGACGGCGGCGTCGATGGTGCCGATGTGTCCGCCTTCTTCGAGGCCTGGGAGTCCTCCACCGGTTGCTCGGATGTCAACGACGACGGCGGCATCGACGGAAGCGACGTCAGCGAGTTCTTCTCGCTGTGGGAGTCCGGCGGCTGCTGAACTCGCCCGACGGGCGCTCATGGTCGCCCGGTGCGGCGACTGTCCAGACCCTCGCGAGATGCAACGTTCCGACATGCACAACGCCCCGGCGACTGGTCGCCGGGGCGTTGTCGTGTGCACGTGGAGCGAATCGACCTTTCAGCGCCGACGACGCGTGGCGGCCAGCCCGCCCAGCCCAAGAAGCGCCAACGACGACGGGGAGGGGATGAACGTGTACTCATAGCACACGCGCACGCTGGCCGAGGCAAACGTCTCGAAGAGCAGCAGCAGGTTGCCGGCTCCCGAGCCCGAACTCGTGCCCGTCGCGCTGACCGGCAGCGAAATCGTGTCTCCCGGCGCCGAGGCGGTGAAGAGCGCGATGTCGGCCGCGGCAGCCGACGAACTGGTCGCCAGCGCACTGCCCGACAGGCCCGTGTACGACTTGCCGGAACTCCCGCCGAAGTCGACGATGCCGTCGTACGCCGCGACCGTGTCGATGTTGTTGACCACGGGAATCGCGACGCTCAGCAGTGACGCATCCGGCCGCGTGAGCGCGATCGAGGCCGAGAGCGAGGTCGTGATCGTGGTGCTTGCGGCATCGAGACTCTCGAACGACACGTTGCCACTCACCTGGCCGATGATCCGCCACCGAACGCGGACCAAATTGCCCACGGTCGGATCGAACTTGGGGATGGTCACCGAGGCGCCCCAGTTCGTCCGCTGGGACGAGAGCGACACGTCATGGCATACTTGGCCGCCGGGACTCGCCAACGCCGGTGCGGCAAGCAACAACGCCGCGAACGCGGCAGGCATCTTCGTCTTCATCTCTCGTCTCCTCCGCAACCCGCCTTGTCGCAGCATGCGCCGCGCCGGTGCGTCGGGGGCCTCCGTGCCGCTCGGAAACGAGCGATCGAGCCGCCGTCGTGGCGAAGCGCAAGATGCTGGAAAATAGCGTCTTGCAGGCGGAGCATAAATGCGAACGTCCTCCCTGTCAATCCGGGACGGATCGGAATGGCCGAAATTGGCAGACGCGACGCCGTCTCCTCGCCCGCTAACGTGGCCGGTGTCGAACGCGCGGTTCTCGGTCGTCCGGCGCCGAGCCGCGGCGAACCCGCGACCAGCCGACTCGCGGTCGACCGTGCGTTGTGATTCGCGGACCCGTCCCTATTCTCACGCCAGATGATCCCCGCGTCTCTCGCCGTGGCTTCCATCCTCCTCGCGACCGGCGGCGGTCCGTGGGACGAACGCATCACCGCGCTGGCGACAGCCCGCGCCGGCGTGGTCGTCGAGACCCTGGGTGACAGCACTGGCGGTACGCCACTACGCGTGGTCCGCGTCGGGCCTGCATCGGGCACCGGTGATTCGGTTCTGCCCATGTTGCTGGTGGTCGCCGGTGCCGACGCGAGCCACGCCACCGGCGTCGAGGTGGCCGTGGGGCTTGCCGAATCGCTCGCGGCCAATCCGCCGGCATGGCTCAATGAAATGGAAGTGGCGATCGTTCCGTGCCTCAACCCTGATGCATTCGCCGCTCGCTCCCCGCTGATCGAGGGCGGACGCCTGCCGCAACCTGTCGACGCCGACAAGGATGGTCGTGTCGACGAGGATGGAGGCGATGATCTTGACGGGGACGGGATGGTGCTCGCGATGCGGGTGCGAACCCCATCGCCCGCCACCGGATTGACCGCGACGCTTTGCGACGATCCGGAGTGGCCCGGATTGATGCGAGGCCCCGATGCGACCAAGGGCGAAGTGGCGACGTGGGCCGTGCTCGTCGAGGGGCGAGACGACGACGGCGACGGTCGCTTCAACGAGGACGGGCGAGGCGGTGCGGCGGGCGGAGGAATCGACCTCGATCGGCAGTGGCCGGCCTCGTGGCCCGAGTTCGAGGACGGCGCGGGCCGCCGCCCGCTTCAAACGCCCGAAACCCGCTTGCTTGCGGAATGGTGCCTGGGGCGGGGCCAACTCGCGGGCGTCTTGGTCTTCGGTCGCCATGACACGCTGGTCTCGATTCCGGAACCGGGCAAGATGGAGGTGTCGGGAAGCGTGCCTCAAGGCATTGCGGAGGCCGACAAGTGGATCTGGGAACTCCTGAGCGGCCGCTTCAAGGACGTGAGCGGCATCAACGAGTCGCCTACCGCCGACCTGCGAGGATCGTTCGTGCTTTGGGCATCGTCGCATCTGGGACTGATCTCGATGGGCACGCCGGTGTGGGTGCGCCCCGATCTGGTGAAGCCCGAGCGACGCGGCGAGAAGACCCCGCCCCCCGAGACGTTGCCCGTCCCGGCGGAAGTGACGCCGCCGAAGCCCGACGTTCCTGAAGCCAAGACGGATGAAGCCCGGTGGTTGCGTCACTTCGCCGAGCGTGCATCGCGGGGCGGCGGTCCCGGCTTCGTGGCGTGGAAACCCTTCACCCATCCGCAACTCGGACCGGTGGAGATCGGCGGGTTCGTTCCCGGCGCGAAGGCGAATGCGCCTGCGACGGAGGTGCCGAGACTGGTGGCCCAGCAGGCCACGTTCATCGGCGAATATGCCTCGCTGTTGCCCAGGATCAACGAGCGGGCTTGGGCCACGCGCCTCGCGCCGGGGCTGTGGAGGATCGATGCGAGGGTGACCAACGAGGGGCGTTTGCCGACGCGAACGTCGATGGGCGTCAAGGCGAGGTGGCGACCGCCGACGCTTGTGGCCATCGATGTCGACGTGGCGTCGCTGCTTTCGGGCCCGCGCGTGCACCGGCTGGAGACGATCGCCGCGGGCGGCTTCGCCGACGCATCGTGGACGGTGCGGGCCGACGATGGGGGGGTGCTGAAGGTGAAGGTGTCGGACCCCGTCCGGGGTGAGCGAGTGATCGAGGTGTCCCTGTCCGCGGCGGCGGCTGAAACCGGAGGCAGGCCATGAAGTTCGTCGAGCGTCTGGCGTCGTGCCTCGTGCTGACCGCGTCGGCGGCCTCGGCCTGGTCGCAGCCCGACCTGCCGTCGAAGGTGCCGCTGAACTTCGATCGATACCGCTCGGTGGAGGAGATCAACCGGGCGATGAGGGACATCGCGGCGGCCTACCCGGATCTGTGCGTGCTGACCCGCATCGGCGTCAGTCTCGAGGGGCGCGACCTTCTTGTGCTCACGATCGGGAACTCGAAGCAAGCGTCGATGTCCGACAAGCCGGCGATGTGGATCGACGGCGCGGTTCACGCCAACGAGATCCAGGCGGCGGAGACGGTGCTTTACACGGCGTGGTACCTGACCAAGGCGTATGGATCGAACCGACCGCTGACGGAGTTGGTCGATCGCTGCTCGTTCCACTTGATGCCGCTGGTGAATCCCGACAATCGCGACGTGTGGCTCGAGGGGCCCGCCACGCCGAACACGCAGCGATCGAACCGTCGTCCGGTCGACCAGGATCGGGACGGGCAGATCGACGAGGACGGCCCGGACGATCTCGACGGGGACGGCAGCATCACGCAGATGTGGAAGCGCGACCCGCTGGGTCGGTGGGAGCGAGACGTCGCCGACCCGCGGATCTTCCGACGCGTGAACGCCGATCGGCCCGCGGGGGGGTGGACGCTGCTGGGCGAGGAGGGGCTCGACAACGACGGCGACGGCGCGATCAACGAGGATCCGGCGGGCGGCGACGACATGAATCGCAACTGGCCGGCGGGCTGGCTTCCGGAGTTCGTGCAGGGTGGCGCGGGGCCCTTCCCGCTCTCGGCGCCCGAGACGCGGGCGGTGGCGGACTTCATCGAGCAGCGTCCCAACATCGTGGCGGTGCAGTCGTACCACAACACCGGTGGCATGATCCTCCGCGGCCCCGGCGCGGAGCATCGAAACTGGGCATATCCGGCCGCGGACGTTCGCGTCTACGACCAACTGGCAGCGGTGGGGGAGCAACTGCTCCCGTACTACCGCTCCATGGTGATTCATCGCGACCTGTACACGGTGCACGGCGGGTTCGTCAACTGGACCGCCGAATCGCTCGGCATCTACTCCTTCACGAACGAGTTGTGGACGCCGGCGAAGTTCTTCCAGCGTGACCGCACGCAGCCCGACGAGACGCAGCAATGGCTCTGGCGCGATCGGATGGCCTTCGGCCAGCTCTTCACCGAGCATCGCGAGATCGAGCACCCGACGCTGGGCGCGGTGCTGGTGGGCGGGTTGAACAAGTGGTCGAGCCGCGTCACGCCCACCTTCATGCTGTCCGAGGAGTGTCACCGCAACTTCGCCTTCACGATGTTCCATGCGGATCACGCCCCCAGACTGTCGCTGGCGAGGCATGAGGTCAAGGCCGTCGGTCCTTCGCTCTGGCAACTCACCGTCGAGATCGTCAACGATCGCATCATGCCCACCCGCAGCGAAGTCGCTCGCGACAAGGGCATCGGCACGCCCGATCTCGTGACGGTCTCGCCTCGTGGCGGGCGCGTCGCGGCGGCCTTCGTCATGGACGGCTGGTTCGATCGCTCGCCCTCGCCCGTTCGCAGCGAGCCGGCGCGAGTGCAACTGCCCGGCGGCGTCCCGGGCCGGGGCGGCGTCACGCTTCGGTTCCTGGTCGAGGGCGAGTCGAGCCTGCCCGTCGAGGTGCGGCATGTCTCGGAGAAGGCGACCGATCTGGTCGCCACCCTGACGCTCGCGCCGTGATCGGGGCGGGGCCCGACACCCCGCCGGGCCGCTACGCTTGGTCGTGACCACCGACCCCACGGTCGACGATCAGGCGCGGCGGACTCGCCCTCCCGAGGCGGACGCCTCGATCTATCTCCACCCGCAGACGCTCGCTCGCCTCGCGAGCTTCGAGCTTCGCGCCAAGATGATCGTCGAGGGACTCTCGACGGGCACGCACCGATCGCCGTTTCAGGGCTTGAGCGTCGAGTTCGCCCAGCACCGCGCCTATGCGCCCGGCGACGACCTTCGCCACCTCGACTGGAAGGTCTTCGCCCGCACCGACAAGCTCCAGATCAAGCAGCACCAGCAGGAGACCAACCTCGATCTCGTCGTGCTGGTCGACGCCTCCGGATCGATGGCCTACGGCTCTCGCTCGTTCGAGGACGCCAGCGGCGAGGGCATCAAGACCAGTTACGACGGCCGTGCGCAGTGGAGCAAGTTCGATCACGCCACCGCCGTCGCCGCCGCCATCGCCTACATCACGCTCAAGCAGGGCGATCGCGTGGGGCTGGCGGTCTACGCGGACGAGATCCGGGCTCTGGTGCGAAGGTCCAGCAGTCAAGGCACCTGGCGGCAGATCGTCGGCGCGCTGAGCGTCCATCCCGTCGACCCCCAGAACAGGTCCCGCCAGACGCACCTGGCTCGCACCGTCGATCAGGTGCTCGGCAAGATCACCAACCGCTGCATCATCGCCATCGTGTCGGACTTCTTCGTCGAGGTCGACGAGTTCCGCGACGCGCTGGCGAGGTTCAAGCACGCGGGGCACGACGTCATCGCCTTCCAGGTGCTCGATCGCGACGAGGAGGAGTTCGACTTCGCCGACGCGGCCCCCTTCGAGGGGCTCGAGGGCGAGGCCGCCCTCCGCATCGATCCCCGTTCGCTTCGCGCCGCGTATCTCGAGGCCTTCAGGTCGCACCAGTCCGCCATCGAACGCATCGCTCGCGGCATGGGGTTCGACTACCAGCGAGTCAGCACCCATGAATGGCTGGGGCCCACGCTCGCCGCCTTCGTCGCTCGCCGCAATGCGGTGATGAAGCACAAGGGACGCTGACGCTCGCTCCCTGCACCCGCGCCCGAACTACCATCGTCCGGTGTCGTTCCTGAATCCCACCCTCGCCTGGGCAGGGCTGCTGTGCGTGATGATCCCCATCATCATCCACCTGCTCATGCGCCGCCGCCGTCGGCCGGTGCCGTGGGCCGCCATGCGATTCATCATCGAGGCCTACCGCCGCCAGCGGCGCAGGATGAATCTCGAGCAGTTCCTGCTGCTGGCCGCGAGGTGCCTGCTGGTGGCCCTCGTCGCGGTCGCCGTCGGCAAGCCCGTGCTCGGCGAGGTCGGCACGATCGGCGCCCGCGGGCCTCGCACGCTGCACCTGCTGGTCGACACCAGTCTGGCGGCGGGCGTGACGCCCGTGGAAAGCCAGAAGCCCGAGTCGGCCTTGATCAAGGAGTCGGCCCTCGCCGCGATCGACGAACTCGATGCCGCCCGCGGCGATCGGGTGTCGATCATCGCCGTCGGCGCTCCGGCGCAGGCGATCGTCCTGCCGCCGACTTCCGAAATGGCCGCCGCTCGCCAGATCATCAAGGACTTGCCCCAGACCCACGCCAGGGCGGACTGGTCCGAGGCGATGCGAGTGCTCCGCGACGCCCTCGCGCGGCCCGAGGCCGCCGGGTCGGAGCAGGTCGTCGGCTTGATCAGTTCGTGGCGGTCCGGGTGCTTCGACGCCGACTCCACCTTGCCGTCGTTGGGCACCGAGGCCGCACCCGCGCCGCTCGTGCTGGCGACCCCTCCGGCATCGACCGTCGTCGACAATGTCGGCATCGTCGCCGTGGAGCCCGCGCGGGCCGTCATGATGGCGGCCGCCGCCGGCGGGGGTGGTGCAGAGCCCGGCGGCATGCCCGTCCGCGTCCTGCTCCGCCGCACCGGTCCGGGCGCCGCGTCGACCGCCACCACCATGCTCTCGGTTCGTGCCGTGCCCGCCTCGGGTCGAGGCGTCCCCGGCGAAGAGGCCAGGCAGGTGGTTCAGTGGAACGCGGGTCAGGACGAAGTGCAGACGTTCGTCACGATCTCGCCGCCCCCGGTCGATCGTTCCACGTCCGAGGAGCGGCCCGGCGTCTTCGTCGTTGCCTCGATCGATGCCGACTCGCTCCCGCCCGACAACCGAGCGATCGCCGCCGTGCAGATTCGCGAGCGGCTCGACGTGGCCTTGGTCGTGCCGCCGGGCGGCAACGCGTCGCTGGCCGCCGGCGGCGACCTGAGTTCGTACCAGCCCCACGACTGGATCGCCCTGGCCCTTTCGCCGCGAGGCGACTTTTCGCTGCGTCGTCGCCAGTCCGGCGAACTTCGCGTGCAGATCGTTGATCCGCAGCAGGGCATCGCCCCGAGCGTGAAGGCCGGCGGCGCAGGACGCGGTGCGGGGGTGCTGGGCGGCATCGACGCCGTGATCCTGCCCAGGCCGGACCTGCTCGAACCGGCCGCATGGCGAGCCGTTCGCGAAGCGCTTGACGCGGGGGCGTTGGTCGTGCTCACGCCGCCCATCGGCGAGGCGACCCAGCGATGGACCGAGGAGGTGCGATCCTCGCTCGGCATCGATTGGTCGATCGCCCGCGACGTGACGTTGCTGGAGACGCCGTCGACTTGTGCGCCCGGCAGCGCGTCGGCGGGCCTGCTCGGGCAGATCGCCTCGGAACTCCCCGAACTGGCGAGGTCGGTCACCGTCACCCGCCTGCTCGAGGTGCGACCGGGCTCCGAAGGAATGGACACGCTCTTGGTCGACGCGTCGGGGCGTCCGCTGGTGGTCGCCACGGTCGCGGGCGCGGCCGGCGAGGCGACGCCGCGTCGAGGCACCCTCGTGCTCTTCGCCTCGGCCGTGGATCTCGCATGGACGGATCTCCCCGCCCGCCCGCTCATGGTGCCGCTGCTGCAGGAATTGGTTCGGCAAGGCATCAGCCGCGGCGTGGGCATGCCAGCGATGGCGGCAGGCATGCCACTGTCGGCCCTGATGCCTGCCGAGGCCGCCGATCTTGAGCGGGTGCCGGCGGTGTCGGGCGAGACCGAGGGACCGCGGGTGGTGGGCATTCCCGCACGAGGGGCGACTCCGACGCCGCTCCGCACCGCGGGCGGTTGGCTCGTCCGATCGGCCGCCGGCGTCACGCTGGGGACGTTGGCGGTCAACGCGGACGCCGATGCTTCGTCGGTGGCGGTCGCCACGCGGGAACAACTGGCCAAGTGGCTGGAGCCAAGCTCGTCCCGAGTTGAATGGGCCACGTGGGGTCAGGCGAGCGGGTCGGAAGGGGCGGTGGCGGGCGGCCGCGT
Source organism: uncultured Phycisphaerales bacterium (assembly GCA_903929885.1). Taxonomy (GTDB): domain Bacteria; phylum Planctomycetota; class Phycisphaerae; order Phycisphaerales; family UBA1924; genus UBA2402. Next base: position 9,988 of record CAIYWI010000023.1, read on the forward strand.
CGCCGGATCGGCGGCCTCGGATCGCTCGCCGCCCGTGAGTCTGCCCTTGCTGCTGGCCGCCGGCGTGATCGGTCTCTTGGAACTGGCCTTTGCGAGGTGGTTCAGCCACGCCAACCGCGATGCCTTTGGCACGCGAGGTGGTCCGTCGAAGGGAGCGACACCCGCGTGAACGCGCCGCTGCTCGACTGGCTGTTCGATCTCAACACCCTGAGCACGCAGGGGGCGGATGTCGAGTGGCGATTCGCCCGCCCGCTGCCGGCCTGGGTTTGGGTCGGGGTCGTGGTCGCGTGCTTCGTCGTGGCCGCGTGGAGCTACAGCCGCCTGCTCGGATCGCGCCAGGCCCGGACCGCCTTGGCGATCCTTCGAGGGTGTTCGCTCGTGGTGCTTGCGTTGGTGATCGCGGGTCCCGAGTTGGTGAGGCAGAACGAACGCGTGACCCGCGACTGGGTCGTGGTGATGTCCGACCGCTCGGCATCGATGGGCGTGGCCGACGCGCCCGTGGCCTCGGGCGGCTCGGGCACTCGAGAGTCGCAGTTGCGGGAGGCCCTGGCGGGCGCGGCGGCCCAACTTGATCGCCTTGGCGCCGAACGCAATCTGCTCCACATCGGCTTCGACGCGGCGGCGTTCGAGCTTCCGGCCGCCGCCGGCGCCAAGTCCGGGGAGCTGCCCGTGGAGTTGGGCGAGCCCTTGGGACGTCGCACGCTGCTGGCCCAGTCGCTCGAGCAGACCTTGCGTCGCGTGGCGGCACGCCCCGTCGCGGGCGTGGTGCTCCTGACCGACGGCCGCAGTCCTGATCAGCCCGGACGCACCTTGTTGCGAGAGTTCCAGGGCCGTCGCATCCCGGTTTTCCCGGTGCCGCTGGGCAACGCCCAGTCGCTGCCCGATCTGGCCATCACGCGGGCCGAAGCCCCCGCCGCCGCGTTCATGGGCGACAAGTTGCCCGTGACGGTCGAGATCGAGTCGCTCGGCGGGGAACCCGGCGCTCGCGTGGGCGCCCGCATGCAGCTGGTCGACGACGCGACGGGGCTGGCCATCGAGGAGCGTCGGATCGATGCCGTGGGCGGCGGGCGCCACACGATGCTGGTCACTCCCCGCGCCGCCGGCGACCAGTCGTACACGGTGCGGCTGATTCCCGACGGCCGCGATCTGTCGGACCAGAACAACGTGGCGAAGGTGGCCGTGGCGGTGGCCGATCGGCCCATTCGAGTGGCCTACTTCGACGGCTACCCGCGGTGGGAGTATCGATACCTCAAGAACATCCTCGTGCGTGAGGAGTCGATCCGCACTTCGGCGATGCTGCTTTCGTCGGAGCGTCGGTCGATCCAGGACGGCAACGAGATCCTCGACGTCCTGCCCCGCACGGCGAAGGACTGGCAGCAGTTCGACGTGGTGGTGATGGGAGACGTCCGGCCCGAGGTGTTCAGTGTCGAGCAGATCGCACAGGTGCGGGATCTGATCGCCGAGCGAGGCGCGGGCCTGCTCTGGATCGGCGGTTCCGGGTCGACGCCCGGTGCATGGCGGGGAACGCCCTTGGCCGATCTCGTGCCCTTCGCCATTCCCGCCCAAGGCACGCCCGGGGTCGAACGCTCGGGCGTCGAGGCATGGCTGAACCCCGTGCTCGTCAAGCCCGGCGCCGCGGCGGATCGGTACGGCGTTCTTCGATTGTCGGATGATCCGGCCAATCCGTGGCCCGGCGAACTGCTCAGCGGCGACCTTGGCTGGCCCATGATGCGATGGGCGCAGCGGATCACCCCTTCCATGCTCAAGCCCACGGCCGAGGTGCTCGCGACGGCGACTCCCGCGAGCGATGCCTCCGCCGCCGACGCCTTCCCGTTGGTGATGTCGATGCGGTACGGCGCAGGCCGGGTGATCTACGTCGCCACCGACGAGACCTGGCGGTACCGCTATTGCCGAGGCGAGGTGCTCACCGAGCGGTTCTGGATCCCGATGGTGCGGCTGCTGGCCCGCGAGAGTCTGGGGCGCGCCGGGTTGCCCGCGGTCATCGCGGCCGCGCCCGAGCAGGTGCAGGTGGGAAGGCCCGTGCGACTGGCCGTGCGGTTGCTGGACCAGAGTCTGATCGAGCGGAGGCCCGACGCCTTGCGAGTTCGCCTGCTGCGGCAGGGCGAGGGAGGCGTCGCCTCGGGGCGTGCCGTCGAGGTGACGCTCTCGCCGGAGAGCGCCGAGCAGTCCGAGGCCGCGGTGTCGTACGCCGCGTCGTGGGTCGCCTCTGAACCGGGGCGGTATGTGATCGAGCCGGCCGACGCGTTGCTGGCCGGACTCGACATCGCGACTCGACTCGAGGTGATCGCGCCCGATGACGAACTCCGGTTCCCCCAGGCCGATCACGCCTCCCTCGAGGCGATCGCGTCCGAGACGGGCGGCCGCGTCCTGGACGCCGCCGCGTTGCGGGACCTGTCCTCGCTCCTGCCCAACCGCGAGATTCGGGTGCTGGGCACGCCCGACATCGAGACCCTGTGGGACAAGCCGATCGTGTTCATCCTGTTGCTCGCGCTGCTCGCGATCGAGTGGATCGGTCGCCGCCTCATCAAGCTCGCCTGAACGACCGCCCATGCAGACGCTCTCCGAGATCAAGGCCATCCTCGCGGGCGCGGGCCTCTCGCCCCGCAAGGCGTTGGGCCAGAACTTCCTGGTCGACCACAACCTCATCCGCAAGCTCGTCGACGCCTCGGGCGTGACGCCGGGCGAGACGGTGCTCGAGATCGGGCCGGGCACGGGCACGATGACCGAGGAACTGCTCGACCGGGGGTGTCGCGTGGTGGCGTCTGAACTCGACGGCGGGCTGGCCGCGATGCTGCGAGCGAGGTTCGCCTCCCGCGGCGAGGCCTTCCGGCTCGTCGAGGGCGACTGCCTCGCCGGCAAGCACTCGCTCAATCCCGACGTGCTCGAGGCGGTGGGGCGAGGGCCGTTCGTGCTCGTGTCGAACCTTCCGTACGGGGCGGCGACGCCCGTGATGAACCTGTTGCTTGCCGAGGTTCCGGCCTGCCGCGGCTTGTTCGTGACGATCCAACTCGAGGTGGCCCAGCGCCTGATGGCGCGACCCTCCACGCGAGACTACGGATCGATCAGCATCTTGGCGCAGGCGACGGCGACCTTGGAACTGGTCGCCAAGGCGCCCCCCGAGTGTTTCTGGCCCCGCCCCGACGTGCACAGCGCCATGCTCGCGGCGAGGCGACTTTCGATCCCTCGGTGCGAGTCGCCGGGGGCGATGGCCAAGTGGTGCCAGTCGCTCTTCGAGAAACGACGCAAGCAACTCGGCGCGGTGTTGGGACGGGACCTGGCGTGGCCCGACGGCATCCGGCCCGAGCAGCGGGCCGAGGAACTCGACCTCGATCAGCTCATCGCCCTGTGGCGGGTGGTCAAGGCGAGTGTCGCTTCCTGATCGGTCCGCCCGCCACTATCATGGCGCGTGTCCCAGCCGCCCCACGCATCCGGAGGCGATCACCACGGTCTTGCGGTCGCGTTGGCGCCGGTCATTCGACAGGTCACCGGCGACCGGCTCGGCCCCATTTCGTGGTTCAGGTGCCGCTGGCAGCGAGGCGGTGCGGCCACCGGCCTCTCGACGTGGCGTCGCGACGATGGGCGGGTGATCGAGGTGTTCGTCAAGCTGCCGGTGGGCTTCGTCGAGTATCGGTGGACCACCCGACTCGGGTGCGTGGACGAGTCGTCGTGGGAGTCCGCCTCGGCCCTGCGCATGCCCGTGCCGCGCGTGGTCGCCCACGGCACGGAACTCGGGGGCTACGACTTGGCGTGGCTCGTCACCGAGCGTCTGCCGGGCCAGCCGCTGGCATCGCGTCTCGACCATGACGGCCTGGTCGACCTGATCGACGCGGCGGCCGAGTTTCAGGCCTCGGCGATGCACGTCGCGCCGCCGGGGTCGCCCCCGCCAAGTCCCGATTGGGATCATCTGCTCGATCGCTCGAAGGCGGTGCTCCGCGACCACGACCTGCCCGAGACGCCCAAGTGGAAGGACGCGCTCCGCCACGTGCACAAGGTCCTGCCCTTGCTCAAGGCCGCGTGGCACGCCCGCGCCGTCAACGCGTGGTGCCACGGCGACCTGCACGCGGGCAACTGCATGCGGCGCGACGCGGGCGAGGGGTTGAAGCCGTGCGTGCTCATCGATCTGGCCCTCGTTCATCCAGGGCACTGGCTCGAAGACGCCATCTACCTCGAGCGACAGCACTGGGGGCACGCCGACCTGCTCCACGGGGTCAAGCCCTTGAGCGAACTCGCCAGGCAGCGACGGGCGCGAGGCCTGCCGGTCGACGATCAATACCCGCGGCTTGCCAACATCCGTCGCGTGCTGATGGCGTCGTGCGCCCCGGCGATGATCGATCGCGAGGGAGACAAGGCGTATCTGCACGCGGCGCTCGACGTGCTCCAACGGTTCCTGCCCCAGGTGGTCAGGGAGTTCGATCTCTGATCGCATGATCGGACCAGAGGAGCCCGGCGGGACGGCCGGATGCCCGCGGGACGGCCCGGTCCGTCAGGGTCCGTACCATTGACCCGCGTCATGCCCGACCCCCGCGAAACCCCCGCGATGCAGCAGTACTACCGCTTCAAGCGGCAGCACCCCGCCTGCGTCCTGATGTTCCGCATCGGCGACTTCTACGAGATGTTCGACGAGGATGCCGTCAAGGTCTCCAAGGCCATCGGCCTCACCCTGACGCAACGCACCGAGGGCATGCCGATGTGCGGCGTGCCCCATCACCAACTCGAGACCTACCTGCGTCGGCTCATTCAGGCCGGATTCCGCGTGGCGGTCTGCGAGCAGCTCGCCGACGCCAGCCAGGTGAAGGGGCTGGTGCCCCGAGGCGTCACGCGCGTCGTCACGCCCGGCACCGCCGTCGACGAGTCGTTGCTGCGGGGCGACGCGGTCAACACGCTGGCCGCGATCCTCTTCACCGGCAGCGGCGACGACTCTCCGGCCTCGCTGGCCGTGGTGGAGGTCTCCACCGGCGAGTTCGTGGTCGCCGACGCCGATGCGACGTCGATCATCGACGAGCTCGCCCGTCGCGGCGTGCGGGAGCTCCTCTACGCCGATCACGGACAGAACGCCCCACCGGCTCGGGTCAAGCGGCTGCTCGACGGGCTCGGCATCGCCGGCACGGCGCGGCCCGCGTGGCAGTTCCGACCCTCCGAGTCCATCGAGGCGCTCCGGGAGCACTTCGGCGTGTCGACCTTCGCGGGCTTCGGCATCGGCGATCAGGAGCCGGTGCTGCAGGCCGCGGGCGCGGTGGTGCGATATCTCAAGGAGACGCAGACGCTCGGCGAGGAGGAGGCCAAGCTCGCGGCGAGCGTCATGACGGGGCTGGCCACGCTGCGACACCTTCGCGCTCCGCGCCGCGAGGATGCGGGCGACGTGTGCATCGTCGACGCGGTGAGTCTGCGATCGCTGGAGATCGAGCGCACCATCCGCGGGCAGGGAACCACCGAGGGGTCGCTCCTGGGCGTCTTTCTCGAGGCGGGCGTGGTGCGGACGCCGATGGGCAAGCGGCTGCTTCGGTCGTGGCTGTGCCGCCCGCTGCGTCGGGCCGACCGCATCATCGAGCGTCAGCGGTGCGTGCAGGCGTTGGTCGACGATCGCGCGTTGGCCGAGCAGGTGGATCAGCCCCTGGCGGAGGTGCAGGACGTGGCTCGCATCGCGGGGCGCGTCGCGCTCGCGAGGTGCACGCCTCGCGATGCGGTGGGGTTGGCGCAGTCGATCCGGGCGGCGTCGCGAGTGGCGGCGGCGTTCGAGGGTTCGTCCGCGTTCGAGTCGCGGCGAGAGCCGCTGGCGAGGGCGTGCGAGCGGTGCGTTGCGCTGGCGGATCGCGTGCTGGCGTGGTGCGTCGAGGATCCGCCGCCGCACCTGCGCGAAGGCGGCGTCTTCCGCGACGGGGTGGATGCGGAACTCGACGAGGCGCGCGGGCTGCAGCGGGACGCGGGCGACTGGCTGAGTCGCTATCAGGCGAGACTCGTGGCCGAGCACGACCTGCCGGGCCTCAAGGTCGGATACAACAGCGTGTCGGGGTATTACATCGAGTTGCCGATGGCGCAGGCCCGCCACGCTCCGGCATCGATGGTGCGCAAGCAGACGCTCAGGAACGCGGAGCGTTTCACGACCCCCGAGCTTCGCGAGTACGAGGGCAAGGTGATGCACGCCGAGCAGCGCGCGCTCGAGCGGGAACGGGCGATGTTCGCCGAGTTGTGCGCATCGGCGTCGGCGTTGCTGGGCGACATCGCGGTGATGGCCGACCAGACGGCCGAGATCGACGTGCTGGCGGGCCTGGCCGCCAAGGCGGTGCGTCGAGGCTGGAAGCGTCCGGAGATCGTCGAGGAGCCGGTGCTGGTGGTGCACGCGGGCCGTCACCCGGTGCTCGACGAATCGCTGGGGTCGAACTTCGTGCCCAACGACGTGGAACTGGGGCGGCGATCGGAGGCGGGACCGGAGGCGAGCCGGGGCGCGAGACTCGCCTTGATCACCGGGCCCAACATGGCGGGCAAGAGCACCTTCATTCGGCAGACAGCGCTCATCACGCTCCTGGCGCACACGGGCAGCTTCGTGCCCGCCGACCGGGCGACGGTGGGGGTGACCGATCGCATCTTCACCCGCATCGGCGCCGACGACGCGCTGCACGCGGGGCAGTCGACCTTCATGGTGGAGATGATCGAGACGGCCAACATCCTCAACCACTTCACGGAGCGGAGTCTGGTGGTGCTCGACGAAGTGGGGCGAGGCACGAGCACGCTCGACGGGCTGAGTCTGGCCTGGGCCATCGCCGAGCATCTCGCCAGGCCCGCCGCGGGGGGCGAGGGGCCGCGAACCCTTTTCGCCACGCACTACCACGAGTTGACCGAACTCGAGGGACGGCTCGAGGGGCCGCACGGAGGGTTGGTGCGGAACCTGCACGTGGCCGTCCGCGAGTGGCCCGCGGGCGACGGTCAGGCCGACATCGTCTTCCTTCACCGAATCCTTCCCGGCCGAACCGACCAGAGCTACGGGCTGCACGTCGCGAGACTGGCGGGCATGCCCGGCGCGGTGGTGGCCCGGGGCCGCGAGGTGCTCGCCTCGCTGGCGGTGCACCACGGGCCCGCAGCGTCCTCGCCCGCGGCGATTCCCGAGGCGCGTCCCCGCAAGACCGACCCCGGCGCCCAGTTGTCGCTCTTCACCGAGTTCGTCGATCATCCCGCCCTGTCGGTGCTCCGCGAGACCAAGCTCGACTCGATGTCGCCGCTGCAGGCCTTCGACGCGCTGCGACGGCTCAAGGAGATGGCCGATGCGTGACCGACTCGACGTCGCGCGGCGGCGGGCGCGCGGGGCGATGACGCTGGCGGCCTGCACGCTCGTCTTCGGCGCGTGCGAGACGCGCGTGGTCAGCCACAACAGCTTTCTCACCGGCCTGCAGGGGGCCGAGCAGCAACTCCCGAGCAATCGCAAGATGGGCGACTACGCCGACCCGACGCTCGTGCGGGAGGACCTGCTGGTGAAGGAGGATCCGGGGACGGGCGAGCGCACGCTCACCGCCCGCAGCGGACGCCACCTCATGATCCACATCTACACCTGCGTCGACGCCGACGATGCCGACCTCTTCGTGAGCGAGGTGCTCAGCGAGCGCACCCGTCGCGAGTTCGCCGAGCGAGGCATCGATCCGCGAGAGGGATTCAGGCGACTTCAGGACCATCAGGAGGACCTTCAGAAGCTCTTCAGCCAGATGCCCGCCGGCGAGTACACGCCCGGGCTCTTCCTCAAGCCCATGGGCGGGGGCGTGCAACGCGTCGAGCTCGACGGCCTGGCGGCCAAGGGCCTCTTCTGGACCGGCTTCGACATGGTGCAGGAGCGCGGAAGTTGGCGATTGCGATGGATGGTGGGGCCCGAGCGCTACGATCAGTGAACGCGTCTCCCTCGGGCGATGCGTCGGAGCCCCGCACCCGTGGCGAAGAAGAAGGACGAAAGCACGCAGTCGCCCACCATCGAGAACCGCCGGGCGCGGTTCGACTATCACATCGAGGACACGCTCGAGTGCGGCATCGCCCTGATGGGCAGCGAGATCAAGTCGGTTCGCGCCTCGCAGGTCTCCCTCAACGAGGGGTACGTGCACGTGGGACGCATGCCCCTCTCGCTCACGCTGCTCAACGTCAACATCGGCGAGTACGCCCCCGCCGGCGCGCTCGGGCACCGGCCGCTGCGAGCCAGGACGCTCCTGGCGCATCGACGCGAGATGCTCAAGATCGCCCGCGCCACCGAACGCAAGGGCATGACCGTGGTGCCCCTCAAGCTGTACTTCAAGGACGGGTGGGCCAAGATCCTCATCGGCGTCGCCAAGGGCAAGGACAAGGCCGACAAGCGCCGCAGCATCGGCGAGCGCGAGGTCAAGCGGGACATCGACCGGGCCATGTCGCGGCGACGCTGACCCGCCTCGTTGCGAGGCGATGCCGCCATCCCCGCGACGGGCGGGGGCGAACTCCGGCACGCCATTCGCGTGCGTCGCGGCATGAACGCGCTGCGCGCCCTCTCGATGCTCCCGGTTCTCGCCGCCATGCTGATGCCGGCCGTCGCCACGGCGGGCCTGACGGTCCGCGACGTGGCCCGGGTGCGCGGCCAAGGCGAGGTTCGCATCGGCGGGTTGGGCTATGTCACGGGCCTCAAGGGCACCGGCGATGACGCCAAGGAAGCCCTCGTGGCCCGCCCGCTGGCCCAGATCTTCAAGGAATCGGGGAACGAGCCGGGCAGCCTCAAGGAGTTCACCAAGGGCAAGGCCGTCGCGGTGGTGTGGGTCTCGTGCACCATCCCCGAGCGAGGGGCGCCGGCGGACGAGAAGCTCGACGTGCAGGTGACGACGCTCCTGGGGGCTTCGAGTCTCGCGGGCGGGCGACTGCTCTCGACCGCCTTGTCGGGCGTGCTGCCCGGCCAGCCGGTGGTGGCGATGGCCGAGGGCGCTCTCGACCTCGAGGATCCGGCGACGCCCACCGTGGCTCGCGTGCGAGAGGGCGCGGTGATGCTCGCCGACGTCCTCGGGCCCGAACTGCTCGACGAGTTCGACCTGCTGCTGTACGCCCCGTATGTGGGATGGTCGGCGGTCAATCAGGTCGCCGTCACCATCAACGCCAAGGCCGACCCGATCAACAACGCCGTCGCCCGCGTGGTCGATGAACGGACCATCCGCGTCTCGATCCCCAAGGCCGAGCTCTCGAATCGGGCCGCCTTCCTCGCGGACGTCTTCAATGCCGAGGTCAACGCGTCGCTGCTCGACCTGCCTCCCCAGGTCGTGGTGAACAGCCGCACCGGGGCCATCGTCGTGACCGGCGAGGTGCAGCTTCGGGTGTCGGGGGTGACGCACCGCAACCTCACCATCACCACCGTCACCCCGCCGCAGACGGGCACGCCGCTCAATCCCCTGGTCAAGCGCGAGTCGTGGACGGGGCTGGGCCAGGACGGCCTTCCCAACGAACTGGCCAAGGTCAACGACCTCATCAACGCCTTCAAGCAGCTCAACATGCCGGTTCAGGACCAGATCTCGCTCCTCTCCATGCTTCACAAGAGCGGGAGCCTGCAGTGTCGTCTCGTGATCGACTGACCCATCCGGGCCCGCCATGAAGATCGCCGACGCCTCCATCCTGTCGCCCCGCTCCGTCCGGCTGCCCGCCGGGGCCGGGCCGCAGACTCGCTCGGCCGAGTTCGCCTCGGTGCTCGGTCGCATCGATGCCGAATCGATGACCGCCGAGGAGCGGGCCGCGCAAGGCGCTCGCGACCTGGTGAGCGTGGCCCTGGTTCAGCCCGCCCTCAAGGCCTTCCGGCAGTCCAACGGCGCGAGCGGGCCCTTCGCCCCCAATCAGGCGGAGCGCACCTTTCGGGGCATGATGGATGCAACGTTTGCGCAGCGGCTCGTGCAGGGAGGCCGATGGCCATTGGTCGATCGCGTGGCACGAACGTTGCTGCGTCAGGGACAGGAGGCCTCGGTGGCGGCTGCGGAGCCGCCCGTGCAGGATGCTCCCCCCGCGTCGGGGGAAGGGTTGAAGCGATCGTGATCGTCGCGGCGGAGTCCGCGGAGCAAGGAGTGGCGCATGGAGGCGACCAGACAGTCGGGAACCGATGGCCGGGCGTCGACGGGCGGCTCGGGCGAACGGGGCCGCCAGCCCTGGACGGCGAGGCGAGTCGCCGTCGAGCTGCGAGAGGTGCTTGACGGCCTCGCGGCCGAGTACGGCTCGCTGGTCCGGATCCTGACCGAGCATGCCGAGGCGATTCGCGGCGCGGATGCGCCGGGCATCGGACGTTGCGTCGCGGCGCAGGAGGAGACGCTCGCGAGGGTGAGTCGCCTCGATCAGCGACGACGCGAGGTGGTGGCGGGCGCGTGCTCGTGCATTCCCGGGCTTGCGGAGCAGGCGAGGCGGGCGACGCTGACGGTGACCAACGTCGCCGCGGCGCTTCCCGGCGGCGAGGGCGGCGCGATGGTCGAGCGTTGCGAGCGCGTCAAGGCGCTCGTGGAGCAGTCCAAGGCGCTGACCGAGGCCGTCCGGATCAGCACCGTCTCGCTGATGCAGCACGTCGAGGGCGTGATGCGGCAGGTGAGTCGCAAGCTCAGCCACGCCGGCACCTACGGACGCCGGGGCGTGGTGGAGACGACGCAGCAGGTGGTGACGAGTCTGGACATGCGGAGTTGATCGGGAGGCAGGACGCCGCCCGCGAGGAACACGCCCATGAGTCTTTCGGCAGCCTTGAGCATCGGACGTTCGGCCCTCTCGGCCAGTCAGCTGGGCATCCAGGTGACCAGCAACAACATGGCCAACGCCTCGACGCCGGGCTACTCGCGTCAGCGGGCCATCATCGAATCCATCTCGGGCGACCGCTCGATCGGCGGCGGCGGCGCGGGCCGCGGCGTGCGGGTGGGCGTCGTCCGGCGCGACGTGGACGCCGCCATCAACTCGCGACTGACCGCCGCGGGCGCCGACGCGGCGGCGGCGGCGGTGCAGGAGCGCATCTTCCGCCAACTCGAGTCGGCGCTGGGCGAGCTGGGCGAGAACGACCTCTCGAACGAGCTGTCGGGCTTCTTCCGCGTGTGGAGCGAACGAGCCAACGAGACCAAGTCGAGCAGTTCCGTGATCCAGCAGGCCGACCGCATGGCGAGGTTCTGCGGCAAGCTCCGAGGCGACCTGACGGACCAGCGGGCTCAGATCGACGAGTCGGTGGCGGTGACGGTCGAGCGGGCCAATCAGCTGATCGCCAACATCGCCGAGCTCAACAAGGTGATCTCGACGTCCGAGAGCGGCGGGTCGCCCGCCAACAGTCTCCGCGACCAGCGAGAGCAGGCCATCGACGAGCTCTCGACGCTCGTCGACGTGTCGACCATCGACCGCGGCCTGGGCGGCTTCGACGTCATGGTGGGTTCGGCGCCCGTGGTGCTTGGCGACCGTTCCAAGAGTCTCGAGGTGGGCAAGATCAGCACGCCCGAGGGGACGCGGATCGTCGTGCAGACCGTCGGCGACGACTCCCAGCAGCTTGAAGTCCGCGCGGGCGAGCTCGGTTCGCTGCTGCTCAATCGCACGGGCGTGCTCGAGACGACGATCGGCCGGCTCGATCGCCTCGTCTCGCAGATGATCTTCGAGGTCAACCGCCTCCACAGCACCGGCACCAACGCCACCGGCCTGCGGGCCTCGTCGGGCACCGTGGCCTTCGCCGTCGATCAGCGGACGCGATCGCTCAACGACCCGACCAACGACGTGACCAATCTCCAGCCCTTCAAGGCCTCCAACGGCGGCTTCATGGTCAACGTGCGCGATCGCGCCACCGGCGGGATGCAGACCGTCCGCGTCAACGTGGACCTCGATGGCATCGACGCCACCGGCGCGACGGGCACCGGCGACGACACCAGCGTCGAGGACATCCGCGCGGCCCTGGCGGCCATCCCCGGCCTGTCGGCCGAGTTCGGGCCCGACGGCAAGCTCCGCGTCACCGCCGCCGAGGGCTTCGACTTCTCCTTCTCCGACGACACCTCCGGCGCCCTGGCGGTGCTGGGCATGAACGCCTTCTTCACCGGCAACGACGCCGCCGATGTCGCGGTCAACGCCGAGCTCATGGCCGACTCGAGCAAGCTGCTGACCGGACGCATGGTCAACGGCTCGTTCGTCGAGAACGGCACCGCGCTCGAGCTGGCTCGCCTGCAGGAGCGGGCGGCCACCGGGCTGGGGGGCCTGACCTTCGCCGATCACTGGCGCGACACGTCGCAGATGGTCGGCGGCGGCGCCGCCGAGTCGGCGATCAACGCCACGGCGCGGGCCATGGTCCGCGACTCGCTCCAGAGCCAGCGCGACGCCATCAGCGGCGTCAACATCGACGAGGAGTCGATCGGGCTGCTCGACTTCCAGCGCCAGTACCAGGCCGCCGCCAGGGTCATCTCCACCGTCGACCAGATGACCCAGACGCTGCTGGGCATGATCTGAGCGGGCCCCCGTTCGCGGGGATTCCGCGTGGCACGCGGGTTGCGTGACGTCGGGCGTGATCGACCGAGTCACCAACCAGATGAACTCACGCGTCTCGCTCGCCACGCTGGGGAGGACCAATCTGGCCCTCTTCGCGCTGCAGCAGCAGATCTCGACGGGACGCTCCATCCTGCGATCCAGCGACGACGTCGTCAAGGCCGCCACCATCGGCGTCCTCGACGATCGCCTGCTCCGATCGGGACAGATCACCCGCAACCTGCAGCATGCCGACAGCGCGCTCTCCGTGGCCGACACGACGCTGGAGGAGGCCGTCAACGTCGCCCAGCAGGCCAAGAGCATCGCCTCCGGCCAGGTCGGCGCCACGGTCACCGCCGCCGAACGTGCGGGCCAGTCGCGCGTCGTCGACAGTCTTCTTCTCGGGTTGTTCAACATCGCCAACCAGGAGGGCGTCGCCGGCTACATCCTCGGCGCGTCGCAGTCCGCCTCGAGGGCCCCCGTCGAGGCCCTCCGCGGCGGCTATCGCTACCGAGGTCGCGGCGACGGGCTGCTCACCGATCTGGGCTCGGCCACCGCCGTTCCCCTGACGCTGGGAGAGCGCAACCCCATCGCGAGCGTCTCGCAGCGAACGGGCGGACAGGTCGATCTCGACCCGGTCCTGACCGACGACACGCGACTGGCCGACCTGGGCGGAGCCCGGGGCATGGGCGTGGCCACCGGCGTGATCCGGATGAGCATCAACAACGCCGCCGCCGTCGACGTGGATCTCTCCGGCATCGACACCGCGGGCGAGGCCCGCGTTCGCATCGAGCGGGCCGTTCGCGCCCACGAGCAGCAGACGGGCGTCACCGTCCTGGGCCCCGGCGGCGTCACCTTTTCCGGCGGTCGATTCTCCTTCGACGTTCAGGGCGCGGCCACCACCATCGTCTTCTCCGATCCGGGCAGCGGCGTCACCGCCCGCGACCTCGGGCTGGCCCGCATTCCCGCCGTTCCCGTCGCGGTCGCCCAGAACCAGGGCCTCGACCTCTCGCCGCGGCTCACCATGCGGACCCCGCTCTCGGCCATGGCCGGTCTGGCCGGCCCGCTGGGCCGCATCGTGATCTCCAACGTCGGCCAGGCGGTCGAGGTCGACCTTTCCGGCGCCACCACCCTGCAAGACCTGCGCAACCTCATCGAGGGGGCCGACCTGGGCGTGCGCGTCGAGATCAGCGCCGACGGTCGCGGCGTCGAGATCCGCAACGAACTCGCGGGCCGCAGCAGCCAGTCCCTCTCGATCGGGGAGGCCGCCGGCGGCAACACCGCCACCCTGCTGGGCATCCGCACGATGTCCCCCGCCACGCGACTGGCGTCCTTCAACTTCGGCAAGGGCGTCACGATCGTCGACGGCGCGGCCGACCCCATCACCGGTCTCGTCGATCCCGATCGGAACGTCGACTTCGAGATTCGCCTGGGCGACGCGGCCGGGACCGTCGTTCCCGTCGACCTGCGGCCTCAGGACGTCGTCTCGGTGCAGACGTTGCTCGATCGAATCAACGCCGAGATCCAGCCCCGCCTGGCGGCGGCCGGGTTGCCCGCCGACGCCCTGGTCGCCGGCCTGACCCCGCACGGCAACGGTCTCACGCTCGTCCAGGGGAGTTCCTTCGCCGGGCCGATCCAGGTCGGCGTGCGCAACAACTCGCAGGCGGCGCACGACCTGGGCCTGACCGGCGGCACGTACGACACGACCACCTCGACGCTGACCGGCGAAGATCGCGCCAAGGTGCGCGTCGAGTGCCTGTTCACCCACCTGCTGGACCTTCGCCACGCCCTCACGGTCAACGACGTTTCTGGCATCCAGTTTGCGAGTGGTGACATCGAGTCCGCCATCACGCGGCTGGCGGAGGCCAGGGGCGTGGTGGGCGGATACGGACAGTTGATCGAGTCGGCCACCGAGCGTGAGGCCGACAGGGCCTTGATGGACGAGACGGTCCGCAGCCAACTGCGCGACATCGACTTCACCGAGGCGGCATCGAGGTTCACGCTGCTGCAGACGCAGCTCGAGGCCGGCCTGCGGACGACCGCGATGGCCTCGCAGCGGAGTCTGCTCGACTTCCTTGGCTGATCTCGTCCCGGGAACGGGAAGGGATCGAACGAAATGCGGCGGACGCGCGTGCGTCCGCCGGGAACGGGCGGGTCGACCGCCGCTCCGTTCCGGGACGCATCGACGGTCGGCGAAGCTGGAGCGCACGCATGCAAGTGCGAACGACAAGGTTCGGCCTGGTGGAGATCGCGGAGGACCGCGTCATCACCTTCCCCAAGGGACTGCTGGGGTTCTCGAAGCAGACCGACTACTGCCTGCTGGAGCCCGGCGAAGACGCCTGCTTCTTCTGGCTCCAGTCCCTCGACGAGCCCGACCTGGCGTTCGTCGTCACCGACCCGAGCATGTTCGTGCCCGAGTACTCGGTGCCCATCCGCGCCGAGCAGATGGAGGAACTGGGGCTCGCCCAGTTGCAGGACGCCCAGGTGTTCTGCATCGTCAACAAGGTCGACGACATGCTGACCGGCAACCTCCAGGGGCCGCTGGTCATCAACACGCTGACCCGCGGGGGCGAGCAGATCGTGCTGGCCGACCGTCGCTGGACCACCAGGCATCCCCTGGTCAAGGTCGGCGTCGGCCTCTCCCGCAAGGCCCAGTCGGCCTGACCGGAGCGAGCCGTTTCGATCAAGCCCACTCGCGGACCTCGCGGGCGGGCATGCAGCAGACAACGTCATCCCGCGTCGCGCGGGACCGACGGGCCGTCCCGCGAGGACGCCGCCCCGGACGGTCTCCCGTCGTGCGCACGGGATGTCACAGGCCGGACCAGGGACGACCGCGGGCGTGCCGCGGAGCAAGGAGCTACTGATGCTGGTGCTGTCCCGGCAGCGAGACGAGACGATCATGATCGGTGACGACATCGAGATCACCGTGGTGGACATCCGGGGCGACAAGGTTCGCCTCGGCATCGCGGCCCCCTCGAGGATCGCCGTTCACCGCAAGGAAGTGTACGAATCCATCAGGCGGGAGAACGAGGCGGCGGCGCAGGTGAGCCGCGACGTCGACATCAGCCCGCTTCACGAGATCAAGCCAGGAGCCCGGCCCATCGCCGGGATCTCCCCGGGCCCCGAGCGGCTCCGGGTGTCCAAGGCCCAACCGACCGGATCCGGCAACGTCGCCAGGCTCCTCTCGGGACGGGGCGGCCCCCAGCGGGGAGGAGCGCCGGGCGGCAGGCCGCCCGACGGCCTTCGCAAGGCGGTGTGACGGAGCGACGGAGCCGGAGGGAGACGGGATCGGGCGGATGCCCGGACCCGATGGTGCGAAGGCCGACGCGGCAGAGCCGCGGGCACTTCGCGAAGGCAGGAACACGCAGGTACGCCTCAATCATGGAGGATTGTCATGGCACGTATCAACTCGAACATTCCCAGTCTGGTGGCGCAGGAAAAGCTGAACCGCTCGCAGCGTGAGATGGGCGTCCGTCTCGAACGCCTCTCCAGCGGTCTCAAGATCAACCGAGGCAAGGACGACCCCGCGGGCCTCATCATCTCGGAGCGCATCCGCTCCAACATCCGCGGCATCGAGAACGGCGTCAAGAACGCCGAACGCGCCTCGGCCATGCTCTCCACCACGGAAGCGGCCCTCAGCGAGGTCAACGACCTGCTGAACTCCATCCGCGGCCTGATGGTCGAGTCCGCCAACACCGGCGGCAACTCCAAGGCCGAACGCGACGCCAACCAGCTGCAGATCGACTCGGCCATCGAGTCCATCACGCGTATCAGCAACACCGCGTCGTTCGGCTCGCTCAAGCTCCTCAACGGCTCGCTCGACTACACCCTCTCGGGCGTTCGCACCAGCGCGGTGAGCATCGCCCAGGTCGGCAACGCCACCTTCGTGGGATCCACCTCGCTGCAGGTCGAGGTCGACGTCACCGCCTCGGCCCAGGTCGGCGCCCTCTACTACAACGGCGTCAACTCCGCCGCGGGCGTCACCCTGTCGGCCATGACCATCGAGATCGCCGGCCCCGCCGGCGTGCAGGTGCTCACCATCGCCAGCGGTCAGCCCCTCGCCAAGCTCGTCGCGGCGGTCAACAGCGTCGCTCCCTTGACCGGCGTCAAGGCCGACCTCATCAACAACTCGCCCTCGTCGGGCATGGTCTTCAAGTCCGAGGACTACGGCGCCAACGCCTTCGTCTCGGTGAAGCGACTCGGCGGCCCCGGCGCGGTGGGGGACTCCTTCCGCCTCTACGCCTCCGTCAACGACGCGGCTCCGCCCGTCGGAAGCCCCTTCCCATGGTCGAGTCTCATCAGCTCGGGCGCCATGGCCACCGCCGAACGCGACAACGGACGCGACGTGCAGGCCATCATCAACGGCAACCTCGCCAGCGGCAACGGTCTCAAGCTCAAGGTCAACTCGCCGTCGCTGAGTCTCGACATCACCCTGACCGAGGCGGCCGCGACCAGGCCCAGCTCCGCCGCGAGCGTCTTCCACGTCACCGGCGGCGGCTCGCTCTTCCAGCTCGGCCCCGACGTCATCGCCGCCCAGCAGGTGGGCATGGGCATCCCGTCGGTCGCGGCCTCGCGACTGGGGGCCACCCTGGTCAACGGCTCGGTGCAGTACCTCAACGCCCTCAAGTCGGGTCAGGCCTACAGCATCGCCTCCAACGTGCGGTCGGGCGACTTCACCGCCGCCACCAACATTCTCACCGCGGCCATCGACCAGGTCACCGAACTCCGCGGACGACTGGGCGCCTTCGAGCTCAACGTGCTCGAAACCACCCAGCGATCGCTCAGCAGCCAGTTCGAGAACCTGACGGCCAGCGACTCGGCCATCCGCGACGCCGACTTCGCGTATGAAACCAGCCGCCTGACCCGTGCGCAGATCCTCACCAGCGCGGGCACCTCGACGTTGCAGCTGGCCAACCAGCAGAGTCAGCAGGTGCTCCAGCTCCTGGGCTGATCCTGATCCCCTCCCTCGAGGGGCTCGCCATCCGATAACGCCCTCCATGCGCCCGCGGCCTGTGCCGCGGGCGCGTTCTTTTCCGCCGTCGGTGCCGCGCATGCGGGCTGGATGGCATGCGCAGGGGGGGCGACGGAGGAAAATCTTCGTGAAAGACGCGATTTCGCTCGTCTCGACGCGCTTGCGATGAAGACGCACCCCGGGAGTTCCGATTGTTCCGGCTGTAAGCCCCTTGCGTTCTACGACGCGAGGGGAGTGACGGACGGAACGGAATCCCAGTCCGTCACATGCCCCGGGCCGCGTCGGTTCGGGTGGTTGTAAGCAGCCGAAGGAGACGGGCGTCGTCCCGCATCCCCCGGCGGCTTGGGCATCGCAGTCTCTCAATGCACGGAGGATTTCCATGGGTCGGATTAACAGCAATGTTCAGTCGATGATCGCCCAACGGGTGCTCTCGCAGAACAACGCCACGCTCTCGACGTCGCTCGAGCGCCTCAGCACGGGTCTCAAGATCAACCGCGGCAAGGACGATCCCGCCGGCCTCATCGCCAGCGAGAACCTCCGCTCCGAGGCCAAGGCGACCAACTCGGCCATCTCCAACGCCGATCGCGCCGACCAGGTCGTGAACATCGCCGAGGGCGGCCTTCAGGAAATCAGCAGCATGCTCAGCGAGCTGCAGGGCCTGATCACCAACACCGCCAGCCGCGCCGGCCTCTCCAACGAGGAGAAGAGCGCGAACCAGCTGCAGGTCGACTCGATCCTTCAGACCATCGATCGCGTCTCGGCCTCCACCAACTTCCAGGGCATCAAGCTCCTCAACGGCAACTTCGACTTCAAGACCTCCGGCGTCCAGTCCGGAGTCGCCGACTACCGCGTCAACGCCGCCAAGTACACCGGCGCGGCCCTCGCCGTCGACGTTCAGGTCACGGCCTCGGCCCAGCAGGGCGGCCTCTTCCTCTCCCTGGGCGGCACCAGCATCAACATCGGCACCGGCTCCTCCTTCGTCGTCGAGATCGCCGGCAGCCGCGGCTCCCGCGAGTTGACCTTCGCCTCGGGCACCACGCTCGAGAAGATGGTCTCCACCATCAACACCTTCACCGACGTCACCGGCGTCCAGGCCAGCCTCTCCGCCGGAGCCACCCGCATCGGCATCAACAGCAAGGACTTCGGCTCCTCCGAGTTCGTGAACGTCAAGGTCCTCGATTCCGCCGGCATCAACTCCACCGCCAACGGCGACGCCGGCACGCCCGTCCGAGGGATCTACAGCCGAGCCTCCGGCGACTTCCTCGGCTCCGGTTCCATGCTGAGCTCCTTCGTCAACGCCAACAACGGCATCATCGACTACGGCCAGGATCTCCGTGGCACGATCAACGGCATCCCGACCACCTCTCGCGGAAAGACCATCCGCATCAACACCGACTTCCTCGACATCGAGCTCACCCTCTCCACCGCCCAATCGCAGCAGCTCGGCAACGTGGGCGCCGGCGGGAACCCGGCCATGATGATCACCGGCGGCGGCGCCGACTTCCAGCTCGCCGGCAAGGTCGACATCGCGGGCAAGGTCTCCCTGGGCATCCGCGACGTCGCCGTCCGCAAGCTCGGCGACAGCTCGGTGGGCTTCCTCGACCGTCTCGCCAGCGGCAAGTCCAACAACGTCGCCAACGGCGATCTCAGCGGAGCCCAGAAGATCGTCGCCGAGGCGATCACCCAGGTCTCCGCCCTCCGAGGACGCCTCGGTGCCTTCCAGAAGAACACCATCGGCGCCACCGTCCGCAGCCTCAACGTCAGCGTCGAGAACACCTCGGCCGCCCAGAGCGTGATCCGCGACTCCGACTTCGCGAGCGAGACCGCGGCACTCACCCGCTCGCAGATCCTGGTGTCCGCCTCGACCAACATCCTCTCGCTGGCCAACCAGGCCCCCAACTCCGCCCTTCAGCTCCTGGGCTGATCCAGCCCCCCTGATCCCGACACCACCCACGCCCTTCCTCCGCAAGGAGGGGGGCGTTTTTCATTTGGGGCGCCGACGATCCGCCGCTCGAGGCCCCCAGGCCCTCAGCGGATAAACTCCGGCTCCCTCCACCCCATTCCTTCACGTGGCCACCTTCCGATACACCGCCATCTCCGCCTCCGGCGAACGCATCGAGGGCACCCTCGTCGGGGACTCCGAGCAGGCGGTCCTTGCCGAACTCGATTCGCGACAACTCACCCCCGTCTCGGTCGCTCCCGCCGCGGGGGGCTCCGACGCCTCCTCGGGACGGCTGCCCGCCCGCCAACTCGGCGAGTCGTACGGCCAACTCGCCGACCTGCTTCGTGCAGGCGTCCCCCTGCTGCGGGGCCTCAAGCTGCTCGGGGGTCGTCGCAGCCGCCCCCGCGTCAGCCGCGTCTTCGCCTCGCTCGCCCAGGAAGTGGAGAAGGGCTCCGATCTGGCCGCCGCCATGGAGCGGCGCAGCGACTCGTTCCCGACCCTGCACATCGCCATGGTCAGGGCGGGCGAACGGGGCGGCTTCCTCGAGTCGGTCCTCGCCCAACTCGGCGGCTTGGTCATCAAGCAAGCCGAACTGACCGGCAAGATCCTGGGCAACATGATCTATCCGGCGGTGCTGATCGTCTTCGGGCTGGGCATCGCCGCCGTGATCTTCGGGATCTTCGTTCCCCAGTTCCGCCCCATGTTCGCCCGAATCGAGGGGGGCCTCCCCCTCGTGACCTCGGTCGTCTTCGTCGTCAGCGACGCCATCACCACCTACGGGGTGGTGTCGCTCGCCGTGCTTGGAGTCGTCGGAGCGGGCATCGTCGCGGCCATGCGACGCCCCGACGTCAAGGCCCGCATCGATCAGGCGCGACTCCGCCTCCCCGTGCTGGGGCCCATCCAACGGGGCATCGCCACCGCCCGACTCTGCCGTCTGCTCGGGTCCATGCTCGCCAACGGCGTGCCGATGCTGGCCGCGCTCCGCATCTCGCGAGACGCCGTCGGCAACCCCGTGATGCAGCGGGCCATCGACGCGGCGGCCGAGGCGGTCCAATCGGGCGCGGCGCTCGCCCCGCCCCTCGAGGCCTCGGGCCTCTTCGACGACGACATCGTCGAGATGATCCGGGTGGGCGAGTCCGCCAACAACCTCAGCGAAGTGCTGCTCACGATCGCCGACACCATCGAGGCGCGTCTCGATCGACTCCTCAATGTCGCGATCCGCCTCATCGAACCGCTGCTGCTCGTGCTCATCGCCGGTCTGGTCGGCCTCGTCGCCGCCGGCCTGCTCCTGCCCCTGACCAAGCTCAGTCAAGCCGTCTGAGCTCCCGCCGAATTCCGTCTGCTCCCCCTCGGTCGCTCACTACCATGGGGTGTCCGGCGAGGCGGGTGTGCCCGCCGGTGTCGTTCCACGGAGAAGCCCCATGCCCATGTCCGCAGCCAATCCCGCCCGTCGAATCCTCCGCCGCCGCGTCGGCTTCACGCTCATCGAGGTGATGATCGTCATCCTCATCGTCCTCGCGCTGGGAGGACTGGTCGCGTACAACCTCATGGGCACCAAGGAGGACGCCGAGAACAAGCTCTGCAAGATCGACATGAACACGCTCGAGCAGGCGCTCAAGCAGTTCCGCTTCGATCACGGTCGCTACCCCACCGACGAGGAGGGCCTCGAAGTCCTGTGGAACAAGGAGAAGATGCAGGACGAGGAGGAGGCCAAGAAGTGGCGCAAGCTGCTCGAGCAGCCCATGCCCAACGACCGATTCGGCAACCCCTGGGGGTACCGTCAGGCCAGCGAGAACGGCGAGGAGGACAAGTACGACCTCTGGTCGCCGGGCCGCGACAAGCAGGAAGGCACCGCCGACGACGTCAACTCCTGGAAGGCCGACGAGGCCTCGGGCGCTTCGGGGACTTCCGGTTCCGGCGCGGGATCGACCACGGGCGGCAACTGACGCCCGTTCGGGTTCGCCGCCGCTCAGGCCCGATCGCGTGGACGCTCCGTCATGAAGTCAGGGCACGCCGCGATCCCGCACGCTCCACCCCGCGTCACCGCCGCGAGGGGATTCTCGTTGCTCGAGGTGGCCGTGGTGATCCTGCTGGTGCTCGCGATGGCCGCCATCACCCTTCCGGTGGCCGCAAGCTGGTTCTCCGACGCCGCCGATGAGCGGATGCTCGATTCGATCGTCTTGGCCATCCGCGATGAGCAGCGCGAGGCCATGCTCACTCGCACGCCTCGCGCACTCTGGATCGACGCCGACGCCGACGCCGACGCTGGGGCTGGGGCCGGGGCCGGGGCCGGGGTGGATCCTTCCCCGTCCGAGTCCGCATCGCCGCCCAGAGGCCGATCCGACGCCGCGGCTCGGTGGTCGCTCGGCGGCGAGACGCTCGGTTCGCGGGGACCCGCAGAGGGTGCATCCTCCGCGGGCGAGGTGGCGATTCGGCCTCGCCGCGCCGCCATCGACCTTCCCCGCGGGTGGTCGCTTGCGATCGATTCCGCCGCTCCCCCTTCCTCTGCGGAGACGCCGGTCGAGGCCGCCGCGCTCGATGTCGCCGCCGGATCGCGGGATGACGACCAGTCGCGGTTCGCGGTCTTCTGGCCCGGCGGCCAAGTCGATGTGCTCGGCATTCTGCAGGTGCGAAATGGCCGAGGCGCGATGTGGTCCGTCGAGATCGATCCATGGACGGGCGTCCCCGCGTGGCGAGTTCGGACGTCGCAGGCGGACAGGGCGACGGCCGTCGGCCGACCATCCTCCCCTTCGCCCACGGAAGCATGGCCATGATGGCACGATGCCGCTCGATCAGGCGCTCGGCCGCCCTCTCGCCGCGTCGCCCCGGAGCGATGCTGCTCGAGTGCCTGTTGGCGCTCGCGCTGCTCGTCGCTGCGGGCGTCACCGTGCTGGCCTGTCTCGATCGGGCGGCCGATTCGGTCGCGCGACGCACGCAGGAGGTGGTCGCGTCGCAGGTGGCCGCCGCCGCGATGGCGCTCATCGATTCGGGCGCGATGACGCCCGAGACGGTGCAGGGGCCCGCCTCTCGGTTGCGCGACGGCGTGTCGGTGGCCGGGAACTGGAACATCGCCGTCGACACCGAACCCTCCGAGTTCGGATCCCTCGTGCTCGTGACCATCCGCGTGTTCGACGCCGGCCGTTCGGCGGGTGGCGATCAGCAGGCGCTCGCGCAGGCGAGGAAGCTGGTCGACCTTGGCGCGGTGCGTGATCGCGTCGTCGCTCCGACGCAGGAGGCGGCGAGATGAAGGTCCGTCGGTTCCATCGCGCCTTCACGCTCCTCGAGGTGCTGGTGGCTCTCATGCTCATCGCCGCCATCGCCGCGGGCGGCTTTGCGCTCTTCCGCGGCGCGATGTCCACCAAGGAGCGGCTGCACGCCGACTCGCGTCGCGCCCTCGAGGTCGCCACGCTCGAGAGCATGCTTCGTCAGGCGGTGCTCGCCAGCGAGGCGGGATCGGACGCCGGCGACTTCGCCGTCTCCTCTCGCTCGGTGTCGATTCCCTGTCGCGTGATGCGGGTCTCCTCCCGAGCCGAGCGGCCGGGGGCCTTCGCGAGACGGTTTTCCCTCTTCTTCGACGAGCAGCAGTCCGCCCTCCTCGCGGCATGGGATGATGAACCTGCCGTCCCGATTCTCCACGGTCTTGCCGACGTCTCGTTCCGCGCCTTCGACGGACGGACATGGCTCGAGGACTTCAGCGCGTCGCGCGACCGCGGCCTTCCGCTCGCCGTCGAACTCTCGCTTCGCTGGCGGCGGCCGGGCGATCCGATGTCGGCGGCCACCGCCGCATCCGATCCATCGGTCGATCCGGTCGACGCTCCCGAGGGCCCGGTCGACGCCATCATCGCCGTGGCTGTTCCCGATGCCGCGCCCGAGACCGGCGATTCCGGGGAGTCGAGGCCGTGATTCGTCGACGAGGATCCATCCTGCTGGCGGTCAGCCTGCTGGTCGTGATCGCTGCGCTCGTCGCCGCGGGCGTGCTCTGGAGCGTCGAAGCCGACGGCGCTGCCGAACGGATGCGTCGACGCGACGACGAACTTCGATCGCTCGCGCTCGACGGGGTTCGCATCGCCATCGTCTCGCTCGAGTCCCAGCGAGACGCGGTGCTTGCGGGCGCCGACTTTCAGCCGCCGGCTCAGGCCGTGGTCTACGAGGACGAGGACACTGGTCGCCGCGCCGTCGTTCGCTTCGAACCCTCGGCCGGCGAGGTCGACGCTCCCGAGCGTCGCGCCGTGGCGATGGCCGCCCTGTGCCCGCTCAATGACAGCGACGCGGCCGCGCTCGTGACCCTCGGATTCGACGAGGCTGTCGCGAGCGACATCATCGCCCGGCGGCCTTCCGGTGGCTATGCGCTGCCGGAAGACGCCCCGACCTCGACCGCACCGACGCAGGCCGCCTCGGGCTCCGACGCCGATGCCTCCGTCACTGTCGAGGCATCGCCCGTCGACCTGCTCACGACCACCTCGTGGGATTGCGACCGACCCGCCGCGTCGTCTCTTCCGCCTCGTCAGGGGTCGCGGCCTCGACGTCTCGTGCTCGGGGCGGGATTGCAGGACCAGGACCTCGCCTGGCTGGACGAGTCGCTGGATCCGCAGCTTGGCCAGATGGTCGCGCCGCTTGTCAGGGACTCGGCATGGAAGGGCCGCACGCTGGGCGACGCTGCCGCCGCGTTGACGGGCGCCGGGCTGACCCCTCGAGAGCTCGGACGAGCTCTCGACCTGCTCGCCGCCACCGATGAGGCCTTTCCCAAGGGTCGTATCGACGTCGGTCGCGCGCCCGTTCGCGTGCTCATGACGCTGCCGGGCGTTGACGAGGCCGTCGCGCAGCGGTTCGTCGCCGCTCGCGGTTCGCTCGACGACCAGGCCCGCGCCGGAATCGCGTGGCCGCTTGAACAGGACGTGCTCGACGCCGCCCGCTTCAACGCCATCGTCGATCGAATCACGGGTCGGTCGCTCCAATGGCGGCTGCGGATCAGGGCCGAGTTCGAATCCGCGGGCGGATCGCGGGCCGCGCCCGGGCCCGACGCCCAAGCCGTGCAGGATCGTCGTCCCTCCGTCACGCTCGATGTCATCCTCGATGCCGCAGGCGAGTCCGTTCGCATCGTCGCGATGCACGAGACCACATGGGCCGGGGCGGCCCGGGTCGCGTGGAGCGGCCTCCCGGGCGGGCGGGCGGCGAGCGAGCCGGATCGCGACCCGATCCAAACTTCACCCGAAATCGATGCCCAGGGGGGTCCGCCGCCCTCCCAACCCTTTATAATCAAGGAAGAGCCCGAGTCGGCCCAAGCGGATCGTCCCGCGGCTTCTTCTCCCGAGCGAAACCGCGCGACCGGGGGACGTACTGGGCGGTGGCGGCCACGGTGAGTTCGGGAGCAGCGCCCACGCTCACCCGCAGCCGCGAAGGAGGTTGAGTACCGGCACGATCAGACCGCCATCGACCGGGGCGGTGAGGGCATCCAGGAGCACCATGGCCGTAGGACGCGAGTACAGCGTGCTTGAGATCGACGGACCCCGGCTTGCCGCGGTGAGTGCGGCAGTGACGGGCGACCGCATCGCCATCCGGCGATGGCTGATTTCGCACCGCCCCGAGTCGCTCGCCGGTGATCAGCCCGATGCGGTGGGTGCGTGGGTGGGGGGCGAGTTCGGTCGCGGGCAACTCAGCCGCGCGAGGACGATTCTGGCCGTGTCGCGAGGCGATGTGGTCCTCAAGCAACTGGCGTTGCCGGCCTCGTCGACGCTTCGGCCTCACGAACTCGCAGGCGTGGTTCGCTTGCAGATGGTGCGTCAGTTGGCGATGCAGGTCGACGGGGCGGCCATCGACTACCTGCCGCCGGTGCCCCACCCCGGCGAACCTGCAACGCCGTCGATTCACGTGATGGCCGGAGCCATGCCCGCCGATCGCGTCGAGTGGTCTCGTCGCATGGCGCAGGGCGCCGGCCTGAAGCTGGGTCGCATCGGCTTGCGGTGCTTCGGCGCCGCCGCGCTGCTCTCGGACGTCTCGCAGCGACGTCACGGCCCGGTGCTGGGCATCGCCATCGGGGCCGGCTCGGTCGAGTTCGTCGTCGTGGAGGATGGGCAGTTGGCTTTCGCCCGAGCGGTCGATGCGCCGCGACCCGCCGACGGCGAGCAGCAGCCCTTTGCCGAACGTCTGGCCGTCGAGGCCAAGCGGACGTGGATGAGCTTCCGGGCGGTGCGGGCCGGTGGCGAGCCCGAACTGGTGGCGGTGATCGGCGAACCCGAACTGGGCAAGCTTGTCGGCGAGCGGGCCGCCGCTTCGCTTGCGTGCGCGTGGGATCTGGTCGGCATGCCCGGCTTCGTCGAAGTCCCTTCGACCATGACGCAGGCCGAGCGAGCGCTGCTCGCGCCGCTCGTCGGACTGCTGTGTGAGACGCTTCTTGGCCGGCCCTCGCTCGACTTTGCCAACCCCCGCAAGGTGCCCGACCCCGGCGCGAGGCAGCGACAAGTCGCGCTGGTCGGGACGCTGTGCCTGATCGTCGTCGGCGGCGGGGGCACCATCGTCGCCGATCGCCTCCTGGGCGACCTGAGATCGCAGCAGGCCGACCTGCAGGTCAGGGAAGTGGCGCTCCGCAAGGAGTTCGAGGCCTTCCAGGTCGAGCACGCCCGCGTGTCCCACGCCGAGCGGTGGGTGTCCGCGAAGGCCGACTGGATCGGTCATCTGCATGCGATCGCCCGAACGCTGCCGGATCCGACCTCCGGCGTGCTCGACGGCATGTCCGGGCGGCTCAACTCCTCCACGACATTCACCATGGCCTCGGGGGGCTACCTGAACGGCCGATGGACGCAGCCTGCCCAAGTCTCGTTCGACGTCTCGGGCAAGGTCGACGCTCGTCAGACCGCCTCCGACCTCCGCGAGCGACTCCTCGAGATCGACGGCTACGGCGTCGAAAGTCAGGGGCCTGACGCCCCGGATCGATTCGATTTTGCGGTCACCACCGCGAGATTGACCCCTGCCGACGGCAAGACGCCCTCGCAACCCGACCCCAAGAGCAAGTCCTCGGGTTCGTCACGCACCTCCGCCTCGCAGAAGCCGGGTCCGAAGTCGGCTCCGACTCCGGTCTCGAAGGAGGGCGGTTCGTGAAGCCCTCGTTCTCGCGACTGTCGGTCCTCCGCCTTTCCCGTCAGGGGGCGATTCGTCTCGCCGTCGTCGCCCTCCTGACCATCGGCGCGTGGTACGCCTATCGAACCGTGTACGCCTCGAAGCGTGACGCGCTCTTGGCAACCATGGAATCGACGCGAAACGGAATCGCCACCTTCGAACGCCAACTCAAGGGACAGTTCGAGATCGCCGACCGGGCCAAGGCCTTCACAAGCACCACCTTGGGCACGCGACTCGACGAGGTCAGCGCTCGCTTTCGAGATGGTCTCTCGCGGCTTGCCGAGACGGCGGGGCTCGTCGGCGTCATCGTCGATCACGGGGAGCCGCAAGAGGTCAAGAGCCCCTTGCTGGTGGCCAAGTCGGTTCCGAGCCCGATCAAGGCATCGCTGCGATCCTCGAGCGACTTCAGCGTGTTGCGGGGCACGGTGCGAGGATCCGGCACGGTCGAGCAGGCCCTTGCCGCCCTGGCGGCGATGGAGGCCCAGCCGTGGATCCATCGCGTCGAGGGATTCACCATCACGCCCGGGGGCAAGGGGCCCGACCGCTGCGAGATCCGCATCGAGGCCGCCACGGTGCTTGCGCCCGGTCTGCGTCAGGGCACGCCCGTCGAGTTGCGGCTTGCGCCGCCCGCCGAGCGGTCGCTCGCGCTGGCGCAGGAGATCGCCGGCCGGAAGTCCTTCGCCAAGGCGCTCGCCAAGCGAGACGCCGCCGCCCCCGTCGTGACCTTGGCCTCGCCCCCCGGCCCCGGCGTCGCGACGCCACCGGCGCAGGCCTTCGCGCCGTACGAAGAGTGGCGACTGACCGGCATCTTCTCGGGACGCGCCGGGCCCGAGGCCTTCTTGGTCAATGTGCGGAGCGGCGAACGTCGGACCGTGCAGCGAGGCGGCGTCGTGCTCGACGCCGTGCTCATCGACGCCGCTGGAGAACGGGCCCTCTTCGAGATCGCGGGCAAGCGTTTCGAGGTCTTCAACGGGCAGGTCCTCTCGGCGCGCAAACCGGTCGGCTAGGCGGGGCACGAGTCGTCGTGGAGCGGTTGGAGGGTTGGACGTCGCGGGGCGTCGTGGAGTGGACGGTGTCGCGGGCTGGTGGTCGCGGCGTTCGGAACTCGCAGTTGGTTGGAGCGGCTTGGAGGTCTTGTTCATGAATCGTCTTCGCACGCATCGCCCCGAACTGATCGCCTCCCTGACGGCATGCGCCGGGCTGGCGGTTGGCGCCTGGGCGGGGCAGCCCCCTGCCCCCGAGACCCAGCCGCCTGCGCAGCCGGCGACGAACGACCGGTCGCCGCCGGTCGCCCCTCCGGCCAACGCGCCTGCCGCCGAACCGGGTCTCGTGCGGTTCAACTTCAAGGACGCGCCCATCGATCAGGTGCTCGACGCCTTCACCCGCGAGAGCGGCGTGCCGATCATCTACGAGGCGGCCATTCCGCAGGGCACCATCAGCTTCATCAGCCCCGGCGGCTACGCCATGGCCGACGCGATGTCGATCCTGAACCTCAACCTCGCGAGGTTCGGCGTGCACCTTCGTCGTCAGGACCAGTACCTCTACCTCGCGACCATCCAGGACGCGATGAAGAAGCCCCTTCCCGTCACCGACGCCAAGGGGGTCGATGCCATGACGCCCGACCAGATCGTCACGGTGAGTCTCCCGCTCGACAACGCCCGCGCCGAACTCGTGGCCGAACAGATCAAGCCCATGCTCGGGGCGTACGGCGGCGTGCTCGCGGTGCCGGCGCAGAACATGGTGGTGGTGGTCGAATCGGCGGCCCAGGTGCGACGCATCCGCGACATCGTGCAAGCCATCGATGCCGTGCGACCGGTCGATTCCGCCTTCCGCATCTTCCCCCTCCGCAACGCGCAGGCCGATGCGGTGCTCGCCGCCCTCCGCGGGCTGGTGGGCGAGCGCGTCACCACGGTGATCGTCGACGCCGACGGCAAGAAGCGCACGCTCCAGGAGCAGCAGGTCGCCGGCCTCCAGTTGGCCTCCGACCCTCGCACCAACTCCATCATCGCCGTGGGCACGGCCTCGCGGATCAAGACCGTCGAGGAGCTCATTTCGCTGCTCGACACGCCCGATTCCGGCGGCGTCGACCGCCAGATGCAGACCTTCGTCGTGGCGGGCACCACGCCCGAAGCCGCGGCCCAGCAACTCAAGGCGCTCTTCGCCGGCGAAGATCCCAAGCAACTTCCGACGATCATCCCGCTGACCGAGGTGGGCAAGGTCACGGTGGTCGCGGCGATGCCCCAGCTCGCCAGAGCCACCGCGCTGCTCGCGCAGCTCGATCCCGGCGTCACCACGTCGCAGGGGGGCGGCCAGGCGACCGGCGGCTCCAAGCTGGAGCGTCGCGCCGCGTTCGTGCCCCTCAAGTACGCCACCGCGGCGAGCGTCGAGGCCATCGCCTCCAAGCTCCTGCCTCCGAAGATGAATCAGGTGGTCAAGGTCGTGGCCGGTCCCGACGGCAAGAGCGTCGTCATCGCCGGGCCCGATGGCGAGGTGGCGAATCTCGAACGCACCATCGCCGCCCTGGACGTGCAGAACGCCAGCGAGCAGGAGATCCGCATCGTCCAAGTGACCGACGCCGATCCCGCCGCGGTGCTGGCCCAGGCGCAGGAGCTCTACGCCAAGGCCGGCAAGGCCGAGCATGCGCCCGTCGCCGCGACGGTCGATGCCGTGGCACGCACCATCACGCTCATCGCCCCCAGGCTCACGCTCAGGGACTTCGAGACCGTGCTCGCCGGCGTGCGTGCGGCGAGCGCAGGCGCGGTCGAGACGCGAACCTTCACCTTGGCGGCCAGCCGCCCGACCGTGCTGGCGGCACGGCTGACGCGACTGCTCGGCGTCATGATGCCCGCCTCGGGCACGGCCGAGATTCCCGACGTGCCGCCGCAGGTCGACGCCGTGGACGAGCTTGGCCTCCTGGTGGTTCGGGCCCGGGCGCAGCAGCTGGGCGCCATCGCGCAGCTGGTCGAGAAGCTCGACGGTCGCGACGGCACGCCCCGCGAGCTTCGCGTGGTGCCCGTGACCGAGGGCAAGGCCGCCGCGCTCAAGGATCGCGCCATGCCCCTGTACCTGCAGCAGGTGGAGAAGGCCGGTCCCGTCGAGGCGCTGGCCGTCACCGTCGACGAGCAGACCAACTCGCTGCTGGTGGTGGCCGCTCGCGCCGAGATCGATCGCTTCTCGCGGATCCTCGAGGAGCTGCAGAAGCAGTCGGGCCCGGCCCGCGAGGTGCGGCTCTTCGAGATCAAGATGGCCAAGGCCCAGGACATCGTGACCTTCCTGGCCGACATGGCGTCGTCCAGCCGCACGCTCACCGCCAAGGGCGGCGTCGAGCCGGCCTTCGAGGTGATCGAGGCCACCAACAGCGTGATGGTCGCGGCACGCCCCGACCAGATGCCCATCATCGACTCGCTCATCCGCAGTCTCGATGGTCGTCAGGCCGCCGATCGGCCGCCGGTGCGCATCCTCAAGCTCCGATCGACCGACGCGGCCAACCTCGCGTCGATCCTCCAGAAGGAGTTCGACAAGCGATCGCCCGACCAGCGAAGCCGCGACCCGGTGAGCATCGAGGCCGATCCGGGCACCAATACGCTGATCATCTCCGCCAGCGAAGCGGCCCTGACCGAGATCGAGTCGGTGGTCGCCAAGCTCAACGAGACGGAGGCGGCGGGGGCGGACGGTCGCGAGATTCGCATCTTCCCGCTCAAGGTGGCCAGGGCCGAGGATCTCGCCCAGACCATCGATCAGATGTTCCCCGACCCGCCGGTGCCGCTCGACCCCAGGACGCGTCAGCCGCGGCTTGATCTCAAGCAACCGCGGGAGGTGGTGGTGCGGGCGGACCGCGCGACCAACTCGCTGATCGTCGATGCGCCGGTGCAGCGACTGGCCGGCTTCGAGCAGATCGTTCGCAGTCTCGACCAGGCCAAGGTCGCCGCCGACGTGGTCTTCCGCACGTACCGCATCGAGCGGGCCGAGATCAACAACCTGGCCCGCACCATCCGCGACCTCGCCTCCTCCGGCACGCTCGCGAGCATCGGCAAAGTCTCGACCGCGCCCATCAGCGTCTCGGTCGACGCGCCCACGCGCATGCTGGTGGTGAGCGGTCACGCCGACGCCTTCCCCGCCATCGAGGAACTCATCAAGAAGGTCGACTCGCTTCCCGAGACGTCGCCCACGGATCTCAAGCTGTACCCGCTCGCCAAGGCCCGAGCCGAACGACTCGCTCCGATCGTCCAGCGACTCCTGGCCTCGCGCGTGCGAGAGGCCAGGCTCGCCGCCGGCAAGGCCCGGCCCGACGACGACCGGCTCGTCGAGGTCACGGCCGACGCCGCGTCGAATACGCTGATCGTCTCCGCGCCCGCCGAGGGCATCGCCGTGGCCGACGGCATCATCAAGGCCCTCGACGCCGACAGCGTGGCCACCGCCACCGAGGTGCGAGTCTTCCGCCTGGGCAAGGGCGCCGCCGAGACCGCCGCCCAGACGCTCCGTCAGACCCTCAAGGCCCAGTCCTCGCCCGGCGAGCCCGAGGCCGTCGTGACGCCCGAAGCCACCAGCAACACCATCACCGTCGTGGGGACGTCGACGCAACTCGAGCGGGCCGCCAAGCTCATCGAGTCGCTCGACGTCGCCGTCGACATCGAGGGGCTGGGCGTCCGCACCGTGTCCCTCAAGCATGCCCGGGCCGAGGCCCTCGCGCCCGTGATGGAGCAGGTCCTCAAGACTGAATCCGGTCTCGATCGACTGCCCCAATGGGCCCGCCAGCAGGCCATCGCCCGCGGCGCGGTCGAGCAACCCCGCATCCGCGTCGCAGCCGAACCTCGGATCAACGCCCTCATCGTGAGCGGGCCGCGTTCCGTGCTCGACATGGCCGAGGAGGTCGCCGCCCAGCTCGACGTCGAGGGCGACGAGGCCCGCTCCGATGCGCAGCGACGCCTCGTGCGAGTCATCACGCTGCAGAACTCCGATGCCGCCCAGTTGGCCACCAACATCTCGGCCGTCTTCGCCGAGGAACGCTCCGCCGAGCCCGCGCCGCTCGTCCGGGTCGACCCGCAGGCCAACGCGATCATCGTCCGCGGCACCCAACGCCAGATGGAGCTCATCGAGCAGCTCACCACCAGTCTCGACAAGGCCGCTGCCGCCACGAGCCGCCAGATGCGGACCATCGCCGTCGACAAGTCCCGCGTCGACGCCGAGATGCTCGCCCGCATGCTCGAGCGACTCATGCGCCAGCAGGGCGGTGGCAAGGTCGAAGTCATCTCCGCAGAGGAACTCCTCAAGCGCCACGGCGGCCAGTCCGCCGAGCAGCCGGTCAGCCCGCCGGCCCCGCAGGAAGGCGACAAGCCCGCCGAGCCCAAGAAGACCGGCGCTCTGCACGTCATCCCGCTTCATCACCTGGCCTGCGGCCCCGTCCGCGGCTCGAGCGTCCTCTTCTCTCCGGCCGAACCGCGACAGGACGCGCCCGCGTGGATGGCCTTCATCGCCGCCGCCGCGGTGGGCGTCGCGCCCGCGTCCGCCTCGCAGCCCCAGCCCGACGCCCAGCCCCCCGCGGCGGCCGCCGCCGGCGAGGACGACGACCAGCCGGTGACCATCGCCGTCGACAAGGCGACCAACTCCATCGTGGTCGTGGGCTCGCCTCGCCAGACCGACCGCGTGGCCAGGCTCGCCGACCAACTCTCGACGCAACTGCCGGCGCAGCCCGGCCAGGTGCGTGTGGTCACGATGCCCCCCGCGTCGGACGTCGTGGCGATGTCGCAGGTCATCAACCAGACCATTGCGCAGCTCTCGTCGACGGCGCAGGGCCGCCGCAGCGCGTTCAGCGGTCCCGTCACCGTGACGCCCGACCCCGCGGGTTCGGCGCTCATCGTCTTCGCCAACGACATCGACTTCGAGACCGTCGGCGGCGTCATCGCGGGCGTATCCCGCCTCGACAACCCGGTTCGCACGACCATCAAGGTCTATCCGCTGGTCAACATCAACGCCTTTCGCGCGTTGCAGGCGGTGCGGGACCTCTTCAACCCGACGGGTTCGGGGGCTCAAGCCCGGCGCGTGCGGAGCATGGACGTCTCGATCATGCCGCGGGGCGCAGGGGCCGCCGAGCAGCCGTCGCCCGCCTCGGTTCGCATCGATCCAACGACGGTTCGGGTGACGGCCGATCCGACGGGCACCTCGCTGCTGGTGGCCGCCCCCGTCGAGGCCTTTCCGCTCATCGACGCGCTGCTCGAGACCCTCGATCAGAATCCCGCGAGGGATCGGCTGGCCATTCGCCGATATCCGCTGACGCACGCCAAGGCCGATCAGCTCGCCGGCACCTTCCAGCAGCTCTTCGATCGTCAGCGACAGGGGGCCGGCGCGGCCGATGCCCCGCAGACGGCCTTCATCGCCGACGCCCGCACGAACGCCCTGCTGGTCACCGGCAGCAGCACGCAGCATCAGGAGGTCGAGCGGCTGCTCGCCGCGGCCGACGCCACGGCCGAGTCGCCCGATTCGTCGATGGAGATCCTGACGCTCAAGCAGGCCGCCGCCACGACGGTGCAACGCATCGTCGAGCAGGTGGTGGTGGGCAACGACCCCGGGCGGCGAGAGAAGGTTCGCATCTTCGCGCAGGACGGCTCCAACATGCTCGTCGTGCGGGCGCCCAGGGAGCAACTCGAGCAGATCAAGGAGCTCGTCGCCCGCATCGACACCGCCGAGACCGGCGGCCTGCCGGTGCACTCGATCAAGCTCGAACGCGCCGACGCCGATGCCGTGGCCGCCGCGTTGCAGCGGTTCTTCGCCGAGCGAGCCCAGGTCTCATCGCGTCCCGGCCGTCCCGCCCCGAATCGCGTGGCGGTGGTGGGGGACAAGCGCACCGGCACCATCATCGTCACCGCCGCCGACGCCGACTTCGAGCAGGTCAAGACGCTGGTGGCCACGTTCGACAGCCCCAGCCCCACGGCGGACATGGTCTTCCGCATCGTGCCCCTCCGCAACGCCAGCGTGACGGAGATCGGCGACACGGTCCGCAACATGGTGGAGGAGATCCGCTGGACGGCCATGACCAGCGGCAACGCCGAGGGGGCGGATCGTCAGGTCTTCATCCAGCTCAACGACGCCTCGAACAGCGTCGTGCTCATGGGCAAGGCGGAGCAGATCGCCACCATCGAGAAACTGCTGTCGGCCCTGGACGTGGCCCCGGAGCAGCGGGCCGCGATGGCGGTCCGCAGCGTGCCGGTGACCAACGCCGACATGGTCGCGGTCAAGTCGGTGCTCGAGAAGGCCTTCTCGACGCCCAACTGGCGCCCGTGGCGAGGTCCCGATCCCGCCGCCGTGACCGTGCAGGTCGATCGTCTCCGCAAGAGTCTCATCCTGGTCGGCAAGGTGGAGCAACTCGACAAGGCGCAGGCCTACATCAAGGAACTCGACACGTCGCCGGCGGGCAAGGAGCGTCGCGTCGAGGCCATCGCGCTCAACCACGCCCGTGCCGAGCGAGCGGCCAACAACCTGCGTCAGTTCTTCACCGATCGCGCCCGCGGGCAGGGCGTCGACTCCTCGGGCGTGAGCATCATCGGCTCGCCCGACGGCAACGCCATCGTCGTCTCCGCCGAGGAGACGGATCTGGCGATGGTGAAGGAGCTCGTCGCCCAGCTCGACCAGCCCGACGCGGGCAAGGATCGCCGCATCGAGCTCTTCGTGCTCCGCAACGGCGTGGCGAGGGAGACGGCCGACGTGCTGCGCTCCATGTTCACCAAGGCCGATTCGCCGAGCGAACGCGTGGTGATCACCCCCCAGGTCGCGACCAACTCGCTGGTCATCTCGGCGCCCGAGACGATTTTCGAGGAGGTGGCGGGGCTGCTCAAGCAGCTCGACGCCCCGCCGACCGCTGATGCCGCCAACATCGAGACCATCGCGCTCTCGACGGCCCGGGCGCAGGACGTGGCCACGGCCCTCAAGTCGGCGTTGCCGGCCAACGTGAAGGTGGTGGTCACGCCGGTGACGCGGAGCAACTCGCTCCTGCTCACGGGCAGCAAGGAGGCCATCGCGCTGGTGATCGAGCAGGTGAAGAAGATCGACACCGAGCCGGTGCGATCGGGGCAGGTCTTCCGCCGCTACAAGCTCGCCAACGCCGACGCCATGAGCGTCGCCGACACGCTCGAGCAGGTGATCCGGGCCCGTCCCCGCAACCCCACCGACGCCGAGACCTCGATCGATTACGCCCGCGCCGAGAACACGCTCACGGTCTACGCCCCGTCGGATGAGGTGGAGGAGATCGAGCGGATCATCCAGGAACTCGACAAGCCCAGCGAGGTCGAGCGGACCACCGAGTTCGTCAAGCTCGACTTCGCCAACGCCGAGCAGACCGCCAGCGCGCTCAAGCTCTTCTACGGCCGCACCGCCTCGGAGGTCACCGACCCCGCCGCCCGCAACGTCACCATCCTGGCCGATCCGCTCTCCAACTCGCTGGTGATCCGCGCGGATGCCTCGCAGTGGGAGGGCATCCGGGCCCTGCTCGCCAAGCTCGACACCAAGGAGTACGACACGCGCCGCCAGTTGGCCGTCGTCCCGCTGGCCTACGCCGACGCCGCGAGCATCGCCCGAGCGCTCAACGAGGGCTTCCGCGCCCCGCTCGAGGAGCAGCGGCGGCTCGCGCAGGCCCGCGCGCAGACGCAGCGTCCGCAAGGTCAGGGGCGACAGTCGGCGCAGAACGAGCCTTCGTCGCTGGTCGATCCCGAGGGGTTGCCCACCGTCTCCGCCGAGACGCAGACCAACTCGCTGATCATCTTCGCCGGCGCGGCCGAGCTCGAACGCATCCAGCAGGTCATCAGGCAGCTCGACGTCTCGGGCTTCGCCGACATGCCCGCCGCCCGGATCATCCCCCTCAAGAGCGGCAAGCCCTCGCAGGTCGCCTCGATGATCCGCGAGCTCTACCTCAACAAGAACGATCGCTCCTCGCAGGCCATCGGGCCCCGAAGCGTGCTGGTGATCGGCGACGACACCAGCGGCTCGCTCATCGTCCGCGCCGACGACGAGAAGTACGCGCAGATCCTCGCGCTGGCCCGCACCCTCGAGGAGCAGGGCCAGTTGGGACGCGTGCAGCCGCACGTCGTCAAGCTCCGCACCGTCGCCGCCGGCCGCCTGCGTCAGACCCTCCTGAGCACCTTCACGCCC
The DNA here is from genome assembly GCA_903929885.1 of uncultured Phycisphaerales bacterium. Classification (GTDB taxonomy): domain Bacteria; phylum Planctomycetota; class Phycisphaerae; order Phycisphaerales; family UBA1924; genus UBA2402. The sequence goes on from CAIYWI010000023.1 coordinate 45,603, forward strand.
ACGGCCCGCGCCCAGGGCGAGACGCTGGCCGTCGAGATCGACCGCTCCAGCAACTCGCTGGTGATCGCGTGCAGCGATCGCCTGCTCCAGGAGATCCGCAAGGTCATCGACGAACTTGATGCGCCCCCGGCCGCGCAGGGGCAGGACGCGGGCAACGGGCTGCCTCCCTCGCTGAGCCAGAGCGTCTTCATCATCGACGTGGCCAACAACGATCCTGCGCAGGTGAGGCAGATGCTCGAGAGCATGGGCGTGACCGGGCCGCAGGATCCGACGGCGCCCGGGGTGGTGGCCGAACCGGTGACGATCGTCCCGATGACCAGCCGCCGCGCCATCGCCGTGCTCGCCTCCGCGGGCGACGGCCGCACCATCGAGGCGCTGGTCAAGGCGATGGACGCGGCCCCCGCCGAGGCCGACCAGATCGTCGCGATGGTGCCCCTCAAGCTGGCCTCCGCCAAGACGCTCGCGGCCACGCTCAGCGCGATGCTCCAGCCCTCCGAGGGGGTCGTGGGCGCCACCCCCGGCAAGGCCCTCGCCGAGCACGTGCGGCGGCTGGGCATCTCTCGCACGGGCGTCGACCAGAGCGATCGCAAGATCGATCTGACGCGAGCCATCCGGGTGTTGGCCGACGAGGAGTCCAACTCGCTGGTGATCGCCAGCACGCAGGCCAACGTCGACGCGCTTCGCGATCTCGTCAGGCTCATGGACACGCTTCCCGCGGGCGACGCCGTGATGGTCCGCATCTTCCCCCTGGCCAACGCCTCGGCCGTTCGAGTCAAGCAGGTGGTCGAGCAGCTGTTCGCGCAGGGCGAGTCGCTGCGTCGCCTCCCCGGCACCGATCGTCAGGGGTTGCCACCGACCGCCGTCGGCCAGGCGCTGGCGGGCGAGATCGCCGCGACGGTCGACGAACGCACCAACACGCTCATCGTCGCCGGCCGCGAGGAGGGCGTCGCGCTCGTTGAGGTGCTCATCAAGGATCTCGACAGCGACCGCGCCGCCAACTGGATCGAGCCGCTGATCATCCCTCTCAAGTTCGCCGACGCCTCGACGCTGGCTCGCACGCTTGACGAGGTGCTCGTGAAGGGCGCGACGCTCACGCCCGAGGCGATGGGCCTGCAGAAGCAGTTCGGCCGCCTTCGCGTGAGCATCGACGGCAAGCCCGTCGACCCCGAGAACCCGCAGGCCGTGGTGCAGGCCGATCTCTTCGCGCCCGTGACGGGCCTGGTGATCACCTCCGACGCCGTGATGAACTCGCTCATCGTCGTGGGCACGCCGTCCAACAACAAGGTCGTGCAGGCGATGGTGGCGCAGCTCGACGTCGAGGCCGCCTCGGCCGCCAACGCCGTTCGCGTCTTCCCGCTCGTGCACGCCTCGAGCGACCGCGTCGCGGGCATGATCCGCGATCTCTTCCGTCAGCGAGAGTCCCTGCCCGACATGCGCCCGCAGGACAAGGTCATCATCACCTCCGACGTGCGGACCAACTCGCTGATCGTCGCCACCAGCCCCAAGAGCGTCGCCATCATCGAGGGCCTCATCAAGACCCTCGACGGCGAGAAGACCAACTACTCCGTGGGCCTGCACGTCGTTCCCGTGCCCGGTTCCGACGTGCGGCAGCTCGCCCCTCGCATCGACCGGCTCATGAAGGAACGCATCGCCGCCGCCTCGCGGGGCGTCGAGATCAAGAGCCCCCTCGATGCCTTCAGCATCGAGCCCGAGCCCGTGAGCAACCTGCTCATCGTGGCCTGCAGCCAGGAGAACCTGGTGGTCGTCAAGGAACTCGTGGCAGCCCTCACCGAGGACGCCGCCAAGGTCGCTGCCGGGCAGCGGACCGATCTCGTGCAGCTCACGCGTGCCCGCGCCGCCGAGGCCGCGCAGTCGCTGGCGGCCCTGTACGTCGACCGCGAGAACCAGAAGCGCGGCCGCGAGGCCGTGACCGTCACGCCCAACGAGCGGCTCAACGCCCTCGTGATCGCCGGCAACGAGCAGGACATCATCGAGTTGCGGGCCCTCGCCACGAGGATCGACTCGGCCGAGGTCGCCGCCCGCCAGCAGATCAAGGCCATCGAACTCCGCAGCGCGAACGCTCGCGAGGTCGTGCGGCTCGTCGAGGCCGTCATCGCCGGCCGGCCGGTCGGCGGCGGCCGAGGCGTCGCCGCACGCCAGGCCACGCGGCTGCAGTTCCTCCGCGAGGCCCTCACGGGCCAGGTCGTGGCCGAGTCGGGCCGCAAGCCCACCGAGGCCGAGATCGACGGGGCCATCAAGGACCTCGTGATGCTCACGGCCGACCCCCGCACCAACTCGATCTGGATCACGGCCCCCGAGTCGATGGTGGCCCTGCTCTCCGAGATGATCGAGGACATCGAGAAGTCCAACGCCGGCGCCCGCAAGATCGAGAAGTTCACCCTCGTCAATGCCGACGCGAGGCAGATGGCCCAACTCCTCAAGGAGACCTTCCGACTCGAGCAGCAGGGCGGCGCGCTGGTGCTGCTCCCCGCCGCCGAGGAGCCCGAGGGCGACGGTGCGTCGCCTGCCGACGCCGCCGCGCCCGCGGGGACACTGCCCACCGTCACCGCCGTGCCCGACGAGCGCCAACAACTCTCCATCGCCGTCGACGCCCGCACCAACACGCTCATCGTCAGCGGCACCGACGAATACCTCTCGCTGGTGCGCAAGGTCATCACCGACCTCGACTCCATCGAGGCCAACGAGCGAGAGCGTCGCGTCTATTCGCTTCGCAACGCCAAGGCCCGCGAGATCGAGACCACGCTTCGGTCCTACTTCAAGGGCGAGAACGACTCCGAGCGCGCCACGCTGGGCCCGCAGCTCTCGGGCAGTCTCATGCGACGCCTTGAGCAGGAGGTCACCGTCGTCGGCGACGAGAAGTCCAACAAGCTCGTCATCTCCACCTCGCCCCGATACATGGAGACGGTGCTCAGCATCGTCAACGAGCTCGACACGCCCCCGCCCCAGGTCATGATCCAGGTCCTTCTCGCCGAGGTCACGCTCGATTCGACGGAGCAGTGGGGCATGGACATCAGCGTCGGCCCCTTCGGCGGCGAGGGATACAAGATCGGTTCGCTCGCCGGCGGCAGCGGCGTCGCCACCGCCCTCGGCGTGCCCAACCTCTCCGTCTCCTCCGCCGACTTCGGCATCCTCGTGCGTTCGCTCGAGGCCCAAGGCAAGCTGGAGGTGCTCTCCAACCCGCAGGTCACCGTCAACAACAACCAAAAGGCCGAGATCAACGTCGGCGACGACATCGGCGTGGCGGGCAACACCGAGCGGAGCAGTCTCGGCACGCTCATCTCCTCCGTCAGTCGAATCCCCGTGGGCATCATCATGAACGTGACGCCCGCCATCAGCGAGGACGGCTTCGTTCGCATGGAGATCACCCCCGAGATCTCCCAGCTCACCAACCGAACCACGCAGATCAACCGCGACCAGACCTCCCCGGTCATCGCCAAGCGCCGCGTCGACACCGTCGTCACCGTGCGCGACGGTCAGAGCGTCGTGATCGGCGGGCTCATCCAGACCACGCAGGAGGAACGCCGCTCCAAGGTGCCGATCTTGGGCGACATCCCCGTGCTCGGCCTGCCCTTCCGCACCAAGCTCGAAGAGGCCAAGAAGACCGAACTGCTCGTCATCGTCACGCCTCGTGTCATTCCCGGCGTGCCCGGGCAGGGACATGGCATGGCCGAGGACGTCTCCGAGCAGACCGTCAATCGCATGGAGGATTCCAGCCGCGTGCTGGACTACCTCGAGACGATCAAGGCCGACATCAAGGCCGCTCGCGACCGCGCACGTCGTCGCCAGCAGGAGGAGGCGGACGGCAACCTCGTCCCCGACGCGGACACCGACCGGTTGCCCGAGCCCGCCACGGTCATTCCGGCGCCCGAACGCCCGCAGCCGACGTACGTGCAGCCCAAGCAGTGATTTCCCGCCGCGGCGCGATCCTCGATGCGTCGACGCGGTCGTTGTCGCATACCCTCTCCCGCCGTGCTGAAGGCGACCTGGTCATCATGCTGCCGGTGCATCGGGTGGCTTTTCATGGCCGCCGCATTGGCCGTTCATCTTGGCGGATGTGTCGCCGACGACGGCAAACGGCCGGCCGTCGGCAAGCCCCCGGCCAATGCCCGTCCCGGCACCATGTTTCTCGCCGCCCAGGCCTTCCGCGACACCAACGCCAACGGCTGTCTCGATTCCGGCCTCCTGACGGTCTACATCTTCCCGCCCAACTACCCCCGCTCCGTGCAGATCCCCGGCACCTTCGACCTCAAGCTCGTCGGTCGCGGCGGCGTCCTCATCCGCGAATGGACGCTCGAGGCCCCCGGCCCCGATGTCGCCCCCGTCAATGCCGGTGTCGGTCCCGGCTACGTCATCCGCCTGAGTCTGCTCGACAAGGAGGGAAGCGATCAACTTCCCTGGCAGTCGGTTGACATCCTCTCCAGATTCACCGACCGCCAAGGGCAGTCTGTCGAGGCTTCGCCTACCTCCGTGCAAGTAGGTAGAACAAACCCCTGACGACACGGCGCAACGCCGCGTCGGGGCTGCCCTCTCGCATGGGTGCTTAGCGCACTCTTATCCGAATCTTCGGACCGGGCGACAACAATCATGCATCGCGGCAGGCACCTGGGCTGTCGTTCAGGCTGTGCCCTCGCCCCTCCCGGAGTCGCTCCAGATGAAGAACCTCGTCGCCCCCTTGGCCCTCACCCTCCTCTCCGCCGCCTCCATCGCCGCCCCGTCGGCCGACGTTCGCCTCCAGGGCGCGGGCGCCACCTTCCCCAACCCCCTCTATCAACGCTGGGTGAGCGAGTTCCAGAAGACCAATCCCACCGTCAAGATCGACTACCAGTCGATCGGGTCGGGTGGCGGCATCAAGGCCATCACCGAGAAGACGGTCCATTTCGCCGGCAGCGACGCCCCCCTCAACAAGAAGGAACTCACCGCGCTCGGCGAGACCAACGTCGTGCAGATCCCCACCTGCGCCGGCGCCGTGGTTCCCGCGTACAACCTGCCCGACGTCAAGGAAGCCATCAACTTCACCGGCGAGATCCTCGCCGACATCTACGCCGGCAAGATCTCCAAGTGGAATGACGCCCGGATCGCCGAGGTCAATCCGGGCGTGAAGCTCCCCGAGATGGCCATCACCCCGGCGTGGCGCTCCGACGGTTCGGGCACCACCTACGTCTTCACCAACTTCCTGGCCACCCAGAGCGAGGCCTTCAAGGGCTCGATCGGCGCGGGCAAGCAGGTGCAGTGGCCGATGGGCCAGGGCGGCAAGGGCAACGAGGGTGTCGCCGCCGCGGTGCAGGGCACCACCGGCGCCGTCGGTTACATCGAGCTCAACTACGCCTTGGCCAACAAGATCAGCTTCGGCGCGGTCCGCAACAAGGCCGGAAAGTTCATCAAGGCCAGCAACGAGAGCGTTTCGGCCGCCGGAGCGGGTGCCGCCGCGTCGCTGCAGGGCAGCGTCCTGGCCGCCAACATCTGGAACCAGCCCGGCGACAACGCCTATCCCATCGCGTCGTTCACCTACATGATCTTCCACAAGGACATCAACACCGCCAAGAACGCCGACGAGGCCAAGGCCCTGCTCGACTTCCTGACCTGGTGCATCAACGACGGGCAGAAGGTCGCCGCCACCATGGACTACGCCCCGCTCGATCCCGCCGTCAAGGCCAAGGTCGAGGAGGCCCTCAAGACCGCCTCCTTCAAGGCCAAGTGATTGGCGGCTGGGGGCGACGGGCCTTGCGTTTCGTCCTTGCCCCCCCTCCCCGTCGCTGGATACGCTCCAACCCGGTCCAGAACGCCGCGATCCGTCATCGCGGCGTTTTTGTTCCCGCCGTCATCCCTCATGGACGATTCCTCCACTTCCCTCTCCGACGATGGCAGCCGCCGGTCTCGCCGGCGACGACTGCTCACGTTCGCGGATGGAGCGCTCCTCTGGGGAGCCAGGTCCAGCGGCGTGCTCGTCCTGCTGATGCTGGCCAGCCTCGTCGTGGTGCTCGCCGCGGCTGCATGGCCCAGCTTCCGGGCCTTCGGGCCGGGATTCCTCACCTCCTCCGAGTGGCGACCCAACGAACTCGAGCGGCCCATGCGAAACGAGGCGGGCCAACTCGTCATCGAGGACGGCGAGACGGTCATGGAGGTCGTGCCCCCCGAGTTCGGCGCACTGCCTGTCGTCTATGGCACGCTGGTGAGTTCCGTGCTCGCGCTGGTCTTCGCGGTTCCGCTCAGTCTGGGCGCCGCGGTCTTCCTGGTTCGAGTCGCGCCCAAGTGGCGGATCGCCGGACCGCTCTCGTTCCTCGTCGAGTTCCTCGCCGCGATCCCGAGTCTGGCGTACGGCGTCTGGGGGCTCTTCGTCCTCGCTCCCTTGCTGCAGGATCGCGTCGAGCCGCTGCTGCGGTCGGTCTTGGGGCCGGTGCCGGGCTTGGGCTGGCTCTTCCGCGAAACCGTCGAGGTCGGCGGCCAGGTTGTCACTCGCGACATTCCCCTCACCGGCCGCGACATGCTGTGCGGCAGTCTGATCCTGGCCATCATGATCGTGCCGATCATCACCGCCATCAGCCGCGACGTGCTCAAGGCCGTGCCTCGAGTCCAGATCGAGGGGTCGATCGCGATGGGGGCCACGTGGTGGCAGAGCACTTGGTCGATGCTCCGCTACAGCCGCAGCGGGCTGGCCGGGGCGATCATGCTCGGGCTTGCCCGCGCCGCCGGCGAGACGATGGCCGTCACGATGGTGATCGGCAACAACAATCGGATCTCGCCGTCGCCGTTCGCCCCCGCCCAGACCATGGCGAGCCTGCTCGCCAACGAGTTCGCCGAGGCCAGTTCCACCCTCCATCGTTCCGCGCTCCTTCAGGTGGCGCTCATCCTGCTGGTCATGTCCCTGTTCATCAACATTCTGGCCCGGTGGCTGGTGGGGGGCTCGCAGGCCCACGCCGCCGCCGCACATTGACCCCGCGATTTCCCCCGACCCCGCATGCGACGAACCGCCTACGACCTGTATCGCCGCTCGCTCAGCGCCCTGATCTTCGCCGGGTGCGTCGGGTGCGCCGTGCTCATCGTCGGCGTGCTGGGCTGGGTGATCGGCTACCTCTCGTCCATCGGCGCCAGTTCCCTATCCATCGGATTCTTCACCGAACTGCCAAGCGGTGACGTCGCCAATCCCGGCGGCATGAAGCACGCCATCCTCGGCACGCTCGCCCTGGTCGCCATGGCCGGCGTGATCGGCGTTCCGCTCGGCGTCGCCACCGGGATCTACCTCGCCGAGTTCAAGCAGGATCGCTACATCCTCGCGCCCGTTCGTTTCACCGCAGACGTGCTCGCCGGCGTGCCCAGCATCGTCATCGGCATCCTCGGCTACGAACTCGTGGTCGTGCCCATGGGCAGCTACAACGGCTGGGCGGGTGCCTTCGCGCTGGCCTTCATCATGGTCCCGATTGTCGCCCGCACCAGCGAAGAGATGCTCCGTCTGGTGCCGGACAGCTACCGGGCCGCGTCCCTCGCGTTGGGGGCCACCAAGGCACAGACCATCACCCGCGTCGTCCTGCCCGCGGCCACCGGCAGTCTCATCACCGGCATCATGCTCGCGTTGGCCCGGATCTGCGGCGAGACCGCCCCCCTGCTTTTCACCGCGCTGGGCAGCCGCCTGCTCACGCTTGACCCCAACAAGCCCTTCCCCTCGCTCACCGTCCAGATCTACACATACGCTACCGGCCCGTATCCTGAACAGAAGCGTCTTGCCTGGGCCGGCATTCTCGTCCTCGTCGCCTTGCTGCTGGCCCTCAATGCCCTGATTCGCTACGTGGCCAGTCGGTCGATCACCCGGAGCATCGCGTGAACGAGACCCCATCGAAGCCCGCCATGTCGCCGGTCAAGGTCGAGGCCATCGATCCGCTCGATTCCGCGGTGCTCGACATGCCCCGGCAGGCCCCGCGGTTCAACGTCCTGTCCGCCATCCAGAACGATCAGCCGCACGCGCCGGCGATTCACCCCTCCGTCGCCCACGGCAAGGGCATCGTCGAGATCAAGGACTTCTCGCTCTACTACGGGCCCAAGAAGACCGTTCACTCCGTGTCGCTCTCGATTCCCGTGGGGCATGTCACCGCGCTCATCGGCCCTTCGGGCTGCGGCAAGTCGACGCTCCTGCGCTCGGTCAACCGCCTCAACGACCTGGTCGACGGCGTGCGTACCACCGGCGACATTCTCGTCGGCGGCGAGAGCGTCTACGCCCCCGGCACCGACGTCATCGACCTTCGCCGTCGCGTGGGCATGGTCTTTCAGAAGTCCAATCCCTTCCCGATGTCCATCTTCGACAACGTGGTCTACGGGCTTCGCATCCACGGCGAACGCCGCCGCAGCGTGCTGGAAGAGGTGTGCGAACGGAGTCTCCGCGGCGCAGCGCTGTGGGACGAGGTGAAGGATCGACTGCAATCCTCCGCCATGGGCCTGTCGGGCGGGCAGCAGCAGCGGTTGTGCATCGCCCGTGCCATCGCCGTCGAACCTCAGGTGCTGCTGATGGATGAGCCCTGCTCGGCGCTCGACCCCATCGCCACCCTCAAGATCGAGGAACTCATCCTCGAGATCTCCCAGAAGTACACGGTGCTCATCGTCACCCACAACATGGGTCAGGCCTCCCGCGTCAGCGACTACACCGCCTTCATGTACCTGGGCCGCCTCGTCGAGTACGGGCCCACCTCCCACATCTTCCAGACGCCCACCCTCCCCGAAACCGAGCAGTACATCACCGGCAAGTTCGGGTGAGTAGCTGAAGCCGTTTTCACCATGTGAAATCATGTTCGACGTGCTTTCCGGGGCAGGGTGGCACGGCGATCGCGTATCATCACGCGGCCGGTCGAGGCGATCTTTGTTCGCATGATGGTTGGTTTCGCCCATCGGTCGTTCGAGCATCCCATGACCACCACTTCCTCCTCCTCCCGCGCCGCCCGCACGCTCGCCCCATCCGTGAACTCATGGCAGGGCGAGTATCTCGAAGGCCAGTACAACGCGTGGAAGGCCGACCCCGAGTCGGTCCCGGCTGATCTGGCCGCCTTCTTCCGCGGCTTTGACCTGGGACTGGCGGGCGGCACGCCTCCCGAGCCGTTGGGTGGCGAGGCGTCGCCGTACCAGCGGGCCGTCGACGAACTCATCAACGCCTACCGCGAGCAGGGCCACTTGGCGGCTCAACTGGATCCGTTCGGGCGGCCCCGCCCGCGGCCCGAGGCCCTCAACCCCGTTCGCTACGGGCTGACGCCCTCCGATCTCGCCAAGCCCGCCCAGGCGGCCCTGAGCGGCATCTCGGGCGAGGCGACGCTGGCCGAGGTGATCTCGCACCTCGAGGACACGTATTGCCGCTCGGTGGGCATCGAGTTCATGCACATCCAGAGCGTCGAGGAGCGTCAGTGGTTCCTCGAGCGGTTCGAGCACGTGCGGGGCGTGGTGGCGATGAGCAGCCCGGAGAAGATCTCGGTGCTCGAGGATCTCTCCCGCGGCGAGCTCTTCGAGGCCTTCCTCGCCAAGCGTTACGGCTCAGAGAAGCGGTTCAGTCTCGAGGGCGGCATCTCGCTGATCCCGATGATGAACCAGGCCATCGACCACGCCGGCGCCCAGGGCGTCCGCGAAGTGGTCATCGGCATGGCCCACCGCGGCCGCCTCAACGTGCTCATCAACGTCATGGGCAAGACCTATGCCCAGGTCTTCACCGAGTTCGAGGACAACTGGGAGGCCGGCTTCGCCGACGGCGGCGGCGACGTGAAGTACCACCGCGGCTACTCGGGTGATCGCACCACCACGAGCGGCGCGTCGGTGCACCTCACCCTCGCCAACAACCCCAGCCACCTCGAGAGCGTCAACGCGGTGGTGGCGGGTCGCGCCCGTGCCAAGCAGCGGCTCGCCGGCGACACCGCCCGCACCACCGTGCTCCCCGTCGTCATGCACGGCGACGGCGCGGTGGCCGGCCAGGGCGTCGTGGCCGAGTGCCTCAACATGAGCCGCCTCGAGGGGTACACCGTCGGCGGCACGCTGCACATCGTCATCAACAACCTCGTGGCCTTCACCACGCTCCCCGAGGACGGTCGCAGCACCACCTACTGCACCGACATCGCCAAGAGCGCGGACTGCCCGATCATCCACGTCAACGGCGAGGACCCCGAGGCGTGCGCCCAGGTCGCCCGCCTGGCCGTCGAGTATCGCCAGCGCTTCGGCAAGGACGTCTTCATCGACATGTGGTGCTACCGCAAGTACGGCCACAACGAGGGCGACGAGCAGTCCTTCACGCAGCCCACGCTCGCCGCGCTGATCAAGTCGAAGCAGCCCGCGTTGCACCACTACACGCAGAAGCTGCTCGACACTCGCGTCATCACCCCCGAGCGTGCCAAGGCCATCGCCGACGACCTCGACGCCAACCTCGACCAGGCGCAGGCCAAGGCCAAGAGCGGGCCCGTGACGCCCACCATCAGCCCCGGCGAGGTGCTCTGGAAGGGCATCGACAACAAGTTCAGCTTCGAGCCCGTCAAGACCGCGGTCTCCCTCGAGGCGATCAAGACGGTCTGCGAGGCCCTGGGTCGCACGCCCGAGGGCTTTGCCGTCAATCCCAAGCTCAAGGCGCTGCTCGAGGAGCGGGCCGCCATGCCCGTCAACGGGCAGGTGAGCCACGCCCACGGCGAACTGCTCGCCTACGGCACGCTCATGCTCGAGGGGGCGCCCGTGCGACTCAGCGGGCAGGACTGCCGCCGCGGCACCTTCACGCAGCGTCACGCCGTGCTCCGCGACGTCAACAGCGGCACGCCGTACGTGAGTCTCAACCACATGCGGCCGGGTTCGCAGGCCCAACTCGAGGTCTACGACTCGCCCCTCTCCGAGTACTCGGTGCTCGGCTTCGATTACGGGTGCAGCCTGGTCGACCCCTCCTCGCTGGTCCTGTGGGAGGCGCAGTTCGGCGACTTCGCCAACGGCGCGCAGGTGATGATCGACCAGTACATCGCCAGCAGCGAGATCAAGTGGGCCCGCTGGTCGGGCCTGGTCATGCTCCTGCCTCACGGCTACGAGGGCGCGGGTCCCGAGCACAGCTCGGCCCGCCTCGAGCGATTCCTCACCCTCTGCGCCGACGACAACATGCTGGTGATCAACCCGACCACCGGCGCTCAGATCTTCCACGCCCTGCGCCGTCAGGTGAAGGCCACCTATCGCAAGCCTCTCATCGTGATGGCTCCCAAGAGCCTGCTCCGCACGCCCACCGCGACCGTCGACGAGCTCGTCAACGGCTCCTTCCAGGAGCTCATCGACGACCCCGCCTTCTCCGGCAAGGAGGCGTGGAAGCGCTCCGACGTCAAGCGCGTCGTCTTCTGCTGCGGCAAGGTCTACTACGAACTCCTCGAGCGTCGCAAGCTCCTCGGCCGCCGCGACGTGGCGATCGTCCGCATCGAGCAGCCCTACCCGTTCCACGCGTCGCTCGCCAAGCGGATCCTCGAGTCGTACCCCGCGTCGACCGAGCGGCTCTTCGCTCAGGAAGAGCCCCGCAACGCCGGCGCGTACATCTTCGTCGCCGACGCCTTCCGGCGTCACTTGGGCGTCGAACTGACCTTCATGGGCCGGCACGAGAGCGCGACGCCCGCCGTGGGCAGCAAGCGGGCCGACAAGCTCCAGCAGGAGGGCGTCCTGACCGGCGCCATCGGCGCCAAGCCCAAGGACGCCGCGAAGAAGTGATCCCTCACGTCAAGCACCACCGCGAGTCACCCACCCATGGCCGTTGACATCATCATCCCCAGCGTCGGCGAATCAGTCACCAGCGGCACCCTCACCCGCTGGACGGTCAAGAACGGCCAGAGCGTCCGCAAGGACGACGTCGTCGCCGAACTCGAGACCGACAAGGTCACCCTCGAGATCCGTGCGCCCGAGAGCGGCACGCTTCGCACGGTGGCCGCCGAGGGCGCGACGGTGCAGGTGGGCGAGGTGGTGGGGGCCGTCGAGGCCGGCGCCGCCGCGCCTGCAGCATCCGCCGCCGCTCCGGTCGCCGCCGTTGCGGCCGCCGCCACGCCCGCGGTCGCCGTCGCGGCAGGTGCCGACGTGCGTGCCACGCCTCTGGCCGAGAAGCTGGCGAAGGAGCATGGCGTCGACCTGTCGAAGGTCGCCGCCACGGGCGCGGGTGGCCGCGTCCGCGAGCAGGACGTGCTGGCCTTCATCGAGTCGTCCAAGGGCGGCACGGCCAAGCCCGCGGCCGTCGAGCCCAAGCCCGCCGCCCCGGCCAAGCCCGCGACGGTGGTCGTCGGCGCCGCTCGCGGCTCGACCCGCGAGAAGATGACCCCCCTGCGTCAACGCATCGCGGCACGCCTGGTGCAGGCCCAGCACACCGCGGCGATGCTGACGACCTTCAACGAGTGCGACATGTCGGCGGTCATCGAGCTCCGCAAGACCTACAAGGAGGACTTCGAGAAGAAGCACGGCGTGGGCCTGGGCTTCATGTCCTTCTTCGTGAAGGCGGCGGTGACCGCCCTTCGCAAGTTCCCGCTCGTCAACGCCTCGATCGTCGAGGACGAGTCGGGCACCCCGTGGATCGAGCGTCACGAGCATCAGGACATCGCCGTGGCCGTGGGCACCCCCAAGGGCCTGGTGGTCCCGGTGGTCCGCAACTGCGAGCAGCTCTCCTTCGCGCAGATCGAGTCCACCATCAAGGACCTCGCCACCCGCGCCCGCGACGGCAAGCTCGGCCTCGACGAGATGCAGGGCGGCACCTTCACCATCACCAACGGCGGCATCTACGGCAGCCTGATGAGCACGCCCATCCTCAACCCGCCCCAGAGCGGCATCCTGGGCATGCACGCCACCAAGCCCCGCGCGGTGGAGTTCCCCGCCGGCAGCGGCCAGATCGCCCTGCGGCCCATGATGTACCTGGCCCTCTCCTACGACCACCGCATCATCGACGGCGCGGAGGCCGTGCAGTTCCTCGTGAGCATCAAGCAGTCGATCGAGGATCCCCAGCGCCTGCTGCTCGGACTTTGATTCGTCCCCGGGCCGGACGTCCTTGAGGGCCGATCCGTCCCGGCGAACCGTGCGCCCTCACGACGGCTCTCGCGGCGACAGGGCTTTCGTCCCCATGACGCGAGCATCTCACGCGCGTGGCGGCCAACTCGTGCCGCCTCTGCACTGCACCCTCAGCGTGGTCGACGCAACTTCTCGTCGGCGACGGCTGGCGGGCGGGGATCGCGGCGGCAACCGCCCGGGTCCGGCGATGTGAGGTGAGGTGGGGTTGGTTCCGGAGGTGCTCGGGTCCGTGATGATGCGCCACGAACGTGTCGTCGCCGCGATGCGGCACCGCGGGGCCGGATTCGAGCGCACGGAAGTGTCCGGCAGCCGCGCGCGATTCCCCGCCGGGACGGACACCCCGATCACCCAAGCGATCGAGGTTCGCCGAATCGGAGGCAAGGCCGGGGTCGCGGACGAGGTTGCGTGCCACGTCACCGGTGGCCCCCCATGGGGCCCTCCCGCAGGGCCATGGGGTCGACTTCGCGGAGCGTTGGGGTGCGGAGGTCGCGAATATCGCTCCTCAAGGGCAATACGCCCTTCTGCCATGCGTTCCGCCATCGGCAACGTCCGGGGCGGGATCGCGATGGCATGGCACTCGCGGGCAGGCAAGAGGATCAATCCAATGGCTGATGACGCACGGGTGACGTCCATCGGGACTGTCGGAGCAGGCGGAACACGTCGCGTGGGGATCGTCTTGAAGGACGGCGTGCATGGCGTCATCGCCACCGAACCGATCGGCATCGGCGAGACGATCCTCGAGATCCGGGGCGTGGTCGTCGATCGACCCTCGCGATATTCCGTGCAGGTCGAGGACAACCTGCACGTCGAGCTTCCGGGAGTCGAGGGGTTGACCGGGAGTCCGGATGACCATCCTTGGCGCTACCTGAATCACTCATGCGCCCCCAATGCGGTCGTGTCGGGGCTCGCGCTTGTCGCCATCAAGCCGATCGGACGGTGGGAAGAGGTCACGTTCGACTACAACACCACCGAGTTCGAGCTGTCGACGCCCTTCGCATGCCGATGCGGGCACTGCGGCGGGACCGTGATTCGCGGCTTCAAGTTTCTCGAGGCCGACCGCCAACGCGGGCTCTATTCTCGGCTTGCCGCCCACTTGCGTCGCAAGCTGCCGGCACCCGAGGTGCCCTGACCAATGGCCGACGCGAGCCCGCCGCAACTGCTCCATCAGTTCTTCGATCGCACCGCGAGAGAACACCCGCATCGGATCGCCGTCGACGTTCCGCCCGGGCCCGGCAGGCCCGAGCGCGTCCTGACGACCTACGGGGAACTGCTCGCGCAGGTCGACGCCTTGGCCGACGCGATCCGTCCCCTGGCCTCGCCCGACAGCGTGCTTGGCATTCTCCTGCCCCGCGACTCCAGACTGCTCTACGTCGCCCAACTCGCGGCGCTCAAGGCCGGCGGCGCGTTCACCTGCATCGACCCGGTCTTCCCGGACGCGCACGTGCATGCCGTGCTTGACGACATCGACAGGTCGGTGCTGCTGACCGATCGCGACGGCATGCGACGAATCGAGGACATCGGGGCGAGCGTCGACCACCTCATCGATGTCGCCGCCCCGCGTGTCGCCTCGGCTCCGAGCGGCGTCACGAGCCCCACTCGGCCTGAGCACTTGGCGTACGTGATCTACACGTCCGGCACGACCGGAACTCCCAAGGGAGTGATGATCGAGCATCGATCGATCGTCAATCTGGTCGCGTCCGACGTCGAGGAGTTCGCGCTGACGCCCGGCGACCGCGTCGCACAGGGTTCTTCGGCGGCATACGACTCCTCGATCGAGGAGATCTGGCTCGCATTCGCCTCCGGCGCGACGCTCGTCGTGATGGATGATCACGCCAGCCGAATGGGGCCGGATCTGGTCCAGTGGCTGAGGCACGAACGCATCGGCGTCTTTTGTCCGCCGCCCACGCTGCTCCGCACCACGGGCTGCGCAGACCCGGCGAGCGAGCTGCCCGACCTGAAGCTGCTCTATGTCGGCGGCGAGGCGCTCACCGAGGACTTGGCGGATCGATGGGGACGAGGGCGACGCCTGGTCAACGGCTACGGCCCGACCGAGTGCACCGTCACGGCCGTGCGAGGCGACGTGCTGCCCGGCCGCCCGGTGACCATCGGTCGGCCCGTGCCCGGGCTCGAGGCGTTGGTGGTCGATTCGAGAATGACGCCGGTCGCCGACGGCGAGTCCGGCGAGCTCTGCCTCGCCGGCGCTGGCCTGGCGCGCGGGTATCGACATCGAGAGGATCTCACGCGAGAGAAGTTCCCCCTGCTCCCCGGCTTCGGCCGCGTCTATCGCACCGGCGATCTCGTGAGGGCAGACTCCGGGGGCGACCTCGTCTACCTTGGCCGCATCGACGCGCAGGTCAAGCTCCGGGGCTATCGCGTGGAGTTGGAGGCGATCGAGGCCTGCCTCGCTCGATGCGACGGCGTGCGCGAAGCGGCGTGCCGCGTGCAGGGCGACGGGAGCAATGCCGTGCTGGTCGCGCACATCGTGCCGGCACGCGACGACGCAGCGCTGGACTTCGCGTCCATCAAGGAATCGCTCCGAAAGGTCCTCCCCGCCTACATGGTCCCGGCCCGCCTCGGATTGGTCGAGTCCCTCCCCCGCAGCATCGGCGGCAAGATCGACCGCAAGCGACTGCCCGACATCGCCTCCGATCCGCGGGAGCACGCCAGTGAGGTCGTCGCGCCGTCCAACGAGCTCGAGGACGTCATCCTCCGGGCCTTCGCCTCCGCCCTGCGCCTCGAGACGCCCATCTCGACACGAGACGACTTCTTCGTCGATCTTGGCGGCGACTCGCTGTCGGCTGTCGGCGTCGTCTGCGAGTTGCGCGCCGACGCCGCGACGGCTGCGGTCACCACGCGCGATCTCTACGAGACCCGTACCGCCGCCGCGCTCGCGGAGCGCCTGGGCGAGGTTTGCATGCGACGGTCTGCGGCACGGCCCTTGTCCCGGCCGTCGGCTGGAGTCGCGGAGGGAGGGGCCGCCCGTCACGCCCTGACGACGGCGGCACAGGGCGCGTGGATCCTGCTCCAACTGCTCGTCGTCGGCGCGGCGCAATACGCCGCCGTCTTCGGCCTCTTTCCGTCGCTGCTCGATCGATTCGGCATTCTGGGTTCGATCCTGATCGAGATCCCCTTGGTCATCGGCTCGATCTTCTGCTACGTGGCGGCGACGGTCCTCTTGACGGTCGTCCTGAAGTTGGCGTTGATCGGCGAGTACCGGCCGATCAGGACGCCGGTCTGGAGCGGCCACTACCTGCGACACTGGATCGTCCAGAATGCCGCGCGCACCATCCCGTGGAACCTGCTCGCGGGAACGTCCGCGTGCGCCGTCGTGCTCCGGTTGCTGGGCGCGAAGGTGGGACGCCGCGTGCACATCCACAAGGGCGTCAACCTGCAGCAGGGCGGCTGGGATCTGCTCACGATCGGGGATGACGTGACGATCGGTCGAGATGCGCACCTTGGGCTGATCTCGCTCGACGACGGATATCTGTGCATCGCTCCCGTTCACCTTCACGATGCCGCCACGCTCGAAACCCGAGCGAGCGTGAGCGGCCATGCCACCGTCGAGGCGGGCGGCTTCCTGACCGAGCTCTCCTGGCTTCCGGAGGGCGAACGCATCCCCGCGGGCGAGCGGTGGGACGGGGTGCCGGCCGTGCCGCAGGGACGCGCTCCCGACGCGCCCACGCCGCCGACGTCGGGCCGGATTCACCCGACCCTGTACTCGGCGATCCATCTGTCGGTCGCAGCGCTTGCGTGGGCGTTGGCGCCCATGCCGCTCCTGGCGGCGCTCGCCGTGGTCGCGAGCGTGAGCGGCGCCTCGGCCGAGAGACTGTCGGGCTGGCTGGCCGACCCTTCGTGGTCCATGGAGGCGGTGGCGGCCGTGACGGGGGTATCCATCCTGTCGGTGCCGATCGGATTGGCGATGATGGCGATTGGCCTGCGGTGCATGGGGCGAGTTCGTCCGTCGGTCATCGACCGCTGGAGTCTCGCCTATGTGCGAGTGTGGTTCAAGGCCGCCGCGGTGGAGTCCGCGGGCCTGTGGCTGACGGGCACGCTCTTCTGGCCGCTCTGGTTGCGGCTCGCGGGCATGCGCATCGGGCGGGGGTGCGAGATCAGCACGATCGCCGACGTCGTCCCGGAGACCATCACGATCGGCGAGGAGAGCTTCTTCGCCGACGGCATCTATCTCGGAGGACCGATCATCCACCGAGGGACGGTGACCGTCGGCGACACCTCGCTCGGACGCGGCACCTTCCTGGGGAACCACGTCGTCATTCCCGCCGGTGCATCGCTCCCCGACGGGCTCTTCGTCGGCGTCTGCACGGTGGCCGACGCGACGCAAGCTCGCGTCGACACCTCCTGGTTCGGAAATCCCCCGCTCGAACTGCCGCGGCGCGACGTCGTCACGGTCGATCCTCGCTTGACGCACCGTCCCGGCGCGGTGCGGTACGTCAATCGGCTCATGTGGGAATCGCTTCGATTCGCGTTGCCGATCCTGCCGCTGGCCGTCGCCTCGCTCTGGATGTGGGGGGTCACGCTCGCCGACGTCGCGTGGCCGGTGGCCCTCTTCGTGGTGGCGCCCGCGATGACCATGGTCGCCATCGCCGCCGAGTGTCTCGCCGTCGTGGCGCTCAAGTGGCTGCTGCTGGGGCGAGCGCGGGCCGGACAGCATCCCCTGTGGTCGTGCTGGTGCAGCCGCTGGGACTTCCTCTACGTCGCGTGGCAGTTTTGCGCGTTGCGTCCGTTGGCCGCGCTCGAGGGAACGCTCTTCCTGGCCGTGTACCTGAGGATGATGGGCGTGCGGATCGGGCGGCGCGTCGTGCTCGGACCGGGCATGGCGCAGCTCGCGGACCCGGACATGATCGTCATCGAGGACGACGCGACCGTCAACGCCAACTACCAGGCCCACAGCTTCGAGGACCGCGTGCTCAAGCTTGCGCCCGTGGTCGTTCGTCGAGGCGCGACCGTCGGCGAGTCGGCCGTCGTGTTCTACGGGACCGATGTCGGCGAGAAGGCGTGGGTTGCGCCCAACAGCGTCGTCATGAAAAACGAACGGCTCGATGCCGATCGGTCGTACGGCGGCTGCCCTGTGCAGGCGCTGGAGGCGACCGAGGACGGTGGCCGCGAACACGAGCCGCTCCCGTCGCCAGGACTCGCGAGTTCGCCGGTCTCTCGCACGGGTCGCCTGGTGTTCCTCGACGTTGCTCGCGGACTCGCCGTGGTCGGCATGATCTTCATGCACTTCGTGCCCGCCGAAGGGGTCGAAGGCGGCGTCGGCCAGACGTGGACGGCCATGGCCGCCTTTCTCGAGGGCAAGGCCGCCGCGCTCTTCTGCGTGCTCGCCGGGATCGCGTGGGAGATTCAAGCCCGATCGCCGCACGGCCGTTGGTACGCGCTCCGCCGGACCATCGCCCTGCTGGCGGTCGGCGTCGCGTTCCATGTCCTGGCATGGCCGACGGAGATCCTGGTGCCGTTCGCGCTCATGATGGTCTGTTCGCTGTCGCTGAGGCGATTGGGGCGGCCGGCCGTGCTGTTCGCCGCTGCCGCGCTGCTGATGCTGGCGCCCGCCGTGCCCGCCCTCTTCGATCGCTTCATCGAGACCGACTGGACTGCGGATGGCGGCCACCTCGCCGACGGCGAGATCGGTTGGGTCACGATCCGGGCCTTGATCATCGACGGCAACTATCCCCTCGTGCCATGGCTCGCGTTTCCCCTGATCGGAATGCTGATGACTCCGTGCTGGGAGGCCTCAGGATCGATCAAGCGGTGGTTCGGTTCGGCGGTGGCGATCTACGCGGTGGCGCAGACGCTGGTGTTGTTGGTCGAACGCAACGCCGACGCGGTGGGGGGGCTTGCTCCCTATGTGGGCAGTACCTGGGTCCCGACCTCCTTGCCGTTCGCCCTCGTCGCCGGGAGCGGTGCCGTCGCCGTGATCAGCGGCGTGGCGTGGTGGTCGGCGTCGCGGCCACCGGCCCTTCTGGCGACGCCTTTGGCGCTGTTGGGGCGTGCGTCTCTGACGCACTATCTCGCGCATGTCTGCCTCTTCTACCTGCCTTTGCGGGCCATGCTGGGAGACGAGGAGTGGTCCGCCGCGGTCGGGGTGTCGGCATGGATCGGCTACCTCGTCGTCGCCGTCCCGATGACGGCGCACTGGTTCCGACGATTCAAGCGGGGCCCCGTCGAGGCCCTGTGGGCGTCGGCATCGGGAACCTGACTTGGGGGCGATCGATCGTTGCGGGTTCGCGGCGGCCGGCACGTTCGAGCGGCAATAGGACGCTACGGCACCGCGTCGCCGTCGATGAAGCCTTTACGGCGTGCGGCAGCGCTTCGAGTCAGAGCCCCAGCAGCCGCCGCTTGGCCTGCCACTCGGCCTGCTCGCGCTTGTTCTCCGTGGCGAGCGTGCCGTCGCCGCCCTTGGCGATGGCCTTGATGGCGTCGATCTCGAGCCGCGAGAGTCGCATCGACTCGA
>CAIYWI010000024.1 GCA_903929885.1 uncultured Phycisphaerales bacterium
AATACCCGCCGGACAACCCAGCCCGCGGCCGCGGCGGGCCGATGAAGGACGAACGGGGAGGCGAGGCGACGGGCAGGTGATCGGGGCGGCGTCGGGCGCAGCCCGACGGCGGATCCGAAGGAGTCGACAGCGATGGCAGGCAAGGTCAACAAGAACTTCATTCTCACCCTGGTGGCGGGACTCGCGGGCGTCTTCGTGCTGATGGCGCTGGCGTACCTGTTCCTCCTCAAGAACAGCGCGGCCGACCTGGCCGGCGAGGGTGACCGCCGCATGACGCAGGGCCAGTTCGACAAGGCCCAGGAGTACTACTCCAAGGCGGTGAACAAGGAGCAGACCAACGCCGACTACCTGGTCAAGTGGCGAGGGTCGCTGCTCAAGCTCAACCCTGAGAACGTGGTGGCGTACCGCGATCTCGTGGAACGGTGGCGTCTGGCCACGCGACAGCTCGCCAAGATCTCGAAGAAGGACGTGGCGCCCAAGCGGGAGTATCTCGACTGGCTCCGCGAGGACATGACGGGCATGGAGTTCAACCGCCAGGCCCACGAGCTCCTGATCGGCGAGACCACCTCGCTGCTGACGCTCCACAAGGGCGATCCGGCGGGCGGCGAGTGGGAGACGCTGCGTCGCTTCCGTGGCATGGCCAAGATGGAGATCTTCGCCTTCGTGCAAGACTCGCGTCCCGAGGTGGCCAAGGAAGCCGAGGAGGATCTCCTGGCGGCCATCGCCGCCGACCCGGCCGACACCGAGTCGGCGGTGGTGCTTCGTTCGCTCCACCTGATCCAGGCGGGCCGCGCCCGCGAGCGAAGCCAACTCGACGAGGAGCAGGCGTTCCGCGACAAGGCCAAGACCGTGCTCACCCAGGCCGTCGAGCGCAATCCCGCCGATGCATTCATCCATCTGGTCCAACTCGAGGCCGAGGTGGACGAGCGTTCCGCGACGTTCCGTCGCGATCCGCGGGGCGCGGACCCCTTGGCGTGGATGCGGACCCTGCAGTCCGACCTTCGCCCGTCCTTCAACGCCGTCGCGGACAAGGCCAGGACGACCGATCCGTCCAAGATCAACACCCGCCTGATCGACGGCGTGCGCCGCATGGAGGCGATCTTCGGCGAGCAGGAGGGCAAGTTCGCATCGACCCTCGCCATCGTCGAGCGAGGCCTGGCGGCTCGTCCCGACGACCCGATGCTGCTGGCCGCCAAGGCGGACATCGAAGTGGCCGAGGAGAACCTCGCCGCGGCCGTCGCCTCGGTGCAGAAGATCCTCGACCTGCCGCCGCCCCCGACGTCGCTGACGGGCCTTCGCCTCTTCGGGATGCGGAACAACGCCCGCTTCTACCAGGCCCTGTGGACGGCCCGCATGGCGAGCTCGGCGAAGGAGGCGGACAAGGCCGCCCTGACGGCGAGCGCCAAGTCGCTTCGGGAGAAGCTGGCCGCGGTGGAGGCGCCCGACTCGCCCTCGGTGCTCTTCGTCGATGCGCAACTGGCGTTCGTCGACGCCGACTTCGGCCGCGCGAACCAGCTGCTCGACAGGTACGCCAAGGCCGTGCGAAGCCGCCCCTCCCCCGACGCCCTGCTGCTGCACGCGGCGGTGGCCGAGAAGCTCAACCAGCTCGGCCTGTCGAAGTCGAAGCTCGATGAATGCCTTCGCATCGATCCCCGCAACCCCCGCGCCCTGTACGCGCTGGCGGACGTGACGTTCCGGCTGCAGGAGACCGACGAGGCGCTGGCGCTGTACCTGCGACTGGCCCAGATGCTCCCCGACGACCGATTCGTCAAGGGTCGCATCGAGGTGCTGCGGCAACTCGCCGGCGATCGAACCGTGCCCGCGAGCGACCCCGTGCTCGCGGACCTCATCGAACTGCGCGACATGGTCCGGACTCGCGAGGGCGAGAAGGATCGCACCGCCGAGGCGGTGCCCTTCCTGCAGCGGCGCGTGGCCGAACGCAATCAGGATCCGCGTCTTGCGCAGCAGCTCGCCTTGCTGCTGATGGGCGAGGGCAAGCGCGACGAGGCCTTGGCCGCCCTGCGGGCCAGTCTGGCGGTCCACCCCCAGGCCACCGACCTCAAGGACCTCGAGATCGCGCTCTCCAATCCCGACCCCGTGGCCGGGCGGCTGCAGTTGATCGACTCCAAGACCGACGGCACGCCCCTGGAGAAGGCCCTGGCCAAGTACCAGGTGCTCAAGGATGCGGGCAAGCCGCAGGAAGCCGCGGCGCAGCTGGCCGCGGCCGCCGCCATCGACGCCGACGACGAGCGGGTCGTCGAGATGCAGTTCCTCGACGCCATGGAGGCGGCCGATTGGGCCAAGGCCCAGCAGTTCGCCGACGTGTCTTCCAAGGCCAACCACGACCAGGTGGGCGGCCTGACCTTCAAGGCCCGCCTGCTCGGCGCCCAGGGCAAGACGTCCGAGGCGCTCGCGGCGATCACCGAGGCCGTGGGCCGCGGCGGCGCGGTGCCCGAGGTGTGGCGGATCAAGGGTCGCATCGAGATGAGCCTTGGCCGCATGGCCGAGGCGGCCGAGTCGTATCGTCAGGCGTTGAGGCTGCGTCCGAGCGACATCGGCGCCATCAACGACGCGTTGCTCGCGCTGGTGAGCAACGGGCTCGCGGAGGAGGCGCTCAAGCTGGCCAAGGAGAGCGAGCGATTCGCCGCCTCCGACGCCAGGTTCGTCGAGATGTGGCTCTCGCTCGAGGCGGCGGCGGGCAGCAAGCGGTTCGCGATCGATCGTCGCGAGGTGATCGCCCGGACCAATCCCAAGGATCGAACCAATCTGCTGGCCCTCGCGGGGCTGTACCTCGCCGACCGCAACTGGTCGAAGGCCCGGCCGCTGATCGACCGGGCGAGGACGCTGCAGGACGGCACCGACGTGCTGACGCTCGACGCCCGGTGGCACTGGCAGCAGGGCGAGCGGGAGAAGGCCCGATCGCTCTTCGACGCGTACCTCAAGGGCCAACCCGAGGGGAAGCTGACCTCGTATCCGTTCCTGGTGTACGCCCAGTTCCTCTCGGCGCAGGAGGATGACGACGGCGCGTTGGCCGTGCTGGAGCAGGCCCGCTCGCACCAGGATGCCAAGTCGGCCGAGGCGGACAAGGCGATCGTCGAACTCCTGATGAAGAACGCCCGGTTCGAGCAGGCCGCCTCGGTTTGCCGCCGCATCGTGACGGCCGGGGCCGATGACGCCAAGCAGACGCACCGTCTGCGGCTGGTGGAGTGCCTGGTCAAGGTGGGCAACTTCCAGGATGCGGAGAAGGAGCTCTCGCAACTCGGGACCGCCGCGGAGGCGGACCCGATGTCGATGCTGCTGGCGGCGGACATCAAGGCGGGGCTGAAGGACGTGCGGGGCCAGAAGGACATGCTGGACCGGGCGGTGACGCGATTCCCGGACAACCCGCTGGTCTTCTTCAAGCGAGGCCAGGCGTTGGCGGCCGACGCCCGCACGGCTCGGGAGGCCATCAGCGACTTCAACAAGGCGGTGCAGCTGCGGCCCGACATGTGGCAGGCGTACCGGATGCGGGCGACGGCTCACATGCTGCTCAACCAGATGCCGGAGGCGGAGACCGACCTGACGCAGGCGGTGCTGCTGGCCCCGTACAACGACGAGCTGTTCATGGGGCTGGTCTCGGACTTCATCCGCAAGGGCGACTACGAGCGTGCCGGCGACGTGGCGATGCAGGTGCTCGCCAAGCGCGACCGCGACGTGAACGCGATGGCGAGCGTCGCCTCGCTGTTCATGAGCGTCAACGCGTACGCGGAGGCCTCCCGCTTCTACAAGATGGCCTTCGACATCGAGAAGAGCGACATGGTGGCCCAACGCTACCTCGACTCGCTGCTGGGCGCCACGCCTCCCAACAACACGGAGGCCAACGTGGTGCTCAACGCGCTGGGCGACCAGCGGATCGCCTCCAACCCCGGCTTCCTGATGGCCGTGTCGAAGCTGGCCAAGAACACGGGACGGATCGCGGAGGCCAACGCCGCCGCCAACGAGGCGTTGAAGCTGCTGCGGGTGGACGAGCCGACGATGATGCTGGCGTGGTTCAACGACCTGCGCCGGCTCCTGCCCCGGAAGAACGAGCTGCTGCAGTATCTCGAGCAGGCTGGCCGCCTGACCTCGGCCGCCAAGGCGCAGGAGTGGATCTCCTACTTCCGAATCGCCGCCAACCTCGAGGATGCCGCGACGCTCTCGGCCACCTTGGGGCCGGCGAAGGAGCTGCTGGGAACGGCCGAGGAGCCGTCGATCCGCCAGCTGCTCTACCGCTCCGTCTCGGGCGCGCAGATCGCGCAGGGCGACCACGCCGAGGCCGTGCGGACCATCCGCGAGGCGCTCGGCAGCTTCCCCAGCGACGTCGAGATGCTCAACAACGGCGCGTATTGCCTGGCGGCCAAGCTCGACAAGCCGCAGGACGCCGTCGCGATGATCGAGAAGGCCGTCGAGCTGACCCCTGGCGTCGCCGACGTCTGGGACACCTATGGCACCGTCTTCTTCCGCCTCGGGCAGTACGAGAAGGCGGCGGACGGCTACGGCCGGGCGGTCCGTCTGGCGGGCTCGCCCGCGCTGACGATCAAGTACGGCACCCCCCTGATCGAGTCGCTGGTGAAGGCCGGTCGCAAGGAGCAGGCCCGGGCCCTGCTGCGGGACCTCAAGACCATCGTCGACGACTCCCGCAACCAGGTCGATCCGGAGTTGCGGACACGGTTCGACGGGGTCGCGGCCCTCGCGGAGGGCCCCGGCTGACGATTGAAGTCGCGGATGAAGGAACACGATGCGGCGGGATCGACGAACAGCATGTCGGCCCCGCCCGACGGCGGCAACGAGCATGGAAGCACGAACCCGGCGACGAGCGTCGACCGGACCAAAGGACAAGGCATGAGCACTCTCCCCACCACTCCGAGCACCATCAACGCCTCCCAGCCCCGCGCCGGAGGCGCGGCGTCCGCGGCGTCCGCGGGCGCCTCCATCGACCCGCTCAAGCTGCTGGCCCGCCACAAGTGGCTGCTCGCCGGCGCCGCCGTGGGCGGCGGCCTGCTGGGCTGGGGCATGACGGCCGTGCTGGAGGTGGTCTATCCGGTCTGGAAGCCGGTGGTCACCTTCAAGTGCACCGCGCCGATGGAATCCATGACCTCGGCGGGCGCGATGGCCAACGACACCGAAATGGCCCGCTTCATGCAGACCCAGGTCAACATGATGACGCTGCCGGCGGTGCTCAAGGAGGTGGTCGACGACCCCAACCTCCAGATCAACGCGCCCAACTGGTCCCAGCGGTTCATGCGCAAGAACCCGGCGAGCGGCGAGACCGCCTTCGACGCGCGTCGCGCGCTCCTGTGGCTCAGGGACGATCTCGCAGCTCGCGTGCGTCCCAACTCGACCCTGATCGAGCTCTCCTTCTCGGCCAAGCAGAAGGAGGACGCCACGGCCATCGTCGGCCTCGTCCGGGAGAAGTACATGGCCATGCTCGAGCGCGAGGGTCGCGTCATCCTCGACGACCGCACCAAGTCGCTCCGCGACGCGCTCAATCGCATCGACTCCGACGTGCAGGCGTTGCAGAACCGCCGCAAGCGCATCATCGAGAGCGACAGCCTCGAGTCCGTCGACGACCGAGTCAGCGCCAACCAGCAGCAGCTCACCCGGATCCAGGAGCAGCTGCTCGAGGTCGAGCAGGACCTCGTGGCCGTGAACAAGCGCCGCGAGCTGATGGCCCAGGAGATCGACAACCCCGTCGTGTTCAGCGACGAACTCCGCGAGCGCATCGATCGCGACCCGTTGATCCTCGACATCAAGAGCCGCATCAGCCGCTACGAGGATGAGCTCAAGAGCATGCTCAACGCCGGACGAAGCCGCGAGCACCGCGAGTACAAGTCGATGGAGTCCCGCATCGCGGGCGCCCGCCAGAATCTCGACGAGGAGCGCAACCGGCTCCTCCGCCAGGGCTTCGACTCCGAACTCGACACCCTCACCAAGCAGTCCCGCCAGCTCGACGCGCAGCGGACCGGCCTGGTCCTCAGCCGCGACGAGGTGGCCAAGAGGCAGGTGGCCCTGACGCAGCTCCAGACCGAAATCAACGACATCCGGAATCAGATCCAGAACCTGCTCGAGACCCGCGCCAGCACCAACGCCGACCTCCAGAAGATCATCTCGCTCAGCCAGGTCGCGACGGCCAATCGCGTCGTCGTCGCCCAGATGGAGCGCATCCCCGACGAGCTCTCCTTCCCGCAGGCCGAGTTCATGATCCCCCTGGGCATCATCGTCGGGGTCGGCGCCGTCGGCGGCGTCACCTTCCTCCGCGAGGTCGTGGACCAGCGAGTCAAGGGACCCGGCGACATCAGTCTCATGCCCCGCATGAAGCTGCTGGGGTGGATCCCCGACGCCGCCGAGGATCCCGAGGGCAAGGGCGCCAGCGAGACCACGTTCCGCGATCGGCCGAGGGGCATCGTCGCCGAGAGCTTCCGGCAACTCCGCTCCAGCGTGTCCAAGCGCCTCGACGAGGCTGGCCACAAGACCATCCTCGTGATGTCCGGCATGCCCGGCTCGGGGGCGACCACCGTGGTCGCCAACCTCGCGCTGGCGATGGCAGCCGCCGACAAGAAGGTGCTCGTGATCGACGCCAACTTCCGCCGCCCCGCCCTGCACCGCGCCTTTGGCGTGCAGGAATCGCCGGGCGTCGCCGACGTCCTCACCGGCGCCAAGCCCCTCGAGACCGCCGTCCAGAAGTCGTCGACGCCCAACGTCGACGTGCTGGCCGTCGGATCTCGCGAACTCCGCGTCGTCGAGCGGCTCGCCGCCACCGGCAAGGTCGACCTGCTCGTCAAGGCCAAGGCCGCCTACGACGTCATCATCCTCGACGTGGCTCCCGCCGTCGTCGCCGGCGACGGCATCGCCCTGGCCAACCGCGTCGACTGCTCCATGCTCGTCGTCCGCGCCATGGCCGACAAGCGGGGCATGGTCGCCCGCATCCGCAACGAGCTCAGCGAGTCCCGCGCCGAGTTCCTCGGCGTGGTCGTCAACGGCGTCCGGGCCTCGGCCGGCGGCTACATGAAGGGCAACATCCGTGCCGCGGCGGAGTACGCCAAGGCATGACACGTCCCGGCGGCGACCCAATCGCGACTCGGGCGGCGCGTGCCCGTCGGTCGCTGGTGACCGGGGGCGCGGGCTTCATCGGCTCGCACCTCGTGCGGGAGCTGCTCGCCGCGGGCGATCTGGTGACCGTCGTCGACGACCTGTCGACCGGCCGGCGCGTCAACCTGCCCGCGTCGCACCCTCGGGTCGAGCTGATCGAGTCGGACCTCGCCCTCGCGCTGTCGGGCCCCTTGGCCACGCGCCAGTTCGATCGCATCTTCCACCTCGCGGCGGCCGTGGGCGTCGGCCTCATCGTCGCCGATCCGATCGGCTCGATCGACACCAACATCGAACAGACCGCCGCCCTGCTGCGTTTCGCGCACGCCCGCGGCGGGCCCGACGGCCCCCGCATCCTGATCGCCAGCAGTTCCGAGGTCTATGGCAAGTCGACCCGGCTGCCCTTCCGCGAGGATGACGACCTGGTCTTCGGCCCCACCACCGTCAGCCGCTGGTCGTACGCCATGAGCAAGGCCATCGACGAGCACCTCGCCTTGGCGTACCACGCCCAGCACGGGCTCCGCGTCGTCGTCACCCGCTTCTTCAACACCGTCGGCCCCGGCCAGATCGGCGACTACGGCATGGTGCTGCCCCGCTTCGTCGAGCGGGCCCTCTCGAACCAACCCCTCGAGGTGCATGGCGACGGATCGCAGTCCAGGTGCTTCTGCGACGTGCGCGACGTCGCTGCGGTGCTTCCCGTCGTCATGGATCACCCCGGAAAGGTCTACAACGTCGGTTCCGAGTCGACCATCACCATCCTCGAGTTGGCCCGACGCGTCGTCGCCGCCACCGGGTCTCGCTCCGAGATCCGCGTCGTTCCATACCTGCAGGCCTACGGGCCGGGCTTCGAGGATCTGGCCATGCGCCGACCCGACGTCACTCGCCTGAGGCAGGCCACCGGGTTCGCCCCCCGCTTCGATCTCGATGCCACGATCGCCGACGTCGCCTCGTGGATCGCCTCCGGCAAGGGATCGGGCGTCGACTGGTCCGATCTCCCCGCACCGGCCCACGCCATTCCCTGACCTCCGCCAGTCCCGCTACGCTCCCGAGACCCTCACGAAGACGACCCATGCCCGCGGCCCCCTTGATGCAATCCGGCGAAGTGCTCAGCACGCTGACGTCGCCCTCGTCTACGCCTGCCGGCGACGCCGCCGACCAGGTCGTGGACGCCATCGGACGCATGTCGGTGTTCGAGGGGTACATCGGGGTGCTCGTGGTGGCCTTCCTGGTCTCGCTGCTCGCCACGCCGCTGATGCGTCGTCTCGCCGTCTCCAACGGCGTGATCGACCGTCCGAGCGAGGCCCGCAAGGTGCACAGCATGCCCATCGCGTACCTGGGTGGCGTCGCGGTGTACCTGGGCCTCATCGCGGGCATCTTCTACAGCTTCGTCGCCTCTCGCTTCGACGGCCTCATCCAGTGGCACCCCACCCGCTTCGTCGGCGACTTCGGCTCGCCCTTCCCGGTGCCCATGTCGGTCATCCTCGGACTGACCGTGATCATGCTCGTGGGCGTGATCGACGACGTGGCGCACATCAGCCCCCGCGTGAAGATCGGCGGCCAACTCATCGGCGCGGCGGCCCTCGCCATCGACAACGTGGGCGTCAAGCTCGCACAGGGCATGCTCCTGCCCCTGGCCAAGGCCTTCGGGGTGCAATCGACCATCCTCCCGGGCGACTATGAGACGCTGCTGGTGAGGATCCCGCTTCCGGTGCCCGTCGGCGGGCTCGACGCCATCCCCATCGACTTCATCTACTGGATCGGCACCGGCATCATCGCCATCGCCGTGCTGGGCCTGTGCAACGCCAGCAACCTCATCGACGGCCTCGACGGCCTGCTCAGCGGCACCACCGCCATCGCCGCCATCGGCCTTCTCATCGTCGCGTTGGGCCTGGCCGCCATCGATGACGGCCCCCGCGACGCCCAGCGGATCGTCCTCTGCCTCTCGCTCCTGGGCGCGTGTCTGGGGTTCCTGCCCCACAACTTCAATCCCGCCACCATCTTCCTGGGCGACGCCGGAAGTCTCATGATGGGCTTTTGCACCTGCGCCATCATCCTGTCGCTGGGCGACACCGGCAAGACCTTCCTCGTCCTCGCCGGCCTCATGATCTACGCAGTGCCGATCATCGACACCAGTCTGGCGATCGTCCGCCGGAAGATGGAGGGCAAGTCCATCTCCTCGGCCGACGACCAGCACCTGCACCACATGCTCAAGCGGGCCCTGGGAGTCAAGGGCGCGGTGCTCTCGCTGTACAGCATCGCCGCCGCCTTCGCCGCGATGGGCGCGGGCATCACCCTGCTCCGCGCCAGGATCATCTACGTCCTGGCGATGGTGCTCGCGGCCTTCATCGGCGTCACGGCGATCAAGATCGCCCGCAAGAAGACCATCGAGGCCCAAGCCGCGGCCTTCGACGCCCGGACGCAAGCCGCCCGCGCCGTCCCCCCTTCGCCTCCCGGCGCGTGATCGCCGGCACCCTTGCGAACACGCGAACCCCCGGCGCGTCGCTATCCTTGCGCACCGCATGACCAGCCCATCGCCACGCCCGGTCCGCACCATCGCCCTCATGAACCAAAAAGGCGGCGTGGGCAAGACCACCACCACCGTGAATCTCGCCGCCGCCTTGGCTCGCGCGGGTCGCCGCACCCTCATCGTCGATCTCGATCCGCAGGGCCACTCCTCCCTGCACGTGGGCGTCGATCTCAACGCGCCGGGCCGCACCGTGTACGACGTGCTGATCGACGACTCCGAGCCGCCCTCGGCCGCGATCCGCCCGGCGGTCGAGCACCTCGACATCCTCCCCAGCACCGTCGATCTCGCCGCCGCCGAGAGCGAACTGGCCACACTTCCCGAACCCCACCGCCGCCTCGACCGCGCCTTGGCCTCGCTGGGCGATCGCTACGAGTTCATCCTCATCGACTGCCCTCCTTCGCTGGGCCATCTCACCGTCAACGCCCTCACCGCCGCCCGCGAGGTGATCATCCCCATGCAGGCGCACTTCCTCGCCCTGCAGGGCGTCGTGAAACTGCTCGAGACCGTCCGCCAGGTCAGTCAGGCGTACAACCCCCGCCTTCGCGTCAGCGGCGTCGTGCTCTGCATGCACGACACCTCCTCGGCCCACACCCGCGAGGTCGTCGCCGAACTCGAGTCCTTCTTCGAGCAGTCGCGCCAGGCCGAATCGCCCTGGAAGTTCGCCAGGGTGCTCCGCCCGGCCATTCGCCGCAACATCAAGCTCGCCGAGTGCCCCAGCTTCGGCCAGACGATCTTCCAGTACGCCCCGCAGGCACCCGGCGCGGAGGACTACGCCGCCCTCGGGGCCGCCCTGCTCAAGGAATGGGACGCGATGCTCGCTCGGCTCCAGGCCAACTCGCCTCAGGACGCCACCGCGTGACCTCGTTCGCCACGCGAGCCGCCTCGTCGCTCGACTCGCCCCGCGCCAAGCGGATGCTCCGGCCCTTGCTCGGCGGCTACGCCCTCCTGGTGGCCGTCGTGACGCTGTGGCCGGCCCTGAAAGTCCCCATCCCCGTCCATCGCTCCGATCTGATCGCCCACATGACCTCCTTCGGGTTGCTCGGCCTGCTCACCACCGCCGCAGGCCTCTTCGGACCGGCCTTCTCCCGACGCAACATGCTGCTGTCGGGCCTGATTGCGGGCGTCTTCGCGGCAGGCGACGAGGCGCTGCAGGCGATTCCGTTGCTCAACCGCACCTGCGCGTGGGATGACATGGCCGCCAACGTCATGGGCATTCTCGCCGCCATGCTCGTCATGGGGTGGTGGGGCCGGATGGCCGGACGATGAAATCCGGCGCCTCGCGCCGGATGTCATCGCATCGGCGGCGTCCTTGCGTCAGAGATTCCCTCCCCGCCCTCCACGGAGCGCCCGATTGATTCACCCCGCCCTGCTCGCCACGTCCCTGCTCACGATCGTCTGCGGCACCACATTCGGGCAGGCCTCGCCGCCCGCGTCCGACAGGTCCGCCCCCGCCTCGACCCTCGCGACGATGCGGGTCGCGCCCGAAGACCGCAACGCCGCCATCAAGTACCTCTCGCTGTCGTTGCAGATGCCTCGCGACCTCGCCGACAAGACGGGGACGATCAAGTACGAATCCTGCGGCACCACCATGGAGTCGCTCGAGAAGGAGCCGACGGCAGCCGCCGCGCTCAAGGCGCTCGAGTCGTATGACGTGCGTCCGTGGATCGCCGCGTCGAGGCTCGAGAAGTACGACCTCGAACTCGCCCGGGAGGAGGGGTTCAGTCTGCTGCTTCCCCACCTGCGCACCTTCCGCGAGGCGTCCCGCGTGCTGCGTTTCTCCGCGCGGGTCGAACTGGCGAAAGGCAAGCCCGCGGCCGCCGCCGAGCGACTGGCGGCGATCGTCCGCATGTCGCGGCACGTCGCGCAGGACCGCATCCTCATTTCGTCGCTGGTGGCGACGGCCATGACGTCGCTGAGCGCCGAGGAGATGCGAACGCTGGTCGCCAGCGGTTCGCTCGACGCCGAGGGACGCAAACTCCTGCTCGAATCGCTCGAATCCCTCGATCCTCGCGACCCGTTGCTCCTGCGCGCCTCCATTCGCGCCGAGCAGCAACTGGCCACCGACGGCCTGCGCGCCCAGTTCAAGGGCCCAGATGCCGGACGTCGCTTCGTCGAGTTGTTGATGCCGCCCGGCGACGACCCCGCCGCGAGGATGCGGTCCAAGACCATCGCCGACCTGAACGGCGAGCAGTTCGCCGCGGCCATCGACCGCATGCAACCCGCGTACGACGCTCTCGAGCAGGCATGGGACGCGCCCGACGCCCCCGCGGCCATCGCGAGCGTCGCCGCCCGAGCCGAGGCCGGCGAGTTCGGCCCGCTCGCGGCCGCCATGCTTCCCGCTTTCGGGAACGTCCGTTCCTCCGCCGACCGCGTGAGGGAGAATCTCGAGTCGACGTTGGCGGCGATCCGAGCCGTCACGCCGACGGACGCCCCGGCCGAGCCGCGGCGCTGACCGCCCGCACCACGCGCCCATGCGGGATGAACCTCGACCAGCGACAACTCCTGCTTCGAATGCATCGCGGCGACGACGTGGCCGCGGCGATGTTGTGGGAGCGTCTGGCGCCGATGCTGCGTCGCTACGCCGCCGCGCTGCTGCACGGCGACGAGCACCTCGCCGACGACGTGGTCTGCGAGGTGATGATGCATGTGCTGACCCTTCGACGATCGCGGGTGGAGGCCGTGCACGACGTCGCGGCCTGGCTG
The DNA here is from genome assembly GCA_903929885.1 of uncultured Phycisphaerales bacterium. GTDB lineage: Bacteria > Planctomycetota > Phycisphaerae > Phycisphaerales > UBA1924 > UBA2402. The sequence goes on from CAIYWI010000024.1 coordinate 12,335, forward strand.
ACGGCCTCGTGCCGACGCCGCGCGATCTCGTGCATCCGCGCCGCCCGTCGTCGCACGTCGAGGGAGCGCCGCATCGCGGCGCGATTCGGCGCGTCGCCAGACGCCGCCGACGGCGACGACGTGTCGCGTCTTGCGCGATGGATCGAAGCCCTGCCCCATCGCCTTCGCGAACCCGTGGTGCTGCACGATCTGTGCGGCCTGACCTTCGAACAGGCCTCGCTCGCGACGGGCATCGCCCGGGCCACGCTGGCGGATCGCCACCGGGCGGCCATCCTCGCGTTGCGGGCAGCCATGCGAGCGGCGGACCCGCCCCTCCGGACGGCGCCCCCCACCATCGTCCAGGGAGACGCGCGATGAGCGACCAACGACTGGATCGACTGCTGCAGGCCACCGCCATGCGAGGCATGACGGCGGGGCCGATGCCCTCCCGCCTGCTCGACGCGGTGCGTTCTCGTCGCCGCGCCACGATGTGGACGCGCGTGGCGGTCGTCGGATCCGTGGCGGCATCGGCGGCGCTGGCGGCGACGGCCCTGCACCTGTCCGGACGACACGGACGGCCGAGTCCTCCGATCGATTTCGTGGCGGGATCGAGCGCGGTCGACAGCGCCGTCGCCGATCGCGGGGATTGGTCGCCGGCGGCCGCCGAGGGGGAACAACCGACGCTCGGCTACTACCGGCGGGCCATCGGACCCGGCGGCGCGGGGATGGACACCGCCGTGGATCGGGCCGCGACGCGCGCCGTCGAGAGCGTCGCCAAGCCCGTGCGGGCGCGCGATGTCGATGCGTGGTTGCAGCGGTAGGCGACGGCCCCGCGAGATCGCGACGGATCAAGCGCCCGACGGTGGCTCCAAGGCCGCAGGTCCGAGCGTCTGGATGGTGCAACGCCCCATGGGCCGCCTGGCGAGGTAGTCGTTGACGGCATCGAGCGAGACGGCGTCGATCTGGGCGGCGATCTCCTCGAGCGAACGAGGCCGACCCAATCGACGGATGTCGGCGGCGAGCGTGGCCGCCCTGGCTCCCGAGGATTCGCCGCTGAAGACGACCGAACTCTTCATGCCGACGATGGCGCGTGCGAACTCGTCGGGCGTGATGCGCCCCTGGGGCGTTTCGAGCATGGCGAGCTGGTCGTGAAGCACGTCGAGCGATTGCTGGGCCTTCTCGGGGGTGGTGCCGACGTAGGCGGAGAGAGACCCGAAGTCGCGATCGCCTCGATAGCCCGCGCTGACGGCGTAGCACAGGCCTCGCTTCTCCCGCACCTCGGTGAAGAGGCGGCCGGCCATGCCCCCCGAAAGGACATTGACGACGACCTTCTCGAGGATGCTGTCGGGATGCGATTCGGGCGGCGCATCGTGCAGGAGCAGAATCTGCACCTGATTGGAGGGGTCGTCCTCGTGGTGATACCCGCGCGGAGCGGCTGGCCCGAGCGCCGGCTCTGCGACGCCACCTCGCCATTGGCGAAAGAGTCCATCGAGCGAGGCGGCGATGGCGGCAGGATCGACGTCGCCCGCGAACGCGAGGATCGCGCCGCGGGGAAGGGCCTGTGCCGCCCATTCGTCTCGAAGTCGCCGCCCGTCGAGCGCGGCGAGGCCTTCGGGCGTGCCGAGGCCCGAGCGATTGATCGGCGCGGGATAGTGTCGCTCCCTGGCGAGGTGCGATGCCCGCTCCTGGGGGTCGTCGTTGAGCGATTCGATGGCCTGCAGGGCGAGGTCGCGGCATGGATCGATGGCGTCGTCGTCCATGCGGGGACGCAGCACCATGTCGACCAGGAGTGGCAGGGTCGCGGGAAGGTGCTGGCCCAGCAAACCCGCGGCGATACGGAGGTTATACGAACCGAGGTCGACCGAACGAGAGACGCCGAGGCGATCGAAGGCGTCGGCCTGGTCGCGACTTGGCAGCGTGCCCGCGCCGCGAAGCAGCAGCTCCACCCACATGGTGGCTCGTCCCTGTCCATCGTCGGGATCGCACGCGCTGCCGCCGGGGATCATCCACGACACGGCGGCGGATCGAACCGACGGCATGCGCTCGACCACGAGGGTTGCGCCGCACTCGAGCGCGTGGACGACGATCTCACTCATGCATGAGCATAGCAACGGGGTCGCGGCGACGTTCGGATGGCCGTCGCATCGCGTCATCGAGGTCGATCGGAGGCGATTTTTGACCCTCGTCGAAAAAAATTTTTCGACGCCTTCCGGACGCCTCGATCGAACGACGCGCGATGTCGCGAGCATGAACGACCTCGATGCCGTGACGATGAAAACACGCGTGAATGCTGGAAGAAACGATGGTTTTCAAAAACGGCAGGCTCGCGCGTCCGTTGACGGCGATGCACGAGCGTCGCCGCGATCGGTTGGAGTCGCGCCGATCGAACTTGAGAAATTTCTGCGCTATTCAAGCACCCGCGGAGATTTTTCCGATAATCTACTGGTGTACCGAGACCAGACAGCGCGCCGGGTGGTGCGAATCGCTGGTGCTCACAACTCTTTCACGGAGAACGAAGATGGCTAAGAAGAAGGCTGCGAAGAAGAAGACCGCGAAGAAGGCCGGCAAGAAGAAGGCCGCCAAGAAGTAAGGCGACCCCTTCGCCTCGAGCCTTGTCCCCGCGGCGGAGCGACGCCCGGAGCAGGAAGCCCAGAGGGCTCGCCCGGTGAAACTCCTCCGCCGCCCACCGACGAATGTCGATGTGCGAGCCGGGACAAGCACGAATCATCTGACGCAGGGCCGGGTTCCCCCGGCCCTGCGTCGTTTTTGTCCTCCGCCGCCCCGCTCGCCCGCGGCAATAATCGCCTGTGCGTCCAACGCCCGCCCTCCTTCACCTGCGACGCCATGCCGACGGCCTGCTCGCCGCCGCGGGACGCATCGAGCCGGTGCGATTCGTCATCGACCCCGGGTCGGGCCACCCCGTGCTGGCGGTGCAGCCCGATCTGGTCGACTGCGACTCCCTGACCCTGCACGTCCCCGACGACGACGATCTGGCGCTGCAGATGATGGGATCGCCCGTCGCCCTCGACCCGGCCGTCGATGCCCGGTGCGACCGCTTCCTGATCTGCCTGGGAACTCCCAAGGGCCGTCATCAGCGGTCGTGGATCATCCTGGCCGTCGATCAGGTTCGCTTCATGGGCGACGTGATCGATGCCTCGGAGGTCGCGCAGCCCAATCCCTTCGCCTCCGACCAGGCCGCGGCGTGTCGCCGCGTCAACGGCGACCTCGCCGCCCTGCGTCGCGCGTGTCTCGCCGCGGGAGCCGCCGTCGAGTCGCCTGCGCTGGTGGGGATCGATCCGCTGGGCGCGGACGTGCGGGCCCCCTTCGGCATCGTCCGCATCGAGTGGGCCCGCCAGCCCGTGACGGACCTCGAGACGGCCATCGATCTGCTCCTCAAGCCCGCCTGAGCCGCGTGCCATGCCTCAAGCGACCACGACCGAACCTTCCCCGGACGCGACGCCCGCGAGGGCGACCCGAGAGGCGCACGCGCACCTCCATCTGCATGGGCGCGCCTTGTCGATGCTCGACCTGTCGGCGTGCACGACCAGGGCCGACGCGCTGGCGTGCATCGAGCGACACGCCGCCACGATGATGCACGACCCCCCGGACTCTTGGCTGCTGGGGTTCGGGCTTCGCGTCAACGCCTTCACCGACGATCCGCGGTGGCCCCATCGGCTCGAACTCGATCGCATCGCGTCGGGCCGACCGTGCTGCATCATGTCATTCGACCACCACAGCGTGGTGGCGTCGGGCGCGGCGCTCGCGGCCTGCGGCATCGACGCGGCCGTCGCCGACCCGCCCGGCGGGGTGATCTGTCGCGACGCCGCGGGCCGTCCCGACGGCGTGCTGCTGGAGGCGGCGGCGTTGATCGCCTGGAACGCGGCCCCGCAACCCGCTCCCGCTCAATGGCGTCGCCACGTCGAGCGAGGCCTTGCCGACCTTGCCTCCCACGGCTTCACCGAGGTCCACGACCTGCTGAGCCCGTCGTGGCTGGGGCCGCTCCTGGCCTCGCTCGACGATCAGGGCGTGCTGCCGATGCGTGTGCGGCTCCACGCCCCGATTGATTCGCTCGAGGAGCAGGCGCGTGCAGGATGGAGTCGCGACCGCGTGCGCCTGGCCGGCGGCAAGGTCTTCGCCGACGGCACCCTCAACAGTCGCACGGCGTGGACGCTGGCGCCCTTTCGCGATCCGCTGCCCGACCATCCCTTCGGCACGCCGCTGATGGACCGCGCATCGCTGGCGACCGCGATGCGCCGGTCGCATGCCCTGAATCTGGGGCTGGCGGTGCACGCCATCGGCGACGGCGCGGTGCGGGCGACACTGGACGCGGCAACGGAGGTGAACGGCGGCGGCTTCGTCGGCGACCTGCCTCGCCTTCGCATCGAGCACGCCGAACTCATCGCCCCCGACGACGTGGAGCGATTCGCGGATCTGCAGGTGGTGGCGAGCGTGCAACCGTGCCACCTGCTCGCGGATGCGCCGGTGCTGGCCCGACAGTTCCCCGAGCATGCCGACCGCGTGCTGCCGCTCCGCCGATTGGTCGATTCGGGGTGCGAACCCGGACGACTGCTGTGGTTCGGGTCCGACACGCCCATCGTGCGACCGCATCCCGAGGACTCGATCATGGCGGCCACGAACCGCGCGCCGTCGCACGCGCTGACGCGGGCGGAATGTCTCGCGTGCTTCGCGAGCGATCGGTCGTGACACGCGTCACGAGACCGGACGCCGGCCTCAGGAACCCGCCTGCAGCGACATGACCCGCCACCCGTGGGGTTCGATGGAGATCGACGACGGGAGGCCCGTCGGTGCCTGTCCGTCGCCATCCAGCGACACCGAGGCCTTGACGTCCTGGTCGCCGAGATTGATGGCGACCATCACGTCGGCGCCCGCGCCGGGCGCGGCCCGCTTCATGAAGCACCACACGGCCTTGACGTCGGTCTTGAGGGGCACGTACGCCCCTCGAGACAGGGCGGGAAACTGCCGCCGAACCTTGGCCAGCGCACGATACGCGTTGAGCAGCGAACCGGGATCCTTGTCCTGCTCCTCGACGCTCCGCCCGTCGCGGTCGCGGCTCATGCGGGCGTCGTACGACGCCCGGTGGAGTTCGTTGTAGCGGCTCATGACCGGCGAATCGGCGGCCACCGCCCCCCACTTCATGGGCTCTCGGCGCGGGATGTCGTTGGCGTCCGAGTCGTACGCCCCCCCTCGCCCGAGCATGCCGAGTTCGTCGCCGTAGTAGAGCACCGGCGGGAAGGGTTGGAGCATGAGCACCGCCGCGGCGGCTCTGGCCCGCCCGGGATGGGCGTCGGCGCCGATGTCGCTGGCGAGGCGATCGACGTCGTGATCGCCGAGGATCGCCATGAACGTGAAGCCGGGCGGGCAGGCGGTGAGCGTCGCCGCCATGCTCAGCCGGATCTTCGTCGCGTCCTGCTCCCGCAGGGCCTCGCGGGCGGCGAACTCGAAGGGCTTGGTGAAGGTCGCGTCGTGAACGCGACGGCCGTCCGAGGTGCGGAGCAGTTCGGCGCCGAAACTCGTCCAGTCGCGCTGCTCGGCGAAGGTGAAGACGTCGGGACGCACGCTCTCCACCTCGTTGCGCCATTCTCGCCAGAACGTGTCGATGTGGTAGCCCAGGCCGTCCGGGCCCGTCTCGTAGCGGAGCCAGACGTGATCGAGTCGATAGCCGTCGACGCCGGCGACGCGGGGATCGAGCCACTTCTTCGACCACTCGAAGACCAGGCGTCTGGCCGAGGCCCGACGCAGGTCCCAGTTGACGAACTTCACCGTGTCGCCGGTCCAGGTTCGGAAGTCGTAGCCGACGAACTTGGTGTTGCCCGAATCGATGTAGGCGAGCATGGGCCCGTAGCCGCTCGCCCCGTTGTTGTACGAGTTGCGGAAGTAGATGCTGTCGCGGTTGATGCCGTAGGCGACGAGATCGAGGAAGACCTTGATGCCCGACGCGTGACAGGCCTCGACCATCGCCTTGAACTCCCGCTCGTCGCCGAACCACGGATTGAGCCGGTCGGCCGCGTCGTGCTGGTAGCCGTGATAGGCGGGGCTGGGGAAGATCGGATTGAGCCAGACGCCGGTGACGCCCAGCGACTTGAGATACGGGATGCCGTCGACGATGCCCCGGAAGGTGCCGAAGCGATGACGGTTCTGGAGCGAATCGGGGGCGGCGGCGGCGGCGGGCGCGTGCCGCCAGGCGATGGGCATGATGTGATAGAAGATGTCGCCCGACACGTCGAGTGGACGCGGCTCGCTCATGGGGGTCACCTCGAGTTCGGGAATGGCCGCGGGGGAGTCGACGGGCTGCGCCGCCGCCTGGATGGCGAGCAGCGACGCGGCGAGCAGTGACAGGCGCCTCATCATGCACGAGCGTAGGGATCGACGGGGAAGGCCCGACGGCGGGCCCATATCCTCGTTCCATGCTTCACCTCTCCCGAATCCAGGACGCCATGCAGGCCGACCGCATCGACGCGTGGCTGCTCCACGACTTTCGGGGCAACAACCCCGTGCTCGCCCAGCTCCTCCCCGGCCGCAGGTGGACCACGCGCCGCGTGATGCTGCTGGTGCCCGCCAAGGGAGAGCCCCGGCTGCTGGTGCACCACATCGACCACGGGCAGTTCAAGGGCGTCGACACGCCCCTGGACCTCTTCCTGTCGTGGAACGACCTGCACGCCTGGCTCCGCACTCGTCTCGAGGGCCGCTCTCGCGTCGCCATGGAGTACGCCCCCGGCGGCTCACTGCCCGTGATGGGCATCGTCGACGCGGGCACCGTCGAACTCGTCCGCTCCATGGGCGTCGATGTCGTGAGCAGCGCGAACCTCGTGCAGGCCAGCGTCGCCGTCTGGTCCGACGCGGCCGCCGAACGCCACGCGTGGGCCAGCGAGCACTGCGGCAGGATCATGAAGGGCGCCTTCTCGCTCATCCGCGATCGACACGTCGCGGGCAAGTCCGTCAGCGAACTCGACGTGCAGCAGTGGATCATGGGCGAGTTCGCCGCGGCCGGCCTCGAGACGGCCGACGCGCCGATCGTGGCGGTCAACGGTCATGCCGGAGACCCCCACTTCGAGGTCAGCGCAACGGCTCCGTCGCCGATCCGTCGCGGCGACTGGATCCTCATCGACCTTTGGGCACGCTCGCCCGGCGAGGAGCACATCTTCTCCGACATCACGTGGGTCGGGTTCGCCGGCGAACGCGTGCCCGAGCGGCATCGAATGGTCTTCGAGGCCGTCAAGGCCGCACGCGACGCGGGCGTGGCCACCGTGGTCGACGCCTGGAATCGGGGCGAGCAGGTGCAGGGCTGGCAGGTCGATCGCGCCAGCCGCGAGGAGATCGTCAAGGCCGGCTTCGCCGACGGCATCCGCCATCGCACCGGCCACAGTCTCAGCGCGGGCCCCAAGGTGCACGGCGTGGGCGTGAACATCGACGACCTCGAGACGCACGACACGCGACTGCTGTTGCCGGGCGTGGGCTTCACCATCGAGCCCGGCGCGTACTTCGCCGATCTGGGCGTGCGCATGGAGATCAACATGCACATGCACCCGCGACGGGGGCCGATCATCACCAGTGTCGTGCAGGACGACGTCGAGATGGTGTGAACGCCGCCGCTCGCAAGCCTCACCGCGACGGTGCAGGGGCCTCGGGCGTCCGCGGCTGCGGCGGCTGATAGTCGATCGGATACTCGGGCCGCTTGCCGTCCTTCGCGCCGTACATGGAGCGGATCCATTCCACCGCGCGACGGAAACGCTCGTCCTGAGGAGAACGGAAGACCGGACGCCACCGCCCCGCCATCGATGCCGGCAGGTCGGGATGCTTGATCGTGGCCTCGTCGCGGGCCAGACCCATCTGCAGCAGCGGAGACGCGGCGGGCTCGGCGTAGTTGATCAACGGCACGGTGCGGCGGCCGTCCTCGCCCTCGAGACGGAAGCGGTCGAGGATGAGGAAGTTGGTGTACGCGGCGGCATCCGAGGCCGCCTTGCGATCAAAGAGCATCAGCCGCCCCGCCTCCTCGCCGCCGTGACACCGCGTGGTCGCGCACGCGTTGACCAGCCACGTGCGGTTCACGTCGTCGCGGAACCGACGCATCGACTCCGGATTCTCCATCACCTGCACCCGCGGATAAAAGTCGCGGGCCTTGAGGGCGAACATGTCCGTCAGGATCTCGACGGGCTTGCGGGCCGCGTAGATCTTCCGCCCCTGCTCGTTGACGGGTATCGTCTCCCGTCCCTCGGGACGCTGCCCCGCGTACTGCGTCATGAACTGATCGATCGTCGCGCGGTCGATGACCATCTTCGGCGGCGAATCGAGCTCGACCTCGTACACGCGGATGATGTTGATCTGCTCGTCGGTGAGCAATGGAAAGGCCGCCGGCTCGACGGGCGGCCCGGCCTTGGGCGAGGACTCGCCGCTCGCGGGCGACGCGGCCTTGCGCTCCCTCGCCACTCTCGAGGCCTCCTCGAGCTTCTGCTGCTCGACGATGAGCAGCCGCAATGCGCGTCCGTCGGGGTTGCCCGGATCCGCAGCCAAGGCGCGGTCGACCTCCAGCAACGCCAGGTCGCACCGCCCCCGAGAGCGAAGCCACTCGGCCAATCGCATCAACCCCGGCGCGTCGGCCTCGTCGATCGATGCCCGCAGGGCGCGATACCGCTCCTCGACCGAGGGCACCGCCTCGATGCGATCCACCGCCGCCGACTCGAATGTCGTCGGCACGCCGCCGACCTCGAAGACGATCTTGGTGTCGCTTCGGCTGACGAGCCGCCCACCGATGCGACGGCCATCCCGAAGCACCAGTTCGGCCTCCTCGCCCTCGGCGGCCACCCGCGGCCCCGACCCCAGAGGGCCGAGCTCCTGTGCCGCCACGCCGGTCGCCGACGCGCCGACCCCGAGCATCGACAGCCACGCTGCCAGGCACGACGCCCACGCGCGCGGGCGGCCCGACCGACATGGCGAACGCAAGGTGGGCACAGACATGCTCAAGCGTAGAGGCGGCTCTCGGGTCACGCCCGGAACAATCCGTACAAGCATCGAACGGCCGCCCTTCGACTCTCGGGCGATGGAGGAAACACCGTCGATTCAACCGCCGACCGCTTATGATGGATGCATGGCAGCCGCCAGGCAGTCACAGCCCTTGTTCGACCTGATCCGCAGTCGCGACGCGGTCAAGACGTCGCATGACCGCCGCACATCGATGAATCCGGGCGTCGGCTGGCGACCCGGGATGAGTTCCTCCGCGGACGCGGGCCCCAGCCCCATCAGCCCGGGCCGCCCCGCTTCCGACAAGCCGGTGATTCGTCTCAACGTGGCGCCGCAGTCGACTGGCGCGACTTCGCCCGCGCGGGATCTGCCACCCGACGGCTCGGCCGGCGCCGATGCCTGGGCCGCAAGCACGGGCGTGACCGCGGGCACTGTTCGCATTCCCGTCAACGCGATCTATCTGGCCATCGCCACGCTGGTCACCGCGATCGTGCTCTCATTTGCCGTCGGATCGGTGCTCTCCAAGCGTCAGGCCGAACAAGCCGCCTTGCGACAGGCCCCGCAGCCGATCATCGTCGAGCCATCCGAGGCAGGCGACGAGGGGTCGCTGGGCGCCGCCTTGCCCGGCGAAACCGCGTCGGACGCAACCTCGCCTCGGTCGGCGTCCCCCCAGTCGCCTCAAGCCCCCCCTCGCCAGCCCCAGTCGGATGCGTGGTGCCTGCTCGCGAGCGGCTGGACTTCGGGCGACCCCCGCACGCCGGGGCTCAACTATCTGTTGCTCGCCACCCTGAACCAAACGGAATCCGAAGACGCCGTGGCGTTTCTCGCCGCCCACGGCCTCGAGACCTTTGCGATCCGTGTGGAAACGCAGGCGTCGAAGGGGAATAATTCAGGCCCCACCCGCCCCTACCGTCTCTATGTGGCCAAGGGCATCACCTCCGAGGAGTACAGCCGGAGGATGACCGCCCGAACCAACATCGAGGCCGACGTGGCGAGACTGGGCCCCAAGTGGCAGAAGGAACGGAGGGGCTCCTCCAACTTCGCCAAACCCGCTTGGGAGAAGAAGTGATTCACCCGCGGACGCGCCTTGATTGACGCGTCGCCCGCGATGCTGAAACGATCGTGTCCGACTGAGAAAGGAACTCCCGATGAGCCTCGACCGTTCACTGAAGATCTCCGCCAACCTCTCGGGCAAGCGCAGCGTGCTCACCCGCACCGAGCGGATCGCCAAGCTCAAGCTCGAGAAGAAGTGGGATGACAAGAAGAGCACCGCGCTCAACATCCCCAAGACGCTCGTCGGCAAGTGATCTCGACGCGTCATCGCCGCGACCTCGTCGCGCACGTCACGATGGATCCGTCCTTCGGCACCCCGTCATGCAGCGGGGTGCCGTTTGTCTTTTGGGCCGGGCCCGGCGTTGAGTCCATTGGCCTCCCGAGGGCGGAGCGTCTACCTTCCCCCGCCGCACGCATGCCGCTGGCGGCGGCCTCTCACCACCGCACGGCCTTCTCGCCGTCGACCCACGGAACCACGCCATGAAGGGCTTCCCCAAGTACCAGCGCTTCTATGAACGAGCCCCGGGCCTGCTGGTCGAGTGGCACGACCGCGAGACGGACGCCGTCGGCTGGCTCTGCATCGATTCGCTGCTCGGCGGCGCGGCCGGCGGCGGCACCCGAATGCACGCGGACGCCACCAGCGAGGAAGCCGTCTTCCTCGCCAAGACCATGGGCGTCAAGTTCCAAGTCTGCGGCCCCGCCATCGGCGGCGGCAAGAGCGTCATCCGCTTCGATCCCGCCAAGAACCCCCTTGCCAAGCGGGGCGTGCTCGAACGCTGGTACCGTCACATCGGCCCCTACCTCCAGCAGTGCTACGGCACCGGCGGCGACGTCAACGTCGATGAAGTCAGCGAGGCCTCGGCCATCACCAAGCAGGTCTTGGCCATCGGCCACCCGCAAGAGGGCATCTGCCGCGGCCACGATTGGCGAGACGGCGAGGACGCCTCCGAGAAGGTTCGTCGCCTCCATCTGGGCTGCGAGGCCAAAATCAACCTCCCCAACCTCCCCGGCCCTCGAGGCGAGAGCAAGGCGTGGATGGTCGCCGACGTCGTCACCGGCTATGGCGTCTGTCGCTCGATCCAGCGGTACTTCAAGGTCCGTGGCATGGAACTCGAGGGCAAGCGGGTGATCATCGAGGGCCTGGGCGCCGTCGGCGCATTCGCCGCGTACTACCTCGACATGCTCGGCGTGAAACTGGTTGCCGCCAGCACCTACGACCGCACGAGCAAGCTCGTCCGTGTCATTCGCAACCAGGAAGGGCTCGACTGCAAGGCCGTGATCTCCTCTCGCAACGGCACGACGCTCCCGGCGCCCCGACGCGGCTCGCCCGACCTCGTGGCCAGCGCAAGCGGCGACGAGATCTTCGACGTCGATGCCGACATCTTCGTGCCCGCCGCCCGCAGCCACACGCTGACCGCCGCTCGCATCAAGAAACTCAGGTCCACGGGCGTGAAGGTCATCTCCTGCGGCGCGAACAATCCATTCGCGTACAAGCCCTCCAGCCGCACCCTGGCCCACTGGGTCCGTGACATGCTGTCGCTCCAGAAGGACGCCGACAAGCACTTTGCCATCATCCCGGACTTTGTCGCCAACTGCGGCATGGCTCGCACCTTTGCGTACCTCATGACCGCGGGCTCGAGCACGGACGAGGCCTCGATCCTGATGGACACCGGCAAGGCCATCGATCATGCGGTCGACCGCCTGCTTGATGGCCATCGCAAGCCGCACGGCCTGCTCGAGCGTGGCTATTCGGTCTTCATCCCCGACTGACACGCGGCCGTCGCCTCGCACGCCCGGCCGCCAGCCGCGGCATCACCGTTCGCGCCTGTTTCCGCCCAGCGGCGGGCCCGACCGCGCGACGATCGGCCGGTGGCGCCCACGTCGCCCAGCGCTCCGCCTCTCGACCCGGCTCATGCACCCACCCCGGACCCCGCCCTTCCGGTCCGACGAAGGTGCCGCAGGGCGTGTCGCGACGACCATCGCACTCATCACCAATGACAAAGAGCCCTCGGGGGTTGACCCGAGGGCTCTTGAGATGCTTTAGGAGTTCTTGGCTGCTTCAGGCGAACAAGTCGGAGAACCGGCTGTTCGACACCTCGGCAACCGCGGGGGCGTCCGACTCAGCGGCTGCGGCGGCGGCCGACCATCGCCAGACCACCAAGGCCGAGCAGGGCGATCGAGCCGGGGGAGGGAACGATCTGCATCGAACCGCCCGTGGCGCGATCGGAGAAGCTCGAGGTGAAGAAGCCAGAGGCGCCCGCACCACCGAAGACCAGCTGGACGACCGAGCCGGCGAAGGGAGGAACGGCATTGAAGTCCATGCCGAAGTCACCACCCTCGGTGCCGTCGAAGGTATTGTCGGCCGGGCCGTTGTCGGAGTAGACGACGTTGCTCAGGTTGCCGTTGAAGAAGATGAACCCCACGCCGCCGAAGGTCCAAGCGCCGCTCATCGTGCCGGTGATGGTGTCGCCATCACGATCGGTGGCGGTGAAGGTGCCCGAGCCGGTCGCCAGCGACGAGGACACCTTGTTGACCGACAGCGAAATCACGAAGTCGGCCGGATTGAACGGGTTGCTCACAAAGCCAGCCTCGAAAGAGGCGGTTTCGGAAGTCGGAACAAGGCGGGAAGCCTCGTAGGCCGACTGGAGGCTCGCAGTGTTCACCGCGACAGCAGTGAACGAGCCCACCGAAGGATTGGAGCTCTGGACGTAGCTGCCAGCCAGGTCGTGATACGACACGGTCGCGATGACCTCGGCATTGGCAGACGTGATCGCTCCACCCGCAAGGGCGACAATCACAGCAGTTGCACGAAAGCGATTGATCATGTCTCTTTCCTCCTAAAATCTCTCGCCTTGGCACAGGCGCACCAAGGACTTCTCCAAACGATCGTCGCGGTGTCTCACGTCGCGACCCCAGTAGTTTGACGCATTGCCCCCCCGATGTCAATAGTCTGGGCCTTCGAACCGGGAAAAAGGTGCCGAAACTTGGGCCCTTCTGAGCCGTGGCCACCGCAATTTCACTTATGGGGCACTCGATCAAAATACGAACGAGCCGCATCTCATCCGAACATGCGGCCCCATTGACACTTGCGCACCTCCAGCACGCCTGAATTCGGCCCCATTTCAGCAGCACGAGACTCGCACGCCCTTGTCCTGGGCGACCTCGGCCTGAACCCTCCCTCGGCCCGCCCCTCTGCAGCCCCATGGCCGGTCGCACGCCGCCGGAACCCCGTCGCAACATCCCATCAAAGTCCGAACTGGCTCCCACTTGCGGCCGCATTGGCCCGTGCGACGGCTTGGCACCCGGGCCCCATTGGATGATCTTTTGACGCCCGATCCGGTCGACGAGCGCCGTGCGCCGGTGCCGTCGCGTTCGGCCACGCCGAGGTGCGATCGCCGGCCGGACGGAAACCACGCCCCTGATCCCTAGACTTCGAGCGATGGCCTCCCCCACGTACATCACGACGCCGATCTACTACGTCAACGACCGGCCTCACATCGGGCACTGCTACACGACCGGCTTGGCCGACTGCCTGGCTCGCTTTTCGCGGCTGGCGAGCGGGGATCCCTCGCAGACCTACTTCCTGACCGGAACCGACGAGCATGCCGACAAGGTCGTGACCTCCGCCGCGGCCCATGGCATGACGCCGCTTCAATGGGCCGACCGCAACGCCGCGGCCTTCGAGGAGGCCTTCCGCGCCTGCAACTACACCCACGACGACTTCGTTCGCACGACCCAGGACCGCCACAAGACCAAGGTCATCGAGTACATCAACGCGCTGTTGGCCAGCGGCGACGTCTACCTGGGCGAGTACACCGGGTGGTGGGACGCGTCGCAGGAGGAATATCTCACCGAGACCATGGCCAAGGAAGCCGGGTTCATCAGCCCCGTGACCGGCAAGCCGCTCGTGAAGCGGAGCGAGAAGAACTACTTCTTCCGATTGAGCAAGTACCAGGCCCGCCTCAAGGCCCACATCGACGCCCACCCCACGTTCATCCTGCCCGAGGCGCGTCGCAACGAGGTTCTCGGACGCCTGCGCGACGGGCTGGAGGACATCCCCGTCTCGCGAGCGGTGACCGACGACCCGGCGAGTCGCTGGGGCATCCTGATGCCCAACGACCCGGGGCACCGCATCTACGTGTGGATCGACGCGCTCTTCAACTACCTGTCGGTGGTGGACCGGCCGGAGTTGAGTCGCTTCTGGCCGGCGAGCGTGCACCTCATGGCCAAGGACATCCTCTGGTTCCATGCGGTGATCTGGCCGTGCATGCTCATGGCGCTGAACCGTCCGCTGCCCCGGCGCGTCTACGCCCACAGCTACTGGGTGCGCGAGGGCGTGAAGATGAGCAAGTCGCTGGGCAACTTCGTGACCATCGAGGTCATGCAGGCCTATGCGGCCCGCTACGGCATGGACGCGCTGCGCTGGTATCTGCTCACGCAGGGCCCCAGCGGCACGACCGATGCCGACTTCAGCCACGCTCGCTTCGTCGAGGTCTTCAACGCCGATCTCGCCAACGGCATCGGCAACTGCGCAAGCCGCGTGGGCAACATGATCGACAAGTACTTCGGGGGCGTGCTCCCCGAGGGCGTGCGGGAGCACGTGGCCGAGGGGTCGACGCGGTCGTTGTCGGCATGTTGCGCGGCGAGCGCGGCGAACACGATGAAAGCGCTCGACACCTGCGACGCCGGCGAGGCGCTGCTTGCGGGCATCGCGATCGTGCGCGAGGTCGATCAGTACATCAATCTCACCTCGCCGTTCAAGCTGGCCAAGACCGTCGATGCCGATCCGAGCGCCAAGACGCGACTTGCCGACATCCTCTACACCTGCGCCGAGGCCATTCGCGTGGCGAGCGTGCTGCTCTCTCCCGGGTTGCCGACCAAGATGGCGCAACTGTGGAGCGCGTGGGGATGCGCCCCGGCCGCCGGGGCCACGCTCGAATCGCTGGCGTCGTTCGCGGGCGTCCACGGCCTGCGCGCCGGATCGCGCGTGACCAAGGGCGAGATCCTGTTCATGCGGGCCGATCCGGCCGAACCCGCGCCGGCGTGATCTCGTCGCGGACTCGGGCGAGGGCGATCAGCAACCGCCGTTGGACCAGGCGTTGAAGAAGACCTCGAGGTCGCCGCCATCGACGCCGCCGTCGAAGTTGACGTCGGCGGCGGCGCTGCCCAGTTCCCAGTCGAAGAAGAAGGCCTCGACATCGCCGCCGTCGACGCCGCCGTCCTGGTTGTAGTCTGCAGGGCAGGGGGACTCGAGCGGCGTGACGTTGCCGACGTAGAGCACGGCGTTGTACGCCTCGTCGACGCTGTTGACGTCGCCGCCGATGGCGGTGGGATCGTTGAAGAGCCCGTCCTGATTGACGTCGTAGACGACGCGGGCAGAGACGACCAGCCCGCCCAGATGCTGCGGCGCGTCGGGCGACAGCGAGGAGGTGTCCTCGCCGTTCCACGCCTGTTGCATCGCGCTGCCGCTCCAGATCGACGCGGTCGAAATCGAATCGGCGTCGGCGAGATTGAGGGCGGCAAGCCGCCACGATCGTCCGCTGTTGCGGCCCGTGAAGACCTGACCGCTCTCGGCCAGCACCTCGAGCGAGTAGCAGAATGTCGCGGGGTCGTAGAGGCCCCGGACCACGACGAGCTTGAAGTCGAAGGGATTCTGCGGCCCCGTGCGACGCTTGAGGGCGGCCGCCGCCACGAAGTAGGCGTTGCCGGCCGCATCGAACGTCGGCGTCGACATCGAGGGACCGATCAGCCCGGCGCCCAGTTCCGACATGCTCGCGAGGCGACCGATGGTCGCGTCGGTGGCGGTGACCTGTCCGTCGCCCTCCCCGGCGTCGGCGGTGCCCGGGATGCCGTCCGCGCCGTAGTCGCCCTGGAGTTCCTTGCCCGTCAGCGAGGTCGAGTTGACCCAGCCGATGGTGGTCCACTGCACCGCGGAGACGGGGTCGGCGGGATTGAAGCGCGCCGCGGCGATGGCGTTGAACGGGTTGGAGGCCAGGGGCGACGAGCCGTTGTGGAGCACGGCGGCGGCGATGGCGCGTCCGGACTGGTCGAGCGCCACCGACACGGGGCCGGTGCCGCCGCGGAAGGTGACCTGACTGTCGAAGTGACGGAAGTCGCCGCCGCCCAGGGGCCACGCGAAGCTGTCGCACGCGTCGGTGAGCGTGGCGGGGAGCTTGAGCGTCCGCGCGACGGCAACCGAGCCGTCGGTCAGCAGGCCGGACACGCTCAGGGCGTCGGTCTTGCCGCCGCCGGTCGACGACCTGGCGAGGATGGCGGCGGTGGCGACCGACCCGGGGAAGATGGCGCGACCGCTCACCGACACGGCGCCGCGATGGTCGATGGAGGCGGGGCGGTGCGCGGTGGTCGAGGCCAGCGTCAGGGGCGACTGCTCGAGCTTCATGGCGCCGGCGAAGTCCGCGCCGACGAGCAGCGGGCGGCCCGCGAGATCCTGCGGCACGCACGCCGGGGTTGCGTGCGTCATCGCGCTGCGTTGCAGCACCCAGTCGGTCGACGCCGCGTTGGTGGCGCCGGCATTGTCGATGACGTTGACCGCGGCGGTGCGGGCGGCGAGCCGCACGCGGAAGTAGTTGTCGCCCACGAGCAGCGAGGTGGCCGGGCCGCTGGCGCCGAAGGAGTCGGCCCGGAAGCAGAGGTTGCCATCGGCATCGACGGATCCGTACCCGAACTGCGAGCGGTCGTTGGAGCCGAGCGGGCTGTTGAGCGCGGCGATGACGCGAGAGACGTAGAGCCGATCGGGCACGCCCGGATCGAACGCCACGAGACCGCCGACGACTTGATTGGTGAAGACGTTCGTGGCCGAGACGAGCAACTCGTCGAAGTCCATGAACCCGACGCCGAAGACGCTGGCGTTGCCGGAGGCGGGCACCGGCGTGACGAGCGTCGAGTTGTTCTCGGTGGCGTTGACGCCGCCGCCGGCGGCGGTCCACGAGCTGTACGAGGCGGCGGGGAAGGGCGTGTCGCGGCGGAGTGTCTGGCTGATCGAGGACGCGCCGTTGAGGGCGGTGAATCGCGACGTGCTGACCTGCCCCGACTTCATCAGCGGCGCGATGCCCATCGGCGTGCCGCCCGAGGTGGCGAAGGACGTGAGGTCGACCACGTAGTTGGTTCGCTGCGACGAGCCCGTCCAGGGTCGAAGGGCGTCGCCCGGGAGCCCGCTCCCGCCGTTGGCGTTTCGGGAGACGCTGTCCTGCGCGACGCACGCGCCGGCGAGCAGGCACAGGAGGGCGGCTGCGCGAACCGCGTGACGACCGATGCTGGGGCAGTTGGATGCGTTCATGGCGACACCTCTCCTATCGGCAAACCGCGACGCACGGATGGTACAGCGGCCCGGGGGCCCAACGCGACCTCGGGAGAGGCATTGCTCTCTACGCCCGCCTCGTGCTCGCGGTTGGGATCGATCGCCCAGGTCCGAACACGATTATTCGATCGTGTTCGCCCCCCCACTGCGGCCCACACGGGGGACGACGGCCGCTCCCGATCGCGTCGCCTCAACCCAGCGTGCGCCGCCCGAAGTCCATGTTCATCGCCTTCTTGGCCAGGAAGAGGGTCTCCTCGGCGACGAGGTTCGCGCGACGGGTGCCCGCCTTGATGATGTCGAGGATCATCGCGTCGCCGTCGGGCCGCTCGAACCGCTCCCGCCGGGCCCGCATGGGGGCGAGCAGCGCGTCGATGGCGGCGGCGAGTTCCTGCTTGACGTGACCGTCGCCGAGATTGTCGCCCCTCGCGTAGCGGTCCTTGAGTTCGGCGACTCGCCCTTGGTCGGAAATGAAGGCCTCGACGAACTTGAAGAGCACGTTGTCTGGGTCGCCCGGCTCGGTGGGGCTTTGACGGCCCGTCGTGATGCGGTTGACCTTCTTCTGGATCTCCTTGGCCGAGTCGCTGAGGAAGATGGCGTTGCCCAGACTCTTGCTCATCTTCTGCGAGCCGTCGCCGATGCCCGGAAGGCGGGCCACGCGTCCGATCAGGGCGCGCGGGATCGGGAAGAGGCCCCCGGACCTCTCGTAGTCGGCGTCGGCCGTCCGATCGCTCACGCCGCAGTAGAGCTGATCGAACTTGCGGGCGACCTTGCGGCACATCTCGATGTGCGGCTCCTGGTCCTCGCCCACGGGGATGCACACGGGGCGGAAGGCGAGGATGTCGGCGCACTGACCGACGGTGTACATCGGAAAGCCGAAGGAGTGCTTCTCCTCGAGGCCCTTGGTCTTGAGCTCGTGGACGAGCGTGGGGTTGCCCATGACGTCCTTGAAGCTCAAGAGCATGGAGAAGTACCACGTGAGCTCGGCGATGGCGGGAACCTCGGTCTGGAGCACGATGGTGGCGACATCGGGATCGATGCCCGCGGCGATCCAGTCCTTCACGATCTCGAGGGTGTCCTGACGGATCTCGCCCGTGCGGTCGAAACGCGTGGTGAAGGCGTGCATGTTCGCCAGCAGGAAGTAGCAGTCGTACTCGTGCTGAAGCTGCACGCGGCGTTCGACGCTGCCCACCCAGTGGCCCAGGTGCAGTCGCCCCGTGGGCGTGTCGCCGGTGAGGACGCGCGGACGCTGACTCGTGGTGGAGGACATGGGAACGCAGGGTAGGGACCGCGGGCCGCTCGATGCCGCGATCGGCCCGGCCGCAGTCGAGATTCAGTCCCGTTCGCCCAGCACGCGGATGGGACGACGCGCGGGCCTGACGAAGGGCATGATGCCCTTGCGCATGGCCTCCTCCGCGACATCGAGGTCGTCGGTGACGGTCAGGAGGCCGACATCCTCGGGGTCGATGGTGCCGTTGCGAACGAGCGTGTCCGTGACGAGCTTCATCAGCGGCGACCAGTACTCGACCCCCATGAGCACGATGGGGAAGGAGGAGATCTTTCGCGTCTGCACGAGCGTGAGGGCCTCGAAGAGCTCGTCGAGCGTGCCGAAGCCGCCGGGAAGCACGATGAAGCCCACCGAGTACTTCACCAGCATCACCTTGCGCACGAAGAAGTAGCGGAACTCGATGAAGCGATCGACATAGGGGTTGGGCTTCTGCTCCATCGGCAGGATGATGTTGCAGCCGATCGACCTGCCGCCGGCCTCCTTGGCGCCGCGGTTGGCGGCCTCCATGATGCCCGGGCCGCCGCCGGTCATGGTGGTCAGGCCCATCCGGGCCATGCGTCCGGCGATGGCGCGGGCCATCTCGTAGTGCGGATGGCCGGGCTTGAATCGCGCGGAGCCGAAGACCGTGACGCACGGCCCCACGAAGTGCAGGGCACGGAAGCCGCGGATGAACTCCGCGAGGATCCGCAAGGCGCGGAGCAACTCGGCCAGTCGCGACGCCGGGCCCCTGAGGAACTCGGGGACGTCGTACTCCGCCCGCCCGGGGTGCCATTGCTCGAGGTGCCCGGGCTCGGGAGCCGGTTCGGCTGCGGGCGTTCGGCTGTCGTTCGCATGTTCGGGCATGGCTTGGTCCGTGGACGGCTGCCTGCGGGGCGGTTCGTGCGGAATGTGCGGATCGGGAAGCCCAATCAAGGGTCATTGGCATCCGCGACACCTCACCGGGGCGAACCAGAGGGCGTCGCCGTTCGTCGTGGTGTC
This sequence comes from uncultured Phycisphaerales bacterium, assembly GCA_903929885.1. Lineage (GTDB taxonomy): Bacteria > Planctomycetota > Phycisphaerae > Phycisphaerales > UBA1924 > UBA2402. Next base: position 31,924 of record CAIYWI010000024.1, read on the forward strand.
AGGAGCGTAGCGAGTCGGCCGTCACCCGACCCTGCTCGCCGCATCGCCCGACCTTCGCGACGGAAACACACCATGCTTGCCACCACCGTTCGAGCCGAACCCGTCCGCACCGCCCACGACGTTGGCATCATCCCGCAGGACCTGCACTCGATGTGGGCCTCCCTGGTGGAGGATTCCTCCGGCGCGGTGGAGATGATCACCACCGGCGGTCAGGTCGTCTTCGCCAACGACTACGCCGTGCTCTTCCACGCCAAGGGCCTCCAGCGGCAGCCCTTGGTGGGCCGCGTGCTCAAGGAGTTCCTGCCCGAGGCCATCGCCGACGAGCGCCTCCGCCTGATCCAGGAGGCGTGCCTGAGCGGCAAGCCGATGGCCATCGAGGGCATGCTGCGCGGGCGTCTGGTCCGCACCGTGTACCGGCCGCTGCCCCAGCGCCACGGCACGGGACAGTGCGTGCTGGCGGTGACGCGAACCTGCACCGAGCAGGCCTCCAATCGCATGGGCACGAGTCGCATGACCGTTCGTCGGGCCAAGTTCCATGACTACGGCGAGTTGAGCCGCCTGACGGCTCGCGAGATGGAGATCCTGAAGCTGATCGGCATCGGCCTCTCGACGTCCGAGATCGCCGCCAAGTTGGGACGGAGCGTCAAGACCATCGAGTGGCATCGGGTGGCGCTGGGCGAAAAGATGGGAATCACCAACCGGGTCGAGTTGGCTCGCATCGCGATCGCCGCGGGCATCGTGTGGCTCGACACCGACACGCTGCCGGAAGAGACGGCGACCGCCGACGAAGCCGCCTGATCCTCACGTGGCTGGGTTCCGACACCTCCTCACGCACCCCCGCCGCCGACCTTGCGTCGGCGGCTTTCACGCGCCGGGGCGGCATGTCGATTGAAAAGCGAGCGAATGGACCAGTTGCCGCCCCGCTGCCGCCCGGCTACCGTTCTTTGTTGAGAACGCACTCTCAATATCGTGTGCTCGGACTCAGGGCCGTGCTGCTCCTGCTGCTCGGACTGATGGGGGCGACGGCCGGCGTGCCGTGGCTCCATGGCGCGCTCGCATCGCACGGCATGATCGCGCCGGGCGAAGAGCACGCGTGCGGACACGGCGGAGCGTGCGGCGGGCACCGCGACAGCGACGTCTCGCACCACGGCGACGAGCGGCGGGAAATTCCCGCCCACAGCGATGATCGCGACGACCGCGACGACGGGGGTTCGTGCACCACGTGCGTGCAACTTCACCTGCTGACATGCATGCCCCCGGCGTCGACGCCGGCCCGCGTTGCCTCGCTCCGCGTCGTCGAGCACGACGGCCCCGGCTTGAGCACGAGGGCGCCCGCGACATCGCGAAGGGTGTGTCCGCCGGGGCGAGGCCCGCCCGCCGCCCGCGTCGTTTGAATCGTGCGGATGCCCCGTCGCGTCGATCGCGACGACCTCCGCCGGACTCGCACGCCTCGGAACAAGATCGTCATGCACGTCAAGCATCGCGCCGCGATGGGCTTTTCGCTCATCGAGTTGCTGGTGGTGATCGCGGTGGTCGCCCTGCTCATCGGAATCCTGCTGCCGTCGCTGGGCAAGGCGCGGCGGGCGGGATGGACGGTGCGGTGCCAGGCCAACCTTCGATCGCTGCAGGTGGCTCAACAGTTGTACGCCGACCAGCACCGGGGCCACCTGGTGGATGTCGGCCTGTCGCACGGAGGCGTGGGCGACGCGTCGCTGTCCTGGACGCGGACGCTCGAGTCGTTTTGCGAGGGCGTGCTGACGCTGCGATGTCCGGCGGATCGAAGTCCGTACTGGTCGCTGGAGGCGGGCGGACAAGGGCTCACGATCAACGGGGCGTCGCGGGCGTCGAGCTACGGAATGAACAACCACTTGTCGCGGACGTACAACCCGGGCCTCTCGCCCCGCGAGCCCTTCGACCGCATGGACAAGATCGATCGGCCGTCGCTGACGATCCAGTTCCTGATCATGGCCGAACAGGGCGATTACGCGGTGTCGGACCATCCGCACGTGGAGGCGTGGGGCGACGCGTCGCGAGGACCGACGCTTGCGCAGCGTCAGGTGCAGATCGATCGCCACGGCGGACCGCCCCGCGCCGCGACCAGCCTGAGCAACTGGGGCTTCCTCGACACGCATGTCGAGACGCTGCCCTTCGGCGCGGTGTACGCGGGCCGCGAGATCAACGCGTTTGATCCGCTGGTCGCGACGATCTCGCGGTGAGATTCGATGGCCACACGGAGCGACCACATGAAGACGGCGAACAACCGCACCACCATCCCGATGCTGTGCCTCCTGGCGTCGATGGCGACCCCCTCGCTCGCGCAGGTGCACGGCGGCGACGTCATCCTGCGGCTCGAGGGCGGCGCGATCCGCACCGGCAGCGGCACGGACCCGTCCATCCGCGTCTTCACGACGACGCTGGGCGAAGTCGCACCCGACTTCGCCTCGGACCCGGGCTTCGACTGCTCGCCGGGCACCTTTCCGGCAGGCACGCGCAACGGCCTGCGGATTCGGCGGGCGCTTCGCGTGTGGGACGGTTCGGACTTCGACGCCTTCGCGCCGTCGCGCATGAACATCTCCTTCGCTTCACTCTCCTTCGACTCGCCCGTGGACGACCGCGTCGTCACCGGGTTCACGCTCAGCGTGGGATCGAACGGGCAGTGGCACCGTCACGTCGATTACACCCTGCTCGCGCCGGCGACGCCGGGCGTGCATCTGCTTGAACTCGAGGTCTTCTCGACCTCGCCCGCGATCGAGGCGAGCGAGCCCTTCTGGGTGCTCTTCAATCAGGGCCGGCCCGACGCCGAACTGCAATCGGCGGCGGCGTGGGTGGCGGCGAACCTCGCATCCCCGTCGCCGTGCCCCGCCGACTTCAACCAGGACGGCGGCGTGGACGGCGGCGATGTCGAGGCGTTCTTCATCAGTTGGGAGGCGGGCGGATCGTCCGCCGACGTCAACGCCGACGGGGGCGTCGACGGTTCGGATGTGGAGGCGTTCTTCACGGCGTGGCAGGCGGGCGGGTGCTGAGCGGGAGCCCCGCACCGAGGCCGAGCCGTCGGTTTCAATGGTGTCCCCCGCGATCGAGCGAGAGAGGCAGTTCATGCGTCGAATGTTCAACTTCTGCGTGCTTGCGTCGGCGAGCGTGGCGTTCATCACGGGCAACGCGGCGGGCGACGGGCCGCTGCCGCACGGCGACATCTCGCCATACGCCTTCGGCGGCACGATCCGCACGAACCTGATCTCCGAAGACGGGACGACCACGTTCCCCGGGGCTCGGGTCTTCTACGCGGAACTTGGCGCGGACGTGCCCGACTTCAGCAGCGAGCCGGGCTGGCTGAGCCCCGACGGCTCGTTCGCGGGCGAAGGCGTGCTGTCATTCCGGTTCAACCGCGCCCTCAAGGCGTGGAACGGTACGGACTTCGTCGACACCACGGCGCGGATGTCGCTGTCGTTCGGGCCTCTGGGTCCGGCGACGACGCCGCTGACGGACATCGCGGTGACCGGCTTCGGCCTCCCGATCGACGAACACGGCGGCCTTCACGACCACCCGGACTACCTGCTCGAGCCGGGGGCGTCGGACGGCGTCTACCTGCTGGACATCTCGTTCTTCTCGGACGACCTGGGCCTGTCGGCGAGCGAACCGGTGTGGATCCTCTTCGGCCGCAACGCCACCGAGGCGGAGGCGGAGGCGGCGTACGACCGCGCCATGGAGACGATCCCCGCGCCCGGAGCGACGATGGCGCTGCTCGGCGGGGCGTGGATGCTCGGACGGCGTCGGCGACGCTGAGCGAACCCGGCTGGAGCGACGAGCAAGACTGGGAGCAAGGTCGCAACCGCGGGCGGGACCGGCGGGCCGGAAGGCCGATCGCCGGTCCCGCCCGCTTTTCGCCTACGCTCCGCCTCATGGCAGCGGGCGATCCCTATACCGTGCGGCTCGACGACTTCGAGGGTCCCCTCGACCTGTTGCTGCACCTCATCCGCAAGGACGAGGTGGACCTGCATGACATCCCCATCGCGTCGATCACGGACCAGTATCTGGAGTACGTGCGGCGGATCGAGACCGACGGGGTCGGCCGAATCGACATCGACACGGCCGGCGAGTTTCTGGTGATGGCTGCGACGCTGATGGAGATCAAGTCGCGAATGCTCATGCCGCGACAGGACACGCCGGCGGGCGAGCCATCCCGGGAGCGGGGCGAGACGGAGGACCCGCGGAGCGAACTGGTCCGTCAGTTGCTCGAGTACAAGCGGTATCGCGACGCGGCCAACGCGCTCGAGCGCCGCGCCGAGGATTGGCGGAAGCGGTTTCCGGCGCAGCGGGCTGGACTCGACGACGAGCGGTTGCAGGCCGCGCTTGAAGCGGCGCCCGAGACGGAACTCGAGGATCTCGACCTGCTGGACCTGGTGGAGGCCTTCCGTCGGATCTCCGAGACGGTGATCTTCGATCGCCTGGGCGACCACCAGGTGACGTACGACGACACGCCCATCGAACTGCACGCGGAGGACATCGTGAGCCGCCTGAGGGCTGAGGCGACCGAGCACGCGACGGCCGCGTTGCCCTTGCAGCGGATGTTCGAGGGGCGCACGCGAAGCGAGATGGTCGGGCTGTTCCTCGCGTTGCTCGAGTTGGTGCGTAATCGCCGGGTGCGCGTGGCGCAGGACCGCGTGGAGGGATTGATCACCGTTTCGCTGCGCGACGAGCCCGAGGGGCAGGCACCCGAGCCGGGCGAGTCGACGTCGTCGACGGATGCGGCGACGTCGCACGGGTGAGATCGCTCGCGGCGCGGCCATCAGCCGCCGGCCGGTGATACCCTTGCTTCGATGGAACTCAACACTTGGGGCGTTGCGCTCCTCGCGCTCATGTTCGTGCTGCTGCTTGTGGAGCTCTTCCTGCCCACGGCGGGAGTGCTCGGGGCGGTGGCGGCCGTGGTGGGCATCGCCGGGCTGGTGTGCCTCTTCATGCATGACGTGGCCTGGGGACTGAGCGGGCTTCTCGCCGTGGTGGTGCTCGTGCCCGCCTTCGCGGCCTTCGCGTTCCGCATCTGGCCGAACACGCCGATGGGGCGGCGGATCATCGGCACCCCCACCGACGAGGAAGTCGAGGCGGCTCGGCTCGCCGAACTGCAGGAGAAGGCCCGCACGGCGAGTCTGGTGGGCCGGGAGGGGGTGGCGTTGACCGCGCTCCGCCCGGTCGGGGTGGTGGAACTCGACGGACGACGCCTCGATGCCCTGGCGGAGACGACGTATGTCGCCGCTGGCGCGCGGGTGCGGATCACCCAGGCGGACGGGAGCCAAATCAAGGTTCGCGAAGCCAAGTGACCGATACGAGGGGGTGGCGGTCCTGCACGGGCAGGCACGCCCTCTGGAGCCATCCCCATGCTGACGCTCGACTACGCCAACTGTTTCGCCGACCGCATCGGCCCCTCGCACGGGCTCGATCCCGCGCTGCTCGACCCCACGGGCGACGTGGCGAGGGGGATCGCGACGCTCACGCAGAAGCTGACGTCGACTCGCGGCAAGGGCTGGGAGCGTTGGCGGGAACTCGCCTTCGAGCCCATGCGCACCGAGCACCTCTCGGCGGTGCGCGCCGCGGCCAAGGGCTGCGAGGGACGCTTCGACACGATGGTCGTGCTGGGCATCGGCGGCTCGGCCCTGGGCAACATCGCGCTGCAATCGGCCCTCAACCCGGCCACGCACAACCTGCTCGACGCGAGCGTGCGCAAGGGCCCGCGGATGTTCGTGGTCGACAACGTCGATCCGACGTACTTCGGAGGCGTGCTCGACTTCTGCGCCTCGCAGCCGGGAGGCCTCAAGCGCACGCTCTTCAACGTGATCTCCAAGAGCGGCGAGACCGCCGAGACGGCCGCCCAGTTCATGGTGATCCGCGATCGACTCAAGGCCCTGATGGGCAAGGACCACGGCGCGAACGTCGTGGCCGTCACCGACCCGCGACAGGGCACCATGCGACGCATCTGCGAGCGAGAGGGGTACGTCACGCTGCCCGTGCCCGACGGCGTCGGCGGACGCTTCTCGGTGCTCAGCCCGGTGGGGCTGTTCGCCGCGGCGATGTGCGGCATCGACATCGAGTCGCTCCTGCAGGGGGCGGCCGACATGGACAAGACCTGCTCCTCGCAGGAGTTGACGGCCAACCCCGCGGCGATGCTGGCGTTCCTCCTCGTCGAACTCGGCCAGTCCAAGGGCAAGACCAATCACGTGCTGATGCCCTACGCCAACTCGCTCTACCTGCTGGCCGACTGGTACCGGCAGCTCTGGGCCGAGAGCCTGGGCAAGCACAAGGACCTCAAGGGCAACACCGTCTTCGCGGGCTTCACGCCCATCAAGGCGCTGGGCACGACCGACCAGCACAGCCAGGTGCAGCTCTATCGCGAGGGGCCCAACGACAAGGTGCTTGGCATGGTCGAGGTCGAGACCTTCGACCGCGACGTGGCGATTCCCGCGGGACTGGGCGTCGAGGCCATCGCGTATCTCGAGGGCACGTCGATGTCGTCGCTCCTGGCGGCCGAGAAGCGGGCGACCGAATACGCCTTCGTCGAATCGCAGCGTCCCAACTTCACCATCCGCTTCCCCAGGATCGACGCCTATCACGTCGGCCAGTTCATCAACATGTGGCAGATCACCACCGCCTACGCCGGACTGCTCTTGGGCATCGACGCCTACGACCAGCCCGCGGTCGAACTTGGCAAGCAGGCCACCTTCGGCCTGATGGGCCGCGCGGGGTACGAATCGTTCAAGACCGCCGTGGACAAGGCCTTGGGCGGCAAGGGCCGCACCATCGGCGGCTGACGCAAGGGCCCCCCACGCCATCGGCGACACCTACACTCCCGCCCCGGTCGTCGGCACGCGAACGCGTCCCGAACCGGCACAGGAGTTCGTGAAGCCATGGCCGACACTCACTTCGACGTCATCGTCATCGGCGGCGGTCCCGCCGGCTACGTGGGCGCCATCCGCGCCGCCCAGCTCGGATACAAGGTCGCCTGCATCGAGCGGGCCAAGTTGGGAGGCGTCTGCCTCAACTGGGGCTGCATCCCCAGCAAGAGCCTGCTCGCCAACGCGGAGCTGGTGGAGAAGCTCGGCAAGGCGGACGAGCAGAAGTTCTGGGGGCTCAAGATCGGCGGCTCGGTCGAACTCGACTGGGACCGCATCATCGGCCGCAGCCGCGACGTGGCGGGCAAGCTCAACGGGGGCATCGCGTTCCTCTTCAAGAAGAACAAGGTGACGCACATCGTGGGCAACGCCAAGATCGTCGGAGCGGCGACGCCGGCCAACGGCAACAAGTGCAAGGTCGAGGTGCAGGAGTGCGCGGTCAAGGAGGAACTGACCAGCGCCCCCGCCACGCCGGGCAAGACGACGCAGACGCTGACGGCCGACCACGTGATCGTGGCGACGGGCAGCGTGGCCCGCGACCTGCCCTTCGCCAAGTTCGACGGCGACCGCATCTGGGGCGCCCGCGAGGCGATGTTCAACAAGGAGAAGCCCAAGAGCCTGGTGGTGATCGGCGCGGGCGCCATCGGCATGGAGTTCGCCTACTTCTACCACACGATGGGCACGAAGGTCACCATCATCGAGATGATGGACCGCGTGCTGCCCGTCGAGGACAAGGACGTGGGCGAGGCGATGGGCCGCCTCTACAAGAAGCACGGCATGGAGATCCACACGTCGACGGTGACGACGGCGGTGGAGAAGACGGCGACGGGCGTGAAGGTGACCTTTGCCCCGGCGGTGAACGGCAAGGCCGACGAGAGCAAGAAGCAGACGGTCGAGGCCGACCGCGTGCTGCTGGCGGTGGGCGTGGTGGGCCGCACCGACGGCCTGTGCGACGCCTCGCTGGGCCTCAAGATCGAGAAGGGCCACATCCAGACCGACTTCCTGCCGGGCAAGACCCGCAACGAGGCGATCGACTACAAGACGAACCTGCCGGGCGTCTACGCGGTGGGCGACGTCATCGGCCCGCCGTGGCTCGCCCACGTGGCGAGCGAAGAGGCGATCATCTGCGTCGAGCGGATCGCCTGGCGCCAGAAGAAGTGGCACCATGAGCCCTACCCGATCGACTACACCACCATCCCCGGCTGCACGTACTGCCTGCCCCAGGTGGCGAGCGTCGGCTACACCGAGCAGAAGCTCATCGAGATGGGCAAGGTGAAGGGCAAGGACTACGAGGTGGGCAAGTACGGCTTCACGGCCCACGGCAAGGCCATCGCGGCCGCGCACACCGACGGCTTCGTCAAGATCATCCGCGGACTGCCCCGCGGCGAGATCCTCGGCTCGCACATCATGGGCGACCAGGCGACGGAGTTGATCGGCGAGATGACCCTGGCCCGTCGCCTCGAGGCGACGACCGAGGAGCTCATCTGCACCATGCACGCCCACCCGACGATGCACGAGGCGATCCACGAGGCCGCCCTCGCGAGCGAAGGCCGCGTGATTCACGGGTAAGCGGGTGGATGACGGGATATTCGAAGGGATGCGGACGGTCGGCGAGGACCGGGCGTCATGCCATGGTCCACAATCTATCACAGGGAGGATGATGGTCGCGGCCTACCTCGTGCGTCTTCAAGACAGCAAGAGGAGCATTTCGCATGGACACGATTCGAGGCGCAAGGCACGCGTTCGCGACGATGGGCACGATCTTGCTGTCGATGACGGCGGCGGCGGACACGTGGCCGATGAAGCAGCGGGACATGCAGAACACGGGACGAGCGTCCTACAGCATTCCCGAGTCGAGGAAGAACTCGTCGCTGTTCGACGTTCCCCTGTGGCAAGCGCCGACCTTCGAGAACGGGGCGATCGGGGCCTCGTCGATGGTGTTCTTTGACGGGGCGGGTCCCGGGGGTGCGGATCTCGTGGTGGCGGGCTATCACTGGCCCAAGGGCGTTCAGGGCATGGACCGGCGCACGGGCCGCGTCTTCTGGCGCGGGAATCCCGCAGGCGGCGAGATCATCGGGGAATCGACCCCGGCCTTCTCGCCTGACGGCCGGACGGTGTACGTGATCAACGATGCGACGGGCTCCCAAGGCTTCCCTGCGGGTCACCCGCTGATGGCCTTCGCGTCGATCAGCGGCCCCGCGTCCTTTCACCACAACGGGCTTGCGACCAACCCGAACAACCTGAGCACGCCGTCGGTGCGGGTCGGGACCGACGGGAGGATCTACGGGCATCAGTGGAACACCGGCCATGCCTCGTACACCGACACGGGCACGGCCCTCACGGCCGCATGGTCGCGGACCGGCGGGTCGCCGTGCTACAGCGAGTCTGCCTTGTCGACCTCGAACGGCTCGTTGCAACTGCTGTCGATCGGCCGCGCGGGCGTGCTGTCGTGCCTGTCGACCAGCGCCTCGACGGCGGCATGGTCGCGGACGCTCGGTTCGTTCACGGACGCGACGGTGACCGTTGATCCGTCGAACGGCAACTGCTACGTGGCGGCCGGCGACGGATCGATCTCGGTGGCGGGCGTGTCGAAGACCGGCGCGAATCTGTGGACGACGCTCACGCGATCGGTGTACGTGGCGGGCGGCGGCAACGAAGCGGCGCGGGTGTCGTCAGGCGGGTGCCTCAACGCCGCGGGCACCACCTACTACTTCCAGACGTCGACGCGGGGCGGGACCGGTCGCCTCTACGCGATCAACACGAGCAACGGCTCGACGCGATGGAGCGTGGCGACAGGCGCCAAGGGGTGGGAAGGGCACTACTCGTGCCCGATCGTGACGCCGGACGGGACGGTGATCGTCGGCACCAACGAGGGCGGGCAATACGTCGCGATCCGCGACAACGGCACGTCGGGGCAGATCATCGACACCCTCACGATGGCTGCGAATTCGCACGCGACGGCCACGCCCACCCTCTCTTCGGACGGCCTGCTCTACCTGCCGATGCAGACGACGTGGATCGTGCCCGACGGCGACGGCAACGCGCCGACGCTCCAGACACGCCATCTCTTCGCCGCCATCGACCTTCGCGCCGGCGCCTCGTTGCTCCTGCCCAATCCCGGCGGCCAAACGGCGACGAGCGGCAGCGGTTCGGTCGTGGTGCGCTGGTCGCCGCTGCCCGACCTCACGGGCTTCGCATCGTATCGGATCTACCGCTCCACCTCGGCGTTCACGTCGGTGGCATCGATGACGCCCATCGGCGTCGTGACCGATCGAGCCGCGGGTGCCTTCACCGACACCACGGCGACCGACGGGGTGTCGTACCACTACGCGGTGACCACGCTCTCGACGAGCGGCTCCCAGCGAAACGAGGTGGCCAGCATCGGCCCCAGGACTCCGCGAACGGAGACCGACCTGCAGGTGATGAGCCTGGTCCGTTCCCCGCAGTATCCGAGGTTCCTGCCGACCTACGAGTATCGCGTCGTGACCGAACCGAGCGGGTTCGGGCCGTACGGTTTCTCGGTGGCGACGGGGCTTTCCGGGGGCCAGACGCCCACGACCAAACGAATGCCGGCGTCCGGCGAGTCGATGACCTACACCGCCACGATCCGCAACCGCGGGACCACGCCGTGGAGTTCCGCGGCGACCGGAACATGGCGGGTCGGGGGCGAGGTTCACTCCACGGTGTCGCTGCCCGCATCGCTGGCGGTCGGGCAGTCGACCGCGGTGTCGATCCAACTGCCGTGGATCGCCGCGGGACGGTCGATCTCATTCACGATCAACGCGACGGACGGCCGAGCGGAGAACAACGCGGTGCTGACCGACACGGCGGCGGTGCAGTTCCTGACGTACGTGGACCGGACCTACGCGGAGACCTTCCGCGAATCGAGCCGGACCCGCTGGCCGCAGACGCGGGCGGACGACATCTTCGACTGGCTGCAGCGTCACGCGGCCAGGATGAACGAAATGTTCGCAGCCGCGGGATCGACCAAGCGGGTCTCGTACGGGGTGCTCGAGCAACTCGCCGACGGGGACGCCGATCCCGCGGCGAACATGCGCCTGTGGGCGTGCTTTCCCTTCCGTTTCCGCGCCGCCGAGCAGGACATCAGGAACTCGGGCTATTACGTGGCGTCTCAGGACATCGACTACGGGTTGCTCCACGAGATGGCGCACCAACTCGGCCTGGTGGACATGTATCGCTGGGACCTCCCGGCGTCGATGAACCTGGTGAATGGCGTCGGCTACCAGACGGAAACGTGCCTGATGCACGGCGTCTCGCAGACAGTGTCGCCGCAGTCCGCCGGCGGGATGAACCTGTGGCAAGCCGTGGCCCACGGCCATTACGGGCAGTACATGTACGCCATGCCGGCCTCGTGCACGCTGCGCCTGACCGGTCTGGACGGACGGCCGCTTTCGGGCGTGCAGGTGCGAGTCCACCAGAAGTGCGATCGGCCCGGACAGGGAGAAGTGGTCTCGACGCAGGTCAAGGCAACCGGCACGACCGACGCTGACGGTCGGTTCACGCTGCCGAACGTGCCGATCGATCCTGCGATCGCGCCGCCATCGCTGACCGGCGATGTCCTTCGGGCCAATCCCTTCGGCTACCTCGACGTGGTGGGCACCAACGGCCTGCTGATGATCGAGGTCGAGGACAGGGGGTTTGTCGATCACGCGTGGCTCGACATCGCGGAGGTCAACCGGGCCTTCTTCGAAGGCCGTACGGGAAACGCGGAGTTCGAACGTCGGCTGGCGCTGGGCGGAGACCTCCAAACCGTGCCTCCGGCCGACATGACGGAGCAGAACGCCCCGTCGTGGCGGTTGCTCTCCGAGGGAGGCGCGGCCATCACGGCGAGCGACGATCCCGTGCGACTGACCACCGGGCTTGCGAGCGTTCGATTCGTCACCGAGGGCGGGTTCGACAACACGCTGAGCTATCCCGGCGACGCGTTGGCGTCCTGGGACGTAACGTCGGCGACCGAGTTCCACTTCGACGCGTATGCGGAGAATCCCAACGGGGCGTTCCAGGGGTTGTACGTGATCATCCGGACTCTGTCGGGCGCATTCACCTACACGCCCCAACAGTCAAGCCTCAACGAAGCGCTCGGACGGTGGTGGCGGTATTCGATCCCTCTGGCGGGCGACGCTGATTGGGTCCGCACGCAGCAAGGTTCGCCGGACCTGACGCAGGTCACCGGCGTCGAGATCCACCCCGACACGTGGGGCTACGGCTTCGTGCTGTGGCTGGACGACACGGGCTTCGACCTGCCGTCATGGTGCGTCGCCGACTTCAACATCGATGGGGGCATCGACGGCGCGGACATCGGCGCCTTCTTCGAGGTCTGGGAATCCGGTGACGCGAGGGCGGACATCAACGAGGACGGGGGCATCGACGGATCCGACGTGACCAGCTTCTTTGATCATTGGGAAGCGGGTTGCTGACCGCAGATCTGATCCGACGCCCGCGGATTGCGAGGCGATTCGGGCGATGTGGCACGGGCGTTCGATGGCCCGCACCGCCCGGCCTCGAGCACCCGAAGGCGGCACGCGGCTGGTCGGCGAGAAGGTCGAACGTGAGGGACGACTCGGGCTCAAACGACAGGAGCCGGGCGAAGGGCCCGGCTCCTGGTGCGATCATGATGATGTCAACCGAAGTCGACGCTCAGTCGACAGGCTCGAGTTCCTTCTCGCGGTGCTGCATCTGGCTCTTGAGGCGGGCGAGGATGGAGGAGTGCATCTGGCTGACGCGCGACTCGGAGAGGTCGAGCGTGGCGCCGATTTCCTTCATCGTCATGCCCTCGTAGTAGTAGAGGACGACGATGAGGCGTTCGGCGCGGGAGAGACCCTTGGTGATGAGGTCCTTGAGGTCGCGGCGCTGGATGTCGGAGACGGGGTTGCACTGACCGTCGTCCTTGACGACGTCGAGCTCGCGGATCTCGCGGCCGCCGCCGTCGCCGCCGCCGAAGCATCGCTGCGTGAGGCTGCGGGTCATGACGGCGGAGCTGTCGCGGCGGAGCTTGTCGAACTCCTCGTCGTCGACCTTGAGCATGTCGGCGACCTGCTCGTCGGTGGCGGGCTGGCCGGTGGCCTTCTCGATGGCCTGCCGGGCCTGCTCGACCTTGCTGGTGCGGCTGCGAACCAGTCGCGGCACCCAGTCCATCGAGCGGAGCTCGTCGAGGATCGCGCCGCGGATGCGGGGGGCGCAGTACGTCTCGAACTTGACCTTGCGGGAGAGATCGAAGGCGTCGATGGCGTCCATCAGGCCGAACAGGCCGGCGGACATGAGGTCCTCGATGTCGACCTCGTCGGGAAGACGGGCGTAGATCCGCTCGGCGTTGTATCGCACGAGCGGAAGAAACTTCTCCATGAGGTAGTTGCGGGTGGCCTCGTCGGGCTTGGCCTGGTAGGTGACCCACAGATCGTTGATGGGAACGGCATCCAGCGGGGAGGGAGCCTTCGACGGCTCGGCATGACGCACCGCGAAGCGGTTGGACATGCGGGACGAACCCCCACGACGCGACGAACTCCTGATGCTCGACATATGGTCTGCTCCGTGACCCTGTTCGCCTCGGACACCGGCGAACCCGGCGACCTTCGGCGAATCCTGACGCTTCGGACGACTCCCTTCCAGGAACCGCCCCGTTCATGACGACCGGTTGCAGTGGCGATGCTCCGATCGCCGCTTCCGTTCGTCACCATTCGGGTTCGGGCACGAGCCCCGTTCCCGCTTGCTCGATTGCTCGCGACCTCGAAGGCATGCGAGACGATCGATCAAGTGCGACGCCGCTCATCCATGAGCAGGCCGGCGTGAGTATACATGAACCCGCGACGTCGCATATCCCCCGTCGAACGATTTTCCGGAAATATTTCCACTCCCCTGACCGGTGGAGCCGAGAGCGCATCCACCTCTTTTCCACCATCGGTTCTCAAGTCGCGACGCGACGTCGTGCGCCGCTCGCGACATCATCCCTCATCCTGACGGATCTCGGGGATGGGCCTGGCCTTCTTGTAGTTGGCGACATGTTCGTCGAGCACGTGCGCGATGCACTTGGCGGCGCCATGACCCACGAGGTTGCAGACGATCATGGCGATGATGCTGCGCAAGACCACGTCGCCGGCGGGGTTGGAGGCCAGGAGCCCCGAGATCGCGGCCAGCGAGAAGCCGCACAACGCGAAGACGACGGCAATGACCCGACCCAGGTGCTGACTCGTCGACTCGTCGGCGGCCTGCTCTGGCGAAGACTTCTCCACGTATCAGTTCCTCCGACGCGTGCGCCGCTCTCTTGACTCTTGCCTTCAACCGATCATCCGCGGCCTGTTCGAGGGGCGGACCCGCAACTTGCCCTCATCGGTCGATCGAACGTCGCGTTTCAGGGAAATCCGGAGCGGCGCTCGTCATCGTCCGGGCCGATGACGATCTTGCGGGCGACGCGGACATTGACGATCGCAACGGCCGTGCCGCCCGCGCTCGCACGCGCGGGCCCGACCGGGGGATGCTCGCGACCGATCCGACCGGACGAGAGAGAATACCCGCGGGCGGCACGGATCCGCAGCGGGGCGAATTCCCTATTTGTCCCGCCGCGTCGTTCGGGCTTCGAGCGGCATCTCGCCGCGTCATGCCGCCACGCGCGGATCGACCGCCCGCTCGTCGACCGGCGGCATGACGAGCGCCACGGACTCGACGTCGATGCCGGAGACGACCTCGTTGTATCCGAGGACGGCGACGGCGGGGAGATGCGGCTCGACGATCTGCCGCACGACGGCGCGAACCTGCGGCGAGGCGATGATGACAGGTTGATGGCCCGCGGCGATCGCAGGCGCGAGCGCGTCGACGATCTGTCGGGCGATTCGCGAGGCGATGCGGGCGGGCATGTTGACGGTGGTGCCCGCCGCGCCGCGATCGACGAAGGAGGCGACGTGATCCTCGAGGGTGGGATCGAGCGTGACGCAGACGAGCCGGAGGGTTCCCTTCTCGCCGGGCGTCGCGTATTGCTGGCAGATGCCTCGACGCAGCGCGTTGCGGACGTACTCGGTGAGCACCTCGAGGTCCTTGGTCTTGCCCCCCCACTCGGCGAGCGTCTCGAGAATGGTCTCGAGGTCGCGGATGGAGACGCGCTCCTTGAGGAGGTTCTGCAGGATCTTCTGGAGTTCGACGGGCTTGACGACGCCGGGGACGGTGTCCTCGACGAGCTTGGGCGCCTTCTGCTTGAGTTGCTCGAGCAGGTTGTTCACCTCGTCGCGCGTGAGCAGTTCGTCGGCGTGACGCCGCACGATCTCGGTGAGGTGGGTCGCCAGCACCTCGGTGGGCGCCACCACGGTGTAGTTGAGCGTCTCGGCGCGATCGCGCAGCTTGGGATCGATCCACCACGCGGCCAGGCCGAAGGCCGGCTCGCGCGTGGATTCGCCCTCGATGGGACCGGCGGCGATGCCGGAGTCCATGGCCAGCAGTCCGCCGGGCCGCAGCGTGCCCGTCGACACCGGATTGCCACGAACCTTCACGCGATACTCGGTGGATGCGACGTGCACGTTGTCGCGAATGCGGACCGGAGGCATCACCAGGCCGATCTCGACGGCCAACTGGCGGCGGATGGCCGAGATCTTGTCGAGCAGGTCGCCCCCTCGAGCCTTGTCGACCAGCGGCACGAGCGAGTAGCCCACCTCGAGCTCGAGCGTGTCCACCTTGAGCAGCGACTCGATGGCCGGCGGCTCGGCGGCCGCGGCGGCGGCGGCGGCCTGTGCGGGATCGCCCGCGGCCCCCGGCGCCGCGTTGATCGTCGACTGCCTGATGGAGTACCCCAGCACCGCAAGCGTCGCGGCGGTGATGAGCAGCGGGATGGTGGGCAGCGGCGTGAAGGAGAGCAGGACGAGGAAGCCGGCCGTGATGAAGAGGCCCTTGGGCTGACTGACGACCTGATCGGCCAGCTCGTCGCCGAGTTGGGCCTTGCTGCCCGAGCGGGTCACGATGAGGGCCGACGCGATCGAGATGACGAAGGACGGGATCTGCGAGGAGAGACCGTCGCCGATGGTGAGCTTGGTGAAGACCGCCGCCGTCTGGCCGGCGTCCCAGCCGCGGGCGATGATGCCGACGGCGAAGCCGCCCATGACGTTGACGGCGGTGATGATCAGACCCGCGACGGCGTCGCCCCGGACGAACTTGGAGGCGCCGTCCATGGCGCCGAAGAAGTCGGCCTCCTGGCTGATGCGTTCGCGGCGGCGACGGGCCTCGGCCTCGGTGATGTTGCCGGCGCTGAGATCGGCGTCGATGGCCATCTGCTTGCCGGGCATGGCATCCAGGGTGAAGCGGGCGGCCACTTCGCTGATGCGGGTGGCGCCCTTGGTGATGACCATGAACTGGACGATGACCAGGATGAGGAAGATGACGATGCCGACGAACAGCGAGGAGCCGGCGACAAAGTCGCCGAACGCCATGATCACGTGCCCCGCGACGCTCGCGGCCTCCTCGGGAGTGCTGGCGTCGGCGGTGAGGATGAGCCGGGTGGAGGCGACGTTGAGGACGAGCCGGAAGAGCGTCGTGGCCAGCAGCAACGAGGGGAAGACGGAGAAGTCGAGCGGATGGTCCATGTAGATGGTCGTCATCAGGATGATGATCGACAGGGCGATGTTGAGCGCGATGAAGACGTCCATCACCAGCGGCGGGACGGGCACGAGCAGCACGACCATCATCGCCACGAAGCTGATGGGGACGATGTAGCCGCGGTACTTGCGGAGGCGCAGGATCCACTCGGGGAGCACGAGGCCGCCTCGGGCGACGGGGAGGGTCTGGGGTGATGCGGCGGCGGTGCTCATGGTCGGGTCCGTGGGAGGCTAGCGAGGATCAGGCGGCGGAAGGCGCGGGCTCGGTCGACGATGCGGTCGCGGCGTTGGCCGCGGCGGCCTCCCGATCGAGGCGATAGACGAAGGCGAGGACCTCGGCGACGGCCTCGTAGTAGCGTGGATGGATCTGCTCGCCCACGTCGACGTGTCGATAGAGCGCGCGGGCGAGGGGCGGGCGTTCGAGGATCGGCACGCCGTGAGCCCTGGCGATGTGGCGGATGGACATGGCCAGTTCGTCGGCGCCCTTGGCGACCACGCGCGGCGCGTCCATGCTGGCGGGGTCGTAGGCGATGGCCACCGAGAAGTGGGTCGGGTTGGTGACGACGACATCCGCCTTGGGCACGGCCGCGCCGATGCGTTGACGGATGATCTCGCGGGCCATGCGGAATCGCTTGCCCTTGATCTGCGGGTCGCCCTCCATGCTGCGGCGCTCGTCCTTGACTTCCTGCTTGGTCATCTTGAGGCCCTGCAGGTGGTTCCACTTCTGGAAGAGGAAGTCCGCCGCGCCCATCACCAGCATGATGACGAACAGCCACGCGGCCAGCTCGAGGGCCATGCGGCCGATCATGCCCCACGCGGCCAGCGCGGTCAGCATGGGAAGCGAGGCGACCTCGCGGGCGACCGCGCTCAGGTACATCCAGCCGACGAGCGACACGACGACGAGCTTCACGGAGTTGACCACGGTCTTCCCGAGATTCTGCTTGTTGAAGAGGCGACCGACGCCATTGGCGGGGTTGAGCCGCTCGAACTTGGGCTGCAGCGCCGAGACGTTCCACAGGAAGCCGAACTGGACCACGTAGGCGAGGGCGGCGATGGCGCAGGCGATGAGCAGGAAGGGGACGGTGGCCGCGCCCATGTGGATGCCCGCGGCGCGGAGCAGTTCGAAGATGGACGACTCGTCGGGGCGCTCCTGGGCCGTGAGCGAGTCGCGCATGAGCACGAACGAGGCGCGGGCCATCGCCGCACCGAAGACGAGCAGCAGGATGAACGCTCCGGTCAGCTCGATCGCCGCCGCGAGATCCTGGCTCTTGGCCACGTTGCCCTGGTTGCGGGCCTCGCTGAGGCGTCGCCCGGTGGGGTCCTCGGTCTTGTCGCCCATGTCATCGGCCATCGGGAGCCCCTCCCCCGCCGCCGGCGGCGACCCAGGCCTGCGCGGTGCGGAGCGCGTCGTCCATGGCGCCGCCCGTGGCGTCGCCCACGGCGTAGATGCCGGCGATGAGCGCGCCGAGTCCGGCGAGGATCTTGAACGTGAAGCCCACGCTCATGATGTTGATCTGGGGCATGGTCTTGCCGATCACGCCCAGCAGGATGGTCATGAGCAGCACGGCGCCCGAGACGGGCGTGGTGACCCGGATGGCCAATTCGAAGCCGCTGGTGAGGGCGCCGGCGATGACGTCGACGGGGAGCGAGCCGGGTTCGATGCCGCCGAGCGGGATGCTTCGGAACGAGTCGATCAGGCATGCGCCCAGGGCTTCGAGGCCGCCGCAGGCGAGGAAGCCGCCCAGGGCGATGGTGTAGAGCATCTGGCCCAGGACGTCGGAATCGGCGTCGGTGTCCGGGTTGTAGACGCGGGCGAGGCCCAGGCCCATCTGCTGACCGGCGATCACGCCGCTCATCTCGAGACTGAGCATGGGGATCGCCGCGATGACGCCGACGACGAAGCCGATGAGGGCCTCGCGCACGAGCAGCGGCGCGGCGCCGACGACGTCGATGGGAAGCAGGCCGGCGGGGATCTCGGGCGAGACGGTCGGATGCAGCGCGACGCCCATCATGAAGACCAGCAGCACCCGGAACCTCGCGGGCACCATGGTGCTGGCGAGCACCGGCGCGAAGATGAACAGGCCCGCCAGCCGGAAGACGGTGAGCAGGAAGGGGGCCAGCTGCGACAGCAGCTCGAGGATGGCGGGCGAGGTCTTCTCCATGGCGAGGCCGCGCGGACGCGGCGTCAAACGATGCGAAGGAGTTCTCCGGCGTACTCGACCAGGCGCTGCACGACCCACGGCAGGACGGCGATGGCCGCCCCCACCATCACGATGATCTTGGGAACCGTCGCCAGCGTCTGATCCTGGATGGAGGTGATCGATTGCAGCAGGCTGATCACCAGGCCCACGACGATGCCCGCGGCGAGGATCGGCGCGCCGATCTTGATCGACATCACCAACGCCGTCCGCACCATGTCGATCGTCATGTCGTCGAGCATTCCGGGTCTCCTTGCGTCAGGCCAGCCAGGGGATCGATGGCAACGCCGCGGCGAGGTCGCCCCGCTGCGCGACGCTTCGCATCAGTCCCGCCACCACGAGCGTCCAGCCGTCCACCAGCACGAAGAGCAGGATCTTGAAGGGCAGGCTCACCATCACCGGCGGGAGCATCATCATGCCCATCGAGATCAGCATGGTGCTCACCACCATGTCGATCACCAGGAAGGGCAGGTACACCTTGAATCCGAGCAGGAAGGCCACCTTGAGCTCGCTGAGCATGTACGCGGGCACCAGCGTCAGCATGTCGACGTCCTCTCGCGTCAGCCGCTCGGGCTCGCTCACGTCCACCCCGCGGCGCGACAGGATCATGTACACGCTCGACCAGTTGCCCGACGCGTCGATCTGATCGAACATGAAGTCGCGCATCGGCTGGCGGGCCTTGCTCCAGAGCTGGTCGTAGTCGCGGA
Source organism: uncultured Phycisphaerales bacterium (assembly GCA_903929885.1). Lineage (GTDB taxonomy): Bacteria > Planctomycetota > Phycisphaerae > Phycisphaerales > UBA1924 > UBA2402. Next base: position 51,300 of record CAIYWI010000024.1, read on the forward strand.
TCTCCCCGCGACGCCACGGCTCGATCGCCTCGTCGTTGATGCGGTCGAGCGTGGGCGCCATCACCACCAGCGTGGTGAAGAGCGCCAGGGCGGTGATGATCTGCGGCGGAGGCACCGTCGCCGTGCCCAACGCCTGCTTGAGGATGCCCAGCACGATCAGGATCCTCGCGAAGCACGTCATCATCAGGATGATCGACGGCGCCAGCGAGATCACCGTCAGCACCAGCATGATGTTGAGGGCGGTGGACAGGCCCTCCCCTCGCCCCGGAGCCACCGCCTCGCCCGCAGCGGCCATCGACCGCAGCGGGTTCATCGACGAGGCCGGCGCAGGCGGGCCCATCAACGCGTTCTCGAGCGAGATCGTCGGCGGAGGCGCCGCGTCGTCGACCGGCGGCCCCACCACGCGAGCGTGGGCCGAGAGGACCGGCGCCAACGAGGCCGCGATGATCAGGATCGCGCGAATCAGGCCGCTCATGCCGTGAACTCCCGGGTGGAGCGAGCGACCGGCGACGCGACCGGCGAGGGCGACGCCTGCAACGTCGCCAGGCGGGCCCGCAGCGTGCGAGCCGCGACCGAACCGTCCAGCGTCGCGGACTCGGGCGAGGGCGTCCGCTTCGCGGTCGTGGCACGCGTGGCCGACTCTGTCGCAGGCGCGACCGCCGAGGCGGGCGAGGGACGCGCGTCTCCGCCGAGGCGATCGAGCGCGCGTTCGAAGAGTCGACCGGGCGCGTCGCGGTCGGCCGTCTTGGCCACCAGCGACGCGACGTCGGCGGGATCGGTGATCTCGGTGAGCGTCTCCATGCGATGCCCCCCTCGACCGCCGGTTTGGCTCACGAGCAGCACGCGACGATCGACCTTGATGAGCACCAGCAAGCCGTGACGCGAAACGGGGTAGCGACCCAGCACCTCCAGCACGCCGCTGGGCGCACGGCCTCGAGGGCCCAACGCCCCCATCAACCCCGCGGCGGGCGCGAAGCGACGCACCAGCGAGCCGACGATGAAAATGATCGCCACCACGCCGGCCAAGGCGAGCACCTGGTGAGCCCACGCCGGCATCGAACCCGGAGCGGTTCCGCCGCCGGAAGGCGTGTCGCCGGAAGCGATGGCGACGGGCGTCGGACCGGGCTTGCCCAGCGGACGCAGCGAATCGGGCGTCTTGGCGGCTGCCGGCGAGGCGATCGTCGCCTCGGCGGCGGGTTGGGTCGGACGGGACTCGGTCGCCTCGACGATGGGCGCGGGCGGCTCCTCGACGGTGGGACCGATGGGCGAGGCCGTGACGGGTCCGGCGAGGGCGGCGCAGAGCGCGATGATCGTGGCGATTCGTGGCATGGGCCTTCCTGGCCTTTCGTCGTCGCGCCTCCGGCGCGAGTGCGTGCGTGTCAGGCGGCGACGGTCCCCTCGGCCGTGGGCGCGAGGATCTCGTTGATGCGGACGCAGAAGTTGTCGTTGAGCACGAGCACCTCGCCCCGGGCCACATGGCGGTCGTTGACGTACACGTCGACGGGGTCGCCCGCGAGCTTGTCGAGCTCGACGATGGCGCCCGCGGCGAGCTTGAGCACGTCCTCGACGAGCAAGCGAGTGCGACCCAACTCGATCTTCACGTTGAGGTTGACGTCGGAGAGCAGATCGATGGTGCGGGCCTGCTTGGCGACGGCCGTGGTGTCGAAGACGGGCATCTGGACCGCAGCCGCGCTGTCGTCCTTCGCCACCTCGGCCTTGGCGGCCGCACGAACCTGATCCACCATGTCGTTCACCTGCGTCTGGGCGTCGGCGAGCGCGTCTTCAGGGGAGGGCTGATCTTGGCTCATGGCGTGGCGACTCCTGGGACGCGAGGCGGGGGCGTGTCCCTTGCAACGGACGCCTCCCCTGAACGTGGGGAAGACGATGCCGCCACCTCGCGAGCCATGCGTGCATCGGACGGCGATGGCCGCCATGGGCGAGAATTGCGCCCCGTGCGCATGGAGTCCGATAACAACACGCAAATTATGCCGCCTCGGGGCACCGGTGAAGGGGATGCCGCCGCGAGCGAGAACCCGGGCCGCGGGCGATCAGTCCGCCGGGAAGCCCTTGCACTTGGGAATGACGACGCGTTCGAGACGATCCTTGCCTTCGCCGTCCTTGCCCAGAAGCTGGGAGGTGAAGGAGGCGATCTGCCGGTTGATGGTCTCGAGCCCGGGCTCCTTGAGCTGCGCGTGCTGGGCCCGGCGGAAGATGAGGGAGATGCCCTCCTTCACCTCGGCGGCGCGGTCTTCGAGCTGCTTGGTGACGTACTCCTGGTTCTTGGAGCGAACCTTGAGCACGACCTCGGTGTCCCAGACCCAGACGCGACCGGTCTGCATGTTCTGGAACTTGTCCTCGATGAGCGGAACCTCGACGACGGAGTCGTGGTTGGTCTCGTCCTTGCCCTCGACGGCGGCCTCCACGGGCTTGGGGCCGGTCTTGCCGACGAAGAAGTAGATGCCGACGGCCTCGACAGCCATCAGGATGGCGACGGCGGCGATGACCTTGACCGGCGACGAGCCCTTGGCGGCTCCCGCGTTCGCCTGCGTCGCGTCGTTCCTTGATTCGGGCTTGGCGTCGGGCATGGGGACGAATCCTCGCGCGGCGATGTCCGCTGGCGACCCGGAAGGGCACGCGCCAGACGTCCTGTCGGCTCGGAGAGCATCGACCGCTCAGGGGGTCGACTGGAGACCCGACACGGAGGCGACCGTGCGCCGGGGCGCGGGGGTCGTCATAGCCGTCACGACAGTCCCAGCCGTCATCATGGCCGTCATCATGCCGCCCGGCGGCGTTCGGCCCTGGCCTCTTCGCGACGGGCCTGATGATGCTTGATGGCCAGATCGGCGGGGAGGCTGTCAGGGCCGACGGCGCAGGCGAAGGCGAAGGCGCCGGTGCACCAGGCGGCGGCGACGAGCGGACCGAGCAGGGCCCCCACCACCCACGACCCGGGGATGAACCCGGCAACGGCGGCGGCGGCGAAGGAGATGGCGGCCAGACTGACCAGCGCCCAGAAGGGCCTGACGACAAAGCGATCGCGGGGAGCGCGGGCGAGGGCGAGCCGGGGAGTGCGGTTGGAGTCGGACATGAGCTTCCTTTCGGTCGATCGGCGCGTCGCGCCGCGGCGACGAACGAGCATGCAGATCGGCCGCGGGGACGGACTGGCTGCAATCCGTCCCCCGCCTGACCGGAGGGGATCAGCGTCCGAGGACCAGAAGCTGCTGGAGCAGTTCGTCGGCGGTCTTGATGACGCGCGAGGAGGCCGAGTATCCGGTGGAGGCGAGGATCATCTTGGTGAACTCGTCGCCGAGGTCGACGTTGGACGATTCGAGCGCGCCGGGGACGAGCGCGCCGGTGCCGAAGGAGCCCGGCTCGGTCACCAGGGCGGTGCCGCTGTTGGGCGCGGCGCGGAAGAGGTTGTTGCCGACCTCCTCGAGACCTTCGGGGTTGTTGAACGTGGCGACGGCGACCTGGCCCAGGGTTCGGGAGAGACCGTTGCTGAAGGTGCCGGTGAGCAGTCCTTCGGTGCTGATGGAGTAGCCCACGAGCGTGCCGACGGCCGCACCGTCGCGGTAGGTGGCGACGATCTCGGAGCGTTCGGCGGCGAGCGACGTGAGACCGCGTTCGCCGGAGAAGAAGTCGAGGGAGATGGGCAGCGGCGTGCCCGCGCCGGTGCCGGCGCGATCGACGTTGATGAGCGTGGGCGCGGGGTTGATCGGCTGACCGTCGTTGTCGAATCGGAGAATGCCGGTGGCGAGCTGGGTCGCGATGTCGGTGTCGTCGGCCGATTCGACGAAGTAGCGCCAGCGGGTGCCGTTGGAGTCGCGGCCGTCGAGCACGAGGGTGACGTCGATGTCGACCTCCGTGCCCAAGGAGTCGAAGGCGGCGAACGTCGTGCGGATGCTCTCGCCATCGGCCGCACCCGTCTTGTTCGAGACGAAGGGGGCCTTGACGAAGTCGCCGGTGTTCGAGAGCAGACGGATGTCGGTCGACTGGATGTCGAGGTCGTTGGCCGAACCGGTGTTGCCGACGACGTTGATGATGCCCGTGGCCGGATCGAGCGTGACGCCCGGCGTGGAGCCGTCGGGGTTGGCGCCGACGGTGGAATCGATGCCCAGGGCCTGCGCGTAGAAGGCCATCAGGTCCGCGACGGTCGTCGTGGCCGTGATGTTGAGCGAGGAGACGGGCACCGACTTGCCGCCCTTGTCCGCGCCACGGATCTGGATCGACTGGCCTGCGGTCATCAGGGGCACGTTGCTGCCCGGCTGCGAGGGATCCTCGATCGACACGAGCGTGCTCGTCGGGAGCAGCAGATCGGGAGCGGGCGGGTTGGCGGCGGCGATGGTGCGGAAGCCGACGCCGATGGCCGATCCCATCGCGATGGACGTGCCGCGAGTGGGGATCGTGCCGCTGGCCTTGAGGTTGCCCGCGAACCGGACCGTGGTGGTGGCCTGGGCGACCTTCAACTCGCCGACGGGGGCCTCGAGATCGACGAGCTTGCCGGGCACGATGTTGTAGTTCTGGTCGACGCCGTAGCCCTGGAGGCGTTCACCCGAGATGTTGGTGAGCTGGTGAATGGCGTTGGGGCGGAAGCTGCCGGCCCGGGTGTAGAAGGTCTCCTGACCGCTCCGCACGAGGAAGAAGCCCGAACCTTCGATGGCAAGGTCGCGGCCGTCGCCCGTGCTGCTGGGGACGCCCGAACTGAAGTTGCGCTGCGTGCCCGCGATGTTGACGCCGTTGCCGATCTGGTTGGGGTTGGTGCCGCCCAGAGCCTGCGAGGGCGACGTGCCGTCGGAGTACGTTCTCGACATGGTGGTCGAGAAGAGCACGCGACTGGACTTGTACGCCGTGGTGTTGACGTTGGCGACGTTGTTGCCGATGACGTCGATGCTGTGGGCGTTGGCGTTCAGGCCCGAAAGGCCCGTGAAGATCGCGGTTGTCGAAGACATGCATTCACCTCAAGGCGGGGAGGAGACGGATCGCGGACCGGGCCGCACGATGTCACTGATTGGGCCGACCGGAACGATCGAGCATCTCGCGAAGCGAGGCGTTGGCGATCGCCAGCGGCCCGGCGGGCGGGGGCGGCACCCTCACCGGCCGCTTCGCGAGTTCGTCGGCCGAGGCCGGCGCGGCGACGACGGCGTCGACATCGGTCATGGCGGCGGCGGTCTGGCCGCGAACCTCGCCGATGATCGTGCGGGTGGCCACGTCGAGGCGGTACGCCGTGCCGTCGAGGAGCACCATGGCCCGCGACGCGCCGTTGGCTTCGGCGACATCGGCGGCGGCGGCGGCGCGTTGGAGTTGGTCGGGCGAGAGCGAGAGATCGAGCCCCTTGGCGATGCGGACGGGAGCGCCGGGGCCGGCCTGGCCGGCGCGGGCCTGCTCGAGCAGGTCGTCGAACGACGAGGCATGATCCTCGCCGACGGCGCCAAGGCGCGAGCGAATGCCGGAGGAGGCGGGCAGGATCCCGAGCGACTTGAGCAACGGATCGGTGTTCATGGCTGGTCCTTGGGAAGTCGCGACTCGAGCGGCTCAGGGGGTCGGGGCGAGCAGTTCGTCGACCTGCGACAGGAAGACGCGGGCTCCGTTGTCGAGACTGACGACAGCCCCGTATGGGGTGTTGCTGACCGAGCGGACGGTGCCCTGCACGCGCTGATTGCCGTCGGAGACGCCGCTGACGCGACGTCCCAGGAGCGTGGCGCCGGCGGTGAACTGGTTCTGATAGACGAGCGACTGGAGCTGATCGCTCAGGTCGGTGTCGGCCTGGATGCTCCGCAGCGTCGAGATCTGCTGAAGCAGCGCGTTGGTGTCGTTGGGGCTCATGGGGTCCTGATTGCTCAACTCGGTGAAGATGATCTTGGAGAAGTCGGCCGAGGTGAGGTCGCCCATGCCGCGGGACTGGTAGGGCTGGGAGAAGCCGTACATCGCGTTGATCTGGGACATGCAAGTGCTCCGTCTGGGGGATTCGGACGTCGTTCGCGGCGCGAGGGTCAGACCACGGTGTCGAGCGCGGTCGAGACGCCCGCGGCATCGAGTGACGCAAGCAGCGTGCCGACCGAGCGATCGACGACGACGGTGTCGGATTCGACGTCCTCATCCTCGCGACGGGTGGCGGGATCGCGGTCGCGACGCGCAGGAACATCGCCCTCGCGGTCGCGTCGTGCGCCCTGATCCGAACCGGTGGCGGACCGTTCGTGCGACGATGCGTCGGAGGGGCGATCGACGGTCGCCGTCGGATCCGAGGATCGCGGTCCCTCCACCACGATCTCCTTGACCCGCACGCCCTGATCCTCGAGCGAGCGGCGGAGGCCGGCGATGCCCGACTCGAGCGACGCCACCGTCTCGGCACGCTCGCAGCCCAGGACCACGCTCACGCCCGACTGATCGCTGTGCATGCGGATCTGCACGCGCCCGAGTTCCTCGGGAGAGAGGTTGAGGCGGACGTCGCCCGCGCCCCGAAGCGCCGCGGCGAGGGCCTTGCCCGTGCGCAGCACCATCGTCGATTCATGCGCCTGAGGGGCCGGGAAAGGCATCGCGGCCCGCTTGGACTGCTTGGCGCGAGAGGCCTCTTGCGGCCCGCCGCGCGAGTGGCCGACCCGCTCGCCTGCGTTCGAGTGGGACGCACCCTGGGTTTCCTGAACCGAACCTGCGGCCTTGACGGCGCCGGACTCGCGTGCGAAGGACTCGGTCGAGGCGTGATGCTGCGACAGAGCGACCTGGCCTCCGTTGGGCGCGTTGAAGGGTCGCCCGTCGCCGCGGCCGTCCTGGGCGGGGGCATCGTCCGCGGGGTGCGACTGGTCGTGCGCCTCGTGGCGACGGGCAGACTCGGCCTCGAGCCGCGCTTGACGCATGGAGGGCTGGGCGGCCTCGGATTCGGAAGCGGTCTGGTCGCCGGTCTCGGTGGTCGCCGCGGAAGGCCGCTCGTCGCGATGGGCGTGCCTGGCGTCGGCCCCGCCGGGCTGGTCATCGGTCTCCGGGGCGGCCGTGTCGGTCTGGGACGTGCCCGCTTCGGACTGACGCGGCGCTTGAATCTCGCGGCTCGGCGCCTGGTCGAGGGGCTGCAGCGCGTCCTTGCCCTGATCGGTCGCGGACGCGTCGGTCGTGGGCTCGCTCCGCTTCGCCGGCGTCTTGCCGGCGGAGGACTCGGACTTCTTCTCGTCGCGACGCGACGACTCGAGGGGAGTCTCGGCGGCGTCGACGGGCATGGCGGAGGACTCGGCGGCCTCGAGGCGGTCGAGGAAGGAAAGACCGTCGTCGGCCAGCGGGAAGGCCAGCGACAGATCGATGTTGGCGAAGGCGGGACCGGAGGCGACGGGACGAAGCGGGGCGACGGGTTGGGTCTGCACGGCTTGACTCCTGCGCGACGTCAGGCAGGAGCGTCGAACGACCCGTCCGGGATTCCAGCCCGGTCAGGGGGATCCCGAGGCGGTCCTCGTGGTTCCCGGCAGTCTGCCCTTGTCGCGCAGTTGCTCAAGCAACTGGCTTGCCATCGCGGGATCGTCCTTGGCGAACTCGCCGAGGATGCTGGTGCGCACGCGATCCTCCCTCGCGTCGAGATACTGCACGACCTTGCGCATGCGTTCGGCCTGCGCCTTGGCATCGCTTTGCGCCTGCACCGGAGCGGGGGAGCGACCGTTGGCCGAGGGGGCGGCCGCGGCGGCGGCCGCTGCCGCGGGATCGGGGGCCTGCCCGGAGAGCATCTGCGAGAGGAGCGACTTGGCGGCGGCGGGCTTGAGCGAGGAGAGGACGTTGAGGGCCTTGACGAACTGCTCCTGAGCGACCTTGTCGACGCTCTGGGAGTTCATGCCGGCGAGCAGCCGTCGCTCCTCGGCCAGATCGGCGCGTTCCTTGGCGAGCTGAGCCGTTTGGTCGGCGAGCCGCTGCTGAAGACTCTCGACGTCGCGACGAAGGCGAGCGAGCCGCTCCTTGTCGAGTTCGGTGGCCTCCAGACGTGCGGCGAGCTGCTCGGAGGCGGTGAGGGGCGGCTTGGCGGCCTTGGCGGCGGCCTCGGCGGCCTTGGCGGCCTCCTCGACCTTCTTGGCCTCGGCCTCCGCGGCGGCCTTCTCCTGAGTGACGGTCACGGACAGCCGCTCTCGCAGCGCCCGCATGCGATCCATGTCGAGACGATCGGACTGAACGAGCCAGCCGACGAAGCCGACGGTCGCGATGAAGTTCGCGACGGCCAGCACGATGATGGCGTAGAAGAGAGCTTTCATGAAGTGATCCCGGCGTCAGGGGCTGCGGTCAACGGGACGCTCGCCTGGGCCATGCGTGCCGCGATCTCGTCCATCGCGGCGGCGTCCTTGCGACGCTCATCGGCCTTCCACTCCTCGTACTGCTTCTCGCGGAGCAGTTCGATGGCGCGTCGGGCCTTCATGGCCTGGGCCAACTCGGCCCTGGCCTTGGCGAGGTTGGCGTGCACGCCCGCGAGCTGCACCACCACGCGCTGGGCGCGTGCCTGGCTCGCGAGCGTCGAGACGGCCTGCATGCCCGCGCCGCGGATGTCGGCGGCGCCGACCGACCCGCCCGAGAGCATGTCGCGCCACGCCTCCCTGGCCTCCTCGAGGCCTCGCTGAAAGGCGCGGAGCTGGTCCTCGAGTTCGACGCGGCGCGACTCGAGCACGGCGACGGCGGCCTGCCGCTGACGTTCGGCGGCCAGACGCTGCTTGAGGACCGGGGCGAGCTTGAAGACGAACTTGGCCATGGCGGATCAGGTCGATGCGGGCGAGACGGACGGTGCGGAGCGACGTTCAGCGTGCGGCGGTGCGGGATGGCGGCTGGAGCCGGCGGGCGGTCTCCTCGGCGATCTTGAGGAAGCGGGCGTGCGCCTGCTCGAAGGGTTCTCGATCATCGCCGTTCTGCCTGAGCAGGTCGACGATGGAGGGGTTGGCCTCCACGGCGATGTCGGATTCGGGCTTGGCCCCCTTGGCGTACGCGCCGATCTGGATGAGATCCTCGACGTCGCGGTACGCGGCGAGCAGGCGGAGGAGTTGGCGACGCGCCTTGCCGCTGCGTTCGTCGGTGATGTCGCCGGCGACGCGCGAGACCGAGTCGAGCACGTCGACGGCGGGAAAGTGGCCTCGCTGGGCGAGTCGGCGCGAGAGGATGAGGTGTCCGTCGAGGATGCCCCTGGCGGCGTCGGCGATGGGCTCGGTCATGTCGTCGCCTTCGACGAGGATGGTGTAGAGCCCGGTGATGGAGCCGCCCTTGGCCGCCCCGTCGGCGGCGCAGAGCGAGCCGGCGCGTTCGAGGAGCAGGCCCAGGGAGGCGAAGACGCTGGGGGTGTATCCCTTGGTGGTGGGCGGCTCGCCGGCGGAGAGACCGACCTGTCGCTGGGCGTGGGCGAATCGCGTGACCGAGTCCATCATGAGCAGCACGTCCTGCCCCTTGTCGCGGAAGTGCTCGGCGACGCAGCAGGCGAGCTTGGCGGCGCGAATTCGCATGAGCGGGGGTTCGTCGCCGGTGGCGACGATGACCACGCTGCGCGCGAGACCCTCGGGTCCGAGGCTGTGCTCGATGAAGTCGCGCACCTCGCGACCGCGTTCGCCGATGAGGGCGATGACGTTGATGTCGGAGGAGGCTCGCTGCGCGATGGTGCCGAGCAGGGTGGACTTGCCCACGCCCGGCCCCGCGAACAGGCCGAGTCGCTGCCCCTTGCCCAAGGGCGTCATGAGATCGAGCACCCGAACGCCGGTGACGAGCTGGCGCGTGACGCGTTCGCGGCCGAGCGCGGGGACGGGAGGCGGATTGAGGCGCGAGGCGCGAAGGTCCAGGGGCGAGGGCCTGCCGTCAATGGGACGACCCAGGCCGTCGAGCACGCGTCCGAGCAGCGACGGGCCGACGCGTCCTGTTTGCGAGGCCTCGACGCCGGTGACGGGATCTCCGGCACGGATGCCGTCGGTCTGGCCCAGCACCATGACGATGCTCTGCTGACGCTCGATGGCGACGACCTCGCCCAGCAGCGGCCTGGCCGCACGGCCCGCGCGATCCCTCGACGGGGGTTGTCCGATGCGGACCATCGAACCCACCGGGAGCGGCAGGTCGTCGACCATGACGACAAGGCCGCGAACGGCCGCGACGCGTCCGACGATGCGGATGCCGATGGCGGCGTCGATCGCGGCCTCGGCGGCGTCGGCAAGGGAGGTCATGCACCCTCCCCGAAGGCGTCGTCGCGGGAGGCGTCGGGCAGGAGGGCGCAGGCGAGTTCCTCCATCTGCGTGGCGATGGAGGCGTCGATGACCGCGCCGCCCGCGCTGCTGACGACGCACGAGCCTCGCTGGAGCGATGGATCGGCGATGATCTGGGTGTCGCGGGCCTGCTCGAACTGGAGCGAAAGATCGGGCAGGACCGCCTGCAGGGCCATCTGGTCGTCGGGATGGACGCGGACGCTCAGTCGCGAGGGACGGAGCACCAGCGGCAGGATCTGCTCGAATCGACGGGCCGCGACGGCCGGGTCGATCTCGATGATCCTCGCGACGAGTCGCTGGGCGAAGAGGATGGCGATGCGAACCACGTCCTCGCGGGCGGAGACCAGCAGTTCCTCGCGCCGCGCGGAGAACTGAGCCAGCAGGTCCTGAAGGGTCGCGTTGAGCTGCTTGACGTCCTCGCCGACGCGCGCGATGGCCTCGGTGGTGCCAAGCTCGCGACCGTCGCGGTACCCGTCGGCGTAGCCCTGGGCGTGCCCTCGCTCGAGCCCCTCCTCGGTCGCCGTGTCGATGAGCTTCTTGCGCTGGACGAGCGCCGCTTCCACGATCTCGCGGGCCTGCTTCTCCGCCGATTCGCGGAGCCGCTTGCCCTGCGCGGCGAGATCGCTGAGGTCGAGGACGACCGCGCCGCGGGCCGAATCGGTGTTGGAATCTCGGATGACGGCCATGGGTGGTGAGGGAGGGGGACGTGCGCGCCGGGGTCAGACCATCTGGTCGGTGTCGCCGCCACGACCTTCGACGACGACGTCGCCGGATTCCTCGAGGCGGCGGACGATGTCGACGACGCGCTGCTGGGCGGCCTCGACGTCGGAGACCTTGACGGGCCCCATGTACTGCATGTCCTCCTTGATGAGCGCGGCGGCGCGTTCGGACATGTTCTTGAAGATCTTCTCCTTGAGGGGCTCGCTCGCGGTCTTGAGCGCGAGGGAGAGGTCGCTGTTCTCGATCTCCTTGAGCACGGCCTGGATGCCCTTGTCGTTGACCTTGAGGATGTCCTCGAAGACGAACATGAGGCGGCGGATCTGCTCGACGAGATCGGGATCCTCGGACTCGAGGCCCTCCATGATGGACTTCTCGGTGGAGCGGTCGGCCAGGTTGAGGATCTCGGCGACGGTCTCGATGCCGCCGGCCTTCTCCATCGATTGGCCGAGCATGCTCGAAAGGCGGCTCTCGAGGCCCTTCTCGACCTCGCGGATGACCTCGGGATTGGTCTGCTCCATGTTGGCGACGCGCTTGATGACCTCGACCTGCTTGGAGATGGGCAGCCCGCCGATGATCTCGCTGGCCTTGTGGTGCGCGAGGTGGCAGAGGATGAGCGCGATGGTCTGGGGGTGCTCGTCCTGGATGAAGGTCAGGAGACTCTCGCTCTCGGCCCGCTGCAGGAACGAGAAGGGCGTCTTCTGCACCTGCGTCTGGATCTGTCCCAGCATCCGCTCGGCGGACTTGGGATCCAGCGAGGCCTCGAGGATCTTCTTGGCGTAGTCGAGACCGCCCTCGCCCGCGTACTTGCTCGAGATGTTGTTGGCGTAGAAGTCGGCGACCACCTCGGCGTGCAGCTTGGCGGGGACCCGTCCGAGGCCGGCCAACTCGCGCGTGACCTCCTCCACGGCCTTGGGGTCCATGTACTTGAGCATCTTGGCGGCACGCTCCGTGCCGACGGCCAGCAGGAGGATCGCGGCCTTGGTGATGCCCTCGAGCTCGTCGATGGAGTTGGGCAGGGCCTGGTTGGGGCGGCGTGGCATGGGGTGGATCCGTGGTGTGGCTTGGCGTCAGGTCTGCATCTCGACCCAGCGGGCGAGCAGCTTGGCCGAGCTCTCGGGCTCGGTCTCGACGAGGGCCTCGACCTGCTCGAGGATCTTCTTGTCCTGCAGCTCCTGTTCGCCCACCTCGATGCCCGACAGCGCCGCCTCGACCTCCTCGGCCTCGCCGACCAGGTCGGTCTCGGTCTCGAGGGTCTGGGGCAGGCCCACGAGCTCCTCGGCGGTGGGCATCTCGCGGCGGATGGAGACCTTGCGGACCATCATCGCCATCATGAAGAGCGCGGCGACCGAGAGCAGGGCCAGGACCGCCTTGTCGAAGAGGCCGCCGCCGATGAACTCGCCGATGCCGCCGCCGCCACCGCCGCCCGTGGATCGAAGGCCGCCGAACATCCCGGCCGCGCTGACCTCGAGGCCGGGTGGCACGTCGACGGGAACCATGGCCACGTCGATGCTGTCCTGCACGATGAGCCGCAGCGACTCCTCGGTCATCGTCTCGTCGGCCTTGGCGATCATGGCCTTGACGTGAGGCGTGATGCTGTCGATGATCCGCTTCTTTTCGACGGCGAAGCGCTGGCCGAGCTCCTCGTCGGAGGGGACGGCCTTCTCGGCGCCGGCCGCGGCGTCGTCGCCCTTGGCCGCCTGGACCAGTCGAGCCACGTAGCCCTGGGGAACCACCACGGAGATGGCCACGCGGGTGGCGTGTCCCTTGGGATCGATGATCGTCTCGGTGCGGGTGCCGACGTGGTTCTCGTACTCGGTGGTGGTGGAGCTCGTGTCGCTCTTGTTGCCCGCGGCCGCGACCGGGCCGCGATTGATGTCGGCGGTCTGGTTGGCGCCGAAACCGGGCTCGGCGCCGGGCCCGGCCTGCGTGCTCGAATCGACGGTTTCCGTCTCCTTGCGGCGCAGCGAGATGGTGCCCTGCTTCTCGGGCATGTTGGTGCGCACCTCGGCCCGAGAGCGGGTCACGTCGACGTGCGCGGTGACGGCCACGGAAACGCCGGGGATGTACGACAGCAAGCCCAGCAGCTTCTCTCGCGTCTGGGCCTCGACGAAGCCCGCATGCTCCATGAAGGTCGCCGGCAGCGACTCCTCGTCGGTGGTGGCCTTGCGCTGGCGTCCGCTGCCGGCGTCGATGATGCTCACGCGATCGATGGTCAGGCCCGACCGGCTGCCGGCGACGAACCCGGCCACGGCGTCGACCATGGCCTGCGAGAGCGCCTGGCCGGAGTCGGTCGTCACGGTGACCGACGCGCTGGGCTTCCTGAGTTGGGCGCCGAAGCCGGTGGGCTCGGGGATGTCGAGGAAGACGGCGGCGGACTTGACGCCACGGAAGTCGGCGATGCGAGCCGCGAGCTCGTTGGCCAGGGCGTTGATGTAGGTCTGCTCGTTCTGCTGGCGCGAGTTCATCCAGTTCGACTTCGAGAGGATGTTCTCGAACATGATGGCCTTGTCGTTGGGGAGCATGCCCCGCTCGCCCAGCGCGGAGATGGCGCGGCCTCGCATGCCCGACTCGACCATCAGCTTGGCGCCCTCTCGCGTGGTCGCGATGCCCGCGGCCTCGAGCTGGGCCGCGGCGGCGTCGAGCTGCGCGGCGGTTGCGCCGGGGAGCACCTCCTCGACGCTCTGCTTGCCGGTGTACTGCGACACGATGAAGAGGGTCATCAGCAGCACGATGAGCACCGTGCCGATGAGCAGCTTGTGGGTCGCGCTGAGCGGACCGAGCTGCTTCTGGATGGTGGCGAGCGTGCGCCTCAGGAACTCCATCGCCGCGGCCTCCATGCCGCCGTGCCCGTCCCGGCCTTCTCGGCCCGGGAGCAGGGGTCGATCCATCGACCCGCAAGACACCGGCTCTGGGAGTCATTCGGACCCTGCGCGAACCGCGCTTGAAATGCGCATGCCGCGCAGGATCCGCCGGGCATCCCCCGAGGAGGCGTTCGGCGGCCCGGGACGCGCGCGGCGTCGCCCCCGCCCGCGCGAACACCACGCGCGGCGGGCAGGGGGACGCTTAGACCCTCATCTGCTTGATCTCGTCGTAGGCCTCGACCATCCGGTTGCGCAGCTGCTGGAGCATGCGGAACGCGTTGTCGGCCTTCTGGGTGGCGACGACCACCGATTCGATGTCGCCCCGGCGTCCCGTGGCCAGGTCCTCGACGGCGCGCGTGGCCTCCTGCTGCGCCCGGTTGACCTCCTCCACGCCGGCCTTGAGCACGTCCTTGAAGCTCGCGCCCGAGGCCTGGCCGGCGAACTCGCCATGATCGCGGGCTCCGCCCGCGCGAAGGCCCGTGAGCCCCGTGTCCCGATTCGCCGCGTTGATGAAACCGAGCGGATCAGCCATGATCGAGCCACCTCCGAATGCCGCGCGTCGCCTCCCCCTTCCCGGGGATCTCGTGCGTCGCGTCAGGCGAGCAGTCGCAACGCCTGTGCCATCATGTTCTTCGTCGCTTCGGCCGCCGCGACGTTAGCTTCATAGGACCTGGTGGCCTGCATGGCGTTGATCTGCTCGACCATGGGATTGACGTTGGTGACCCGCACGTATCCCTTCTGAGGCCCCTCCGCGATCGCGCGAGGATTGCCGGGATCCCACCGAAGGCCGAAGGGCCGCTGGTCCTCCTCGATGGCCGCGACGTGCGTGCCGAGTTGGCGGGCGGCGGGATCGACCGCGTCGGGATCGCCCGGCGCGAACATGACCTGCCGGGCCCGGTAGGGCATGCCGTCGGGCATGATCGAGTGCTGGTTGGCGAGATTGGCGGAGATGGCGGTCAGGCGCGTCCGCTGGGCGATCATGCCGCTGGTGGAGATGTCGAGGATGCCGTACATGGTGTCTCCCGTGACCCGCCCCGTTCAGGGGGCGGGGGCGAAGGCATTTCGGTCAGACGCGCTGGCCGATGGCGGTGCGGAGCAGGTCGTTCTCTCGCCTGAGCAAGTCCGCTGCCGTTCGATACATGAGTTGGTTCTCGGCGACGGCCTGCATCAGGCGCTCGACATCGCGGTTGTTGCGATCGTGGTACATGACGTTCCTGGCGGGGCTGGCGGGTCGCAGCACGAGCGACCCCGACATGCCTCGGGCGAAGGAGACCTCGTCGGTGTCGCTCAGCGGCAGTTCGCCGGCGTTGCCCCCCCGCTCCTCGCGTCGCTTGCGGACCGCGCGGGCGAGTTCCTCGCGGAAGGCCCCGGGCGAGACGTCGACGGGCCGGAAGTCGGGCGTGTCGATGTTGGCGATGTTGTGGGCGAGCAGCCGCTGACGGGCGCCGGCGAAGCGGAGCACCTGCTCGAGGGCCGGCGCGGCGCCGGCGTTGGCCAGATCGTTGAAGATGACCATCGGGAAGGCTCCTCCGCAAGGTTCAGGCCAAGGGCTCCACCACGCCCTGCTCCTTCCACTTCTTGAGCTTGAGGCCCAGCGTCCTCACGCCGATGCCCAGCGCGTCGGCGGTGCGCTGCCTGTGACCGCCGAATCGCCGCAACGCGTCGAGAATCGCGTCGCGCTCGACATCCTCGAGCGCCTTGGGACCGGCGCCGACGGCCGAGGGCCGGGGTTCGAGGATCGGGCCGTTGGCCGAGGGGGCGGCGACAGACGTCGCGGGGGCCAATGGGGGCAGGGGCTGCACCGGCGCGGAGGCGGAGAGCCACGCCTCGACCATCTCGTGGCGGATGCACCCGCCCGTGCGCGAGCCGCTGAGCACGACGGCCCGCTCGCAGATGTTCTGCAGTTCCCGCACGTTGCCGGGCCAGTCGTAGGCCGCGAGCGTGCGGAGGGTGCGGTCCTCGATCTCCAGGGGCATGCGTCCCTCGCGGGCGCACACCTTGGCCACGAAGTGCCTCGCGAGCGCGGCGACGTCGTCGCGACGCTCCCGCAGCGAGGGAATGCGAAGGGGCAGCACGTTGAGGCGGAAGTAGAGGTCTCGCCGGAAGTCGCCCGAGGCGACGCTGGCGGGCAGGTCTCGATTGCTGGTGCCCACCACGCGCACGTCGACGCCGATGGTGACGCTGGAGCCGACGCGCTCGAAGGCTCGCTCCTGCAGCACGCGGAGCAGCTTGGCCTGGATGGCGGGGCTGATCTCGCTCACCTCGTCGAGCAGCAGCGTGCCGCAGTCGGCGAGCTCGAAGCGGCCCTTGCGGAGCCGCTCCGCGCCGGTGAACGCGCCCCGTTCGTGACCGAACAGCTCGCTCTCGAGCAGCGATTCGGAGAGGGCCGCGCAGTTGACGGCGAGCATCGGACCCGTGGCCCGGGGGCTCGACTCGTGGACGGCCCGGGCGACCACCTCCTTGCCCACGCCCGACTCGCCGGTGATGAGCACCGTTCCCTGCGAATCGGCGACGGCGAGGATCTGCTCGCGAAGCATCCGCATGGCGGGCGAGTCGCCGATGAGGCGGTCCACGCCGCCGCCGGTCGCGGGGCCGGGCTGACCGGCGACCGGATCGGACCGATTCGGAGCGGCGAGCCGCAGGAGGGCGTTCTCGCGCCGCACCTGTCCGTGCTCGACGGCCCGCTTGACCGCGATGACGAGTTCGTCGCCCTCGAAGGGCTTGGTGAGGTAGTCGAAGGCGCCCAGTCGCATGGCGCGGACGGCGGTGTCGATGGTGCCGAAGGCGGTCATGAGGATGACCGGGAGGTCCTCGTCGATGCGACCGACCTGCTCGACCAGCTCGACGCCGGTCATGCCGGGCATCCGCATGTCGGTGACGACGGCCTCGGGTCGCCGCTGGGCGATCATCTCGAGCGCGACGCGAGCGTCCTGCGCCGCGCGAACCTCGAACCCGGCGCGTTCCAGCGTGGCTCCCACGCTCTCCCGCATCATCTCCTTGTCGTCGACGACCAGCACGTACTTCATGTCGCGATCTCCGTGGCGTTGCGGCCCGTCGCGCCGCCGTCGGCGGCCGCGGGCAGGTGAATCTCGAACAGGGCCCCCGGACCGTCCCGGCCGGGCGCCTCGGCGTTGTTGCGAACCTCGATGCGCCCGCCGTGAGCGTCGATGATGCGGTGGACGATGGCCAGGCCCAGGCCGGTGACGGCGCCCCGCGTCGTGAAGAACGGGTTGAACATGCGGGCCACGACCTCGGGCGATACGCCCTCGCCGGTGTCGGACACGCCGATGACGATCCACCGACGCGGCCGACGCGAGGCGTCCATCGCCTCGCGCGCCTCGATCGACAGCGTCAATCGATGCTCGCGTCCCGGCGCCTCGGCCATCGCCTCGTAGGCGTTGCGGATCACGTTGACCAGCGCCTGGCGGACCAGCGACTCGTCGCACTCGAGGATCGCGTCGCCGGCGTCGTTCGCGACCGACGTCCGCACCTCGCGCCAGCCGGGAACCCCGTCGTGCATGCAGGTCTCGAGCGCCCTGGCCGTCATCGCGACCGGGTCGACGGGCGAAGGCCGGAGCCGGAACTCCCGCGAGAAGGTCAGCACGTCCGAGACGATCGACTCCATCACCCGCCCCGCCGCCGTGATCTTGGCCGCCAGCGTCGCCTGCGCGGGCGAGGACGAGGCCAGGTCCTGCTCGATCATCTGCGCATACAGCCGGATGCACCCCAGCGGATTGCGGATCTCGTGCGCGATGCCGGCGGCCATCTCGCCCAGCGCGGCCAGGCGTCGCGACCGCTCGAGCTGCGCATGGGCCTGGTCCAGCTCGCCCGTCAACGCGGCCACGCGGGCCTTGAGGTCGGCGTGCGACGCCTCCAGCCGCGCAGTCACGGCGTTGACCGCGCCGAGCAGTTCGGCGAGCCCCTCACCGTCGAGCTCCTGCCTCGTGGTGTGCGGCGATGCGACGCTCATGCCCTGCGATCCTCCTCGCGAGGACCCATCGGCGCGCCCGTGACGGGCGACAGCCCGTAGGCCGCCGCGGCGCGCCCGGCGACGCTCAGCCCGCCCAGCTCCTTCGCGCAGCGGTCGCGGCGCTCGTGGAGGCGGGCCGCCAGCGACTCGTCCATCGCGGCGATCCGCCCGGTCAGTTCGTCGATGGCGTCGAGGTCGGCCTGCAGCTGGGCGTCGTCGCTTCCGCCCGCCGTCGCGACGATGAGGTTGGCCTGCTCGGCGATGCACGAGAGAAGCCTCGCTCGCTCCTCGAGGAGCGCGTCGAGCCGCTCGAGACTTTCCTCGTCGAGCGCACGACCGCATCGCTCGGTGAGCGACATCGCCTCGTCGAGCAGCGAGCGCTGTCGACGGGCCGTGGCGTGTCTCTGGCTGATGGTGGTCGTCCTGCCGCTCATGTCGGGCCTCCTGCCCTGGCTCGCCCGCCTGTCCCGCGGGCCCGAATCGCTCATTCTCCGACGCTCTCCCCGCCCTCGGGCACGCCCGCGAGCCGGGTCTGCGCCTCGAGCCACTGCTCCCACTGGCGACGGGACATCGGGAGCGTCGGATCCTCCCATGCCGCGTCCGGAAGCGACTCGTAGAACTTCTTGGCCCGCACGTTCGCCACGGCGGCCTCCTGCGTCTTGCCCTGCTCGAGCAGGGCCCCCACGATCTGGACCATCGCCACCAGCGACGCGGCGTCGCGCGGGTATCGCTCCTTGGCGGCGTCGTAGAAGCGGATCGCCGTGTCGTAGTCGCCCAGGTCGTACGCGCAGTCGGCCTTGAAGAACGTCGCGTTCCGCTGGCGAAGGTCGTCCAGACCCGTGCGTTCGGGCATCCGCTCGTAGGCCTTCTCGACCGAGTCGAAGATCGCCATCGCCCGTTCCAGCCGGTCGCGACGCGCCTTCTCGAGTTCCCGTCGCTGCGAGTCGGGCATCGCCACGCCGAATCCGTCGCCGATGCGGATCGCGCTCTGCCGATGCGCGTCCGCCAGCTTGAAGTAGATGCCGAGCGTCTCGCCGTCGTCGTGGACGTGCGAAACTCCACCGTCGCCCGACCTCGCCACCGAACCCGAACCGTTGGCCTGCGGCGAGGCCGCCGCATGCTCCGTCTGGTCGATCCGCGTGCGCTCGACGTACTCGCTGAGTCGCTCGATGGCTCGCTCGAACTGCCCGGTGTCGTAATAGTGCTCGCCCAGCGTGCGGAGCGCCTCGCGGAACATCGGCGTCGCGGTGCCGCCCACCTCGCCCCGCACCACGCGGAGCAACTGCTGCTCCGCCTCGCCGTCGTTGGCCGGATTGAGGTCGGCCAGGAGCGTTCGCGCCAGGGGCACGTGGCTCGCGTCCGCCACCGGGCTGCTCTCGCCCGAGTTGGTCCGGCCGGCGATCAACTCCCGGTAGACGTTCGCCGCGGCCTCGAGATCGCCCGACGCCCGATAGGCCTCGGCGAGGCGGAACCGGGCCATGGGACGACGGCTGTCGGAGGGGAAGTCCGCGGCGAACTGGCGAAAGGCCGCGGCGGAGCCGGAGAGGTCTCCGGCTCGATCGAACATGTCGGCGGCGGCCCACAGCGAATCGCCATAGGCCTGCGTGTCGGTCTGAACGCTCTTGCCCGCGTGGAGGCGGAAGTACTCCGCGCCCTTGGTCAGGTGCAATCTCGCTTCGCGCTGCGTGGCGGGCTCGACCTGCGCCAGCGTCAGGGCGTTGTCGCCGCCCCCCGCCCTGATCAGCAGTTCGGAGGCCAACTCGCGATGGGTGCGGGCCAGGCCCAGCAGCAGCTCGCCCGGCGCCTGTTCGACGCCGACGAGGCGCTCGCCCAGCGCGGCGAACAGCAGCGCGGAGGGAAAATCCTTCTTGTCGAACTGCTCGTTGAACCTCGCCATCAGGCTCCGCAGCGCCTGCTGCACGAACGCCGGATCGGGCCGGCGAGCATCGGGCTCCGCGTCCGGCTCGTGGCCCGCGTGCCCGGGGGTCGAGGCGGAGGGCCCCTCCGGCTTCGGCGGGTGGGACGTGGTCTCCGCGCCGTGCGACGGCTCCGTCGACGAGGCCTCCTCCTCCGGCGCCGGCCTCAGGTCGACCTTGCCGCCCTTGAGCATGGTGACGAGCATGTCATAGTGCTCGAGCGAATCGGTCATGAGGGCGTTCGACTGCGTGTTCGCCAGCGCCGACTCCACTTCCGCAAGCCCCAGCAGGGTGCCCGGCACTTCCGCGCTGCCCGGCCAGTTCTCCAGCACCGAGAGGTATCGCTCTCTCGCCCGGTTCAGCGACTCGCCGCCGATGGCATGATCGATCTGCGCAAGCATCCTCGCGACCTTGGGCGACAGCTCGTGCGAGACCCCCAGCATCTCGGCCGCACGCTCCAGTTGCGTCCCGGCCCGCTGCACCTGGTCGAGCGCGAGATACGCCTCGCCCAGCGTGGCCACCACCTCGCCCACGGCCGGACTGGTGGAGTTCTCGAGACGCGGCATCGCCCGGAGAATCCGCGTGACCGCCTCCTCGGGGCGCCCGGCCGCCATCAGCATCTTCGCCTGGCGGCCCAGCCCCCAAAGGCGCTCCTCGTCGCTCAGGCGAGGTTCCTGCGTGAAGGTCGTGATGAGATCGAGCGCGGCCTCGGCCCGCGCGGAGCCCCCCGACAACGCGGCATCGATCAGCCGCTTGTGGATCGCCAGCCGTTCCTCGGCCTGTTCCTCGGGCAGCCGCAACATCTCCTCGAGGGCCTTGTCGAACTCGCCCACGCTCGTCAGCGTGTGACAGATGAAGACCTTGTCCTGGCTCGTGAGATTGGCCGCCCTGGACTCGGCCTCCTTGTACTCGGCGAGGATGTTCCTGTGGTTCTCCTCGCGGTTGATCCCCAACTCGCGCTGGCCCATGAAGATCGCCCGGGCCCGCAGGAGATGGAATCGCCGCTGCTGGTCCTTGGTGAGCGCGGCCTTCGACAGCCACGGCAGCACCTTCGTGTTCAGCGTGCCCAGCGCGGCCTCGTACTGCCCCGAATCGATCTGCGACGAGGCCTCCACCAGCCCGTCGCCCCGGTCCTCGCGCGGCGTCGTCCGCACGGCGTACACGGCGGCGCCGATCGCGAAGGCGATGCCCGTCGCGGCGAGCGGCAACTGCCAGAGGTGCCTCCAGGTGGGAGTCGGCCGCGGGGTCGGAGTGTCTTCTGATTCCGTGCTCATGGCGATTGGCGCAGATCTTGCCTGCGACTGCTCGTGTATCGAGCCGGATCGGCAGGGCCATGCAGATCGGGGGGGCCCGACGCGCAGGAATCGCCGCTCCATCGTCCATCCGGGGGATGCCCCTCCCCCGGGCGAGCGGGAGGGGGCCCGCGGCGCACTAGACTCCCGCTCCATGGCATCCGCCCCGACGCCCCCCCAGTCTCGTTCGCCGGACCGGGCCTCGCCTTGGCGATCGCCGCCCGTGCTGATCGCTGGCGCGGTCGTGGCGATCACGCTGATCGCCGGCATCACGTTCGGGCTGGCGCTGCCGTCGCTGCGCACCGCTCGCGAATCGGCCGACAAGGCGCTCACGGCGGCGGCGATGGCCGAGATCGGCCGCGCCCTGCGGTCCTACGCGGCGGACCACGGCGGCCGGCTCCCGCCCAGCGACGACGACGTGATCACGCGCCTGACGCCGCACTATCTCGCCGCGGCTCCCCGGCTGGGACCCGTCTGGGCGCGAGAGCCGACGTGGCGCTACGTGCCGCTGGGCGACCTGGGGCAGGTCGCGAACCCTTCGAGCAAGGTGCTGGCCTTCGAGACGCCCGGGCACTGGACGCGGGCGGGCGGTCACCTGCTCATGGCCGACGGCGCGGTGAAGTGGGTGGACGGTCTTCGCTACGACGAACTGGTGTCGCCGCTGACGCCTCGGCGCTGAGCCGCCGCGGGACGTCGCGTCACTCCTCGCCCAGCGTGCGCTTGCGTCGAAGCACGTGGTGGTAGTGCTGGGCGAATCGATGCGCCTCGTCGCGAATCGCCTGGCACAATCGCAGGCCGGGATTGTCGCGACCCAGCCGGATGGGTTCCGGGCGATGCTGCACGAAGATGAGTTCCTCCTTCTTGGCCAGGGAGATGACCATGGGAGGCGTCGCGCCCAGGGCGGCGAAGGCCTCGAGGGCGGCGTTGAGCTGTCCCGGCCCGCCGTCGATGATGATGACGTCGGGGAAGAGCTCGGCCCCCGACGCGGCCTCGAGGTAGCGGCGAGACACCACCTCCCGGATGCTGGCGTAGTCGTCGTTGCCGCCGGCGACGGTCTTGATGCGATAGCGTCGGTACTCGCTCTTGAAGGGCCGACCGTCGATGAAGCAGACCTTGCTGCCGACGGTCTCGTCGCCGCCGAGGTGCGCGATGTCGATGCACTCCATGCAGCGGACGGGCTCCTCGAGCTCGAGCGTGCGTTGAAGGCTGCGGAGGGCCTTCTCGGGCTCGAGCACGAGATTCTCGGCCTCGGGCTGCCAGCCGTCGCGTCGATCGGCGCGCTCGTCGAGTCGTTCGACGGCCCGCATGCGGTCGCGAATGGCGGCGGCCTGCTCGAAGTCGAGGCGGGCCGAGGCCCGCTCCATCTCCTCGCGGAGTTCCCGCAGCATCTGGCTTCGCTTGCTCTCGACGAACCTCGCGAAGCGGTCGACGTCGGCCCGGTACTCCTCGCGACCGATCTTGTCGGCGCAGGGCGCGGTGCATTGGTTGATGGCGTAGAGCAGGCAGGGACGGAAGCGCTTGTTCCTCTCGTCGCCGGCGACGATGTCGAGGCGACAGGTGCGGAAGCGGAAGACCCGCTGCAACACGGCGACGGCCTCGCGGAGCGCGCCCGCGCTGGCGAAGGGGCCGTACACCTTCGCGCCCTTCATCTCGGGGGCCACCGTGCCGTCATCTCGCATCCCGGCGGGGTTGCGGGTGACGAAGACGCGCGGGAAGTCCTCCCGCTGCGTGACGACGAGATACGGGAAGGTCTTGTCGTCCGTGAGGCGGACGTTGAATCGAGGGTGGATGTCCTTGATCAGCCGGTTCTCGGTGAGCAGGGCCTCCCATTCCGTCTCGCACGCGAGGTGCTCGAAGTCGTGCACGACGTCGAGCATGGGACGCTTGTGGGGCCCCAGATCGGCCGACGGGACGAAGTAGCTCGCCACGCGATCTGGCAGTCGCGAAGCCTTGCCGACATACAGCACCACGCCCGCCGCGTCCTTCATCAGGTAGACGCCCGGAAGGTCGGGAAGTTGCCGTGCCTTGCGGAGCAGTCGCAGCATCCGCGCCTCGAAGGTCTCCGTGCCCCACGGCGGCGGCGCGTCGCGGGGAAGGAACCCCTCGGCGTCGGTCGCGGCTGGAATCGGATCGTCTGGCACGGAACCGGCTCAGTGGGCGTTGCGATGCATGAACCCGCGGAAGAGGGTCAGCCACAGGATCTTGATGTCGAAGCCCAGGCTCCAATGCTTGATGTAGAACAGGTCGTGCTGCAGCCGCTTGCGGAGGGACGTGTCGCCGCGAAGGCCGTTGACCTGAGCCCAGCCCGTGATGCCGGCCTTGACGTGCTGGCGGAGCATGTACCCTCGCCAGTCGTCGCGGAACCGCTCGATCAGTTCGGGCCGCTCGGGGCGGGGCCCGACCAGGCTCATGTCGCCCAGCAGCACGTTGAGGAGTTGCGGGAGTTCGTCGAGACTCGTGCGACGCAGCAGGCGTCCGACGGGCGTGATCCTGGGATCGTCTCGCCTGGTCCAGGCGGCCTCGCCGCGAGCGGGCATCGCTCCCTCGTCCCGTTCCTGCTCCGCCAGCCGCATCGTCCGGAACTTGTAGATGCTGAAGACCTCGCCGCCCAGGCTCACTCGCTTCTGCTTGAAGATCACCGGTCCGCTGCTCGTGAGCCGCACCGCCAAGGCAGCCGCCACCATCACGGGGGAGAAGATCAGGATCGCCACCGACGCGCCGACGACATCGAGCCCTCGCTTGAGCATGCCGGGGAATCCGTTGAGCGGGCTTTCACGCACGCTCAGCACCGGCATGCCTTCGAGGTCGCTCACCGTCATGCTCTGGGGCATGTACCTGGGGTGGACGTCGGGGATGATCCGCACGTCGACGGCGAACCGCTCGAGGCGACGCAGCAGGACCGGCATCGCCGTCGCCCTCGCCGCCGGCAGCGCAAGATACACCGCGTCGGGCTGCAGCGATTCCATGACCGACTCGAGGTCGCCCAACCCCCCCAGCACCGGCCGGTTCACGCACGTGGCGTTCGGAGCGGCGTGCTCGCCGTGGTGCAGGAAGGCCGCCACGTGAAGCCCGGTCCATGAGTTGCGATCGAGGGTGCGGCACGCGATGCGCCCCAGGCGTCCCGACCCGATGACCAGCACGTGGCGAAGGTTCCACCCCCGACGCCGAACCGCCCGAAGCGAAACGCGGAACAGCACCCGATGCCCCACCAGCATCGTCGGCAGCAACACCATGAGGGTGGCCAACTGCAGGCGAGGGGCGTCGACCGCGAACGACCCCACCGTGCCCGCGTCCATCACCAGCCAATCGCCCACGAACCGCGGACCCAACCCCCACAGCACCACGATGAGCATCACCAGACTGATGAACACCGCCTTGAGCAACTGCATCGTTTCCGCCAGCAGCGTCCGATCCCGCCGCGGCCTGTAGAGCCCGAAGGCCCACATGCACATCACCAGCAGGGGCAACTCAAGCAGCAGCAGCGATTCCCGCACCGACACCTGCCACCGATGGAGCGTGGACAGATCGGGCCACGTGCCCTCGAGCAGCCTCACGCGAATGGCCCACGCCGCACAGCAGGCGACCGTGGCGACCATCGCGTCGACCATCGAGAGAAGCGTGACGAACAGTTGATGACGCTGCTTCAGCACGACGCATGAATCGAGTGGCGTGAATCCTGACGGCGACCGATCACCGCCCGAATCGCGATCCTGTCGCCGAGCACGCGACCCGTGGCGGGTCCGCCCCCGAGGACGCTCCTCACCAAGGCCGGCAGGAGCCGCCCCGGGCGGCAATCTCCTTCAGGGCCGCGATTTCCAACGCAGAAAGGGTAGCACTGGGCGGCGGAATGATCTTCAGCACCGCGTAGAGGTCGCCTTTGCGGCCCTGAGCGTCCGTGATGCCCAGGCCCCGCAATCGAAGTCGCCGCCCGCTCGGGCTTCCCTCCGGCACGGCCAAATCCGCCGTGCCCCCGAGCGTCGGGATCGCGACCTGCGCCCCCAAGGTCGCCTCGGCGATGGTGATGGGCACGTCGATGGAGAGATCGAGCCCCTTGCCCGTCTCCTCGTGCTCGCCGCGTCGGAAGTGGCGGTGGGCCTTGGGCTGGATCAGGAAGTTGACATTGCTTGGCCGACCGTCGAGCGAGCGACCCTGCAACAGCGTGCCCGCCTCGCAACCCGCGGGGATCGTCACCTCGATGGTGCGGGCATCCTTCCCTTCGCCCAGACGCACGGTCTGCGTGCCACCCTTGGCCGCCACCATGAAGTCGACGTGAAGGTCGGCGGTCGCGGGCGGCGGCGGCTCGGCACTCTTGCGTTTGCCGTGCGACTTGCGACGCGAGCCGGATCCCGTGCCGCGGGAAGGCCCACCGCCGAACATGCTCTCGAAAATGGAGCCCAGGTCGTCGGGATCGAACCCCATGGCCGACGCATCGGCGGCCCCGCCACCTCCGCCCACATTCGTCCACGAGTAGTGCGGCCCGCCGCTCGCGGCAGCCCGGGCCGCCGCCTGCTCCGCCGCACCCGACTCGAACGCGGCATGACCGAATCGATCGTACATGCCCCGCTTTTTCTCGTCGCTGAGCACGTCATAGGCCTGCTGCACCTCGGTGAACTTCCGCTGCGCGTCGGGCGCCTTGTTCACGTCGGGGTGATACTGCCTCGCGAGCTTGCGGTACGACGACTTGATCTCGTCGGCCGAGGCTTGGCGACCCACCCCGAGGATGTCGTAGTAATCGCGTCCGGCCATGCGAGAGGGATCATAGGAAAAGACGCGGCCGGGGAGGGGCCCCGGCCGCGTCGCACACCATCGGTTTCACAGGTCGGGGCGGCCCGAACCTGCGGCGTTCACTTGGGAGCCGCGGGCTGCTCGCCCTGCTGCTGCTTGGCCCGCTCTTCCATGCGCTTGCGCATGTCGGCCTCCATCTTGGCCTTGAGTTCCGGCGGCGGCTCGGCGGACTCGATCTTGGTGTTGCCCGAGGCCGGAGCGGCAACGGGCACGGCCGGAGGCGCGGGCGGCGCATCGATCTTGATCACTTCAAGATCGAAAATGAGCGTGGCGAAGGGAGGCACCTTCCCGCGGCTGCCTCGCTCGCCGTAGCCCAGCGAGGAGGGGATGACCAGTCGCCGCTTCATGCCGGCGCGAGCATCGGCCATGCCGAGCGTCCAGCCCTCGATGAGCTTGGAGCCCTTGGCGTACTGGAAGGGCTGGCCTCGCTCGTAGGAACTGTCGAAGACGGTGCCGTTCTCGAGGTATCCGATGTAGTGGACGCTCACCAGGTCGCCGTCCTTGGACTCGGGACCGGTGAGTTCAGTCGGGAAGGTGACGGTGCCAAGCCCGTTGGAGTTGACCTCGCCCTTGATGCCGAGATCGGCCTTGACGAAGGCGTACGCCTGACCTTCGGCCGGGCCCCACACTTGCTTGCCCGAGGCATCGAAGCCACGATCAGCGACTTCGATGCGATCGGCCGCCAGCAAGATCGAGCTGGTCATCTCGACCGCGCCGCCGACGGAAGTGGCGTAGGGAACGCGGGTCGAACCGGTGTAGACGCCGCCTGCCTCACCCTTGAGCGGGATGTCCATGGTGGCGACCAGATCGTCGGCGTTGAAGACCGGGAAGACCGACGCCGTGGCCCACAAGCCGAACGCGCTGGGGATGATGCCCTTGGAGCGGCGGAACTCGTAGGAGTGGATGTGCCACTCGCCCTTGATCTTGCTGAGCCGCCAGATGAGGTGGCGATAGGGGCGGTTGAGGCCGTCACCCCGCGCCATCTCGACGTAGATCGTGTTGTCCATCCCGATCACGTAGACCGGAGCGATGCCCAGCACGATGTCCGAGGCCGCGCCGCCTGCGGGCGCCTCGACGGGCGTCTTGGTCTTCCAGCCGCCGGCGAGCATTGCACCGATCGCCTTGGCTTCGTCATCACTCCACTTGGGCTCTTCGCGCACGGGCATCGTGAGCGGAGCGTTCGGGGGAAGGACGAGTTTGGACTGGACGGGCTTGGCATCCTGCGCCGACGCACCAGTCGGAATCAGGAGTCCGGCTGAAAGGACGCACGCAAACATCAAGTGAGATTTCATGGTGTACACCTTGAGACCAAAACTGAATGAGACCAGACCGATTGAGACCAGACCGGGGGTGATGGGGACCGACCAAAGCCGAGCAACGCAGCCGGCCGCACCGTCGGTTCATCGGCCCGGAGACCGAATCACCATCGAAGAAGGCCCACCTCGACCGGGAAATCCTTACAGAGTCCGATCACGAGGCATCAGGCCAGTTCGGGGAACAGTTCGACAACCTTCCCGACCAAGTCCTTCACGTGAGAGACCGACTCGTCCATCAGTTTCTGCTCATCTGGCGTCATCTTGAAGGTGACGATCTTCTCGATGCCGTTGGAGCCCAGCATGGCGGGAACGCCGACGAAGTAGCCCTTGCCCTTGGCGCCGGGGGCGACACCGAACTCGTTCTCGCAATAGGCAGCGGAGGGGATGATCCGCTTCTTGTCCTTGACGATGGCCTCGACCATCTGGATGGTGCCGCTGGCGGGTGCGTAGTACGCGCTGGTGCCCATGAGCTTGACGATCTCGCCGCCGCCGACCTTGGCCCGTTCGACACACGCCTTGACAGTGGCTTCGGGAAGGAGATCGAGGATGGGGATGCCACTGACGCTGGTGAGGCGGGGCAGGGGCACCATGTCATCGCCGTGGCCACCCAGCAGCAGGGCGGAGATGTCCTCGACGGAGCACTTGAGCTCCATGGCGAGGAACTCCTTGTAGCGGGCGACATCGAGCGCACCGGCCTGTCCCATCACGCGATGCGTCGGGAAGCCCGTGACCTTCCATGCCGTGTAGACCATGGCGTCAAGCGGGTTGCTCACGACGATGACGATCGAATCGGGAGCGTGCTGGCGGATCTTCTCGCTGACGTCCTTGACGATCTTGACGTTGATGTTGATGAGGTCGTCGCGGCTCATGCCGGGCTTGCGGGGCATGCCCGCGGTGATGACGACCACGTCAGATCCGGCGATGTCCTTGTAATCGCTGGTGCCGACGATGTTGGTGTCGAACCCCTCGACGGGGCCGCAGCAGGCCAGGTCGAGCGCCTTGCCCTTGGCGAAGTCGGCCCGCTCTGGGATTTCGAGCAGGACGATGTCACCGAGTTCCTTGGCGGCGGCCCAGTGAGCGCAGGTGGCGCCGACGTTGCCCGCACCGATGATGCTGATCTTCGCGCGACGAGTTGCCATGGGAGAGAACGCTTCCTTTCGGGACCCGGCCCAAGCGGGGGCCGGGCATGGCCATCGGGGGCCATTGGGTAGAGAGGATGAAAACCGGGGCCAAGTGTAGGGTGGGACCGCCCTGCTCCCATCGCCATGGCTCGAGAAATGGATGCTCAGTCTGGCGGGCCATCGCGAAGACACCAACGAAAAACCCCTGTTCCGGCTACCCGGAACAGGGGCGAAGATCGAGATCACTATCGGCGTGACGACATGGTCACGCGAGGCGATTCGTCACCGCTCAGCGGCGACGGCGGCCGGCGACCAGACCACCCAGACCCAGGAGCGCGAGGGCGCCGGGGGCGGGGATGATGTTGATCTCAGCGTCGTTGACCACCACGGGGGCCTTGATCGAGCCCGCGTTCTCGGTGGTGTTGGCGAACCAGGTGGCCTCGCGGACGCCGGTGGTGGCGTTGCGGCTCATGCCGGCCGTCGGGGCCTGGGCAAGGATCGTGTGATCCGTGCCGACGGGGACGGTGCCCGTGTCCATGGCGAGGACCATCAGGAGAAGGTTCTCGTGGCCGGAAACGCGGGCCGGATCGGCCGCACCGGGGACCTGCTTCTGACCGAGCACCATGCCACCCGCGCCGTTGAAGTTGTTCACGGCCGAGGTGCCGCTCGTCGCACCCGTGCCCACCCAGCGGGTCACGTCGTTGCGGGCGATGCGGTAGAAGTTGCCCGTCGAGGGGGCGCCGCCGCTGCCACCAGCGTGCTGGTGAACGACGTAGCTCTGCGAGGTGGAGGGGCCCGTGGCAGCCCAGGGCTTCAGACGGCCGAAGCCGCCGGCAGCGCTGTAGTCAGCGCGGGGATCGACGGCGCCGCCGTTGGTGTTGTTGCCCTGGTTGGCGAAGGCAGCCATCGTGTCCGTGCCGAAACGCACGTTCGAGAACACCGGCTGGAAGGTGAGGCTGGCGAAAGCGTTGGGAGCAACGCCGCCGACGAACGTCATGAAGTAGCCGATGTACACGCGACCCGAGTCACCAGCGTTCTGGTTGACCGTGACGCTGGACGACCAGTTCACGCCATCCTTGCTGACCTTGATGTCCAGCTGGCTCTGCTGCGCGTGAGCGGCAGCGGCAAGTCCAGCCACGGCGATAAGCGAACCAATCACATTCTTCATCTCGATCTCCTCTATATGCGAGCCTGATACTCAGGCTCAGTACTCTGACAGCACTGGAAACATCCACGGGCACGGAGCCAACGCCCGACCCGCGGACAGGTTGAGCATACAACGCGGCTGAAACAAATGCAAGAGTATTTGTCCAAAACGACAGGGACAAACCAAGGCGATCACGCCCGGTTTGCCCGTTTCTGCACGCTTTGTACGTGCTGCGTTTGGATTTTCTCGACCCGGCGGCCGGTTATCGGCACCTTGATCGCTGGAGGCCCTCAAAACCCGCGAAGGCCCGCAGCGAAAACCCCTCCCCGGAGATCCGGGGAGGGGCGAGTCTTGCGATTAGCGGCATCGAGGATCCACTCGAGTCCGCCGATCCGTCACGCGAGCGTCAGCCCGCGTGAGGGACTGCTCACCGGCGACGGCGAGCGACCAGGAGGCCGCCCATGCCCAGGAGGGCCATGGCGCCCGGAGCCGGGACGACCGTCAGCGAGGCGTCAGCGACCGAGACCGCGGCCTTGATCGAGCCGAAGTTGTCGGTGTTGCTGGAGAACCACGAGGCCTCGCGGGCGCCCGTCGTCGAGTTGCGGCTCATGCCTTCGGTCGGAGCGCTGATCACCAGCGTGCGGGCCGCGCCGTCGGCGCTGAGGGTGAGCGAGAACTTGGCGAGGACGACGTTGGCGATCGCGGGGTTGAAGGCCGGATCAGCCGTCGTGACGAGCGAGAAGCCCTTCTGGACGGTGGCCAAGCCACCCGCGCCGTTGAAGTTGTTGGCGGCCGAGGTGCCGCTGGTCAGGCCCTGGCCAACCCAGTTGGTGATCGTCGTGCGGGCGATGCGCAGGAACTGCGTGCCGCTGACGGTCTGAACGTGGCCCCGGTAGGGGTCGGAGGTGGTGGCGCCCGTCGAGGCGAAGGGGATGATGCGACCGAACTGGCCGGAGGCCTCGGTCACCGCGCCGCCGTTGGTGTTGTTGCCGCTGGTGGCGAAGGCCGCGAGGGTGTCGGTGCCCCAGTTGCTGACCGTCGGCTGGAAGGTCAGGCTGGCGAAGCCCGTCGGGGTGGCCGTCGTGCCGTTGGCATTGAACGACACCTTGTAGCGGAACTGCACGGTGGTGCCGGGGTTGACGGCCCGGTTGCCACCCGCCCAGTTGACGCCGTCGAGCGACGTCTCGACATCCATCTGGGTGATCTGGGCGCTCGCCATGGAGGCGATGCCGGCGGCCGCGACGATAGAGGCGATGATGTTCTTCACGAATGACTCCTCGAAACAACTGAAGGATGCGTGACGCACCCAGACCCACTAAACGCTATAGAACGAACACTCGTTCCAGACCCACCCACAACATGCCACGCGTTTTGGGGATTGCCAACCGCCTGTGCGGCCTTTTCCGCTTTTTCCGACCGCAACGCCCGTGCGGCACGCGACCTGCGCGATTTCGCGAAAAACAACGCCGCGGCCTTGCATTTCCGCGGGCCTGCGCGGGGGTGGTTTCGAGGCCCATACCCTCGGTCATTCCCGTGCGACTCCCGCTCCTCCAGCCCGCGACGACCCCGCCGCCCTCGCCCTCTCGCGGCGACGCGCTTGTCGATTCGCACGGCCGCGTCATTCGCGACGTTCGCCTCTCCATCACCGACCGCTGCAACTTCCGCTGCGTCTACTGCATGGAGCCCGATGTTCGCTTCCTGCCTCGCGAGCAACTCCTTTCGCCCGACGAACTCGCCCGCCTCGCCTCGATCTGCCTCTGGCTGGGCGTGCGGCGAGTGAGACTGACCGGCGGGGAGCCGACGGTGCGTCCCGACCTGCTCGAGATCATCGCCGCGGTCGCCGCCCTCGGGCCCGAGGATCTGGCGATGACCACCAATGGCTCGCTGGCGACCCCCGCCTTGGCTCGGGCGTGGAAGGCCGCCGGCCTGACGCGACTGACCTTCAGCCTGGACAGTCTGGACGACGCCACCTTCGCGAGCATGACTCGATCATCATGCTCGAGCGGCACGGTGGTCGACGCCATCCGCGTCGCCATCGACGCCGGACTGGGACCGGTCAAGGCCAACGCCGTCGTC
Source organism: uncultured Phycisphaerales bacterium (assembly GCA_903929885.1). Classification (GTDB taxonomy): domain Bacteria; phylum Planctomycetota; class Phycisphaerae; order Phycisphaerales; family UBA1924; genus UBA2402. Next base: position 82,688 of record CAIYWI010000024.1, read on the forward strand.
GTGCGAGGCCGCAACGAGCGCGAGGTCGTGCCGTTGGCGCGGTTGGCACGCGACCTGGGCATCGAGATGCGGTTCATCGAGTACATGCCCCTCGACAGCGGGCGGGCGTGGGACCCCGCCAAGCTCGTGCCCGCCTCGGAGATCGTCGACCTCATCTCGCGCGAGTTCCCGCTCGTGCCGCTGGGCAAGGATCACGAGCACAGCACCGCCCTCGAATACGCCTTTGCCGACGGCTCGCCCGGCCGCATCGGCCTGATTGCGCCGGTCACGCGGCCCTTCTGCGGCGCGTGCTCTCGCTTGCGGATCACCGCCGAGGGAAAGGTCCGGCCGTGCCTCTTCAGCGTGGAGGAGTGGGACATCGGCGCTCGCATGCGGGCCGGAGCCTCCGACCAATCCCTCCGGGACTTCCTGCTCGACTGCGCGTGGACCAAGCAGCAGGGTCACGGCATCGACGCCCCAGGCTTCAGGCAACCCGACCGGCCCATGTCCGCCATCGGCGGCTGAGCGTCCCGCGGCCTCACGCCCGCCACACCGGCCGTTTCCAGATCGGCACGTCCTTCTTCATGGCGTCGATGAACCAGTCCATCGCACGCAGCGCCTCGCGTCGATGGGCCGAAGCCACCACCAGACGAAACGACGCCTCCCCCACCGCCACGCGGCCGACACTGTGCCACACCAGGCACGCCATGACGCCATGATCCGCGACCGCCCGGGCCGCGAGCCGTTCGAGTTGCCGGTCGGCCATCGGGCGATAGGCCTCGTAGTCGAGCGCCTCGAGGGTCCTGCCCTCCTCCAGCGGCCTGACCACGCCGTCGAAGACCACCACCGCCCCAGCGCCGGCGAAACTCGCGGGCGGCCACGAACGGGCCAAGGGCCCCTCCACCACGTGCACCTGCAGCATCAGCCCCCTCCCACGGGGCCGATCAAGGCCACCTCGTCCCCTTCGACCAGCATTCTCGAATCGTCGGCGAACTCGCCGTTGACGGCGAACCGCGCGGTCAGCAGGGCGTCCTGCAGGGCGGGCACGGCCTTGCCCATCGCGGCCCGGAGCGTGCCGCAGTTCGGGGGCGCCTTGTCGCCGTGCGACAGTTCCACCAACGCCTTGGACGCGCCGGCCGCCTCTCGCTCCGCCCCGAACAACAGCACCGTGATCCGCATGGACGCCTGAGGATAGCGACGCTGCGGCCCATCCAACGCTCTTGCCGATACAAGAGGTCCGTTCTCCGACCGACACGCCCGCAACGCTCGACCCCATGCCCGCCACCCGCAAGAACACAGCGAAACGACCATCGGCGGTGGCTCGCGCCGCGGCGGACTTGCCTGCGGCCTATGGCGCGCTGCTCCGCGACTTCGGGGCCTACTTGCGCGTTGAATGCGGGCTCTCACCCCACACCATCGAGGCATACGGGCGAGACCTCCTCTACGTCTTCCAGTCGGCGCAAGCCGCCGGTCTCGACTCGCTGGACGCCATCACCCCCCGCACGCTGGTGGAGCATGTGCAATCGCTCAAGGCGGCACGAGGCATGACCGGCGAATCGGTCATTCGCCAGATCGCGAGCATCCGCGTCTTCTGGCGATGGGCCCGGACCACGTTGCGCACGGTTGAGGACCCCACGAGCGTCCTGTTGCGGCCGACGCGGTGGCGACGCCTGCCCGACGCCTTGACCCCCGGGCAGTTGCGCGACCTGCTCAACGCCCCGGTGTCGCACGATCTGTACAAGGGGTCGACCCCGCTGAGACTTCGCGACGCCGCGTTGCTCGAGTTGATGTACGCCAGCGGCTTGCGGGCCACGGAATGCTGCACCGTGGGGCTCAAGGACTTCCTTCGCGAACTGGGCGTGGTGCGGGTGATCGGCAAGGGAGACAAGCAGCGGCTGGTGCCCATGGGCGATCCGGCGCAGCGCGCGATCGAGACGTGGCTGGCCCAGGGGCGTCCGACACTCGCCACCTTTCGCGACAAGGGGCGCCTGTTCGTGTCGGCGCGAGGGCTGCCGCTGACCCGGATCGCGATCTGGCAGATCGTTCGTCGCAACGCCGCGGCGGCGGGCCTCCCGGAGATCCATCCGCACCAGTTGCGTCACTCCTTCGCCACGCACCTGGTGATGGGCGGGGCGGACCTTCGCATCGTGCAGGAACTGCTCGGACACGCCGACATCTCGACGACGCAGATCTACACGCACGTCGACAAGGCGCGGCTTCGCAGCGTGCATCGCAAGCACCATCCCAGGGCGTGAGATCGCGGCGGCACGCCGATCGACCTCAGGCGGCCGGGGCCGGGCGGGCCGACGCTGCGCGGGCCTTGCGACGGATGAACCAGCTCCAAGGCACCAGCGCGAGGTTGACCGACGCCATGATCATGAGCGTCAGCCACAAGTGCGTGACGAGCGACACGGCGACGAAGCCGAGCACGATCATGACGGGGATGACCAGCGGGCGGCGGATCGAGAGCTTCTTGAAGGCGAAGGTGGGAAGCGTGCTCACCATGAGCAGTCCGGTGGCGAAGGCGAGGGCGGCGATCGACCACTGCGGGAACTTCCAGGACGTCCAACCGGCCAACTCGTGCATCGCGGGGATCATGACGGTGGCCGCGCCCGCGGGCGTGGGCATGCCCGTGAAGTAGTTCGACGGGGGTGACGACGCGGCGGGCTGCACCGTCCCGCTCGCGACGGCCGTGGCGGCGGCGGGTTTCGGCGCGGGCGCCGCGGCGGTGAAGCGGGCCAGTCGCAAGCCGGCGCAGAGGGCGAAGACGCTCACCGCGCCGAGTTCGATGGGGGTCATCACCGGCTTCAAGAGCCACTGGTGAAGGATGATGGCGGGCGCCACGCCGAAGGAGACGAAGTCGGAGAGCGAGTCGAGCACCGCGCCGAACTTCGACGAGACGTGGAGCAGCCGGGCGGCACGCCCGTCGAGGGCGTCGAAGACCATCGCCATGGCGATGGCGGCCACCGCGTGCTCCCACTTGCCCATGAGCGAAAAGTGGATCGACGCCAGCCCGCTGCACATGGAGAGGGTGGTGATGAAGTTCGGCACCAAGACGGCGACGGGAATCTCGGTGGTCTTGGGCCCGATCCTGATGAACATGGCTCGCAATCCTCTCCGGCCTCAGGCCTTCAGTCGGGCGATCACCGTCGCGCCGGCAGCCGTCGCGTCTCCCACCTTCACCGCCGGTTCGGCGCCCGCGGGCAGGTAGACGTCCACGCGCGAGCCGAAGCGGATCAACCCGAACCGCTCGCCTCCGTTCAGGAACGCCCCCTCCTTCACGCGACACACGATGCGACGGGCCACCAGACCCGCGATCTGCACGCACACCACGGGCCGCCCGTCGGCAAGACGCAGCAGCAGCGAGCACCGCTCGTTGTGCACGCTGGCCTTGTCGAAGGAGGCGTTGAAGAACTTGCCGGGGCGATAGGCGATGCGCTCGACCGTGCCGTCGACCGGCGAACGGTTGACGTGCACGTTGAAGACGTTCATGAAGATGCAGATGCGCTGCATCGCCTCGGCGGGCAGGCCGAGTTCCGGCGGCGGAGCGGCCTTGTCGACGATCACCACGCGACCGTCGGCGGGGCAGATCACCGCGTCGGCATCCTTCGGGATGGCCCGCTGCGGATCGCGGAAGAACCAGATGCACCAGAGGGTCAGCAGGGAGCAGATCGCGATGACGACGTAGGTGGCCGCCATCGGGAGCGTCATGCGCGACAAGACCGTGAGCCCCGCCGTGGCCGCCACGAAGAAAAGGACGATGGGCAGCCCCTCGGGCGCGATGAGCGGCGAGGGAGCGTCGGCGGGACGTGTCTTCGCGGGTTCGGACATCGTCTGGAGTCTATCGCCGCGACCCCCCACCCGCCACGGCGGTCGACCCGCGAGCCGTCGCGGGAGCGATAGACTCCCCGATGCTCGCAGCCGCGCGGCTCATCGCCTCCGACATCAAGCTCTCGCACTCGATCTTCGCGCTGCCCTTCGCGGTCCTGGCGAGCTTCCTGGCGGCGGGCACGCTCGACGCCTCGACGTGGCGGCCCTTCGCGGGGGCG
>CAIYWI010000025.1 GCA_903929885.1 uncultured Phycisphaerales bacterium
CGCGCATGCGTTGCCGGGTTTGCGCGGTTGTGGGCGCGGCGTGACGCGGGTGCGATGGTCCGTGGGCGTGCTCGTCCGCGGGCATGCCCTCCCGTGGGCTTGCTCGAAGACTCGCGGCGCCCACGGCTACGGCTGGTTCGCCCTGTCGGGCGAGGATGGGAGCTTCATCGCGCCATGTCGGCCCATCGTGCCGCCTGGGCGGGTTTGTCCCAGTCTTCGTACATCTGCCGCAGGCAGTCGCGGGCGTGCTCGATCTGGGCGCGGTCCGCGCCGGGGAGTTTGGTCAGGCCGTCGTGCCACTCGAGCAGCACCGGTTCGGCCTTGTCGAATCGACCCATCTTGTAATACACGCGGCCGAGGTTGGCGAGGGTCGACAGGCGCGGGAGGTTGCCTTCGCCCGAGGCCTGCGCATGGATGGATGCCGCCTCCATGAGCAGGGGTTCGGCGTCGCGGAAGCGGCCTTCGACGGCGTGCAGGCCCGCGAGCAGATCGAGGCATTGGGCCGCCGCGGCGGAGCGAGCGCCGAAGACGCGGCGGCGGGTGGCGAGTGCATCGGTGGCGATGGTCGTCGCTCGCTCGCGATCACCCGAGGCCGTGAGCATGTGGGCGTACTGATAGAGCGAGTCGGCGACCACGGGATGGTCGGGTTCCTTCATGGCTGCCCGGCGGGACATGCACTCCTCGAAGAGTTCACCCGCCAGCGACCAGTCGGCACGGGAGGATTGCCACGTGGCCTGCGCCAGCGTGGTGATGGACTCGAGCAGGTCGACCTGGTCGGCATGATCGGCGGCGAGCATGCCGCGACGGATGGCCAGGGCCTCGCGGAGCGGACCCAAGGCATCGTCGAAGCGAGCGTTATGCACCAGCACGAGGCCCAGCGAGTTGAGACTCGAGGCCACCTCCGCGCTGCCTTCGCCCGCAAGACGCCGGCGCGTGTCGAGGGAGGCCTGCAGGAGCGAGAGGGCCTCGGCGAGTTGCGAAGGGCCTGTCAGGCCAAGGGCGCGACCGAGCAGTTCGTTGACTGAGGCGGTGCCGAGCAGGTCCTTGTCGAAGGAGGTGCGGTTGATGTCCGCGGCACGGCGCAGGTGCCCTGCGGCCTTGGCGAAGGCGCCAAGTTCGCTGTAGGCGCGGCCGAGCAGCACACGCACCTCGCGTTCGACCATGGGTTGGTCGGCCAGGCGGCCTTGCGAGAGCTCGATCTCGGCCTGGTCGAGCATGTACGTGCGGCTCACCTCGCGGCCGCGGGCCGCCCCGGGGGTGATGGAGCCGAGCATGCGGGCCATGAAGTTCTTGGCGGCTTCGGCGGCTTGGCGTTGGCGACGTTCGTTCTCGCCGCTGAGTTCGGCGGCGGCCTTGAGTTGGCTGGTGCGGAACTGCTCTTCTTCGACCTGCTGGCGCTGGCGACGCTCGAAGAGGGCGTAGGAGCCCGACGACACGCCGACGATGACAAGGGCCAACGCAGCGACCGCGCCGACGACCAAGGCCTTGTGGCGAGCGGCCCAGCGACGGAGGACATAGAGGCGGCTGCTGCGCCGCGCGTCGATGGCTTCGCCCGCAAGGCGCCGGCGGAGGTCGGCCAGGAGAGCGCCGGCCGACTGATAGCGACGTTCGGGCTCCTTGGCGAGGCAATGCTCGATGATGACGGCGAGGTCTTCGTCGGCCTCGGGCAGCGCGGCGCGGAGGGGCGCGGGGGGCTCGTTGACGACGTGATCGATGACGTCGGCGAAGGAGCCGGTCACGTCGTAGGGCATGCGGCCGGTGAGCAGTTCGTGGAAGATGACGCCCAGGGCGTAGACGTCGGTGCGGGTGTCGATGAGGTCGGGCCTGCCGCCGAGTTGTTCGGGGGCGGCGTAGGCCAGGGTGCCGGCGAACTCGCCTTCGCGGGTGACGGCGGTGGCGGCTCGGGCGCGAGGTGCGACGGCGCGGTCGGCGTCGGCGGCGTCGTGGAGCTTGGCGATGCCGAAGTCGACGATGCGCGGGCGGCCGTCGGCGTCGACGAGGATGTTGGCGGGCTTGAGGTCGCGGTGAATGACGCCTCGCTGGTGGGCGTAGTGCACGGCGTCGATGACCTGCAGGAAGAGTTCGACGACGGCGTCGATGCGGCGGCGGGCGGAGAGGCCCTCGAGGGAGGCGGCCCATTGGTCGAGGGTTCGGCCCTCGATGTATTCCATGATGAGCGCGAAGCGACCACCCTTGACGGGCATGCTGTCGTGCACGGTGACGATGTTGGGGTGGCGGAGTTGCGAGGCGATCTCGGCTTCGCGCTCGAAGCGGGCTCGCTGGCGGCTGGTGGCAAAGGCCCCTTGCAGGAGCATCTTCACGGCCACCTCGCGTCGCGTGCGTTCCTGCGTGGCGAGGTAGACCACGCCCTGCGCGCCGCGATGAAGCTCGCGCTGGAGGGTGTAGCCGGGAATGTCCCCGCCCGACGCGAATGGATCCTCGAAGAGAGCGTCGGCCGGCCGCAACTCGCGGTCGAAGTCCTTGAGGAAACGGTCGTTCTCGCGGACCTCCTCGACGATGTGGCGGCAGCGATCGCAGGCGGCCACGTGCGCGGCGAGGGAGGCATCGCCATCGCCCCGGAGCGCGAAGGCCTCGAGCGTCGATGCGCCGGGGCAGACGTGGGCGGAGTTGGGCGAATCGCCGGCGGTCATGAGGGTGGCGGAATCAATCTTCCTTGTAGACGTCGTCGAGCTGGGCGACGATCTCGCGCAGTCGCTTGGTCACGCGGTTCTTGGCGACGTAGACCTCGTCGACGCTCATGTTGCATTCGCGGGCGGCGGCGTCGCTGGGCACGCCCCTGATGGCCGTGAGTTCGAAGGCGCGGATGGTGGCTTCATTGGTGCGAGATTCCTCGCGGAGCTTGGTGAGGGCCAGCGCCAGCACGGCCTGGCGGCGCTCGGTCTCCCAGCGAGCGTCGTCACCCGCGACATCTTGCATCGCTTCGGGCGGCCGAGCGCCTTGGACCTGCTCGAAGGCCGACTGGCCGCGCCAATCGCGGCGACGACCGCCACTGCGGTGGACGTCCATCGCGCGGTGACGAGCGATGGTGATGAGCCAGGAACTCAGGCGTCCCTTGCCACGTTCATAGCGGCCCAGGCGGTAGTCGCGGACGAACTCGGCGAGGGCCTGCTGGGCCACGTCGGCGGCATCTTCCTCCTGAAGGCCGAGCGTGCGGGCAAAGCCGTGGAGGATGGGGCGATAGCGGGCATCGAACTCCTGCCAGACCGGAGCGTTGGAAACGTCCTTGAGCGAGTCGAGGAGGGCGGTGGTGGTGGTCTGGCCGTGGCGGGGGGAGGCAGCCATGGGGGATGGTACTGGGGAGAGGAGGGTGTGGGCGGGCTGACGGGTTGCCCCAACCGGCACGGGGTACCGGGATCGACGCGATGGATGGCCCGCGACCAATGGCCGGCGACCCCGGCTTGCTCGCCTTGCTTGCGGCACACCGGGCACTCGTCGTAGTGTCGGAGCGGTCGGGCGGGGTTTCTCGGACGTGGCGCGGGTTGCGTGGGGTGTTGAAGATCATCAAACCGGCGAGCTGGGTGCAAGAACTGCTTCAATCAGCCGCAGCCTTCGGGTAGAGTCCAGCAGCGGAGGTTTCTGGACCTTTGGCGGCAGTGCGAGCCGACATCGTGGCGTTGGGTGAAGGTGGGTGGGAGGAGTCGGGCGGGTGAAGTTGGAATTGATCGACTCGTGGAGAAGACCATGGGACTGTTCGGGCAAGACGAGGCGGGCTTCGGGAAGGGGTGGCTGGCGCGGTGGTGCGTTCGCGTGCTGGGGGCGGCGCTGGCGGTGTCGGGCGTTGGGGTGATGCCCGAGGCGGGGGCGCAGCCGTGTGCGGGTCAGTGGTTGCCTGGCGGTGGGCCTCCGGGACCGCTCCTCGATTCCGATGGCTTCGGGAGCGTTGCGGCCGCGACGATGTGGGATCCCGACGGGGCGGGTCCTCAGGCGACACGCTTGGTGGTGGGCGGGTACTTTCGCGAGACCGGGGGTGTGGCAGTCTCCAGCATCGCCATGTTCGATTTCGCCACGTCGACGTGGTCGTCGCTGGGGACGGGGATGGGCGGCATGGCCGCTCCCACCGTGCTGGCCTTGGCGGTGCTGCCCAACGGCGACCTGATCGCCGGCGGCGAGTTCACCACGGCGGGCGGTGTGGCGGCGAACTCCGTGGCGAGGTGGAACGGGACGACGTGGTCGGCGCTGGGCACGGGGATGAACGGGCAAGTCCGCTCCCTTGTGGTGCTGCCGCACGGCGAACTGATCGCGGGTGGCGCGTTCACCACGGCGGGCGGGGTGGCAGCCAGCCGCATCGCGCGGTGGAACGGGAGCGCGTGGTCGGCGCTGGGGTCGGGGATGAACAACTGGGTGCATTCGCTCGCGGCGTTGTCCAACGGGCACGTGATCGCGGGTGGCGCGTTCACCACGGCGGGCGGGGTGGCGGCCAGCCGCATCGCGCGGTGGAACGGGAGTGCATGGTCGGCGTTGGGATCGGGCATGAACGACAGCGTCCTCGCCCTTGCGGTGCTTGCCAACGGCGATCTGGTTGCGGGCGGCGAGTTCACCACGGCGGGCGCGGTGGCGGCCAACGCCATCGCACGATGGAACGGGAGTGCCTGGGCGGCGATGGGGACGGGCATGGGGACGGGGATGGGCATCAGCATCAACGCCCTGTGCGTGCTGTTCAACGGCGACCTGATCGCGGGCGGATACTTCACCTCGGCGGGCGGGGTGGCGGCGAACAGCATCGCCCGATGGAACGGGAGTGCATGGTCGGCGCTGGGGACGGGGATGGGTGGCTTGGTTCGTGCCCTTGCGGCACGGTCGAACGGCGAAGTGATCGTGGGCGGCACTTTCGACAGGGCCGGTGAACTGCCGTGCGACACCCTGGCGCGCTGGACCGGCAGGTCGTGGTCGGTCTTGGGGGCGGGATTGGACGGCAGCATCCGCGCGCTCGCGACGCTTGCCGGCGGCGACCTGATTGCGGGGGGCGTGTTCACCACGGCGAACGGAGTGGCGGCCAACCGCATCGCGCGGTGGAACGGCACGACGTGGTCGGCGGTGGGTTCGGGGATGAACAACCGAGTTTCGGAGTTGGCGGTGCTTGCCAACGGCGACCTGATCGCGGGAGGATACTTCACCACGGCGGGCGGCGTGACGGCCAACTACATCGCGCGGTGGAACGGAGCGTCGTGGTCGGCGCTGGGGACGGGGATGGGCGATTGGGTGAACGCGCTTGCGGTGCTTCCCAACGGCGACCTGATCGCGGGCGGTGACTTCACGACGGCGGGCGGAGTGGCGGCCAGCCGCATCGCGCGGTGGAACGGGACAACGTGGTCGGCGCTGGGGACGGGCATGAACGCCTCGGTCGACGCCCTTGCGGTGCTTTCCAACGGCGACTTGATTGCGGGCGGCGCCTTCACGACGGCGGGCGGGGTGGCGGCCAGCCGCATCGCGCGATGGAACGGGAGCGCGTGGTCGCCGCTGGGGTCGGGGATGAGCGGCGGGGTCAAAGCCCTCGTGGCGCTTCCCAACGGTCGTCTGATCGCGGGCGGCGAGTTCGCCACGGCGGGCGGGGTGGCGGCCAACCGCATCGCGCATTGGAACGGGACGACGTGGCTGGGGCCCGGGACGGAGATGAACGGCGTGGTGTTCGCCTTGGCGGTGCTTCCCAGCGGAGAGCAGATTGCAGGCGGCGATTTCTTGAGGCCGCCCACTTTCACCTCGATTTCGACGCATTGGGCTCGCAACATGCCGCCGAGTCCGCTCGTGGCGGCCGCATCCCCGTCGTCGCAGGCGGCGTGCGCGGGTCAGACGCTGATCCTGACGGCGTCGCCCGCCGACGGATTCTCCAATGTCTCGTTCCAGTGGCGTCGCAACGGGGTCGCCATCGCCAACGGCGCGGGTGGCGCCTCTGCGGGCGGCGGCATCGTGAGCGGGGCCTCGGGCACGTTCTCTTCGCCCACGTCGAACGCCACCGCCACGCTGGTCATCTCGTCGCTGGCGGCGTCCGATGCCGGCAGTTACGCGTGCGTCTTCAGCGACGAGTGCGGGGCTGCGACCACCGCTGCGGCAACGGTGACGGTCAACGTGGCCCCTTCGATCCTCAGCAGTCCCGTCAGCCAGACGATCTGCGCGGGGTCGCCCGTGACGTTCACGGCGGCGGCGAGCGGTGCATCGAGCGTCCAGTGGCGGAAGAACCGAGTGCCCATCGCCGGAGCGGTTCAGCCGACGTACACCATCGCATCGGTGTCGGCGGCCGATGAGGGGTCGTACGACCTGGTCGCAAGCAACCCGTGCGGCAGCAGGACCAGCGCGGCGGCATCGCTGACCGTCGAGTCGTGCGACTTGCCGTGCTTCGCGGACTTCAACCAGGACGGGGGCATCGATGGCTCGGATGTCTCGGACTTCTTCGCGGCGTGGGAGGCGGGCGAGTCGACGGCCGACGTGAACCAGGACGGCGGGGTGGACGGGTCGGACACGTCGGTGTTCTTCGAGGCGTGGGAAGCGGGCGGGTGTTGAAGCGTCGGGTGTTGCCTGGCGGATGACATTCGCGTCGCGCTCGCTGCGGGAGTCGCTGCTGTCCGCCCGCTTTGGGGTGAACCAGATGGAGCCGTGGTGCGCTGCCCGGCTTTGCGGGCGAGCCCACGGCGGGGCGGGCGCGAGGTGCGGATCGAGGCCTCTCCACGGGTTTCCCTCACCCGCTGCGCGGGTTCGGTCACTCGTGGCACCAGTCGTCCGCCCTTTGGGCGGCGTGCGCTGTGGTGGGGTCGAGGGGGCTCGCGCGGATCGGCGCGGGCGTGGCCGTGGTATCGCGTCGTCAGGGCGTGTGCGGACGATGCCACTTGAGGAACCAACCTGGCAACTCGGGCTCGGCGTAGGCGCGGTCCCAGGAGTTGTGGTCGACGCCGGGGTATTCGGTGGCGATGAGGTTGGGCGCGTGGGCGGCTTGCAGGGCCTGCACCATCGCGCGGGTTTGTTCGACCTTGATGACCGGGTCGGCGTCGCCGTGGAAGCACCAGATGGGCATGGCGGCCAATGGTGGGGCGAGGGTGGCGGGGTCGCCGTAGCCGCAGATCGGGGCGATGGCGGCCCAGATGGTCGGGTGGGCGGCGGCGATGGCCCAGGTGCCGTGGCCGCCTTGCGAGAGGCCGGTGAGGTAGGTGCGGGTGGGGTCGGTGGGGAGTTCCTTGCGGGTGGCCTCGAGGGTGGCCATGACCAAGGGCGTGTACTCCTCCCATTGGCGCTGGGGGTCGGGCTTTTGGGGGAAGATGACGACGAAGGGCCAGCGGGCGGCGTCGTTCATGATGGCGCGGCCGATGCCTTGGGCGACGGGTTTCCAGGCGTCGCTGCCGCACTCGCCACGGCCGTGGAGGAACATGATGACGGGGGCGGGGGTGGGGGCGTGGCGGGGGATGTAGACGACGTAGCGGTGGAGGGTGCCGCCCAGCGTGACTGCGCGTTCGTGGAAGCCGGCGGAGGCGGGCGAGGTGGCGGCGGGGCGGGTCATGGTGGAGGAGCAGGCGGGGAGGGCGAGGGCGATGAGGAGGAAGGCGACCAGTCGCAAGGCGGGCATGCGGTGAGCGTACGGGCGTGCTGAGACATCGGTCGGGGCAACCGGGACGGAAGCGAGGCCGTATCCTCGTGCATGTCCAAGGCGATCATGGATCCGGGCGAGGTGCGGCGGTTCGCCCTCGAGCTCAAGCGTTTCAACGAGTTCCTGCAGCAGCAGGGGACAGTGATCAACGCGAGGATGAACGAACTGGGCCAAAGCTGGCGCGACCAGGAGCACCTCAAGTTCGCCGAGGAGTTCGACCTGACGATGAAGCAGCTGTCGCGGTTCACGGCGGCGACGGAGAAGCACATCCCGTTCCTCATCCGCAAGGCGGAGAAGATCGAGGAGTATCTCAACCAGCGGTAGGATGGCGGTGAGGCGACGATGGGCTCGCAAGCACGGATTCACGATTCCAAGGCGTTGCTCGAGACGAAGGCCGCGGTGGCGGCGTTCATCGAGGCGGTGACGGCCGCGCTGGCGTCGATGGACGCGGACGTGTCGCGGGTGTCGCTGTGGCTCAATCAGGACCGGCCCATGCACTGGAAGCACGAGATCCGCAAGCGCGAGGATCAGGTGCTGGCGGCCAAGACGGACATGCAGCGCAAGATCATCGCGCAGGCGCCTGAGCCCGTGTCGCTGGTGCTGGAACGCAAGGCCGTGGCGAGGGCGCAGGAGCGCGTCGAATCGGCGCGAAAGCGACAGGAGGCCACGCGACGCTGGGCGCCGGCGTGGGAGCG
>CAIYWI010000026.1 GCA_903929885.1 uncultured Phycisphaerales bacterium
ATCAGGGCCGCTCATCGCGTCAACTCCCGGGTGGCTTCGAGGTGTCGGCCCGTCAGCGCGTCCTCGAATCGCACGCGGAGCGTGTAGGCGCCGCCGCTTGCCGGGCCTGTCAGCGGCGATTCGATCGTGTAGTGCGTGCCGGCGGGACTCGAGCGATAGGCATCACGCAACGCGGCCGGACCGGTGCGGCCGGCGGCGAGCGTGGTTCCCGCGGCGTCCGTCACTTCGACCGTCATCACGCCCACCGCCTGCGTGAATCGCCGCCGCCCGTCGAGGGTGCGGACATGGACGCGAACGCCGGTGGCCGGTGCCTTGGCATCGAGCGGGAGGAGCGTCGAGAAGGAGTCGATCTCGAGCACGCTCACGGCCGGTGTCGACGCGACCGCTTCAGGGCTCACGTTCGCCTGTCGCGACGCGGCCTCGAGTTTGGCGCTGAGTTCGTCGCGGGCGGCGACCAGGGCGTCGATTTCCGCTCGTTGGGACGCGACCGTGCGACGGAGTTCGTCGTTCTGGGCCGAGACGCTGGAGGAACCGCCGAGCGTGCACCCCCCAAGCAACAGGCACGCGGCGGCAAGGGCGGCGGTCGCGACCGGGCGGGCGAACGACGAAGGCGTGGCGGGCGAAGGGACCATCAGGTGAGGTTAGGGCGGGGACCCCATCGGGTCCGCTCGTGGGCGCAAGGGGCCTGGCCTGCCGATACTGTTGGGCATTCGCATGTCCACTCCCTTCCGCCCATACACCGCCGGCGGCGGCTTTCCCGCCATCTGGTACACCTTCCGCAAGGCCGCCGAGACAGGTGGCCTCGGGGGCATGTGGCGCATGTGGCAGGCCTTGAACAGCAAGAACGCCTGCAAGACCTGTGCGCTGGGCATGGGCGGGCAGCAGGGGGGCATGGTCAACGAGGCCGGGCACTTCCCGGAGGTGTGCAAGAAGAGCGTGCAGGCGATGGCGGCCGACATGCAGGGGCGGATCCATCCCCGATTCTGGGATGAGTTCGGCTTCGACGCCCTCGAGCGCTTCACCCCGCGCCAACTCGAAGCCGCGGGACGCGTGGCCTCGCCCCTCTACGCGGCGGCGGGGGATCGGAGCTACCGGCCCATCACGTGGGATGAGGCGATGGAGCGGGCGGCCGCCTCGCTGCGTCAAGCACCTCCAGACGAGTCGTTCTTCTATCTCAGCGGTCGTTCCTCGAACGAGGCGGGCTTCCTGCTTCAGGTGCTGGCGCGGTTGCTGGGCACCAACAACGTGAACAACTGCTCGTTCTTCTGCCATCAGGCCAGCGGGGTTGCGCTCGCGAGCGTGACGGGATCGGGCACGGCGACGGTGTCGCTCGACGACGTGGCCGAGTGCGACCTGTTCTTCCTGATCGGAGGCAACCCCGCGAGCAACCATCCGCGGCTGATGCGGTCGCTGCTCGAACTCAAGCGGGCGGGCGGGAAGGTGGTCGTGATCAACCCCATGCGAGAGGTGGGGCTGGTGCGGTTCAAGGTGCCGTCGGATCCGATCAGCCTCATGTTCGGGACGACGATCGCGGACGAGTACGTGATGCCCCATATCGGCGGCGACATCGCGCTGCTGCACGGTCTGCTGAAGGCGACGGTGTCGCGAGGGCTGGTGGACTCGGACTACGTGCAGACGAGGACGGAGGGGTACGAGGCGGCGAAGGCGACGGCGTGCGGCTTGGCGTGGGACGTGATCGAGGCGCATTCGGGCGTGGACCGCGAGACGATCGACCGCATCGCCGCGATGTACGGGCGAAGCAAGCGGACGATTTTCGCCTGGACCATGGGCATCACGCACCACGAGCACGGGGCCGACAACGTGCGGGCCATCGCGAACCTCGCGATGGCAAGGGGCATGCTCGGGCGACCGGGCCGGGGGTTGCTGCCCCTGCGCGGGCACAGCAACATCCAGGGCATCGGTTCGATGGGCGCGGTTCCCAAGTTGAAGCAGGCGACGGCCGACGCCATCGCGAGCGAGCTTGGCGCCACGCTGCCAGCGGGCGCCGGCATGGACACGCTCGAGTGCATCCAGCGGGCCTCGGAGGGTCGGGTGCGGGCGGCGGTGCACCTGGGCGGCAATCTTTTCGGCAGCGCGCCCGACGCGGGGTTCGCCAGAAGCGCGTTGTCGCGAATCGGCACGACGATCTTCCTGACGACGACGCTGAACACCGGGCACATGCACGGGCGGGGCAGGGAGAGCATCATCCTGCCGGTCCTGGCCCGCGACGAGGAGCCGCAGGCCACGACGCAGGAGTCGATGTTCAACTTCGTGCGGCTGAGCGAGGGCGGACGGCCCCGCTTCGACGGCGCGCGTGCCGAATCGTCGATCATCGTCGATCTCGGCCGGCGGACGCTTCCCGCGGGGGTGTCGGAGCGGTTCGCCGCCTTCGACGACTTGCGGGCGGTGCGACGGCTGATCGCCAAGGCCGTCCCGGGCTACGAGGCCATCGCGGCCATCGACCAGACCAAGCGGGAGTTCCACGTGGGGGGGCGACTCTTCCACAAGCCCACGTTCAACACGCCGAACGGACGGGCGAAGTTCCACGCGGTGTCGCTCCCCGAGCCGACCGAGCTGGGCGACGGCGTGCTGCGACTCATGACGATTCGCAGCGAGGGGCAGTTCAACACCGTGGTGTACGACGAAGAGGACGTCTACCGAGGCCAGGAGCGGCGGGACGTGATCCTCATGAGCCCCGAGGACATCCGGCGACTCGGTCTTCGGGTGGATGCCAAGGTCACGGTGTCGAGCGACGCAGGCGAGATGCGTGGGGTGCTGGTGCGAGCGGCCGACATCCGTCCCGGAAACGCGGCGATGTACTACCCCGAGGCCAACACGCTGGTGCCACGTCGCGTCGATCGCGAGAGTCGAACCCCGTCGTTCAAGAACGTGCCCGTGCGAGTGGTCGCGGAGCGGTCGCTCCCGGTCATCGCATCGCGCGGGCCAGGAGTCGTTCATGCGTAATCTCGAGTTCAAGGCCGAACTCCGCGAACCGGTGATCGCACGCGAGGTGTGCCGCGCCCTGGGCGCCACGCTCATCGGCACGATGCGTCAGGTCGACACGTACTACCGCATGGCCGCAGGGCGGCTCAAGCGTCGCGAGATCAGCGTCGACGTGCCGCCGGGCGAAACCCCCGCCGAGCCCGAGGTGGAGATCATCTTCTACGAGCGCCCCAACGAGGTGGGGGCCAAGGTGAGCCGATTCCGCATCTATTCCGAGGAGCGGGCGGCGGAGGTCTTCGGCCGCGAGCCGCTCCCCATCTGGCTGGTGGTGAAGAAGGTGCGGACGCTGTACATGCTGGGCAACACGCGGATCCATCTGGATCAAGTCGAGGGGCTCGGCTGGTTCCTCGAGTTCGAGCACCTGATGTCGCGAGACGCATCGAACGAGAGCGCGAAGGCCGAGATCGCCCGTCTGAGGCAGGCGTTCGCGATGGTCCTCGGCGAACCGATCGACTGCGGGTACAGCGACCTCATCGCCGCAGGCATCGAGGGCGGACGTCCCGCCTGATGGCGCCACCGGCGCGAACTCCGGAGTCATTGCACCGCTACGCTGGGTGTCATGCACGGCGATGATCATGTCAATCCGGCGGTGAGATGGACGCACGGCCCCTTGATCTGGGCGGTGAGCGCGACAGTGGGGGCGGCGGGCGGCTGGCTGGCCGCGGCGGCGGTTCCCGGCGTGCTTGACGACCAGGGGCGTGCGATCGTTCCCCTGTGGCTGGTGGCGCCCTTCGCGGCGTTGCTCGCCTCGATCGCCCTGATGCCCTTCATCAGCGAGCGGATCTGGCACCGTCACTTCCCCGATTTCTCCTTCGGCCTGGGCGCGTTCGTCGCGATGTACATGCTGCGGGCCTTCGGCATGGCCGACCCCGCAGGACACGGCACCGTCGGCGGTCATGCCGTGATGCACGCGGCGATCGAGTACTACTCCTTCGTCGCCCTGGTGTGCGGCTTGTACGTGGTGTCGGGGGGCATTCTCGTCGACATCAAGGGCAAGGCCACGCCCTTCTTCAACGCGGCGATCCTGGCCTTCGGCGCCGTCTTCGCCAACGTCGTGGGCACCACCGGCGCGTCGATGCTCCTGCTGCGGCCCTTCATGCGGGCCAACGAGGGCCGCCTGCGCCCGATTCACATCGTGCTTTTCATCATGATCGTCAGCAACTGCGGCGGCCTCCTCACGCCCATCGGCGATCCGCCGCTCTACCTGGGCTTTCTCAAGGGCGTGCCCTTCGTCTGGACCACGGTGAACCTGTGGAACGAGTGGCTGCTGGTGGTGGGGTGCCTGCTGGCGATCTTCATCGCCATCGACTGGCGCATCGGAGAGTCGCCCGCCGCCGCCGCCCCCTCGTCGTTCTCGGTGCGGGTCTCGGGGGCGACTGGTCTGGTGGCGTTGGCGCTGATGATCGCGGGAGTGTTCATCGACCCCGTGCTCAAGATGCAGTTCGGCATCGAGGGCATCCCCGTGGGCGCGACCTTCCAGTTGGCGGTCGCCGGCGCGTCGTACTGGCTCGCCAAGCGTGACATCCTCGAACGCAACCAGTTCTCCTTCTTCCCGGTGAAGGAGGTGTCGCTGCTCTTCCTGGGCATCTTCCTCACCATGATTCCTGCCCTGGGATACCTGGCCGCCAACGGCCAGAAGATGGGCGTCGATTCTCCCACGGCCTTTTACTTCTACACCGGGGCGCTCAGCGCGGTGTTGGACAACGCTCCGACCTACGTGAACTTCCTCCAGATCGCCATCGGCCCCGTCGCCATCGACCGGACCAGCATCGACGCCATGCTCGCCGGCCCGTCGGGGCCCGCCACGCTGGCGGCGATCTCTTCGGGCGCCGTCTTCTTCGGCGCCATCACCTACATCGGAAACGGGCCGAACTTCATGGTCCGCACCATCGCCTCGAGCGCCGGTGTCCGCATGCCCGGGTTCTTCGGCTACCTCTTGCTGGCGATCGCCCTCCTGCTTCCCATCCTGGTGGTGAACTGGTTCGTCAACATCAGGTGAAGGGCGCTGGCCGCTTTGGGCGGAAACCGTCGCCGGCGGAATCCCAAGCATGAGTGGTTCCGCACCCTTTCGAAGGACGCTCCATGCACTCAAGAACCCTCGGTGTCACCCTGTTCGCCCTGGCCGGACTCGTCACCCTTTCCGGCTGCATCATCGTGTCGCGAAACGACTCCTCCCTGGTCGACGGCTGGTCCGGCCCGAGCGAGACGCGGACGCTCACGGTCGCGCACGTCGCCGGTTCGCGGCTCGACGTTCGCACCCGCAACGGCTCAGTCGAAGTCCGTCAGGGGGGCGTCGACGAGGTGACCATCACCGCCACCATTCGCGCTCGCTCGCAGGATCGACTGTCCAAGGCCACGCTCATCGCCCATCGAGATGCCGCGGGCACGCTCGAGGTGCGAGTCGAGTGGCCTGACGGCCCTCGGAGCGGCGAGGGAGCGTCCATCGTCGTCGTGACCCCTTCCGCGGCCAAGGTGTCGGCCCGAAGCTCCAACGGACCCATGGTGGTCCACCTCGCCGACTGCCGCGAGGTCGATGCGGAGAGTTCGAACGGCGACATCATCGTCGACGCGCCTGGTGCGATCGTGAAGGCCTCGTCGTCCAACGGCAAGGTCGAACTCGAGGGCGTGGCGGGGGCGCAGGTCGCGACGTCGAACGACAGCGTGCGGATCTCGCTGGGAGCCGATGCGATCGGCCCGGTGGAGATCCGCACGTCCAACGGGCCGGTCGACCTCTGCGTCGGTCCTGCCTTCGGGGGATTGCTCGGCACGGCCACCTCCAACGCCCGCGTCCGCATGGACGTTGCGCGGGCGGTTGCTCGCGGCGGCGGGTTTGACTTCGGTCCGGGCGTCCGGTCGGTCATCAGGACCTCGAACGCCCCCATTCGGGTCAGGGGCACGTGAGGAATTTCCCCGGCACGGGCGAAGAGCGCCCCCGGGCTCGCCCTCTTTCATCCCGACCCCCGCAACACCGCCGCGACTGCCCGAAATCGGCTGGGTGATCCTGCCGATGACCTTGCTCGGGCACCGCGGCGATGTTGTTTTCGGTCACGTCAGTCACTTGGCGCTTCCGATAACGCCGGGGCTCGGGTATAGTCAGAGGGTCGGGCGGGCCGCCATGAGCGAATCCATCACTCCAATCGAGACCACGCGGGGGTTCTCCCCGCCGTCCGTGACGCAGTTCAGCGTCTTCCTGACCAACAAGGTGGGGAAACTCTTCGATCTCGTCGAGGCCTTCGAGGGGTCGACCTGCAGCATCTGCGCCCTGTCGGTGCACGAGGCGAGCGATCATGCGGTCGTGCGGCTCGTGACCAACAACGCGAAGGCGGCCGTGGAGCTGCTGCGCAAGGAGAATCTCCCGTACAGCGAACGCGACGTGCTGGTGGTCGAACTCTCCGGGTCCCACTCCCTCGCGAGCATGTGCCTGTGCCTGCTCTCCGCCGAGTTGTCGATCCACTTCGCCTACCCGCTCATGCTCCGCAGTTGCGGCACGCCCACCATCGCCCTGGCGGTCGATGATCTGACGCTCGGCGGGCAGATTCTCCGCCGCAAGGAGTTTCGACTTCTGGGCGAGGCGGACCTGGCCGATCGTCCGGGTTCATCCGGTTCTTCGCGATCCTGACCCGGTCCAGGGATCGGCCTCGCCGACCATGCAACGACAAGGCCTGCACCCAGAGGTGCAGGCCTTGTGCTTTCACGGGATTGACGCGTCACGCACGAGGCGTGGCCGCATGATCATCACTCGCAGGTGCCGGTGGCGCAGGTCGTGCCGTTGCCGCGGTAGGTGCCCTGGGCGGCGGTGCAGCGTTCCTCGGTGAGGACGACGCAACGAAGGGCGCCGGCAGGATCACGGAGGCAGCACGCGCCCGTGGGGGGCGGAGTGCAGGTGGTCTCGGTGCAGGCCGAACCGTCGCCGCGGTAGAAGCCCTGGCGACCGGCGCAGTCGCGGCCGCTCAGCACGACGCACTCGACGCCGCCTGAAGAGGTGCGAACGCAGCATGCGCCCGTGGGAGCGGGGGGCGGGGTGCAGGTGGTGGCGGTGCAGGTGCTGTTGGGGCCGCGGAACGAACCGCGACGGGCGAAGCACTGCTCGGCGCTCAGCACGACGCACTCGACGGCGCCGGTGTTGGAGCGGACGCAGCACGCGCCGGTGGGAGCGGGGGGCGGGGTGCAGGTCGTCGCGGTGCAGGTCGTGTTGGGGCCGCGGAAGAACCCTTGGCGGGTGCGGCACTGGTCGGCGCTGAGGATCACGCACTCGACGCCGCCGGAGGCGTTGCGGACGCAGCATGCGCCGGTGGGCGCGGGCGGCGGGGCGCAGGTGGTGTCGGTGCAGGCCGTGCCGTTGCCGCGGTAGATGCCGCCACGCTGGCGGCAGACGGTGGCGGAGACGACGACGCACTGGATGCCGGTGCTGGACCGGACGCAGCACGCGCCCGTCGGGGCGGGAGGCAGGCAGGTGGGGCCGGTGCAAGCGACGTTGTCGCCGCGGTAGGTGCCGTTGCGGGCGGTGCAGTCGGCGGCGGTGAGCCGCACGCACGCGGTCGAACCGTTGGGGGCCGGAACGCAGCATGCGCCGGTGACCGGCGGCACGCAGGTGGTGGCGGTGCACTCGGTGCCGTCACCCCTGTAGAAGCCGCGACGGGCGCGGCAGTCGGCCGCGCTCAGGACGACACACTCGACGGTGCCGTTCTGGGTGCGGACGCAGCACGCGCCGCTGGTCTGCGCGGAGGCCTGCGCGGGGGCGATCGCGAGGATCACCGTGGCGGCGGCAGCGGTACAGAGCGACTTGATCAACGACGCGATTCTCATGACATCTGCTCCCTTGTGGACCCCACGGAACCGAGCGTGCATCGGGGCGACCGATGCGACAACGGCATGGCTGGCCGCCCGATGCGGCTTCCCTGTCATTATCCCGTGGGGCAACGATCGCGGAACGTCCCGGATTGCAACGGAGTGAGAAAAACCCGGGTTTTGCCCAGTTGAGACGGATTATCAGCGTGGCAGGCGCCTTCGGGACCGAGTGGAATGCGAACATTCGCCGGTCAGGCCAGCACGAACCAGACGTTCTCGCCTCGATGGACGAGGATGTTGCTCGGGTGGAAGGACTCCTCCACCGCGTTCTTGACGGGATTGTCGTCCCGCCACAGGTAGTCATGCCCCGCGATGACGCCTCCGGGCCGTATCTTGGGCAGCCACGCGGCGATGTCGGCCTTGACGGACTCGTATTCGTGGCAGGCGTCGATGAAGACGATGTCGATCGATCCGTCGGCGAAGTCGCGTGCGGCCTCGACGGAGGGCTTGCGGACCGGCGTGATGAGATCCCCGTATTCGCGCGTGTTCTCGAGGAACAGGTCGAAGAGCGAACCGGCCCGCACCCACGGGTCGTCGACGTTTTCGGGAGAGCCTTCCCACGTGTCGATGCAGAAGAAGCTCACCCGCTTGCCCAGCGAGCGAAGTTCGTGCGCCATGTAGACGCTGCTGCGACCTTTCCAGGAACCCACCTCGACGAAGATCCCCCCGTCGCGGATCGACCTGGCGAAGTGCGAGTAGGTGAGCGGAAAGGTGAACCAGTTCTCGCCGACGGTCTGCCCGGATCGCTGGAGCGAACCGAGGGAGGTGGCATGGCGGACCCGAGCGGCATATTCGGCGTTCATGGGCGAATGTCCGTGAGATGTGCCGGTCGCGGGCATCGATGCGGCTCGGACGTGGAGCCGCGGACCATCGTGGCGATCGGCGCCTCGCGAGCGAGGCGCCGTTGTCATCGGGCATCGACGAGAAGGTCGTGAACCGCGACGACCGCCGTCGAGTCGAGGACGATCGGGCGAGACGGGGCCTCCCCGCGTCGGGGGATGCATTCAGGCCTTCGGCTCGGCGGGGCGTACGCTGGGGGTGCGAGAGAGGAGGGCCGGGCCGATCCGGTCCGATGGACCTTGTGACACCCGACGGAGCGCAACCGCCATGGAACTGTACATCGACACCGCCAACATCGACGAGATCCGCCAGGCGCACGACATGGGCGTGCTCGACGGCGTGACCACGAATCCCTCCCTGATCGCGAAGGAAGGCGTGAAGTACGCCTCGCGGCTCGAGGAGATCTGCAAGGTGGTGAGCGGCCCGGTGTCGGCGGAGGTGATCGCCACCGACTACGCGGGCATGATGAAGGAGGGGATCGAGCACTCCAAGATCGCGCCGCAGATCGTGGTGAAGCTGCCGTGCACGCTCGACGGGCTGAAGGCGTGCCGCTCCTTTTCCGACCAGGGCATCAAGACGAATCTCACGCTCTGCTTCCAGAGTCTGCAGGCGTTGATGGTGGCCAAGGCCGGGGCGTTCCTCGTGAGCCCGTTCATCGGGCGGCTCGACGACATCGGCCAGGACGGCATGGCGCTGATCCGCGAGATCCGTCAGGTGTACGACAACTACGGCCTTCGCACGAAGGTGCTCGCCGCGTCGGTGCGGCACACGAACCACCTGCTGCAGTGCGCCTTGGCGGGCGCGGACGTGGCCACGTGCCCCTTCTCGGTCATCAAGTCGTCCATGATCCACCCGCTGACCGACAGCGGCATCAAGAAGTTCCTCGAGGACTACCGCAAGGCCTTCGGCTGAAAAGGCGTTCTCGGCCGAACGCGGGTCGTGGGCAGACGCAGGGTCTTCGGCTGAGCCGTCGGGTCAGGCCGACAGCGTCATGGCCGTGCCGGCGACCGGCTTGATCTCGCGAATCGCTTCGCCCGGCCTCGCTTCGGCCAGATCAAGGATCGCCGCGGCGGCGTCGTCGGCCGCGCGGGGGTTGCCCATCGCCCGGGCGGTCTGGCGCATTCGAGCGACGCGAGCGGAGTCGAGCAGCAGGTCGACGGCCGCGTCGCCCGCCCTCGCCGGGTCGGGCACCAGCACTGCCGCCCCGGCCTCGACCAGTTGACTCGCGTTGCGTTCCTCCTGGCCGGGAATGGGTCTGAGCAGCACGGCGGGCAGGCCGCTGGCCAGCGCCTCGGCGGTGGTGAGGCCGCCGGGCTTGCCGACCATGACACCCGCGATGGCCATCAACTCGGGCATTCGGGTGGTGAAGCCCACGACCTGGCACGAGGGCATCCCGGGCCGCGGCTCGCGTGCCAAGGGTTCGAGGCGGCGGCGAAGATCCTCGTTGCGGCCGCAGACGGCGACGACGTGAAACTCCCCGCGACGCCGGAGGGCGGCGGCGACGGCGAGGTCGATGCCCCCCAGGCCCAGGCCGCCGCCGCATGCGAGCAGGACGGGGCGGCGTTCTGGGATTCGAAGGTCGCGGCGGCAGGAGGTCGCAGCACCGAAGTCGCCGTCGATGGGGATGCCGCAGGCAAGCGAGGGTGCGCCCGTGGCGGCCGAGGCGATGCGTGCGGCGTCGGGCGAGGCGACGAGCATGAGGTCTGCGCCGGGAACGAGCCAGACGCCGTGAGGGTGCCGATCCGTGACGCACACGGCAAGGGGCGCACGGGAGGCGGGGCCGACGCCGCGTTGCTTGGCGAAGGCCAAGACGCGTGCGGCGAGGAAGTGGGTGGCGACGATGACGTCGGCCTTGGCGAGGCACGGCGAGTGAAGCAGGCGGTCGAGCGCGTGGGCCTCGATGGCACCCGAGAGGCCCGGACGGCGGGCGGGGCGGTCGGTGGCGTCGTACATGCGTCCTGCGAGGGCGGGCACCCGCGCGATGGCGGCGAGGTAGGCGTCGCGATAGCCGGTCACGAACCATCGGGGCGCGTAGTCGAGGACCTCGATGATGCGCACCGAGGCGTCGGGTCTGGCGCGGCGGATGGCGTGGCGGATGGCGGTGGCGGCGCGGGTGTGGCCGCAACCCACCGAGGCGGTGCAGATGACGACGCGCGGGTGTCGGTTCAGCACTCGACCTCCGAGACGATGGGCTCGAGGTCGGAGCCGGCGGGCTCAAGGGCGTGTTCGCGGAGCAGGGCCTCGACGTCGAGGAGTTCGAGGCGGCCGTCGGCGTGTTCGACGAGCGCGGTGGGCTTTTCGATCCAGTCGCCGCAGTTGGCGTACAGCAGGGGATGGCCGTCGCGGCTCGTCTCGCGGAGGACGGCGTTGTGGATGTGGCCGCAGATGACGCCGTCGTGGCCTCGTTCGGCGGCGTCGGCGAGCAGGAGCGACTCGAAGTCGGCCATGAAGGTGCACGCGCCCTTGACGCGGAGCTTCACGGCCCTCGAGAAGCTCAAGGGGCCCATGCCGACGAAGCCGCGGGCGGCGTTGATCCAGCGGTTGATGAGCACGAGGCGGTCGTAGGCCCAGCCGCCCAGGGCGGCCGTGAGCCGCGAGTGGCGGACCACGAGGTCGAACTCGTCGCCGTGGGTGATGAGCAGGGAGCGACCGTCGGCGAGCCGGTGCACGGCGCGGGTCGCGACGCGGACGCCGCCGACGTCGAGGCCGGCGTACTGGCGGAGGGCGTCGTCATGGTTGCCCGGGACGTAGACGACGTGGGTGCCGCGCTTGGCGAACTTGAGGATGCGCCTCACGACCTGGTTGTGCGAGAGGGGCCATCGCCAGCGTTGGCGGAGGGCCCAGAGATCGAGGATGTCGCCCACGAGGTAGAGGCGTTCGCATCGCACGTGCTTGAGGAACGTGGCGAGTTCCGAGGCGCGGGAGCCCATGCACCCCAGATGCACGTCGCTGATGAAGAGTGTCCTGAACTCGAGCTTCATGGGCCCTCCGTGGCCGGGGAAAAAGACGCGTGTCGGTTGCACGACAGGGAATCATCGCACAACCGACACGCGGGATGTCGACGCCAGGGAGGACTTCACGAAGGTTTCACGCAGCGGGCATCGGTCCGGCCGTGTTCGGCGGCGGGCCGCGACGTGCGCGGGTTCGGGATCACGCCGCCGCGCGGGGCAGCGACGTCGCCGCCGGCGTGGCGGGCGTGCGTTCCTGCCTGGCCCACGACGGGGGCAGGTTGCGCGGGATCTCGATGCACTTGAAGGTCTGGCTGGACTTGGCGCCGATGCGTTTGGCCCATTCGACCATGCGGGCCACGCCCTCCTCGAGGGAGACCGCCTCGCCGGGCGAGAAGGCCTCGCGGGCGGCGTCGTGGCTGCTGTAGGCGTGGACCACCTCGTTGCGGGGCGGGAGATGCAGGATGCGGGGTTCGACGCCCATCGCCTTGCAGACGACCTGCGCGAGGCGGTTGACGGTGTGGGGTTGGTCGGCGCCGACGTTGAAGACGCGGTTGCGGGCCTTCTCGACGAAGGGGGCGCGGGCGATGACGGGCGCGACGTCGGAGATGTAGCTGAAGGCGCGGGTCTGCTCGCCGTCGCCGAAGATCGTGAGGGGCTTGCCCTGCATGATCTGGTTGATGAAGATGCCGATGACATTGCGATACCGGTCGCCGATGTTCTGGCGTTCGCCGTAGACGTTGTGCGGGCGGAAGATCACGTAGTCCATCCCGAACATCTCGTGGGCGCACCGCAGGTCCATCTCGACGGCGTACTTCGCGACGCCGTAGGGGTCCTCCGGAAGGGGCGTGGTCGTCTCGAGCATCGGGAGCTGGTTCTTGCCGTAGACGGCGATCGACGAGGTGAAGACGAAGCACTTGGTGCCGGCGTTCACCGCCGCGTTGATCAGGTTGACGCTGCCCGCCAGGTTGTTGCGGTAGTTGAAGGAGCGGATGAAGTGGCTGAGCCCCTCGGCGGCGTACGCGGCGAGGTGGAAGACGTGCTCGAAGCGGTACTGCAGGAACAGACGCTGCACGAGCTCGTTGTCGGCGATCGATCCTTCGACGAAGGTGGCCTTCTCGGGCACGTTCTCGATGAAGCCGCCGCTGAGGTCGTCGAGCACCACCACGTCGTGTCCCTTGGCGAGCAGTTCGTCAGCCACGTGGGAACCCATGAAGCCTGCGCCGCCGGTCACAAGAACTGCCATCGTGTCGTCTCCTCGTGCGTGTGGTCGAAAGGTGGTGGTGTCGGACGTGTCGTTCAACGGGCCATCGGCGTCGCGGCCGGCGGCGTGGTTCGGTCGGGGGCGCGCTCCGACAGGCCGTTGTGGGCGCACTGCTTGTATCCGTCGATGGCCGCCCGCTCCTCGGGGGGCAGGGTGTTGGCCTCGAAGAGGGCGAGCAGCGCCTTGAAGTGCTTGCGGGCCTCCTCGCGCCGGCCCGTCAGCAGGCGGCGGAGGCCGCGAAGGCCGTAGGCCAGCCCGAAGGCCGCCTCCACCGCCGCCATCGCAAGCCATCCGTGGAACTTGCCGTGGTAGTGGCGGCGACTGCGGGTCATGATGATGTCGAAGCGCAGCTTGCGGGGGGTCTTGACGGTGCTCAGCCCGTGGTGGTGGAGCACGTGCGTGCCGGGGTGGTACCACACCTCGTGACCGGCGGCGAGCATGCGCATGCCGATGTCGGGGTCGTCGCAGTAGAAGAGGTAGTGCTCGTCGTGATGGCCCATCGACTCCATCAGCGAGCGCCGCGTGAAGAGCGCGCCGCCGCAGACCCAGTCGACGCGTTCCGTGCCCAGCGGCCGCGGATAGCGCTTCTGCAGGCCGTCGGCCCACGCCGCCTTCCGAAGCGTCCAGGCGATGCCGAGGATCCCCGCGACTTCGCGGAGCGGCGTCGGGAAGCGTTGCGCCGAGACTTGCGGCGATTGATCCGGGCCGCGGAGCGCCGGGCCGACGACGCCGCAGGACGGACGATCGTCCATGAATCGGATGAGTTCGCGGATGTTGCCGGGTTCGAGCTCGGTGTCGTCGTTGAGCAGGTAGAGATACTCGCCCTTGGCGGCTCGCATGCCCTGATTGACGGCGCGTGTGTAGTAGAGGTTGACGGGATTGCGGATGAGTCGCACGCCCGGGAACTCCTCGGTCACGACTTGCGCGGTGATGTCGGTGCTGGCGTTGTCGACGACGATGATCTCGCCGTCGATGCCCTCCATGGCCTTCTGCACCGAGCGCAGGCAGGTGCGGAGCAGGTCGTGCTGGCTGAAGGTGACGATGATCGCCGAGACGCGCATGCGGAGTTCCTCGCGTGCGGGTCCGGAATCGTCCGGGGAGGCCGCCTCGCTGGCGTGCGGTCATCGGCAGATCGAGGGGATCCCTGTGCCGGTCGCCGAGTTTGGGGCCAGCCCGCACGCCGCGGAACCGTCAAGGCCGAAATGGCCGGAAGGCCCGGCAAGGGCCTCCCGGCTCGAATCGTGGTTGTCGGACCTGCGAGACTTCTCACGCCGCGGCGAGCTTGCGGCGACGGATGTGGCTGGCGCCGAGAAGGCAGCCGAGCGTTCCGAGGCCGGCCCAGGCGGCGGGCGGCAGCGGGATCATGGTCAGCTGGTCCTGACTGGCGCCCGACAGCACGCCGTTGGTGCTGGTGGTCCACAGCCGCAGCACGCGAACGCCCTTGAGGCCGCTGGCGCTGTTGGCCTTGGCCCAGTTATAGAGGGCGAGCGAGTCGCCGGTCAGCGAGCTGACGGTGATCTGTCCCTGGGCGGCCCAGATGGCGTTCTGGATGGCGTCGGTCTGGGCGGCGGTGGTGTAGCCGTTGACGAAGGTGCCGACGCGACCGAAGGTGCCGTTGTTGCGGAACTCGCGGTAGAGGCGGGCGGTGATGTTGCTCAAGGGAATCGTGCCCGAGGTGACCCCGCCGTTGGCGCCTTGGCTTGAGGACATCGAGATCTGGCCGAAGTAGGTCGTCGTGCCGTTGAGCTGGATGCTGGCGTTGCGCTCGACGCAGAAGGTGTAGAAGTTGTTGCCCGTCAGGCCCAGGCCGCCCGTCAGGCCGACGTCGCCGCTGACGCGGGTGGCGACGAACGCGCCGCCGGAGGTGCCGTTGTACTTGCCGGTGGCGTCGGTGAAGCGGACGGTGTTGGCCGTGGCCATGCCGGCGGTGCAGACGATGGCGAGCGACGCGAGGACGATGGACGTGCGGATCTTCATGATGATGTCTCCCTCTCCAGGTGTTGCGGGCCCGGCGAATCGGACGCACGTTGCGTCGCGTGCTCGCCGTCCTTGCATCCTCGGGCCGGTTTGACCGACCTGCGGGATGCGTCTCTGCCCACAAGGTGCCCGACGGCTGGGCTCGCGGCCATGCGTCGGGCCGACACCGTCCCCCGCCACGCCGCCTCGCACGCGCCTGGAACGACTGCGCGACTGGTGTGGGCCGGATCCCCGATGGAATCGCCGGGGCGAGCGAGTCCGAAAAAGAGGTTGCCACCGGGGAGATTCCGGGGTTGTGAGGTCTCTTCAAAGTCGCGAAGGTCGTCGCGGCGCGAGGTGGGTGATCGACTCTCGCCTCGATGCACCCGCCGCGACGGACCATGGCGCGGCGAGCCGAGCGACGCTGGAGCCTCCGGCGACCTCTCGCGAGCTCAGTGGCGACTCGCGTCCGAGCCATGTGCCGATGCCCCAAGGGAAAAATGACCGGAAGGCCCGTCGAGGGCCTTCCGGATCGAAACGTTGCATGTCAGGGTCGGTCGATCAGACCGTCGCGAGCTTGCGACGACGGATGTGGCTGGCGCCGAGAAGACAGCCGAGCGTTCCGAGGCCGGCCCACGCGGCGGGGGGCAGCGGGATCATGGTCAGCTGGTCCTGGCTGGCACCGGTGTAGACGCCGTTGGTGTTGGTGGTCCACAGCCGCAGGATGCGGACGCCCTTGAGGCCGTCGCTGTTGGCCTTGGCCCAGTTATAGAGGGCGAGCGAGTCGCCGGTCAGCGATCCGACGGTGATCTGTCCCTGGGCGGCCCAGATGGCGTTCTGGATGGCGTCGGTCTGGGCGGCGGTGGTGTAGCCGTTGACGAAGGTGCCGACGTTGCCGAAGCGGCCGTTCTCCGTGAACTCGCGGTAGAGTCGGGCGGTGATGTTGCTCAGCGGGATGGTGCCGCTGGTGACGCCGCCGTTGGCGCCCTGACTCGAGGAGGTCGAGATCTGGCCCCAGTAGGTGGTGGCGTTGCCGAGGTTGATGGAGGCGCCGCGTTCGACGCAGAAGGTGTAGAACTGGCCCGCGGCCAGACCGAGTTCGTTGGGATAGCCGACGTCGCCGCTGACGCGGGTGGCGATGAACGCGCCGCCGCCGGTGCCGTTGTACTTGCCGCCGGCGTCGGCGAACTTGACCTGGCCGTCGGCCATGGCGAGGCCGTGGCCGCAGGCGATGACGAGCGAGGCGATGGCGAGCTTGGTGCAATTCTTCATGATCTTGTCTCCCTCTCCTTTGTGACCGTCGGCCCCGACGCCGCGACGCGCGGAATGTCGAGGCCCGTTCTTGACAACCCGAGGTCGGCCTTGTGGCCGGTGTCATCCGCGGGTTCGCCCACACTGTGCACCATGAATCGGGGATTGCCACGGCCGGTAGTGTCACCGGGTCGATTCGCACCTCCGGGGCAACGGCCGTGCGGGTCGTGACGGCACACCCCGCAGGATCGTTTCGCACCGATGCGAAAGGACCCCTCATCGCGTGGCGGCGGGTGCCGTCGGCGCGGAAGGGGTCCGGAACTACGCTGGGGTGGAGACCTTGAAGTCGCGACGCCCGATCACTCGGCGTCGTTGCGACGCCGCCGCGACCGATGCAGTTGGAAGAGCCACCCGAGGGTCGCCAGTCCGGCGTAGGAGGCGGTGGGCAGCGGGATGAGGATCAACTGATCCTGGGCGTTTCCCGAGTACGCGCCGTTGCTCAAGGCGCTCCACAGGCGGATGATCCGAACGCCGTTGATGCCGCCGTTGTTGTTGGCGGCAGCCCAGTTGTAGACCGCCAGTGCATCGCCTGACACGGATGTCAACTGTCCCTGTGCATACCAGATGGCGTTCTGGATGGCGTCCGACTGGGCGGGCGTGGTGTAGCCTGCGGCGAAGGAGCCGACGCCGCCGAAGTTGCCGCCGCTGCGGAACTCCGAATAGATCTTCGCCGTGACCGGGCTGAGGGCGGTGGTGGATGTCCCCGTGCTGGAGGAGGTGGCGATCTCGCCGAAGTACGTGACGCCAAAGCTCATGTACGACGTGCGCTCGACGCAGAAGGTGAGGAAGTTGGGCGCGGCGAGGCCCAGATCGCCGGTCTGGCCGGCGTAGCCGTTGAGCACGGTCATGACGAATGCGCCGCCGCCGCCGGGCGACTGGTACTTGCCGGTGGAATCGGCGAGGCGAATCTGGCCGTCGGCCAGCGCCGTCCGGCCGCAGGCTGCCATGCCAAGAAGAATCAGCAATGCACGGTTGTTCATGACGATCAATCCCCCAAGGCCCCCCGAGTGGCGAACCCCCGTCCGCGAGCGTCACGCGGGACGGTGCGGCCGGAGCAATTCGCCGAGACGCTCCCGACCGACGAGCCGTCGCCCGTGCACCAGACGGGAGCACCCTCACACTCTGCATCAACCTCGAGGGAGTGCCAACCCGATTCCTCCGCGTTGCCGCGAGATTCGGCATATGCGGACGCGACATCGAGGCCGGGAGAGAGGTGACAATCGTGCGGGTCGCGCCGGATGCGCTGCGAGAGGGCAATGGCGCAAGGCTCGTGGTCCAACGAGCGACGCCTCCCGGAAGCGGGCATGAAGCCGCGGTTCCGGGAGGCGTGGCGATGGGAAGGCGAATGGGAGGGGGCCGCAGGCCCGATCACTCGGCGTCGTTCTTGCGACGACGAAGGTGCGAGAGGCCCAGCAGGCAACCCAGCGTGCCCAGGCCCGCGTAACCGGAAGGAGGCAGCGGGATGATGGTCAGCACGTCCTGGCGGTTGCCGTAGTAGCCCAGGGAGGGGTCAAAGGCGTCCCAGAGGCGGAGGACGCGCACGCCGCGGAGGGCTCCGGTGCTGTTGGCCTGAGCCCAGTTGAAGATCGCCTGCGCGTCGTTCATGATGGCGACCTTGGCGGCGGCGGAATAGTTGTAGGCGGCAAGCTCGCTGGTGTTGAAGGTGGCCAGCTCCTGCTCGGCGTACCAAAGGGCAAGCTGGATGGAGAGGGTCTGGAACGCGGTGGAGTAGCCGGCGCCGTAGCTGCCGACGCCGCCGAAGAGGGGGCTGCTCGCGTCGCCGGGACCGCTGCGGAACTCACGATAGATGAGCGCGGTGACGCCGCTGATGGCGTCGGGGCTGCCGCCGGCGATGCCGCCGTCGGCCGCGCTGGAGGCGATCTGGGCCTGGTAGGTGGTGTTGTACTCGAAGATCTCGTTACGCTCGATGCAGAACGAGTAGAACGCGCCCTGGCCGGCGACGCCTCCGTTGGCGCCGAGCCCCAGGCCGCCGACGATGCCGACATCCCCCGAGAGGCGGTTGACGATCATGCCGTTGTACTTGGGATCCGAGGACGCGGTGATCTGGATGACGCCGTCGGCCAGCGCCGTTCCGTGCGCAAGCCCCGCGAGGAGCCCCGCGATCAGCACGAGAGTGTTGCCGCGAATCTTCATGTGACGATCTCCATTCCTTCCTTGGCGACGACGCGACGTCCTGCGCGATGACGCGAGGGCGGGCACGAGCCCGCCAGCGATCGCCGGATCGTCCGGCCGATGACGATGTGGAGGCATCCCGTTCGCCTCCTTCGGCACAGTCTGCGCGATCGACATTCCCCCGTCAAGGCGTGCGAGCGTCATTGCCGGAGGAATCCTCCCATTTCGCGCACGTCGCGCGTCTGCGAGTGCCTTATGAGACAGCCGGCGGCACGGGTCGCCGATAAGCCGCCGGGTTTCCGGTCCGCGGTGCCGGCTCGTTCAAGGGCGTTCTCGGAACCGTCGATACCACCCGCGTGCGCGGCGCACTCGCCATGCTCGCCGCAGGTCGTCGTTCGCGCCTCCGCATGCATCCGCTCCCGTCGCCATCCGGTCCGGCCGATTCCGCATCGCCCCCTCGACGCTGGTCGCTCCGACGAGTGGCCGTGCTCGCCGCGCTGATGGGCGTCGCGATGGCTGCACGCGGGTCCGACGGCGTCGCGATCGAGCCGCCCGAGACGTCCGAGGTCGTCGTCGGCGAGTTTCCCCCGCCATCGGGCCTGACGGTCGCCGACGCCGGCGACAGTTCCGTCGTGCGGCTGTGGTGGCGGGAGTCCTCGCAGGATCTTGCCGGGTTCGTCATCGAAGCCCAGTCGTCGGCCTCGAGGGTCGAGGCGTGGGGCGCCACGCGCACGCTCGGCGCCCCGCCCGAGGCGAGGGTGGCCTCCGATCGGCCGGGGCCCGGGCTGCACCGCTACCGCATCTGCTCGCTGCGGACCAACGGGGAACGCTCGCCCTTCTCGGCCTGGGCGGTGGTGGAGGTGGCGCGGGGCTGGACTCCGCTCGTCCCCTCGCCCGACTCGCTGCGCATCTTCGTGAGCGCCGCGGGCAGCGACACCAACGACGGACTCACGCCCTCCAATCCCATCCGAACGCTGCAGGCGGCGCGGGCGAGGGTTCGCGCCGGCTCGCCTGACTGGATCCTGCTGCGCTGCGGCGACCTCTTCCACGAGAACGACGTCGAGGTGTGGCACGGCGGCCGATCGGCGCGAGAGCCCGCCGTCTGGACCAGCTACGGCGAGGGGCCCCGCCCGGTGATCGTCCCCAAGGGCACGTGGCCGGGCATCGCCATCCAGGAGGGCGCTTCCAATCTCGCCATCGTGGGCCTGCACTTCCGCGGCACGACCGACTCCCCGGCCTCGGGCATCCAGCTCTTCGTCGGCCGTCGGCCCTTCGGCAACCTGCTCATCGAGGACTGCGTCGTCGAGCGATTCAAGGACAACATCAACATCCAGGGACGCATCGCCGGCCCGAACTTCATCCGGGGCGTCGCGATCCGGCGAAGCATCGTCGCCGACGCGCATCCCCGCGGTCGTTCGCACTCGCAGGGGGCCTACATCGACTCGGTCGAGGGGCTCCTGATCGAGGAATGCCTCTTCGATCGAAACGGGTGGGTCGACAAGCAGCGCGCCGACGCCACCATCTTCAACCACAACCTGTACCTGGGCACCCGCAACGGCGAGAGTGCGACCATCCGCCGCTGCATCATCGCCAGGGCGTCGTCGCACGGAATCCAGCTTCGCGGGGGCGGCGTCATCGAGGACAACCTCTTCCTGCTCAATCCCATCGCGGCGCAACTCGGCGGCGGCGATCCCGTCCCGGCCACCCACGCTCAAGGCGTGACCGGTCGCGTCAGCGGCAACGTCGTGCTCAATGGCGTCGACATCAACGGCACCCTCCCCCGAGGCATGGGCATCCTCGCCTTCAACATCGGGGCGCGGGGCGCGGTCATCGAGCACAACGTCATCGCCTTCAATCTCGCCTCCGACGTCAACGCCTTCCCGATCCATCTCTGGGCCGACTCCTACGGCGCAGGCGTGGGCGTGAACAACGTCCGGGTGAGTCGGAACGTCATTCACGACTGGCGGGGCCCGCTGGTGATCGCCGCGCCCGCCGCGCCGAGGGCCCCCTCGCCCGCCTGCACGGTCGAGGGCGTCGTCATCGAGTTCAACGAGATCCAGATGCCCGTCGCCAACGACACCACGGCCAACTGCGTCAGCGTGCGATTCGCCTCGTCGCCGGCGCAGGTTCGGCTTGACTCCAACGCCTACTGGAGCGTCCGCCCAGCCGATCAACTGCTCAGGTACGACAACGTCGCGATGTCGCTCGAGCAGTGGAGCGAGGCTTCCGGCGACCGAGGCTCCCGCGTCGAAAAAGTCGCCTACGTCGACCCGATGCGCGACGCCGCCTCGCACGCGAGGGCGGCCGGACTGGGATCGACCGCGCTCGACCTGCTTGCGGCCGCCCGTCTGCAGCGACGCGGCGACTGGCGGGCGGAGCGGACGGCGGCGGCGGTCGTGACGCACGTCAAGGAGGGATTCTCCGGTGAACGCTGACGCCCTCCCCGCACGCACGACGGCCGATCTCGCGTACGAGCGATTCCGCGCCGTGCGGCACTTCGGCTCGCTGGACGCGATGCGCTGCATCGCCATCCTCGCCGTCATCTGGCAGCACTGTCCGCCGGTGCCGCACGGGACGACCGGGTTGACCGACATCGGAGCCTCGGGTGTCTCGCTCTTCTTCGTGCTCAGCGGGTTCCTCATCACGACCCTGCTGCTCCGCGAGGCGCCCGACGTCTCCGCGATCAGCCTTCGCGACTTCTACATCCGCCGCGCGCTTCGCATTTTCCCGCTCTATTACGCGGTGCTCGGCCTCTACACCCTCCTCGTGCTGCTGCTCGAACGCAACGCGGCGGGCGACCTGTTCCTGCGGAATCTTCCCTTCTACCTCACCTACACCAACAACTGGTTCGTGGACCTCGCCCCCGACGCCGAGGGGCGACGGCGCGTCATCTTCATCTTCGCGTGGACGCTGGCGACCGAGGAGCAGTTCTACATGCTCTGGCCGCCCCTGCTGTGCCTGCTCGGACGAACCCGGGCGGCCATCGTGCTGGGCGGCGTCGTCGCCGTCACGCTCTGGGCGCTCTGGACGTGGGGGCCGCTGAACGTGCCGGTCGGATCCTTCGAGCGGCTCGTCAGGATCCTGCAGAGTCCGTCGGTGCAGATCTGCGCCGGCGTCTTCCTCGCGATGGCTCTCGACTCGAGGCGACTCTTCGGCCTGCTCCATGGAGCGCTGGGACGCCCGTGGAGCTCGCCGGTCGCGGCGGCGATCTCCGTCGCCACGCTCTTCTGGCCCGGCGAGGCGAGCACGGGCTGGTTCGTCGCGCTGGCCGTCGCCTTCTCGGCCCTCATCGGCTCGTGCGTCATCCGCGAGGATCACGGCCTGGCCAGGTTCTGCCGCCCGGTCGTGCTGCGACGCATCGGCGTGGTCTCGTACGGCATGTATCTGCTGCACATGCTGGCGATCAACGCCGTCCGCGCGATCATGTCGAAGGCGGGAGTCGAGTCGGCGGTCCTGTCCTTCGCCCTCTCGACGGTGCTTGCGTGGGTCGCGGCCGAGATCAGTTTCAGGGTCTTCGAGACGCCATTCCTGCGGCTCAAGGACCGGTTCCGTCGCCACGCCGGCAGCGGACGCGACGCGGGGCCTTCCCCCGCGTTGGCCCAGGCGGGCGTTGCGGGAGGTGCTTCGCGATGAGTTCGATGGCCGTGATCCGAAAGGTGCTGGGGCGCGAATGCGTGAAGGCCGCGCTCGATGGCCTGATCCGTTGGAAGCCCCTCGCAAGGCCCGAGGAGGGCTTCTCGATCGTCCTCGGCGTTCCGTGGGACCTCCGTCACCTGTTGGCCGTCAACCTGCGGTTCGTCGCCCGCACCGACCTCGCCCGTCTCCGCGCCGTGCACGTGGTCTTCGATCGGTGCCATCGAGAGGGAATGGAAGCGATCGCCGAGGCGACTCGAGCCTCGTTCCCGACGCTGCCGCTGCAGTTCCGCTGGTACGAGGGCCTCGCGGGCCGACTGGTGGAGCGAGTGCACGTCTCGACCTTCTACAACTCGATGAACACGGTGCTCGCCCTCGGGGCGTGCACCACCCGGCACGCCGTCCTCCACGACTTCGACCTCTACCCCCTCCGCCGCGATCACTTCACCAGCATCGTCGACGCCATGCGCGACAACGACTGGCGATTCTCCGGCCACGAGCTCACCGAGTTCGACGGGCTGGCTCCGGACGACCTGCAGATCGGCACCTGGACGCTGGGCGTCGACGTCGAATGGCTTCGGGCCCGCCACCGGCCGATCCACTGCTTCCATCGCATGACGCGTCACAAGGGCAGGCTGTTCAACCTCGACCCCTACGCGTGGCTGCAGTTCCGCACGCCGCGGCGCGGCCTCACGGGCCTCGATCCCAAGGCCTTCTGTCACGTCAAGAACCTCTGCAGCACGTACCTGCGATTCCTCAAGCGCGCGCCGCTCAACGTGGCGTGGCGGCTGCACTATCTCTGGTATCTCGAGTCGCTCTCGGGCGTCGACGGACGGCTCGTCCAGGTGATCGACGCCATGCGGAACGCGACTTCGCCGGTGCTCGAGGTGGATCGGCTTCCCGCGGACTTCACCGGCGTGCACGCCTCGTGCGCGAACGTGCTCCGCGAGGAGCTGGTCGCCATGGAGCGTGCGCTCTTCGGCGATCCTCGCGCCGAGGCCCTGCGATACGTCGACGGCTTCGGGGAGTTCCTCGCGAGGCACGGGTCCGTCGAGCCCCTCGTCGGGCCCGACGGACGAGTGGTCTGGACCCTGCCGACGACCGGAGAGCGGGCGGCATGATCGCGAAGGAACGACTGAGACTGTGGGTGGACGCCGCGGCGGCGGGCGCCGGCCTCCTGGCGCCGCTGCGGGCCCGCGCGCGTCGCGGCGCGACCTTGCTCATGTATCACCGCATCCTGCCGCGAGAGGCCATCGGCGATTACTTCGAGGGGCTCGCGATCGAGCCCGAGACGCTCGAGGCGCAGGCCCGGTGGCTTGCCCGGGAGTGCGAGGTCGTGGTCGCGAGGGAGGCCGCGAGACGGCTGGCCGCGGGCGACACCGGCGGCTCGCGTCCCGTCGTCGCCGTGACGTTCGACGACGGCTATCGCGACAACTTCCAGCAGGCGGCGATGATCCTCGAGCGTCACGGCCTGCGGGGCACCTTCTTCGTGTCGACGGACTTTGCGCCAGGCGGAGGCATCCTGTGGTGCGACGCCGCGGCTCGGGCGTGGCGGGAGGATCGCCAGTCGTGCCGGCTCGCGCTTGCGGAGGCGACGGGGTCGCCCGCGGACGACGGCGCTGTCGCGACACTCGACGCGTGGATGGGGCGCCTGAAGCGACTGGGGCATGCCCGTCGCAACGCGGTGGTGGCCGCGCTCGGCCCTCGCGAGCCCGACGACTTCGAGGCGCCGATGGACGCGATGATGCTTCGGTCGCTCCACGCCAGGGGACACGAGGTCGCATCGCACACCTGCTCGCATCCGATGATGCCGGAACTCGACGACGAGGCGCTCGACGCCGAGTGCGTCAGGTCGCGCTCCGTGCTCGAGGAGCTGCTGGGCGCACCCGTCGAGGGGATCTGCTATCCCAACGGGAGGGCGGACGCCCGCGTGAGGGAGGCGGCCGCCCGCGCGGGGTATCGCTACGGATGCACCACCCGACCGGGGCTCAATCTTCCGGGCGGCGATGCGATGATGCTTTCGAGAAACCACGCGAGCCGGCTCGCCGTGACCGATAGAGACGGAAGGCACCACGAGGCGTCGTTCGCCGCCGTGGTGTTCGGGTTGCATGCCGCGCTGCGCGGCGCCTGGAGCCGATTCGCACGCTGAAGGCAGGGGACATCACGTCATGAGGAACTGGTCGAACGAGCGCGTGGTGGTGACGGGGGCCGGGGGCTTCATCGGCTCGCACCTGACCGAGCGCCTGCTCGAGCTCGGCGCGGACGTCACGGCGCTCATCCACTACGACGCGAGGCAGGATCGGGGCAACCTGGAGTTCGTCGCCCCCGAGCTTCTCGACCGCGCCGAGGTGGTGGCGGGTGACATCTGCGACCCGTTCTTCATGCAGGAGCTCTGCCGCGACGCCACGGTGGTCTTCCACCTCGCCGCGATCATCCCGATCCCGTACAGCTACCGCGCCCCGGCGTCGTACGTGCTGTCGAACGTGCAGGGCACGCTCAACGTCTGCGAGGCGGCGCGTCGGTGCGGCGTGTCGCGACTGGTCCACACCTCGACCAGCGAGGCCTATGGCACCGCGGTGCGAACGCCCATCGACGAGGAGCACCCGCTCCAGGCCCAGTCGCCCTACGCCGCGAGCAAGATCGGCGCGGACAAGATCGTCGAGAGCTACTGCCGCTCGTTCGACCTGCCCGCGGCGACGATCCGTCCGTTCAACACCTTCGGGCCGCGCCAGTCGGCCCGGGCGGTGATTCCGACCGTGATGGCGCAGCTGCTCAGCGACGCGCCGGAGATGCGGCTGGGTTCGCTCTCGCCGGTGCGGGACTTCCTCTTCGTCGAGGACACGGTGGAGGGGTTCCTCGCCGTGGCCTCCTCCGACGCCTGCCTGGGCAAGGTCACCAACGTCGGCACCGGCGTCGCCGTGACCATCGGCGAGATGACCGAAGTCGCGATGCAGGTGGCCGGGCGCCGCATCCGCATCGTCACCGACGACCAGCGGGTTCGTCCCGACGCCAGCGAGGTGAAGCAGTTGATCTGCGACGCCTCGGCGGCCAAGGTCCGCTGCGGGTGGTCGCCGCGCTTCACGCTCCGGGAGGGGCTCGAGCGAGTGGCCGAGTTCATCAAGTCCAATCCCGGGCGGTTCCGCCCGAAGGAGTACGTGGTCTGATGCCAGAGCCGACCGTCGTCATCCTCGCCGGAGGCAAGGGCACGCGCCTGGCCCCGTACACCACCGTGCTTCCCAAGCCCCTGATGCCCGTGGGCGACATGCCCATCCTCGAGATCGTGCTGCGGCAGTTGCGTCACTACGGGTTCCGTCGCGTCGTGATCTCCGTCGGGCACCTCGCGGGCCTGCTCACGGCCTTCTTCGGCGACGGCTCGAAGTGGGGGATGGACATCTCGTACGTCACCGAGGACAAGCCGCTGGGCACGATGGGCCCGCTGCGGCTCATCCGCGGCCTCGAGACGCCCTTCATCGTGATGAACGGCGACCTGCTGACCGACTTCGACTTCGGCGCGTTCTACGACGCCCACGTGGCCGCAGGCCGCGAGGCGACCGTGGCCGCGGTCGTGCGACAGGTTCAGATCTCGCTGGGAGTGCTCGACTTCGACGCGAGCAAGCGACTGACCGGCTTCCGGGAGAAGCCCACCACCGAGTACGCCGCCAGCATGGGCATCTACGCCTTCAACCCCTCCGTGCTCGACCTGATTCCCGAGCACGCCTTCTACGGCTTCGACCACCTGATGCTCGACATGCTGCGGCACGAGCGTCCCGTGCACATCCACCCCTTCGGCGGCCTCTGGCTCGACATCGGCCGCCACGACGATTATGCCATCGCCAATGACACCGTCATCAAGCACCGCGACCGCTTCTTCCCAGGCGAATCCCTCCTCGAGCACGCCCCCCCAGTGGCGCGTACCGCTCTTCGAGCCTGACTTCGGGCCCCTCGAGCTCGAGGCGGTCACGCAGCCGCTGCGCGACCAGTGGATCACCATGGGCGAGACGACGGCTCGTCTCGAGTCGCAGTTCGCGCAGGCAGGCGGCTTTCGCCACGCCATCGCCATCACCAACTGCACGGCCGCGCTGCATCTGGCGATGGCCGCCGCGGGCGTGGGGCCCGGCGACGAGGTGATCGTCCCCACCCTCACCTTCGTGGCCACCGTGAACGCCGTCAAGTACGTCGGCGCGACTCCCGTCTTCTGCGATTCCGCGGGCGAGCGAGATCTCAACATCGATCTCGATCGCGTCGAGGCCCTGGTGACGCCCCGGACCAAGGCCGTTGTCGCCGTCCACTACGCGGGCTTCCCCGTCGACATGGACCGGCTGACGCGCTTTGCGTGCAGCCGCGGCCTGACCGTGATCGAGGACTGCGCGCACGCGCTCTTCTCCTCCGTCGGCGGTCGCACGTGCGGCGCGTGGGGGCTGATGGGGTGCTTCAGCTTCTTCGGCAACAAGAACATGACCTGCGGCGAGGGCGGGATGATCACCACCCAGAGCGACGAGATCGCCGCTCGCCTTCGCATCATGCGCTCGCACGGCATGACCACGATGACGCTCGATCGATTCAAGGGTCGCGCCACCTCGTACGACGTCGTGGAGCACGGGTACAACTACCGGATGGAGGACCTCCGCAGCTCCGTGGCCCTCGCCCAGCTCCGTCGCCTGCCCGGATTCCTCGAGCGCCGGGCGCTCGTCCGGGAGCGGTACCTCGCCGGCCTCGACGGAT
The DNA here is from genome assembly GCA_903929885.1 of uncultured Phycisphaerales bacterium. Classification (GTDB taxonomy): domain Bacteria; phylum Planctomycetota; class Phycisphaerae; order Phycisphaerales; family UBA1924; genus UBA2402. The sequence continues at coordinate 26,659 of CAIYWI010000026.1, forward strand.
CGTCGATCCTCGTGCCCGACTTCGGCTTCGCCAGGATGGCCCGCGAGGGCGATTCGGTGGGGCATCACATCATGCCGGTGATCCTGCCCGTCGGGGTCGATCGCGCCGCCGTGATGGCGAGACTGAAGGAACGGGGCGTCCAGACGTCGATCCACTACCCCTGCGTGCATCGCTTCTCGGCCTTCGCGGGCGCGAACGCCGCGGGCCTCGAGCGGACCGAGTCCCTCGCGGCGCGGGAACTGACGCTGCCCATGTATCCGACGATGCGGGAGGACCAGGTGCGGCTCGTCTGCCGCGAGTTGCGAGAGGCGATCGCCGCCTGACCGGCGAGGGCGCGTTGCGAGGAGCATGACCGATGAAGACCAGCCGCCATCATGTCGCGACCGATGACGCCGAGGGACCGCTCCGTCGCGGCGATGTGGCCGTCGGTCAGGTCATCGGCTCGTTCGGCGGCGGGGGTGCGCAGCGTCTGGCGTACAACGTGGCCGTCGGGGTCGGGGATCGCGGGGTTCGATCGCTGGCGGTGGCCCTTCGCGAGGCCGGGAGCTGGGCTCAGGAGCACGACCCGCGCGTCCGGTCGTTCGCGCTGTGCGCGAAGTCCGCCGGCGCGATGGGCATGGTGCGGGCGCTGCTGCGGTTCCGGTCGATCGTCAAGGCGGAACGGGTGGGGCTGCTTCACGTGCACGGCACGGGCTCGCTGCCATTCGTCGCGCTCGCGACGCTCGGGCTCCGCGACGTGCGCATCGCCTTCACGTGGCAGGATTCAGAGCGCGTGCTGCACCAGCGCGGCTGGCGACGGCGGGTGATGGTGTGGGCGCTGCGACGATGCGCGAGCGTCTCGGGTTCCTGCCGCAAGGTCGCCGACAAGCTGCGCGCGGGCGCCGGCCTGACGAACGTCGGCATCTTCCACGGCGGGGTGCCTCGCACCCCCGAGCCGTCGCGGCGGCCGGACGCCGAGCGGCCGGGCATCGTCTGGATCGGCCGCATGGTGCCGCCGAAGGACCCTCAGGCGCTCGTGCGAGCCGCGGCGACCCTTCGCGACGAGGGCTTCCACTTCTCCGTGGACCTGGTCGGCAAGCCCATCCCGTCGACGCAGTGGTACTTCGAGCAGACCAGGGAACTCGTGTCCCAGCTTGGACTCGCCGACACCGTTCGCACGCCGGGCTTCCTCGACGACGAGGCGATGCGCTCGCTCGCGGCACGATCGCAGATCGCCGTGCAGACCTCGCACACCGAGGGGCTCAGCATCGCCCTGCTCGAGCAGATGATGGCCGGCATGGCGATCATCGCCACCGACGTGGGCGACACCAGCTGCGCGATCCGCGACGGCGAGAACGGCCTGCTCGTGCCGGCGCACGACCAGAAGGCGCTCGAGGCCGCGTTGCGGCGGCTGCTCGGCGATCCGACACTGAGGCGCCGGCTCGGTCAGGCGGCGCGGGCATCCGCCCTCGCGACCTACAGCCTCGAGGCGGTGGCCGATCGCGCGTTGCGCGAGTATGAGAGGCTGGTGGCGGCATGACGACCGGACGTGGCGCCGGGGACGTCAGGGTGCGCGTCGTCGACGCCGCCGCGATGTCGCCCGCGCTCGTCGCGGCGTGGGCCCGCGTTCAGGAGTCCGACCCCGAACTCGCGAGTCCGTTCCTTCGTCCCGAGTTCACGCTCGCCGTGGCCGCGATCCGCTCCGACGTCCGCGTGGGCGTGCTGGAACGCGGAGACGCGCCCGTCGGCTTCTTCCCGTTCGTGCGCAGGTTCGGGGCCGTGGGCGCGCCGGTGGCGTCATCGGTGTCGGATTGCCAGGCCGTCGTCATCGCAGGCGATGTCGCGTGGGCCACGCGGGATCTGCTGGCGGGCTGCGGGCTGTCGGGCATGGAGTTCAATCACCTGCTGGCGTCGCAGGCCGCATGGGCCGGTTGTCACGGTCGTGTCGCGGCGTCGCCGCTGATCGACCTTCGTCTGGGCTACGAGGCCTATCGCCGCGAGCGGCGCGAGGCGGGGTCCGAGCAGATCCGCAAGGCGGAGGGCCTCGCGAGGAAGCTCGAGCGGGAGGTGGGCCCGATCAGGTTCGACCCCTGCTCGACCGATCCCGCCGACCTGGCGTGGCTCGTCGAACGCAAGCGGGCGCAATGCGAGGCCAAGGGACGCACCGACGCGATGTCGACGCCGTTCGTCCGGCGGCTGCTCGACCGTCTGCTCGCCGTGCGGGAGCCGGGATTCGCCGGAATGCTGTCGTGCCTGCGGGCCGGCGACCGCGTCGTGGCCGCGCACATGGGCATGCGTTCCCGCACGCGATGGCACTACTGGTTCCCCTGCTACGACGAGTCGCTGGCGAAGTACTCGCCGGGCATCACGCTGCTGCTGCGGATGGCCGAGTGCGCCCCGTCCATGGGCATCGATTCGATCGACATGGGCAAGGGCGACGCCGCGTACAAGCAGCGATTGATGAACGCCTCCGTCTCCGTGTGCGAGGCGACGGCGTGGGCCGATTCGCCGATGGCCTCGATGGCCCGTTGGATCGTCGCGGGCCGTCACTCCCTTCGTCGCTCGCCCCTGTCCGGCGCGGCCCGCACCCTCCAGCGATGGCTGTCGGCCGCCTGATGCTCGTCACGACTCTCCCGGATGACCGCCGCACCCGCTCCATCCTCGACGCTCGAATCGCCCCAGCCCGGGGGCAAGGACGTCGCGCCCCTGCGATCGCTCGCGCTGACGGGCTCGGCGTGGACGCTGGGGGAATACCTCTTCTGCAACGTGCTGCGGCTGGTCACCAACATGGTGATGGCCAGGCTGCTGTATCCCGAGGCCTTCGGCGTCATGGTGATCGCCGGCGCGCTGGTGCAGGCGCTGGAGATGTTCGCAGACGTCGGCATCGGACTCTCGATCATCCAGAACAGGCGGGGCGACGAGCCCGCGTTCCTCAACACCGCGTGGACGATCCAGGTCGTCCGGGGCATCGTGCTGTGCATGGTCGCCTGCGGGCTCGCGATCCCGTACGCGATGCTGTACGACCTGCCCGTGCTGGCGTGGGTCGTGCCCGCCTGCGGGCTGATCTTCGTGATCAACGGCCTGCAGTCGACCAACATGGCCACCTGCGGCCGGTCGCTCAACCTCCGGCGAATCGTCGCGCTCGGCGTCGCCGAGGCCGTCGTGAAGTCGTCGGTGATGATCGCGTGGGCCTTCGTCAGCCCCTCGGTGTGGGCGCTCGTGGCCGGGTCGCTCATCACCTACGCGCTGAGCGCGGCGGCGAGCCACGTGGTGCTGCCGGGCATTCGCAACCGCCTTGCGTGGGACAAGGCGGCGGCGTCGCAGATGATCCGGTTCGGCAAGTGGGTCTTCCTGAGCACCGCGCTCACCTACCTCGCCGTTTCGTCTGATCGGCTGGTGGTCGCCAAGCTGGTGCCCCTCGCCGTGGTGGGGGTCTACGGCACGGCGTGCGTCTTCAGCAAGATCCCCTTCGACATTGCCAGCCGCCTGGCGGCGCAGGTTCAGTTCCCCGCGCTGACGGCCGTCTACCGGCGCGACCCGTCGCGGCTTGGCGATCGACTCCTCGAGTCGAGGGCGATGATCCTCTCGGTGGCGCAGTTCGGCGTCGCCGGCGTGGTGGTGGTGTCGCCCGCGTTCTTCGGCCTGTGCTACGACGATCGGTACGCCCTGGCGTCGATCTTCGCTCCCATGATGGCGTGGGCCGCCTGGATCTCCATTCTTCAGGCCACGGCCGATCGCGCCCTGCTGGCGTCCGGCGACACCAGGGCGCTGGCCCTGAGCAACGCGGCGAACTTCGTCGTCACCGTCGCCGCGTCGGTGGGGGGCTTCCTGCTCGCGGGCATGCACGGGTTCATCGCGGGCGTGGCCGCCGGCAATCTCGCCGGTCATGCCGTCGTCCACGCGGCCCTGCGTCGCCTCGGCGTTCGCCTGATGCGACAGGACATGGCCTCCACGGCGTCGCTGGCCGTGATCACGCTGGTGGGGGCGGTGATGCCCGCGGCGTTCCGGGATGACGAGCGGATGGTGGTGGTGAACGCGCTGCTGGCGCTGCTGGCGATGCTGCTCTCTGCGGCGACGCTCTGTCGCGGCCTCGAGCGCGTCGTGGAGCCGGCGATGCGCCGCGTCGCGAGAGCGTTGACGGGGCGAGGCCCCGCGGGAGGCGATGCGACATGACTCCGCTGGTTCCCATCACGCTGTTCGGCTGGATTCCGGCCGTCCTGATCATGTTCATCGCGATGCCGGCGCGTCGGGCCGTGCTCGTGTCGTTCTTCACGGCCTGGATGTTCCTGCCGGTGGCGGGGTTCCGCTTCGAGGGACTGCCCGAAATCAACAAGATGGCCGTGACGTGCGTCGGGGCCCTGCTCGGATCGGTGATCTTCGATCCCACCCGGCTCTTTCGCCTGAAGATCAGCCCGTGGGACTTCCCGATCCTCGTCTGGATTCTCGCGCCGTTGCCGTCCTCGCTCGCCAACGGGTACGGCGCGTACGAGGGCTGCTCGCTGGTGTTCACGCAGATCGTGTCGTGGGGACTGCCGTACCTCATCGGGCGGCTCTACTTCAGCGATCTCGCCGGCCTCCGCGACCTCGCGATGGCCTTCCTCGTCGGCGGGCTCGTCTACGTCCCCTTCGTGCTCTTCGAGGCACGCATGAGCCCGCAGCTGCACACCTGGGTGTACGGGTTCCATCAGCACGAGTTCCTCCAGTCGCGGCGCGGCAGCTCGTGGCGGCCCACCGTCTTCATGCAGCACGGACTCGCCGTGGCCATGTTCATGGGCACGGCGGCCTTGTGCGCCTTCTGGCTCTGGGTGGCAGAACGCAAGAAGGGGTTCCGCGAGTTGCCCATGTGGACCGTCGTCGCGGCTCTCTACGCCGTCGCGGTGCTCTGCCGATCGACCTACGCCCTGATGCTGCTGACGGGCGGCACGGCGGTCCTGTTCATGAGCCGCCGGTTCGGCACCCGTTTCGCGCTCGCCGCCATGCTGGCCGTCCCACCCCTGTACGTGCTGCTGCGAACCTACGGCGGCTGGGATGCCCAGGTGATGCGATGGGTCGCCAACCTGATCGAGACGCGGCGGCTCGAGAGCCTCGAGACGCGTTTGCAGAGCGAGGACATCTGCTGGCAGGCCGTGCAGTCGTCCGCGTTGCTCGGCCTGGGGCGACTTGACGGCGTCGTGATGAGCCGCGACGGCATCGCGTTCATTCCCGACGGCCTTTGGCTCATCGCGTTGGGGCGTTATGGCTTCGTCGGACTGGCCGCCATGCTCGGCACGCTGCTGGTGCCCATCGCCGTCTACCTCAGCCGCCATTCCCCCCGCACCCTCTTCTCCGCCCCGTATGCGGGGGCCACCGTGATGGCCATGGTGCTCGGCCTCTACACCATGGACAACCTGCTCAACGCCATGATCAACCCGGTCTACCTGCTTGGCGCGGGAGGATTGCTCGGACTTCCGATGCTCCGCGCCCGGAGGCCCGCCTTCCGTCCGGTGCCCCTCGTCGCAACTCCCTCGCCCGAATCCCTCAGCCTGGCTCCTCGTCGATGATCGTTCCCGCCCCGAATCACGGTGCTCGCGTCGGCGTGCTCGACGGCTGGAGGGCCGTGAGCATCCTGCTGGTGCTCGCCGCCCACATGTTGCCGCTGGGTTTGCCGCAGTGGCGGCTCAACTCCGCGGCGGGTCCGGCGGGCATGTCGATCTTCTTCACGCTCTCGGGGTTCCTCATCACGTCGGGACTGCTGGACCGCGCCGCGGCCCTTCCCTTCCTCGTGCGACGGCTCGCCCGCATCGTTCCGTTGGCCTTCGTCGCCTCGACGCTCGTCCTGCTGGCGCAGGGAGCCTCGTTGCACGACTACCTGTCCCTCTGGTTCTTCTACTGGAACTACGACCCCACGCCCGACGCGATCGAACGCGTCAGCCACTTCTGGAGCCTGTGCGTCGAGATGCAGTTCTACGCGATGGTCGCGGGCATCGTCGCCTTGCTCGGTCGGCGCGGCTTGGTGCTGCTCCCCTTCCTCGGCCTCCTCGTCACCGCGATGCGGGTGGGGCAGCAGCAACCCATCAACATCATGACCCATCTTCGGCTCGACGAGATCCTCGCGGGATGCACGCTCGCGTTGGCCGTGCGGGGCGAACTCGGCCGCGGCGGCGAGCGGATCCTCGCCTTCCTTCGCCGCGTTCCGTGGCCCATGGTGGCAGTCGTCTTTCTCGTCTCCTGCCACCTCGCGTCGGGCGCGTTCCAGTACGCCCGTCCTTGGCTGGGCGCGTCCGTGGTGGGCATCACGCTGGTCCGCTCCACGTGGCTCAATCCGTGGCTGTGCATCCGCCCCTTCCGGTACGTCGCGGAGATCTCCTACGCGCTCTACGTCATCCATCCCCTGACCATGTACGGGTGGATGGGCACGGGCGACTTCGTCGTGCGCTACGCGAAGCGGGCCGTCTCCATCACCCTCAGTGTCCTCCTCGCCCACGTCTCCACCTTCGCCTTCGAGCGTCGCTTCACCGACTGGGGACGGCGCATCTCGAAACGGCTCGAGCCCCGCGAGATTCCGTCCGCAGCCCGGGTCGCCTGACCGTTCGACAAGGTCCTCTCCGCCATGAATCCCCCCTCCATCGGCATCGTCGTGATCGGTCGCAACGAGGGCGAGCGCCTTCGGCGATGTCTCGCGGCCGTGTCGGACCTCGGCGCCACGGTCGTCTACGTCGACTCGGGCAGCACCGACGCCAGCGTCCGGCTCGCGACCGAGTCGGGCGCGGAGGTCGTCGAACTCGACATGTCGCGGCCGTTCTCCGCCGCCAGGGCCCGCAACGCCGGGTTCCGGCGCCTGCTCGAACGGGTCCCCGACGTCGACTTCGTCCAGTTCGTCGACGGCGACGCCGTGCTCGATCCTCGGTGGCTCGCAAGGGGGATCGCCGAGTTCCCGTTCGACTCCGATCTGGCCATTGTCTGCGGCAGGCTCCGCGAACTCTCGCCCGAGGCCTCGATCTACAACCGGCTCGCCGACCTCGAGTGGGACGCGCCCGTCGGTGACGTGCAGAGTTGCGGCGGCATCTTCATGGCCCGCGTGGCCTGCATGCGGGAGGTCGGCGGCTTCCGCGACGACATCGTCGCCGGCGAGGAGCCCGACCTGTGCAGCAGGCTTCTCCAAATGGGCCGCCGCATCAGACGCCTTCCCTTCCCCATGGCCTTTCACGACATGGGCATGACCCGCTTCTCGCAGTGGTGGCGGCGTCAGGTTCGTGCGGGCTACGGCGGCCTCTACGCCTTCGAACAGGGCGCGGGGCGGCTTGTTCGTCCCTTCTCCTCGCAGATCCACTCCGCCCGCCTCTGGACCGTCGCATGGCCTCTCACCATCATGCTCGCCGCCCTCGTCGGCATGCGGGTGTCCGGCCCGGAGGGGGCGGCCCTGGGCGCTGCGGCGGTTGCCTCCGTCGTCCCGCTGCAGGTGATCCGCATCGCCCTGCGGCGGTCGCGACGCGGACGCGACGCCTTCGAGTCGCTCCTCTACGCCTGTTTCGTCATGATCGCCAAGGCGCCGCAGATGTGCGGACAGGTTCGGCGAATGGCCGAACGCCGCCGGGGCGTCGTCGCCACCATCATCGAGCACAAGTGACCACCGACCTCCGCATGCGGCCCATCGCCTACCTCAACTCCGAGTACCCCAGCCTCTCGCACACGTTCATCGAGCGGGAGGTTCGCCACCTGCGAGATCTCGGGGTCGATGTCCGCACGTTCTCCGTGCGTCGCGTCTCGGCGAAGTCGGCCCCCGGCGAGACCAACGCGGCCGCCGCCGCCGCGACCGTCGCCCTTCAGGACGGAACGCTCTCGACCGTCATGTCGATGCTGGTCGCGGCCGCGACTCGACCCGCGGGTTTCATCCGCGCGATCGTCGCGTCGCAGCGGCTCTCGCCAGGCGGTCTGGCCGCCCGCCTGCGTCACGCGGCGTACGCCGCCCAGGGGGCGATCCTCGCCCGGCATCTGCGCCGCATGGGCGTCGAACACGTGCACGTGCACATGGCCAACAACGGCGCGGCCATCGCGATGATGGCCTGCGAGGTTGACCCCGATCTGTCGTACAGCCTGTCGATCCACGGGTCCGCGGAGTTCTTCCACGTCGATTCGTGGACGCTGGCCCCCAAGGTCGAGCGAGCCGAGTTCGTCCGGTGCATTTCGCACTTCTGCAAGGCCCAGGTGATGACCTGGACCGACCCCGACGCGTGGCGGAGGTTCCATCTCGTTCGATGCGGCATCGATCCCCGTGCCTTCGTGCCACGTCCGGAACGCGAGCCCGGGCCGCTGCGCCTCCTGACTGTCGGGCGGTTGCATCCGATCAAGGGCTACAACGTGCTGCTCGAGGCCTGCCGCCTGCTGGCCGATCGTCGCGTGCCCTTCGAACTCGTCATGGTCGGCGACGGGCCGATGATGTCGCGATTGGGTGAAGCCGTCGACCGGCTGGGGCTCGGCGGGCACGTGACCTTCGCCGGGGGCGTGCCGCAGGAACGCATCCAGTCCCACTTCGATCGCGCCGACGCGATGGTGGTGAGCAGCTTCATGGAGGGCGTGCCCGTGGTGCTCATGGAGGCCATGGCGAAGGAACTCGGCGTCATCGCGACGAGAGTCGGCGGCATCGGCGAACTGGTGTCGCACGGCGAGAGCGGATGGCTGGTCGACGCCGGGTCGGCCGAATCGCTGGCCGACGGCATCCGGCGGTACGCGGCGAATCCGGAAGTTTGCCGTACGCACGGCCGCCAGGGTCGCCGCCGCGTGATCGAGCTGCACGACATCCGCGAGAGCGCGACCGCCATGGCGCAGTTGTTCCGCGGGCGGGTCGCTGATCGCGAGCAGGAAAGGAAGGCCGCATGAAGACGTCTTACCAAGGCATGCGAGTGTGCGTCACCGGCGGAGCCGGATTCATCGGGTCTCACCTGGTCGACGCGCTGGTGGACGTCGGTGCGAGCGTGACCGTGCTGGACGATCTGAGCACGGGGAGCCTCTCGAACCTCGCGGGCGTGCAGGATCGCGTGCGGTTCGTGCGTGGGTCCATCCTCGACGAGGAGTCGCGTCGGCGTGCGCTCGACGAGGCCGCGGTCGTCTTCCACCTCGCGGCATACGTCTCGGCCCCGGGTTCGGTCAAGGAGCCCATGGCCTGCCACCGTGTCAACACCGAAGGCACGCTGGCGATGCTCGAGTCGTGCGTCGCCGCCGGCGTGCGGCGAGTCGTCTTCGCCTCCTCGGCGGCCGTGTACGGCGACAGCGAGGTGACGCCCAAGCGCGAATCGGAGCCGATCCTTCCCTGCTCCGTCTATGCGCAGAGCAAGGCCGCCGGCGAGCACCTGCTTCGGGTCTGGAATCACGTGCACGGGCTGGAGACCTTCAGTCTGCGTTTCTTCAACGTCTTCGGCCCTCGCCAGTTGGCGTCGTCGGCGTACGCCGCGGCGATCGCCGCCTTCGCGTCGGCCCTGCTCGAGGGGCGTCCGGTCACCATCTTCGGTGACGGCGGCCAGACACGCGACTTCGTGCCCGTCGCGAACGTAGTCCAGTGCCTGATGCGGGCGGGCGTGCGTCGGGGCGCGTCGGGGTCGGAGGTCTTCAACGTGGGCATGGGCCGTGCCCAGGCGATTCGCGACGTGGCCGCCATCATGGCGGGGATCCTCGGTCGCCGATTCGACCCGGTGTGGGCGTCCCCCCGGCCCGGCGACGTGCGTCACTCCTGCGCCGACGTCGGCGCGGCGAGGAGGTCGCTGGGATACGAGCCGCAGGTTTCGCTTGAAGAGGGGCTGCGCGAGACGCTGGCGTGGTACCAATCGACGCGGGCCGCCGCGGCCGCGTGACGAGCGACCGATGCACCCACGAACCGATCCGACCAAGGACCTCGACATGAACAACCGCCGCTATGTCGTCATCGCTCCGGGCCGCAACGAGGCCGCTTTCATGCGTCGCACGCTGGACAGCCTGGCGGCGCAGACCGTCCGCCCGTCGCTGGTGGTGGTCGTCGACGACGGGTCGACGGACGACTCGCCGCGGATCCTCGCGGAATATGTCGCCAAGCATCCCTGGATGCGCGTCGTGCGCCGTCAGGACCGCGGCGTGCGGAGCGTCGGTCCTGGCGTGATCGAGGCCTTCTACGCGGGTCTCGAGACCGTCGACCTCGACGCGGCGGACTACGTGTGCAAGCTCGACCTTGATCTGGAGTTGCCGCCCGGCTACTTCGAGGGCCTGATGGCCCGCATGGAGGCCAACCCGCGCGCCGGGTGCCTGTCCGGCAAGGCCTACTACCCGGGCCCGTCGAACCCGCAGGGCGAGTTCGGCAAGGAACTGATTCCCGAGGCCATCGGCGACGAGGTGACGGTGGGCGCGAGCAAGTTCTACCGGGTGTCGTGCTTCAAGCAGATCGGCGGCTTCGTCCGCCAGGTGATGTGGGACGGCATCGATTGCCACCGCGCGAGGATGCTCGGTTGGCAGGTTGGCAGCGTCGACGATCCGGAGCTCCGGTTCATCCACCTGCGGCCGATGGGCTCGAGCCACGGCAACATCTGGCAGGGACGCAAGCGCCATGGGTTCGGCCAGTGGTTCATGGGCACGGGTCTGCTCTTCATGACCGCCTCGGCGATCTATCGCCTCCCCCGGGCTCCGGCGGTGGTGGGGAGCGTCGCCATCTATCTGGGGTATCTCGAGAGCATGTGGAAGCGGCTGCCTCGCTACGGCGACGCTTCATTCCGCAGGTTCCTGCGCCGATACCAGTTGGAGAGCCTGCTGCTGGGCAAGGGACGGGCGGCCGCCCGGGCCGAGCGGCGGGCCGCGGCGGCGTGGAACCCCGAGGCGACCGAAGCGTTCTCGATTCCCGCCCCGTCGCAGCTCCCGGCCCCCGCGAGGACCGGAGCCGCGGCCTGATCCCCCAAGACGCCTCGGAGCGTCGGAAAGAAAATCATGCACGCCATCCCGACCGCGACCAGCCCTCGAATGATGCAGGCGAACCGATCCGAGGCCGCCGCCATGGACACCTTCGAGACGCTCCTTTCCAAGTTCCGCGAGGGCACCGCGCTGATCGGCGTGATCGGCCTCGGCTATGTCGGCCTGCCGCTGGCCCACACCCTCCACAAGGGGGGCTTCAAGGTGCTGGGCTTCGACATCGACCCGGCGAAGATGGAGGCGCTCGCCAAGGGCGAGAACTATCTCAAGCACCTGGGCGCGGAGCTGACGACCGACCTCTCGAGGAGCGATCGATTCGAGGCCACGACCGATTTCTCCCGCCTCGGCGAGGCGGACGCGATCATCATCTGCGTGCCCACGCCCCTGGGGAAGCACCAGGAGCCGGACATGTCGTACGTGCTCAACTCGGCGCGCGACATCGGCCGCACGCTCCGCAAGGGGCAGCTGATCGTGCTCGAATCGACGACGTACCCGGGCACCACCCGTGACGACATGCTGCCGGCGATGCTGGCGGCGCGGCCGCAGGACGCGACGACGCTCGAGCAGGGCGTCGACTTCTTCGTCGCCTTCAGCCCCGAGCGAGAGGACCCGGGGCGCAAGACCCACACCACCCGAACGACGCCCAAGCTGGTGGGCGGCCTTGAGCCGCGGGCGACGGAACTGGCGGCGGTGATGTACGAACGCGGGATCGATCGGGTCGTGCGCGTCTCGACCGCCGAGGTCGCCGAGGCCGCCAAGATCCTGGAGAACACCTTCCGCGCGGTGAACATCGCGCTGGTCAACGAGCTGAAGCTGGTGCTCACGCCGATGGGCATCGACGTGTGGGAGGTCATCGAGGCCGCCTCGACCAAGCCCTTCGGCTACATGCCCTTCTGGCCCGGGCCGGGCCTGGGCGGCCACTGCATCCCCATCGACCCCTTCTATCTCACGTGGAAGGCCAGGGAAGTGGGGCAGTACACGCGGTTCATCGAGCTCGCCGGCGAGATCAACACGCGCATGCCTCACTACGTGGTCGACCGCGTGTCGCATGCGCTCAACGAGGACGGCAAGGCCGTCCGGGGCGCCAAGGTGCTGGTCGTGGGCCTCGCCTACAAGCCCAACGTCGACGACGTCCGCGAGACGCCCGCCGCCGAGATCATCGACCTGCTGTCGGATGTCGGGGCCGACGTCGAGTATCACGATCCGCTCGTGCCCCGGTTCCCGCACATGCGCCGTCACAAGCGCGACATGAGCTCGGTCGACCTGTCGCCCGGCGGACTCGCCGCGTACGACTGCGTCGTGATCGTCACCAACCACGATTGCGTCGACCATCGCGCCATCGCGACCCACGCGAGGCTGGTGGTCGACACGCGCAACGCCCTCAAGGGCCTGCACGGGCTCGGCGCGAGGATCGTCAAGGCCTGAAGCCAGGAGGCGTCGGACCGCGCAGCCATGGAGGACCGGGCAAGGCCATCCCGTGGAAGCGTCGAGCTCATGGGCGTTCCCGTCGACGCGATCACGCTCGACGGGGCCGCGGAGCTGGTGGCGATGCGCGCCGCCGGCGGCGAGGGCGGCTGGGTCGTGACGCCGAATCTCGACATCCTCCGCCGCGCCGTGGTCGATCCCGACTTCCGTCGCCTCTACGACCAGACGACCCTGCGCCTCGCCGACGGCATGCCCCTCGTGTGGGCGGCATCGCTCCGGGGCACGCCCCTGCCCGGCCGCGCCGCGGGCTCCGACCTGATCTTCGCTCTCGCCGCCCACGCGGCGCGTCGCGGCGTTCCCCTGCATCTGGTGGGCGGCAATCCGGGCACGGCCGATAAGACGGCGGCGCGGCTGCGCGACCTCCATCCGTCGCTCAAGGTGGGCGGAATCGAGTGCCCGCCGGTCGGATTCGAGCGCAATGAGGCCCTCGTCCGGTCGATGATCGAACGGCTGGGCGCGGCGGGTCCGGGCATCGTCCTGGTCGCCCTCGGGTGCCCCAAGCAGGAGCGGCTCATTGAGATCATGCGGCCCCACATGCCGGGCAGTTGGTTCGTCGGGATCGGCATCACGTTCAGCTTCGTCGCCGACGAGGTGCGACGCGCGCCCGGATGGATGCAATCCTGCGGGCTCGAGTGGGCTCACCGCCTCGCGCAGGAGCCGCGACGGCTCGCGAAACGCTACCTCGTCGACGGACTCCCCTTCGCCGTGCGACTGCTCGGGCGCTCGTGGCTCGAGGGGCGGCGTCGCGCCGCCTGATCGGGCGATCATCTGAGGTCCTTCATCATGCACACACCAATCCCGGCCGCGCAACTCCTCCGCTCGCCGCTCGACCGATGCCTCACGCCCGCGGGTGCGGCCTCGACGCTCGAAGCGGTGGTGCTGCTCGCGGGCATCGTCCGTCAGGCGCCCATCGATCGCGCCTCGCGTCGCTCGCGACTCGACCTCCCGCTCCGAGCCGATCGCACGATCGGACGGACATGGCTCGAGCGGATCGCGGGACTCCGTCGCACCCTCGGTCGCCCCTCGCTTCGGCTCATCGTGTCCACCAACTCCACCGCGGGAGTGCCCGCCGGCGCGGAGAGCTGGGAGCACGCCTCCGTGCAGGTCGATCGCGAGATTCGCGGCTCCGGCGGCGCGCTCCGCGACGTCACGGAGTCGATGGACCCGTCCTCGCACATCCTCATCGCGCCGGGCAACGCCCTGTGCCGCGAGAGTCTCGAATCGGTCCTCGCCGGCATGGCCGAGTGTCCGGCCGACGTCGTCGTGCAGACCACGCCCGCGGGCGCACCGACGGGATTCTTCCGCATCCGCTGCGGCGTGCTGGCCGGCGTCGCGTCGCGCGGCTTCATCGACCTCAAGGAGCAGCTGCTGCCCCACCTGGCGACCCGCTTCGACGTCCGGGTGGTGTCGACGCCGCTGGCTGCGCCGCTGCCGGTGCGAAGTCTCGACGGGTACATCCGCGCCCTCCGCTGGGCCGCGCACGACGGCGTCGTGGAGGGCCGCGACGAGGCCGAGGAGTGGGAGTTCACGTTCTCCCTCGCCGAGCAAGGGGCCGCCGTCGATCCGACGGCGAGACTTCACGACTCGGTCGTGCTCGCCGGCGGCACGGTCGGCCCCAAGGCGCTGGCGGTCAGGTGCCTCGTGGGGCCGGGCGGTCGCGTCAAGGCGGGCGATTCGTGCTTCGATCAACTCGTGGGCGAGGGGGTGGAGGAATGAGCGAGGTCACCGGCCGTCCCCCCCGAGCCGCGGGCTCGGTCTTCCGCAGCCGCGCCATGCTGGCGATGTGGCTCGCGCTCGTCGCCGCGTGCGTCTGGACGATGCGGGAGACGTGGAGCGATCTCATCAACATCGTCTCGCTCGACGAGGAGCAGAGTCACATCATCCTCGTGCCCTTCGTCGCCGCGTGGCTGGCGTGGATCCGCCGCATTCGCCTGCGCCACCTGAGCCCCACGGGCACGCTCTTCGGTCCGGTGATCATCCTGATCGGGTGGTTCATGTCGTGGGTCGGCTTCCATCACGCCATCCAGGCGGCATGGCACGCGGGGGCGGTGGTGACGCTGATCGGCGCGCTGGTCACGGGCCTGGGCGTCAACACGCTCCTCAAGCTCTTCCCGGCCTTCGCCGTCCTCGCTTTCGCGGTGCCGCTGCCGGGCGTCATTCGCCACGCCGTGGCCGGCCCGCTCCAGACGGCGGGCGCGCAGGCGACGCAGGTGATTCTCGAGACGTTCGGCGTGCCCATCGAGCGGTCGATGAACCTGCTCACCCTCAACGGTCACGACATCGCCGTGGCAGAGGCCTGCAACGGCATGCGGATGGTGCTCGCGCTCATCCTCGTGACCTATGCCTTCGCCTTCAGCATCCCCTTCCGCGGCTACGCCCGGGCCATCGTGCTGGTGGCCAGCCCGCTGGTGGCGCTGGCGTGCAACGTCGTTCGGCTCATCCCCACGACGCTGTTCTACGGCTACTCCTCGCAGTCGTTCGCCGACGCCTTTCACGACGCCAGCGGCTGGCTGATGCTGCCGGTGGCCTTCCTCGCCCTGCGAGGCATCCACACCGTGCTGGGATGGGCGCAGGTGCCCGTGACCCGATTCAACCTCGCGTACCAGTGAACCGGGAGTTCGTGACGCCATGACGATCTCGTTCCGCTTCATCCCCATCGTCGTCGCCGCGATCCTCGTAGCGGCCATGGGCCTCGAGACCGAGGGCCGCCCCAGCGCCGCCGACGGCAACGAGTTCCACGCCGCGGCCGCCCGTGCCGTGGGCGACCTTCCGCTGCAGTTCGGCGACTGGCGCGGCGAGGAGGTGGCCGTGCCCGCCGCGGCCCAGGTCTTGCTCAAGCCTAACGCGATCCTGTCGAGGCGATTCGTGAACCGGCGCACCGGCGAGACGGTGAGCATGTCGCTGGTGCAGTGCCGCGACACGCGTGACATGGCGGGACACTACCCGCCCATCTGCTATCCCGGGATGGGGTGGGCGGAGAAGTCGCCGGCCCGCGAGGTGCCCATCGAGGTGGACGGCACGCGCCTGATCGCGATGCGGTATCACTTCGCCCGCCAGTTCTTCGACCAGGAGCGAACGCTGGTGGTGTACAACTTCTTCGCGATGCCCGGCGAGGGCTTCCCCGCCGAGATGGGGGCCATCCGTCGGGCCGCGGCCGACCACACCTCGAGGCCCTATGGCGCGGCGCAGGTGCAGGTTGCCCTCAATCAGGCCCGGGAACCGTCCGAAGAGAAGCAGATGGTGCAGTCCGTGCTCATGCCGTGTGCGCCGGCGCTGCGCCTGCTCAGCGACTCGAACTGGAAGAATCGATGACCGGCGAACCTCCCTTCCTCAGGTATGGCTCTCACGCCCACGACGTGGAGTCGCTCCACGGCGTCGCCGGCGATCCCGGCCAGCAGCAGGTGAGCATCGTCGACTTCATCCGACGTCACCTGCGCGGGCGATTCCTCCTCACCGGCATCCTGTGCGCGACGCTCGGCCTGTCGGCCGCCGCCGCCGGCTACCTGATTCCCAAGCCCCAATACAAGGTGGAGGGGTTGGTCCGCGTTCAGGCGACGATGCCCCGCATTCTCTATCAGGTCGAGGATCCGGCGCAGCAGCCCATGGTGGCGGCGTTCGCCAACACCCAGGCGAGCCTGCTCCAGAACCCCCGCGTGCAGGCCCGTGCCATGAACAGCGTCGCGTGGCGCGAGCTGGGACGTCCCCGCACGCCCGAGTCCGAGGAGGACTTCACGAGGAATCTCTCCGTCTCGACCAACAAGGAGGCGCCGGAGCTCGTGTTCGTGAACTTCCACGATCCGGAGCCCCGTGCCGCGTTGATCGCCGTGCAGGAGACGATCAAGGCCTACCAGGAACTCTTCGTCGGCGCCGAAGCCAAGAGCGTGCGCGACATGCAGGTGTCGGCCTTGGCATCGCGGAAGACGACGCTCGAGGCCCAGAAGCGGGACTTCGAGACCCGCATCCGCGCCGTCGCCGCCGAGTTCGAGACCGACGACCTTCGCCGTCTCAACGAGCACTACGTCACGCAGATGCTCAACTTCGACACTCGCATCTCCGCCCTCGCCATGATGCTGGGCGAGGCGGGGATCGACCCGGCCGCGCTCGAGGCCGAGGCCGCCGCCCAGGGCGGCGCGAAGATGCTCGCGGTCGCCAAGACGCCCGAGCAGATCGCGCTGTCGGATCGCAAGATGGCCCGGCTCATCTTCGACTACGAGAACACGGCCCGCGCCATCGACCAGCTCCGCTCCACCTACGCCGACGACCATCGCGTCCTCCAGCGGGTCCGCACCGAACTCGAGATGCTCGAACGCGCCATCGATCAGCGCGCTCGCGAGTGGATGAACCCCGCGGTGCAGGCCAACACCATGCCGGTGCCCATCGAGGCCATGACGCCTCCCGAACTGGCCAACGCCTATCTGCGGCTTCGCGATCAGACCGAGAAGTTCCGCACCAAGGCCATCGCCGTCAGCAAGGCACTCACCCAGACCGACGAGCTGCAGCGAGAGGTCTTCAACACCACCGCCCTGCTCGACGAGGTCACCAGGCGCATCGATCAACTCGCCCTCGAGGCCAAGGTGCAGGATCGCATCGGCCGCATCGATGTCATCCTCCCGGACACCCCGCCCTCGATGCCGGCGAAGGACCCCCGCGTGAAGTACGCCCTCTTCGGGCTCATCGCCGGGTTCGGCTTTCCCTTCGTCGCCATGCTCTTCATCGGGTTCGCCGATCGACGCTTCCGATACGCCGACCAGACCGTCGACGCGGGCATCCCCGCGGCGATGCTCGGCGTCCTGCCCGAACTCGACGAGGAGGAGGCCGACGCCGGCCGCCTCTCCGCCGCCGTTCACGCGGTGCATCACGTCCGCATGCGGCTGCGGCTCGGCAGCGACGGGCAGCGCACTCGCGTGATCTCCAGCCCCAGCTCGGGCGACGGCAAGACCACCTTGGCCCTTTCCCTTGGCATCTCCTGCAGCGCGGCGGGTGCCCGCACGCTGCTGATCGACTTCGATCTCATCGGTCGCGCGCTCAGCGGTCGGCTCGGCGCCGCGCCCCTGCACGGCACCGGCCACGCCATCCTTCACCACCGCAAGGCCCCGGAGATCCTCGCCACCGCCATTCCCGGCCTGTGGATCCTTCCGGCGGGCACGGCCGACGCCAAGCTCCGCAGCCGCCTCACGCACGAGCACTTCCGCCTGCTGCTCGCCTCGCTTCGAGAGCAGTACGACGTGATTCTCGTCGACACCGGTCCGGTCCTCGGCAGCCTCGAGGCCAACATCGCCGCCGCCATCGCCGACGAGACCATTCTCGTCGTCGGTCGCGGCACCCGCCACGGCCTGGTTCGCGAGGCCGCCGCCCACGTGGCGAGCATCGGCGGACGCCTCGGCGGCATGGTCTTCAACCGTGCCAGCGACAGCGACTTCGTCCACACCGCCGCCGGCAGCGCCGCGCTCAACTCGGTGCCTTCGGGCGACGCCATCCCCATTGGCCCTGTCGCGACGCCCCTGCCCGGGATGGAATCCGCCGACATGCTCGCCAAGTGCGTGGCCGCCGAGCGCATGGAGAACGAGATCGCCGCATGAGCGAAGAACGCACCATCTGGGGCCTGACGCTCTCCGAGGTGCACGATCGATTCTGGGCCTCGAGAGGCGTGCAGGTCGTGCGCCCCGGCGAGCCCTCGGTCATCGTGCCTCACGCCGAGCTCTACCTGCTCATCAATCCCGGCGTCCTCGCCATCTGCCGTCCCGCGGCCTTGCTCGACTCCATGTCGTGGGCCGACCCCGACCTGGTGGCGGTGCGACTCGTCGATCCCGGCAGCGGCGACTTCGCCGAGGTCGTTCGCAGCGATGCGGAGGGACGATTCATCCGCTTCGAGCGGCTCTACGGCGGCAGCGACTCGCGACGTCATCGCATCGGCCTCACCACGCAGGCGGAGGTGGCTCGCATCTGGCAGGCGGCGCCCGATGCGTCGACCGGCTGGCGCCGGCTCCGCAAGAGCATCCGTCGGACGTCGCGCACGGCTGCACGCCTTCGGGGCCGCGTCTTTCACGTCGTGAGCGAGGCCGAACGGGCCAGATTCCTCCGAGAGATCGTCCGCCGCTGGCGCAGGCCCGACGCCGTCGTGGACGGCATCAGCCGGACCGGCGACGATGTCTGGGCGGCCGGCGAATCGAACCACGCCGTTCCCGACACCGTGCGAGGGCCCCTGTGGGTCGGCGCCGGACGCAAGCTCCCGGCCCACGCCGCCGCCGTCGGCCCGGCCGTCCTCTTCGACCTTCCCGACCAGCGCCCCGCGCCCCAGCCCCTCGAATGGCAGGAGATCGAGCCGGTCGCGGCGTCGCTGGCGTCGGTCAAGCCTCCCGTCATCGCGAGTCGGCCGCTCAAGCGCCCCTTCGACATCCTCTTCTCGCTGCTGGTGCTCGCGATGACGCTGCCGCTCTACCCGTTCATCGCGCTGGCGATCCTGATCGAGGACGGCTTCCCGATCTTCTTCGTTCACCGCCGCGAGACCGTCGGCGGGCGTTCCTTCGGGTGCATCAAGTTCCGGTCGATGCGACGCGACGCCGATGCCGTCAAGGCGACGTTGGCCGGGGCCAACCGCGCCGACGGGCCGCAGTTCTTCATCCCCGACGATCCTCGCCTCACCCGCGTCGGTCGAATTCTCCGCGACTTCCAGCTCGATGAGCTTCCCCAGTTCATCAACGTGCTGCTCGGCGACATGTCGGTGGTGGGGCCGCGCCCGAGCCCCTTCAAGGAGAATCAGTACTGCCCCGCGTGGCGCGAGGCCCGACTGAGCGTTCGCCCGGGCGTCACCGGCCTGTGGCAGATCCGCCGCACCCGCGCCGAGGGCAGCGACTTCCAGGAGTGGATCAAGTACGACATCGAGTACGTCGAGCGGGAGAGCTTCCTCCTCGACTTCAAGATCATCTGGCACACCGTGCTGCTCGTCATCAGGAAGGTCACCAAGTCATGAAACTCAAGCCCAAGGCCGCCCGTCGTCTCATGCTCGCCAGCGGCATCGCCGCCGTCGTCGTCGCCGGGGCCGTCATGGTCGTCGTGGTCCGCGGCTGGCAGAACGAGCGTCATGCCGCCCGCCTGCGAGCCCAGGGCATGTCCGCCTTCGAGCAAGGCAAGTTTCGTCCCGCCCTCGAGGACCTGGCCCGCTACCTCCGCCGGACTCCCGAGGATCGCGAGGCGTGGCTCGCGTTCGCGAAGGCCCGCGAGCGGCTCGAGGAGCCCTCGGGCCGTCACCTCGTGCAGGCGGCCAACGCCTATTCCCGCGCCATCGAGCTTGATCGCTCCGATCGCGAGACCGCGATGAAGCTGCTCCGGCTCTACAACGAGGTCGGTCACTTCATCGAGGCCCGGGACCTCGCCATGCGGCTGCGGCCGTCGGAGTTGGGCCTCGCCGCCTCCGCCGACCTCGACGTCCTGTTCGCCGAGGCCGAGGCCCGCGCCGGCGCGACCAACTTCGATCACGACTTCGAGGCCCTGTCCGAGCGGCTTCTCTCCATCGCGCCCGACTCGTGCCGCGCGGCCATCGTCCGCATCGACTTCCTCATCGGGGCGGATCGCAAGGACGAGGCGGTGGCTTTCGCCGGGCAGGTCGCCAAGGACCACAACGGCGTTCCTTGCTTCGCGTTCCTTCCGCATCTGGCCGCCCAACGGGCCGGACGAGAGGTCGATGCCGCGGGCTTCCGGACCGCTCTCTGCGCCGCCGTGGGGCTCGATCCCGTGACCGGTCGTCGCGTGGCCCCGCCCGCCTACCACGAGGTGGCGGTCGCGGCGGAGCTGCTGAGCGCCCTCGACGATCAAGGGTGGTTCGGCCTGTCGATCGAGGTGCTTCGCGACGCCGCCACGCGTCTCGAGGACTCGATGTGCCGTCGCCTGCTCGCCAGGCGCCTGTGGGCCGCGGGCATGTATTCCGAATTGCTGGCGGACATCCGCCCCGGCGACAAGCAGCCGGCCGACGAGAGCAGCGAGGTGTTGGGCTTGACGGCCTTGGCGCTGATCGAAGCCGATCGCAACGAAGACGCTCGCGCCGTCGTCGCCGCCCTGGAGGCGCGCGAGGGCGAGGCCGGCGCGCAGGCCTGGGTCCGCGCCGTCAGGATCGCGCTCGAGACGCCCGCGCCGCGAGAGGCCCTCGACCACGCCGATTCGGCGATCAAGCTCAGTCCCAACGAGCCCATCTTCGCCTTCCTCCGCGGCAACGCCCTGATGGAGCTCGGTCGTGCCGACGAGGCGCGCGAGGCTTGGGGAAGCGTCTACGCCTCCGCGCTGTCCCGCGGCTGGCCAGTGCCCATCGTTCGCGTCGCCCAGACGCTGCTCGACGAGGGTCGCATCGACGAGGGTGCGCAGGCCGCCACGCAGGCCGTCAAGGTCGCCGCGTCGAGCCCCGCGTCCGCGCTGGTCATGTTGCACGCCCAGGCGCTTCGCGTCGAGGCCGGCCGCCACGTGAACAATCCGGGCGAACTGCTGGCCCGCATCGACCAGGCCATCACCGAACTGGGCAACGACACCAACGAGGAGGTTCGCCGCGAGGCCCGGCGCATGCTCCTGCCCGCCCGCGTCGCGCTGCTCGCGCTCGAGCGTCACCCCGACGACGCTCGTGCCGCCGTCGAGCAGGCGATGGGCACGCCCGGATTGGTCGACGCGGATCTCTCGCGCCGACTCGTCTCGATGAGCGTTCGCCACAAGCTCGGGATCGAATCGCTCCTGATCGACGCCGCCGGAGGCGAGGTCGACGATCTCGCCTCGCTGCTCGACCGCGCGCTGGCCATGGTGTCTGCAGGCCGCCGCGACCAGGCGATCGCCGCGGTCGAGCAGGCCGTCAAGAGCCAACCCGACGATCGTCGCGTCGAGGCCGAGATCATCCGCGCCCGTTTCCGCGACATCATCGACCATCCCGAGGCGATCGAGACCTGGCGTGCGCTCGTCCGCGACCACCGCGACTCGCTCGATGTGCACGTCGCCGCGCTGCGGGCCGACGCGCCCACCGACGACGTGGCGTTCGTTCGCGACATCGCCCAGCGCGTGACCGATCTCGGCGGCTCCGATCGAGACCAACCCTCGGTCGATGTCCGCTTCGCCAAGGCCAGGGCGTTCCTCAAGCTTCACGCCGACCAGGGACAGCGCGACGAGGCCGTCGCGCTGCTCCGCACCCTCGTCAACGAGGCCCCCGGCCGCCTCGACGTCCGCATGTCCCTGATCGACGCCCTGCTGATCGACGATCCCGCCCACGGCATCGCGCCCGATTACGCCGGCGCCGTCGAGCACCTCTCCGCGGCCGCCTCCATGGCCGCCGATCGGGCGCCGCTCACGGTCCGCGTCGCCGAGATCATGCAGAAGCAGGGTCGCGTCGCCGACGCGCTCGCCGAACTCGGGCGTCTGGCCCTTGACGAGAGCGCCGACCTGCGAGGCCGATTGCTCGCCGTCGATCGCCTCGCGCAGATGGGCGACGCGCAGACCTCGCTTCAGGCCGTCGACGCCATCGCCGAGGAGAAGGACGCTGATGCTCGCGAGATGACCTTCCGCCGCGCATTCCTGCTTGGGGCGCTCCGTCGCGACCAGCAGGCCGTGGCCGCCTACCGCGAACTGATCCGCATGAAGGGTGTCGAGGCCCGCATGCTCGGCCTCGCGGCGGCCGCCCTCCGCGACCTGACGGACGCAGAGGGAGAACGTCTCGCGCTTCAGGCGCTCGAAGCGTCCGATGCTTCCGCCTTCGACAAGGCCATCGCCTTGGCCCTCCATGCCGAGGAGGTCGATCCCCAGGCCGCCATCGGTCACTACGCCAAGGCGTGCGAACTCGCGCCCGACAATCCGCAGGCGTGGGTCGCCGCCGCCCGCTTCCGCCTCGGCATCCGCGACTTCGCCGGGGCCGAGGCCGTCGCTCGCAAGGGCCTTGAACGCCTGCCGGGCCTGACCGAACTCGCCGTGGTCGTGCAGCAAGCCGCCGTCGCCGCCCGTCCCGACGATGTCGCCGGCCTCGAGTCGCTGGCCGCCAGTCTCGAGTCCAATCCCGCCACGGCGCGTCGCGCGGCTGCCATCCGCGCCGTCGTGGAGGTTCAGCGGGCCGGCAAGCTCGACGACGTCGCCTCGCTCGGTCGCATCGCCGACACCTTCGAGGACGATCCGTCGACCCAACTCTTCGTCGTCCGTCGCCTTGGCGTGCAGGAGGCCGCTCGCCTCGCCGAGGCCACGAGAATCGTCCGTCGTGCCGCCGCGTCGTTCCCGGGCGATGCGGAGATCCGTCAGGTTGCCGCCGAGGTGCTCGCCCGCGCCGGCGATTGGAGGCAGGCGCTCGAATCCGCCAACGCCTGGCGCACGCTCCGTCGCGGCCTTGAGGCCGACGTGCTCGTCGCCGAGTGTCATCTGGCCCTCGGAGAGCCGCAGCCCGCGCTGGCCGCATTGGCCGCCAACCGCCTTCCCGCTCAGGTCGCCGATCAGGACGTGCTCAAGCTCCGCCTGATCGATGCCGTCGTCCGCGCCAATGTGCTCGCGGGGCAGGTCGCCGTCGCCCGGCGGCTCGTTCAGCCCCTGGCCGAATCCTCGGGCGTCGTCCGTGCACGGATCGCCGTCCCGGCCGCCGCGACGGTCAACGACGTCGCCACGGCAAGAGACTGGCTCAACGCCCTGGCCGCGATCCGCGATCGCGCGTCCAAGGACGAGTCCATCGCGTTGGCGCAGGCGTGGAGCCGCGTGGCCGTCCGATTCCCCGACCAGCGTGCCGGCTCGCTCGATCTCGCCATGGCGATCACCTCCGAACTCGTCGCCTCGGCCGACGCCAACGGGCAGGCGTGGGAGGCCCACGCCTCGGTGCTCGAGTTGCGGGGAGAACTGCCCGCCGCACTCGAGGCCGCGCAGAAGTCCATCGCGCTCGACCCCTCCTCGGCGTCGGCGCAGGTCGAACTCGCCAACATCGTGCTCGCGATGAAGGGCCCCGCGGCCCGCGCCGTGACGGCGGCACGCAAGGCCGTCGAACTCGCTCCCGGATCGATCCTCGCCCGCACCACGCTGCTCGCCGCGTGCGTCGCGGACTTCGAGGGCGCCGTCGAAGACACCGCTCGCCGCAACGCCGCCGCGACCGAGATCGCCGGCGCCATTCGCGCCACGCTCGCCATGAATCCCGGCGACTTCGCCGCGCTGGGAGCCATGGCGTACGCGGCGGACACCATCGCGGACCGCCCCTTGGCCATCTCGCTGTACGAGCGGCTCCTGGCGCGCAGCCAAGGCGCGTCGCTTCGCGATCTCGCCGCCGCCCGCAACAACCTGGCCTTCCTGCTGCTCAAGGAGCACCGCGCCGGCGGCCAGACCGACGCGCTCGCCAAGGCGCGAGCCCTGTCGGAAGAGGCGGTCGAGGCGCTGGCGATCGCGCCGACGCTCGAGACCCTCGGCGCCATCGCCGCGGAGATGAAGGACCGCGGCGCGGCGATCCGCGCCTACCGCCGCGCCCTGTCGATCGATCCCTCCTCGCTCGCCGCAGCGGTCGGACTTGCCGAACTGCTCGCCTCGGGCGACGAGGGCGAGCGTCGCGAGGCCAGGCAACTCGCCGCGACCGTCGACGCGGCGATCGCCAAGGGCCAGCGACTCTCCTCCGAGCGCTTCGCGCAGATGGAGCAGATCCGCCAGATGATCGAGCCCTGATCCGCCCCGCGTGCGAGCGGGACGCGACCGGGCGGCTCAGCGAGGCGATGCGGCCTTCGACTGCTGCTCGTCCTCGGCGGTGATGCGATCCAGCAGCGTCCCGACCAAGGCCGACGCGCCGCCGTCGCGGGCCTGCCCCGTGACCAGCACCCGCGGCGCGATCTGGATGTTCCGCTCGCCGACGATCTTGAGCACCTCCATGAGCGCGGCGTTGCTCTTGCCGATCTGCTCGGCGATCTGCTTGTACGCCTCGGCCTGCGCCACCGCCTTGATCTTCGTCGCCTCGGCCTCCGCCTTGGCCTCGATCACCTTGCGCTTCTGCGCCTCGTCGGCGATCTTCACCTCGTAGGTCGCCGTCGCGAGCTTGCGCTCCTCCTCGGCCTCCTGCGTGGTGCGGGTCAGTTCCTTCTTCTGGTTCGCGGCCTTCTGCTGCTCCTGGAAGGTCTGCTGCTCCTGCTTGGCCAGTTCGCGGTCGGTCTGCGTCTTGAGCAGCGTGCCCAGACTCAACTCATCGCCCACGTTGCCGATTCGAACGGCCGTCACCGTCACGCCGAAGCGAGCCATCTGCGATCGGAGCATCGCCAGCGACTGCGATTCCTGGTGCGATCGCATCTGCACGTAGTCGAGGGCCTTCACGTTCTCCGCGTTGTTGCGGAAAATCGCACGCACCGCCGAGTTGAGCGCGTTGCGGAACCGCTCGCCTTCGTCGTCGCCCAACTTGGCCACCACGAGGGGGGCGTCCTGGGGCTTGATGAGGTATTCGACCCGCACGTCCACCGGGAACGTGAAGCCGTCGGTCGTGCGGACCGTGATCTCCTTCTCCTCGCCCGCCGATGGCGATGCCGAGGCCTTGTTGGAGGCGGCGGCTGCCGCGGCGTGCTGCGTGTAGTGGGCGATGATCTGCGTCGTCCACATCTCCGTCACCGTGAAGGCGTCCGTGTTGATCGCGTACTTGCCCGGAGGCAGCACCTCGGCGCGGATGCCCATCTCGCCGTCGGCCGCGAACTTCACCGGATCCTCGGGCTGCGCGGGCTGACCCGCCTCCGCCGGCGCGGGCGGCGGCGTCATCGTCATCGACGGCGGCTTGCCGTAGTTGGCCTTCAGCACGCCCACCTCGCCCGAGAGGATCTCCGTCTGCTTGACCATCGTCACCTTGTACAGACGCGTGTTCAGCCGATAGCGACCCGGCTTGAGCACCGAGGCCTGCTTGCCCTTGAACCCCTTGCCAGTCGTCAGGAAGTGCCTGGCGTCGAGCATCTGCTGGAACTCCGCAGGCGGGAAGTCCGGGGCGAAGAGCTGATCGCCCTCGAGCGGAATGCCGTCGGCCGTCTCGATGAGCCCCACGTCGTCCGACTCCACCGACACCAGATCGACATTGCTCACGCTGTAGATCACCGGCCAGTAGCCAAAGTGCCATCCCGGGGGCAGCACGTCGGCCTGCACGCCCATCTCGCCATCCACCGCGATGATCTTGCCATCCTTGAGCGACGAGCCAAAGGCGTGCTTGGTCACAATGCCCGTCTTGTCGCTGGGCACGTATACCACCGAGCACACCGCCAGCCCCAAGCCGATCAGCGATGGCGCGAGGATTGCGAGCGCGGTGCGAACCAGCGGGCTGGTCGCCTTGGCCATGCCCAGGAGGCAGACCAGGGCCAGCGTCACGCTCACGATCAGCAGCACAATGCCCATGTCGATGGTTCCGTCCAGACGCGGGTTTGCCCCGGGTCGCCGTGCCTCCGGGCACGCGTGCTCCCGATCCCGCGAGTGGGGCCAGTATATTCGGAGTCCTTTGAAGGGAGTTTTGTCCCCCCTCGTTCGCCACCGCCGAACCGAGTCCTGAGTCGACAGTGATCCGGTGGGCCTGTCCGACCCCCGTCAGGCCACGCTGTCGGGAAGGTCGAGGTCCGGCACCGAGCGGAAGGCAATGCCCCCCGCCGCGCTTTTCCTCGCCTCGTGCATTGCCCCCGTGTACACGGTCAAGGGCCCGTGCGAGGCATCCAGTTCGTCGATGAGCCGGCTCAGGCGTTCACGTTGTTGCTCTTCCTTGAAGAGGGGCAGCGTCACGCTCGCCGCCGGGAGCAGGTCGTGCAACGTCACGCCCACGAAAGTCGGGTCGCCCGGTGGCCGCTTCTCCCACAACGCCCGCAACTCGCTCGCGAGCGTCAGTGTGTCCTGCTTGCCCCCCTCGAGCGATGCCGCACCCGTCCACGCACGTGACTCGGCTTCCTCCGACCGCGGGCCCCATGTACTCGGCCGCCGCCTGCCGCAGGCCACCACCAGCGTCAGCCGCTGGGCGTAGTACCCCAGGTGCCTCATCCTCGCGGCGGCCTTGTGGAGCAGCCGCACGCAGATGCCCCACGCCGCCTCGGGGTTCCTCGCCTCCGGCGGCAGCACGTGCTGGTGCCCCACGCTCCGCGTGCGGCTCGTTCGGTGCACCGTCTCCTGCCCCCGCAGCCAGCGATGCCAATAGCGGCCCAGCACGCTCCCCCAAGCCCGCTCAAGCTGCTCCTCGTTCCGTGCGTACAGGTCCTCCACGGTGTCGATGGCAAAGGCCCGCAGCCGCTGGACCATCCTGGGCCCGATGCCCGGGAAGTCCTGCAACTTCAGGTGCACCAGCCGCCCCGGCAACTCGCCCGACTCGATCACCACCAGCCCGTCGGGCTTCTGCATGTCGGTGGCAAGCTTGCCCAGCACCCGGTTGGGCGCAAGTCCGATCGAACACCGCAGGCACTCGCCCACGCGCGACGCGATGGCCCGCTTCACGCGGTGGGCCAGTTCGACGGCCTTGGCTGGATCGCGCTCGTCGCGGGCGAGGCGACAGGCCATCTCGTCGATGCTCAGCACCTCTTCCACGGGAAGGCACGTCTCCACGGCCTCGATGATCTTGTGGTGCATCTCGACATAGGCCCGGTGACGTGTCTTGACGATGTGGATGCCCGGACACAGCCGCTTGGCCTCGCCCACCCGCGTACCGGTTCGCACGCCGAAGGCCTTGGCCTCGTAGCTGGCCGCCACGCAGCACCCGCCATCGGCCATCACCGGCGCGACGGCCACTGGCTTGCCCCGCAGCGACGGCTCGAGCTGCTGCTCGACGGAGGCGAAGTAGGAGTTGAGGTCGAGAAAGAGCACCCGCAGCGGATTGTGCCGCGGCTCGGCCGAATCGAAGGGGGTCTCATCCGCGGTGGTCACGACGGGTGATTGTTGGACCTACCGAACGGCCGGTTCGCTGACCGGCGAGGGCCCCGTCCCCGAGGCAGATGCCTCGATCGCCGCGAGCAGCCGCTGAATGTCGGCGAGCAGGGCCGGTTCGTCGGCGTGGGGTGTCGTCTTGCCCGGGTCGGCGTCGACCTGCGACAGCTCCTCGCGGATGCACGCGAGGATGGCCTCCGCCGGCTCTCGCTCGCCGGGCGCGATGAGCCCTCCGACGCGGGCGGCGACCAGCACGCTCCGGAGGTGCGCCCCCCGCGCAAAGTTGCCCGCGGGTGACTCCTTCCACGCCGCTCGCGAGGCCGCCAAGGCGTTGCACAGGTCGGCCACGAGCACATCGGCCGGTTCGGCGGGCGTCCGCCACCTGAGCAACTGAAGGTCGATGAGCGGGATCATCCGTCGATTGCTGTAGTGGTCGTTGCCGAGTTGGGTCGACCGCTCCAGCGTGCGGCGAGCCGCCTCGAGGGCTTCCCGCGCGCCGGGCCGCCCGGCGTTGGCGAGCCCTTCGCCCAGAAGGCGTTCGGCGATTCCCACCTCGTCGAGCAGATTCGCGTCGTTTGGCGAGGCGGCGGCCAGCCGCCGCATTCGCTCGACGGACGACTCGAGCGCCGCGAAGTCGCCTTGCGTCACCGCGTACCGCACGCGGAGATTGAGCTCCCTGCGCTCGTGCTCGGCTCGCTCCGCGGGGGCGGCGAGGGCGGCGGCACGGGCCGCCTCGTCGGCGGCCTCCGCGAACACGGCCGGACGAGCGGGCAGTTCGATGATGAAGGCCTTGAGCTCGAGGGTGCGACTCAATGAGTTTCTCGCCGCCGCCGAGTCGTGTGTCGCCACGAGTTGCCGTGCGAGAGTCTCGGCGCGATCGATGAGCGAGGCGGCTTGATCCTGCAACCCCATGCTCTCGTTGCCGGAGCTTCCGGTGATCGATGCGAGACGACCGAGCGATTCGATCAGCGTTCGCGCGAGAATAGGATCATCGCCGACCCGCTCGAATGCCGCCTCGAGTTGGCGACGCGTCGCGTCCAGCACGATCCGCTTGGACTCCAGCGGCTGCTTGGCGTGGTACAACCGTTCGTACCCTTCCACCAGCATGGTTTGCGAGGCGGCGACGACCTCGAAGAGCATCTGCTGCGACTTCGCCTCGGCCTTCCTCGCCCGCACCAGTTGCATCGTCCCGAAGGCGACCGCGCCTGCGAGCAGCACGGCCACCATGCCCGCCGCCGCGTACCTCGCCCGGTGACGCTTCGCCGAGGCTACCAGCGTCTCCCACAGGCGAGGCGGACGAATGGTGATCGGCTCGCCCCGAAGGTGCCGTCGAAGGTCCTCGGCCAACGCCGCCACCGATTGGTAGCGTTCCGCCGGCTCCGCCGCGAGTGCGGCATGCACGATCAGGTCG